>DPHV01000031.1:0-138984 GCA_003521625.1 Ruminococcus sp.
TGGAATGAGCCAGCGTGACATTGCAGAGCAAATCAAAAATCTCTATGATGTTGAAATCTCGCCCGAGCTTGTCAGCAAGATAAGCGAGAAGATTATGCCTGACGTTACTGCATGGCAAAACCGACCTCTTGAAGCAGTATATCCGTTCGTGTTTATGGACGCAATTCATTACAAGGTCAAGGAGAATCATCAGTATATCACGAAGGCTGCATATGTAGTTTTGGGCATCAATCTTGACGGTCGGAAAGATATTCTCGGCATATGGATTGGCGAAAATGAGAGCAGTAAATTCTGGCTGAATGTGTTGAACGAACTCAAAACCCGTGGAATTAAGGATGTATTTCTGTTCTGCGTGGACGGTCTGACAGGCTTCAAACAAGCCATTGAGGCGGCTTTCCCAAATGCACAAATCCAGCGTTGCATCATTCATCAGATACGCTCAAGCACAAGATTTGTAAGCTACAAGCACATCAAAGAGCTGATGGCTGACCTCAAGAAAGTGTATCAGGCAATCAGCGAGGAAGAAGCTATGAACAACCTGATTTTGTTCAAGGATAAGTGGGGCAAAACCTATCCGTCCTGCGTTAAAAGCTGGGAAGAAAATTGGGATATTCTCTCCACATTCTTCGCATATCCGCCCGAGGTTCGGAAGATAATATATACAACGAATATTATCGAAGGCTTGAACCGTCAGTTCAGGCAGATTACGAAAAACAAGCCGTCATTCACAAACGATGACAGCCTGCGCAAAATGTTGTATTTAGCGTCGCAAAAGATTGTCGAACGCTGGACACAAAGATGTCGAAACTGGGATGTAGTTTTAAGCCAGTTATCGATAATATTTGAGGACAGAATACCTGCTTGATTGCACCGCAATCCAGTATTCTTTTATTGCTTGAAGGATTATTATTTACACAAAATTTTATGGGCTGCCCTGTTTTTGCTTTATTCTACATCTATGATTTTTGACGCTTGCTCAAATGAGATAATCCCATCTATACAATCATTTCTGGCTTTGATAGCTTTGTTGTGCCAATCGCAATACTGAGTATAGGTAAGATCCTTTGCAGAAGGTTTCTTTTCCAAGTTTAACGCTCGTTCGTAACGCTTGCACATTCTCTGATTGACTTTGTCAAAGAGGATTTCTATATCGGACTTTGAGGAAAGTTTTGGTGCAAAAACTCTGCAAGTGGTTACTCCGTCACCGAGAGTGTTTCCGCAATACTTATTTTTCTTTTTGGTTTTAGTTTTGAAATATCTCCCACAAAGCCGGCATTTCGATATGTTCGGCTTTAGCCTTACAAAGTGCATCAGAAGAAATTTATAATAATCATCGGGATTTTGAAAACGATATTCCCTTTCAAAAGAGTTCTTCTTTTCGTTATAGCTATATTTTATATTGCAATCAAAATTGCTGAGAAAGCTAAAACTATCGTCAAGCTCCATATCAATACTCTCATTGATGCGATATAGAAATTTATTAACGGAGAAGTGTAGATTTGCAATATGAAGGATGGATGTCCTAAGTTCATCACTTGCGATAAAGCTTGGACAGATATCTATTCTTGTCCAATAATCGTTGACCAACTGAACTGCGTGATTGAAAACATCAAAACCCACACAGTGCTTTAGTTCCTTATTTGATGTGTACTGATTTTGAAAATCATCAGTTAATTCAGCGTTGCTCAGAAAACGCTGTAGCATAATTCCTGCAAAATCAAGAATTTCGTCAACAGCAGTTGTATCAGGCAACTTTTCTGCACTGCTGTCAGTGTGAAATATTCTTTTTAAATTTCCCTCATCATCTATACGAACTGATAAATATTTTTCTTGCAACACAATGAATCTTCCTTTTGTAAAAAAGTAAACTTTTGCGTTTTTGTGAAAGTTTACTTTTTTATTTAAATATGATACTCGCTATTTTATCATTATATCATGTCGGTATAAAAATTCAAATTCTATACCAACGGAATTAAAACAAGGGAGGATTAAAAATGTTAAGAGAAAATGATTTACTGAAAACTATTGACGGTGAAACGCTTTTGAATTCGCCGTTGAACTCACCTGAGTTTATTGTATCACACCTGATTCCGCAGGGAATACATTTGCTTGGCGGTTCACCGAAGATAGGAAAGTCGTGGCTTGTGCTTTGGATGTGTCTGCAAATTGCAAACGGTAAACCTATCTGGAATTACGAAACACGCAAGGGAACAGTTTTGTATCTTGCACTTGAGGACAGCTTTGAAAGACTGCAATCAAGACTTCTTGAAATCACAGACGAAGCTCCAAGCAATCTGCACTTTGCAATATTGTCAAAAAGTATTGACGACGGCTTGAACAGGCAGATAGAAAACTTCATAGCTGAACATCCGGATACAGTTTTTATTGCGATTGATACTTTGCAGAGGATAAGAAACAATGATACAAAAAGCAATCCATACGCAAGTGATTATGATGACCTGACTTTCCTGAAAGAGATTGCAAACAAAAATCATATTGCAATTTTGCTTGTGCATCATCTGAGAAAGCAGAGGGATGACGATCCTCTTAATATGCTTTCGGGTTCAACCGGTTTATCGGGAGCAGTTGATACTGTCTTTGTTTTGAGCAGACCAAAACGAACAGACAATCTTGCAACGCTGTATTGCTTGGGCAGAGATATTGAAACGATTGAAATACCGCTTGAGTTTTCTGAAAAGAATTTCGTATGGTCAAAGAACAACGGAGAAGAAGTTATCGTTAAAATGCTTGACGAGGTTGTAGTTGCCGTAGATAATTATTTCTCTTCTGCTGTTGAAAAATCTTTTAAGGGAACGGCAACCGAGCTTGCAGAGCTTATCAAAGAAAACAGCGGAACTGAAATAACACCACCGATACTTTCTAAAAGACTTCTGAAATTTCATTCTCAATTTTGCAGTCTGGGGTACTGCTGTGAATTCGGAAGAACTAATCAGGGGAGATTTATTAAAATTGAAAAGCTCGGTGACGGCAGTGACATTAGTGACGGTAAATATAATACAAAGCCAAGTGTCAATCCTTCCGTCACACTGTCACGCAAAGAGCCGTGTCAGCCAACGTGAGGCGTTTTGTGCGATTATTTTGCCATGGGTGAGAAAGTACCCGATTGCAAGCGAAAATCGAAATTCGGGCAAATTTACGGCAGAAAGGAAAACGGCTTTTCAAAAGGATGTTCTAATATCTGCCCGTGATTTATAGGGTAGGTAGTCAAGCAGGAGAAAGCAAGGGGCACTGATGTATGCCCCTTGCGTACCACATCGTACGGCAGTGCCGACCGAAGATTTGGCTTTAACAAGCCGTTTTTCGATAAAACACAGTATCGTTTTATGGGAGTCAAAAGGTGATACTTTTGTGGGTCGTGATTTCGGTTTTGGTGTATCGGTGTATCCCATAATCGAAAATAATCCGATAAACAAGCCGTTTTTGCAGGAGTCAGCAAGTGTGTATCAGAATACAGGGAGGTGTTCAGTAATGACAAATGAAAAACAGAGAATAAGCCTTTTTCTTGACAAGGATTTTGTGGAGAAAATGGATAAAGAAATCAAGTCGGCAGGCTTTAAATCGAGGAATGATTTTGTTGCCTATGCGGTCAATTCGTATTTTGCAGACAAGCTTTTGTCGGATGAAAATTCTGTTGTCAATGAAAAGCTCGCAAAGGAAATTGCGAAGTCTGGTGAGAAACAGCAGAAAAGAATTTCAAAAGGGCTGTTCCGATATGCAGTTGAGCTTGAGCTGATTATGAAAATACTTGCCGAGGAAAAACATTTTTCAAAGGAAAGACTTGAAGCAATGAGAAAAGAAGCGATAAATAATGTCCGCCGTACAAGAGGCAAGGTACGGCTTGACGATTTATTTGAGCGAAAAGATTATAAGTCACTGTAAAAATCAACAAGCTATAATTCACTATGCAAGGTAAATTATTATTCGGAATGGAGGAACAAAGGATGAATATTACATTCAAAAATTCAGCATAATGAATATGAGGAAGGAGAGATAGCGATTAATAAAAACGAATGTGAAAAGCTAAGAATGCAGATGTCAAAGGAAATATGGTTGTCTTTCTTTAACGAATATTTATTCAGAAACGGGCTGATAACGCAGGAGGAAAGACTAAAAATGAACGGAAAAATCGCATCGTACATCAGCCGAATCAGGAAATGAAAAAGCTGCCGAGTGAAAATTCGGCGGCTAATACATAAAATAACTTACTTATTATCTTGCTTGTTGACTTGCGTGTTTTACTTTTTAATATATCTCTGATTGCGGCTGGTGGGTTTGTCGGGGATAGTCATCTGAATCAGATTCATTTCAATTGCAGGGTTGAGGTAATTTTTTCTGAAGGTTTCTCTTGATTTCAGATTCAGCTTTTTCAGAATTTCTGCCGTGGTGTACGGAACGTCAAACTCCATAACGTCAAGCAATTTTTTTACGTAACTGCTGCTTTGTGAGTCGTCGGATTTTGTCTGTGAAATAATTTCCGTAAGAATTTCGTCAATCATCTCAAGCATAAATTCAACGAATAGATTTGAGTTGCCCTCAACGTGACATTCTGAAATTGCGTTGTAGTATCTATCCTGATATTTCTGAATCTGACTTTCAATAGGGATGAACTGAAAAATCGGTTTCCACTTTGTCAGAATCGCAGTCTGCCAGAGCCTAGCCATACGACCGTTGCCATCCGAGAACGGATGAATGAAAACAAATTCATAATGAAAAACGGATGATAAAATCAGAGGGTGAACGCTGTCCTTTTCTCTGCTCATCCAATCGAATAAATCCGCAATCAAAGACGGTACAAGGTTTGCAGGCGGAGCCATAAAAATACATCTGTCACCGTCAAAGACTCCTTCTTCTCCATGTCTGAAACTGCCCGACTCATTCACAAGAGCGTAAGTCATTATGCTGTGATATTTTTTTAGCTCGTCGACTGAAAAAGTGTTGATTTCATTCAGCTTGTCGTAAGCATCATAGGCGTTTTTTACCTCCTGAATTTCTCTCTGAAGACCTAAAACAATGTGACCGTTGATTACATCCCTGACCTCTGACAGCGACAGAGAGTTAGCCTCAATAGCAAGAGATGAGTAAATGGATTTGATTCTGTTGTTTTTTCTCAGCTGCGGTTTCGATTCAAAATCATTGTAGTTGCTGATTCTGCCTATCTTTTCTGAAATTGACGAAACAAAGCCGAGCATTTTATTTGATATTGTAAACGGCGGTGCGTAGTCCGACATATACATCATTCCTTTATTTAACGCTACACTTATTATAACAAATCGGAATAGAATTATCAATAACTTGCTTATTATCTTGCTTATTTTCTTGCTTATTTTCTTGCGTGCTTCTTAATGTGTAACGTTTTTCTTAAAAGACTATCAAACATTTCCGAAACTAATTATCCGTTTGCCTTTATT
This sequence comes from Ruminococcus sp., assembly GCA_003521625.1. Classification (GTDB taxonomy): domain Bacteria; phylum Bacillota; class Clostridia; order Oscillospirales; family Acutalibacteraceae; genus Ruminococcoides. Next base: position 5,430 of record DPHV01000031.1, read on the forward strand.
ATAAAACCTTTTCAAAACTTGAAAAAATTACAAATAATATTTTAAAAATTGAAGCGAACAATACTATTGCGGCGATAAATTGAGAAGTCAAACAGCCGCTTAAAATATAAAGATAAATTTAGAAGTTTTGAAAAAAAGGAGAAAACAAACTATGTCAAGTAATAAGAATCAGCTTAACGTGCCGCAGGCAAAGGAAGCAATGGAGCGTTTCAAGATGGAATGTGCAAACGAAGTAGGCGTGAACCTCAAGCAGGGCTATAACGGCGACATTTCTGCAAGAGAAGCAGGCTCCGTAGGCGGACAGATGGTTAAAAAGATGATTGAGTCATACGAAAACAGTATGAAATAATCAAGGCTGAAAATAGTATTATACAATCAGCATAAATTTAAACGGGCATACGAAAAATCGTGTGCCCGTGTTTTGATTATCTTTGATGTTTACCTGCGTTCTTCGGGGTAAACAAGTCCCCATTCCTTGCGCAAATCCGTCATAATTTTCATAACGTCAATTGTGCTGTCAAGCTTTAATACGCTTTCATTTCCGCTGTTAATTGCGTGTTCCATATCTTCCATTTCATACATCAGCGCAAGCTCGGTAGCGCCTTCGGTGATTTCCGTCTTTTCGCCTGTTTCGGCGTCAACGATAAAAGCCTTGTCGGCTCGTGGATATTCCATAATCTCGATATAGCCCTTTTCAAAGCTGATAACGGCTCTTTTAGGTTGTTTTGAATGAAGGCTCAACGTAATTGTCGCCATTTCCGACTCGTCATTCATCATAATTATTGAAGCCTGCTCGTCAACGCCGCTTTCGGCAAATTTTACCTGACTTTTAATTTCTGTCGGCTGACTGCTCATAAAGCTCCTTGCAAGGCTGAGCGAATAAACGCCGATGTCGAGTAATGCACCGCCTGCAAGGTTGATATTGAAAAATCGGTTGCTCATATCGTAATCCTTGAAACTGCCGAAATTAAGCTGAATAACCTGTAATTTTCCGAGCTTTCCGCTCTGTGCAATCTGCCAGAGTTTTTTGTAAAGCGGCATATGCCAGATTGTCATAGCCTCGGCAATTATAACGCCGTTTTCCTCTGCAAGCTTAACGGCTTCTTCAAGCTCGTCGCTGTTGAGCGTAATTGCCTTTTCGCAGAAAACGTGCTTTTTGTTTTCAAGAGCCTTGCGGATATATTGAATGTGGGTGTTGTGCGGCGTGGTGATGTAGATTATGTCAACATTTTCGTCTGTGAAAACCTCGTCAATACTGTCGTACACCTTTTTAACGCCGTATTTTTCGGCAAAGCTCAAAGCCTTTGAGTGAGTTCTGTTTGCAACGGAATAAAGTTTTTTGTCCATTTTCTGCAAAGCCTGTGCCATCTGATTTGCGATAACGCCTGTGCCGAGAACTGCCCAGTTGAGATTTTTGTCCATAATGAAACCTCCTGATATTTTTTGAATAACGCAGAATGCCCCGAATAAATCGGGGCAATTTTTTATTTACGCTTCTGCTCTGTTGATAGCGTTTAATACGCCGAGAACGGACGCTACGTTTACGTTTGAATCAATGCCGATGCCGAAAATATTCTTTCCGTCGGGCTTTTTAAGCTCAATATATGAAACAGCCTTTGAGTCCGAGCCCTGCGAAATTGCGTGCTGGCTGTAGGAAATGAACTCGTATTTGTCAAGACCGACTGCCTTGATTGCGTTGAAAAATGCGTCAATCGGTCCGTTGCCTACGCCGCTCAATACAACCTCGTCGTTGTCGTCAATAACCATTCTGCCCTTGAAGTGAACGTAATCCTTGCCGTTTTCGCTTTCCTCGTAAATCTTTCTCTTTGCAAGCTTGTATTTCATCGGGTGATTGAGGTAGTTCTGCTCGAACACCTCAAAAAGCTCCTTCGGGATAAGCTCACGCTCAAGCTCTTCACATTTAGCCTGAACAAGCTTTGAAAATTCGGGGTGCATACGCTTCGGCAAATCGTAGCCGAAGTTGTTGCTCATAACAAAAGCCGCACCGCCCTTGCCTGACTGCGAGTTGATTCTTATAATCGGCTCGTACTCTCTGCCGACGTCGGCAGGGTCAATCGGAAGATAGGGGATTTCCCACATATCCGTACCGCTTTCACGCATATATTTCATACCCTTGTTGATAGCGTCCTGATGCGAACCCGAAAATGCGGTGAATACAAGCTCTCCGATGTAGGGCTGACGAGGGTCGATTTTCATATTTGTGCATCTCTCGTAAATTTCACGGAGCTTCGGCAGATGTGAAAAATCAAGCTTCGGGTCAACGCCCTGTGTAAACATATTAAGTCCCATTGTAACGATGTCCATATTACCCGTACGTTCGCCGTTGCCGAAGAGCGTACCCTCAACACGGTCAGCACCTGCAAGCAATGCAAGCTCGCCTGCCGCAACGCCGCATCCACGGTCGTTGTGGGGATGAACGCTGATGATAGCGGCATCTCTGTTTTTGAGGTGTCTTATGAAATATTCAACCTGGTCGGCAAAGGTGTTCGGTGTGCACATTTCAACCGTATTGGGCAGGTTGAGAATAACGGGATTTTCCTTTGACGAGCCGAGAGCCTCCATAACCTTGTCGCAGATGTCAACAGCATTGTCCATCTCCGTACCGCTGAAGCTTTCGGGCGAATACTCAAGGCGGAAGTTTGTGTCGCCGTCGTATTCGTCGATGAGCTGTTTAATCAGATGTGCGCCCTCAACAGCAATTTTCGTAACGCCGTCCATATCGGTCTTGAAAACAACCTTTCTCTGGAGTGTAGAGGTTGAGTTGTAGAAGTGAACGATTACGTTCTTTGCACCCTTGACAGCCTCAAAGGTCTTGCGGATAAGGTGTTCTCTTGCCTGAACGAGCACCTGAATTGTAACGTCATCGGGAATGTGATTTTTTTCAATAAGCTCACGGCAGATTTCGTACTCTGTTTCCGATGCGCTTGGGAAACCGATTTCGATTTCCTTAAAGCCCATATCGCAGAGAGCGTGGAAAAACTCGAGCTTTTCTTCAAGATTCATCGGGTCAACAAGCGCCTGATTGCCGTCACGCAGGTCAACACTGCACCATATCGGAGCTTTTGTAATGGTCTTGCTGGGCCATGTTCTGTCGGGGATGTCAATTTGTTTGAAAGGAATGTACTTTTCAAATGACGGTTTCATACCAATAACCTCCTAAAAATTCACACAAAAAAAGCCCCTCAAAAGCAACCTGAAAAATTGCCAAAGGGACGAATAAAATCGTGGTACCACCCAATTTCAGCTATATGTCACCATACAGCCCTTAAGGACTTCCAACAAAGTCCCGACCGATAACGCAGTCCTGCGTTTTGCACTACAGTGTAAAACTTTCGCACAAAAAACTCGGGGATGAGCTATTCATACAAACCTCCGCATCGGCTTACACCAACCGCCGACTCTCTTTGCCGTAAAGGCTTATATCTTGTTCCCGTCATTGTTTTTAAGGGGATTATTCTGTTAGTACTATTATATAGAGAGTTTTTGAAATTGTCAAGCATTTTATTTTAAACTTATCTGATTATCCCTTTTATAAAGCTATATTTTGGCTTGTTATATGAGATAAACTATAATTTAGTGTGGAGTTTGGAGTGTGGAATGTGGAGTTAATGGTCGCTACGCTCCGAATTTGTAGTAATGCGTGTTGTATGGAAAAGTTTGTTTTCCTTGGATTGATTGATATATCGGCAACGTTTATTGTATAACTGTAGCGAGCGACGAGGGCGTCGCTCGCTACAATATTAAATAAAACATTTCCTCTAAATCCGTAGGGGACGGCTTTTCTGCGAAAACGGCAACCCTTTTGTCGCTTTGCGACATTTCCCCTAATAGGGGAATCACCCTGACGTCCCGATACGTTACCTATATATCAACTAAAAATTCGGGCTACAATTTTCTCCAAACAAACCAGCTTTTCCACCCGATTTGCCCGCCGAGGCACTCGGCTTAACCATAGAATTAAAAATAAAAAATGCCTCATTCCGAAGAATGAGGCATGGCGCGCCGGAAGAGACTCGAACTCCCGACCTTCTGATTCGTAGTCAGACACTCTATCCAGCTGAGCTACCGGCGCATATGCGGCTGTTTTTCAACCGCAAGCAGTATTATACCACACTGTATTTTAAAATGCAAGTGTTTTTTATTCATTTGCATCGAAAAATGCAAAAAATGCTCTGTAAGCCATATAGACGTCGGTCTTTGAAACAATTTCAAATGGTGCGTGCATCGAAAGCACCGGCACGCCGAGGTCTACTACGTCAACATTCATATTCGCAACGTACTTTGCAATCGTTCCGCCGCCGCCGAGGTCAACTCTGCCGAGCTCGCCAACCTGCCAGAGAATGTCGTTTTTCTCAAGCATTGCACGGATTTTTCCCATATATTCAGCCGATGCGTCCGAGGTATCGTACTTTCCGCCGTGACCTGTGTACTTCGAAATGATTACGCCGTTGTTGATATACGAGCAGTTCTTTGCTTCGTACGCAGAAGCGTAAGTCGGGTCAAAAGCCGCATTAACATCGGCAGAAAGGCAGGTGCTCTTTGAAAGCGCTCTGTAGCCCTCAACGCCGTCCTGATTTGCAAGGTCATAGATGAAGAAACGCAGAAAGTCGCTCTGCATACCCGTGTTGCCGTCACTGCCGATTTCCTCTTTGTCGGTGAGGTAGGTAATGCAGGTCTGCTCGGGAGTTTCAACGTCAACTGCCGCCATAAGCGCAGGGTAAGCACAAACCTTGTCGTCGTGGCCGTAAGCGCCTATCATACTTGCATCAAAGCCGATGTCCTTTGACTTGAACGACGGAATAAGGCAAAGCTCTGCCGAAAGGAAGTCGCCCTCGGTTATGCCGTACTTCTTGTTGAGAATAGCCATTACGTTGAGCTTTACAAGGTCCTTTTCCTCGTCCTTTGTATCGTAAGGACGTGAGCCGACAAGTACGTTCATATCCTCGCCCGTAAATGCTTTAGCCATAGGCTTTGCAGACTGCTCCTGTGCGAGGTGGGGGAGCAAATCGGTAATGCAGAAGCAGGACTCGTCCTCCTCGTCGCCCCAGCTGATGTTGACTTTTTTGCCGTCAAGCTTTACAACAGTGCCGTGAAGCGAAAGCGGAATAGCCGTCCACTGGTACTTTTTAAGACCGCCGTAGTAGTGGGTTTTGAAAAGAGCAAGGTCGTTAGCCTCGTAAAGCGGATTGGGCTTTAAGTCAATTCGGGGTGAGTCGATATGCGCAATTGCAAGACGTGCGCCGTTTTTTACGCCGTTTTTGCCGATAACCGCAAGGGCAATCGCCTTGTCACGGTTGACATAATAAACCTTGTCGCCTGCCTTGTACTGAGCCTCTGCGTCATACTCTGTAAAGCCTGCCTTTTTTGCAAGCTCAACTGTGTAGCGTACAGCCTCACGCTCAATCGGTGAATTGTCAATGAATTTCTTATATCCCTTGCAGAATTCATCGGCTTTTTTAATTTCTCTTTTTGTAAGCGCCTTAATGCCCTTCGGCTCTTCCATCATAATTTTTTCTTTGAGTTTAGTAGTTTTTGATTTTTCATCAGCCATTGTAATCATCCTTTCATAAGACAAAACAAAATTATCTAATATATATTATCTGTTAAAATGTAAAAATTAACCTTAACCGTATAATTTTATATACATTTCTTTTGCACTTTCAACCTTGTCAACGTAATTGCTCGTTTCGGGGTAGGGGATTTTGTCGAGTGTTTTGCCGTCTTTGCTGTAGTTGCTGTCAGAAAGCCACTCTCCGACAACAAAGCCTGCGTTGTACGCCGCAACGGCGCACCGCTCGTCACCGTAATAATCGTAAAAGTATTTCAGCAGATAACAACCGTAGTCAATACAGACTTCGGGATTGAACAAATCGTCGGTTGTATATTCGCCGACAGTTCCTCTCTTTTCCTGTAACCACTCAAAGGAGGAGGGCATCATCTGCATAATTCCGCAGGCGCCTGCACCCGATTCTGCGTTGGGGTCAAATCCGCTTTCGGTACGTATAACGGCATAGACAAGCGAAGTTTCAAGACCGTATTCATCTGCGTATTTTTCAACAAATTCGCTGTATTTTTGTGGATAGCTTGATTTTTCAAGATTGTTTTTTGTTTCCTCATAATAATTCGTTACAAAAAACACGATTCCGCCTGCAAGAATTGCAAGCACAATAAGCCAGATTAATGCATTTATTCCTTTTCTGCTTTTCCGCTTGTAACGACGGGAAGCTGTAGGCATTAAATCACCTCGGTGTTTACCTGTTGAGTTGTTTTATCAGACCTTCAAGCTGATTGTTCAGCGAGCTTATGTCTGAATTGTTTTCTATAATATAATCGGAATTTTCTCTGAAAAATTCCTCGTCAAGCTGTGCGTTCATTCGCATAAGCGCATTTTCTTTTGATATATTGTCACGCCAGCAGATTCTTTCAAGCCTTACCGACTTTTCGGCGGTAATGCTGATAATTTTGTCGCAGATAACGTCTGCGTTGCTCTCAAAAAGCTGTGGAGCGTCATAGACAACCGTTGTTGCTCCGTTTTCAGCGGATTTTTTAATTTCTGCAAAAAGCTCCGCTGTTACAAACGGATGAACAATTGAGCTTAACAGAGCGGTGTTTTCCTTTGACGAAAACGCCCTTTCTGCAAGGAGCTTTCTGTCGGGAGTGCCGTTTTCGGTGATAATATCCTCGCCGAAAACAGCCGCAATTGTTTTAAGACAGGGCGAGCCGATGTTGTAAATTTTGCGCACAAGCAAATCGGCGTTTATTACTTTAAATCCGTTTTGTTCAAGGAAGCCTGCAACAGTGCTTTTGCCTGCTCCGCTCTGTCCCGTAAGTCCGATAATCTTACATTTTTCCAAGGTCAATCACCTCAAAGCCTGCCGCCCTTATCAGCCTGTTGTAAACCGCCATTCCTACGCCGTCAAGAGAGGGCAGACGTGAATAAACGGTTTTTATATTTTCATCTTCGTCAATTTTTCTCAATTCGTCAAATAACCTGTGCGCCTGCGCAGAATAATCACTGCGTTTGCCGAGGCTGAAACACTTAACATTAAGGATTTCAATATCCTCATCGCAACATAGTGCGGCGGTGCTTTCGTTTGCGTGTTCGTTTACATAATCAATATACTCGCTGTCACTGCATTTAAGAAGTATAACGTTCGCCTTCGGCGCATAGTGCTTGTACTTCATTCCGGGACTTGATACCTTCGCGCCCTTTTCAAGCTGGTGCAAAACGGCGTTGTCAAGCTCCACATTGCCGAGAACAGACCTTAACTGCTCAAGCGTAATTCCGCCGGGGCGGAGAACTCGTGGAGTTTTTTCAGCAAGCGTAATAACGGTGCTTTCAAGTCCGACGTCGCTCATTCCTCCGTCAACAACTGCATCAATTCTGCCGCTTAAGTCGCTCATAACGTGGAGTGCCGTAGTCGGGCTTGGTGAGCCTGAAAGATTAGCCGACGGTGCGGCAAGCGGAAGTTCTGATGCTTTGATGATTTTCTGTGCGGTAGGGTGGCTTGGGAAACGAATTGCAACTGTGTCAAGTCCTGCCGATACCTCATCGGGAATCACGTCGGATTTTTCCATAATCATTGTAAGCGGACCGGGCCAGAAATTCTCTGCAAGAAGTTTTACACTTTCGGGAATTTCACGCACAAGGTTAAAGCGTTCAATGTCCGAAAAATCCGCAATATGTACAATCAGCGGATTGTCCGCAGGTCTGCCTTTTGCCGCAAAGATTTTTGCAACAGCTCTGCCTTCAAGCGCATTTGCCGCCAGACCGTAAACGGTTTCTGTGGGAAGTCCCACAAGTCCGCCGTTTTTGAGAATCTCGGCGGCTTTTGCAATATTTTCATCTGTATTGTCAAGTAAAAGTGTTTTCAAATTTTTCACCTTTTTACGATTCCATACTTTCCTTCAGCTTTTCGGCTCGGTCAGCCGCAATGAGTGCGTCAATCACTTCGTCAAGATTGCCGTTTAAAATGTCCTCAAGCTTGTAAAGTGTAAGTCCGATTCTGTGGTCAGTCAGTCTGCCCTGCGGATAGTTGTATGTGCGGATTCGCTCGCTTCTGTCGCCTGTTCCGACCTGCGATTTCCTGTCGGCGGCAATTTCACTTGCCTGTTTGTCCTGCTTTTCCTTGAGCAGTCGGCTTTTAAGAACCTTTAAAGCCTTGTCCTTGTTCTTGTACTGACTGCGCTCATCCTGACACTCAACAACCGTTCCCGTCGGGATATGCGTAATTCTGATTGCGGAGCTTGTTTTGTTGATGTGCTGACCGCCTGCGCCGCTTGAGCGGAACGTGTCAATTTTCAAATCCGACGGGTCAATCTCAAGCTCAACGTCTTCCGCCTCGGGAAGAACGGCTACTGTGGTTGTCGAGGTATGCACCCTGCCCTGACTTTCGGTTTCGGGCACACGCTGAACACGGTGAACGCCGCTTTCGTACTTAAAGCGTGAGTATGCGCCGTCGCCCTCAATCATAAAGGAAATCTCCTTGTAGCCGCCAAGCTCGGTTTCGTTTGCGTTGATGACCTCAACTCTGTAGCCGTGCCTTTCAGCATACATTGAGTACATTCTGAAAAGCACTGCGCTGAACAGCGCCGACTCCTCGCCGCCTGCGCCGCCTCGGATTTCAACGATTACGTTTCTTTCGTCGTTCGGGTCTTTGGGGAGAAGAAGAATTTTCAGCTTTTCGGAAAGTGTTTCAATAGATGATTTTGCCTCGTCAAGCTCTGCCTGTGCAAGCTCTTTAAGCTCGGAGTCAGAGGTTTCGCCTAAAATCTCAAGGCTTTCCTTTTCGCTTTCTACTGCGCTTTTGTAGTCACGGTAGGTAAGCACGATTTCTTCAATCGACTTAAGCTCCTTCATCACCTTTTGAAATTCATCGGGGTTTGCGGCGACCGACGGCTCGTAGAGCCTTTGCGAAAGCTCGGAATATCTTTTGTCAAAAATTTCTATCTTGTCAAACATAAATCTACCCTGTTTTTATCCGTAAAATTAATTTTGTTCAATAATTCGTCTGATGTTTTTCTCAATCTTATTGCGTGGCACCATAACCTCTCTGCCGCACTTTTCACACCTGATTTTGAAATCCATTCCAATGCGCAGAATTGTAAAAATCTTGCCGCCGCAGGGATGTTGTTTTTTCATCTCAACACGGTCGCCGACGTTTACGTTCAAGAAAAACACCTCCGAACTGATAAGCATAATTTAATAATGCTTATTTTGCTTTAAATTTTATTATACATCAAATCAGGACAAATATCAACCGCATAATTTCTACTGTTTTGCCTGTTCTATCGGTTGCCATTCGCTATTTAAAATTGAACGTACAACGCAGTCAAATATTCCCTGATTGCTTATGCCTGCCTGACGGAGAGTACCCTCGTATTTCAAACCGCATTTTACCATAACTTTGCCCGAATTCGGATTGTTGACGTCGTGCGTTGATTCTATCCTGTTCACTCCGACCTCCTCAAACAGAAACTCAATAACTCTGCTGAAAGCTTCTGAGGTTATACCCTTGCGCCAGTATTCTTCGCCGATACAATAACCGATAACCGTACAGCGTGTTTGCTCCTTAAGTTCAACAACGCTGATATTGCCGACAGCCTGACCGTTTTCTTTGTACTCAATAACCCAGTTGTAGTAATCCTCTTTTTCATAACAGTCAATACAGCTCTGAATATACGCTCTTACGTCGTCAACATTCGTGTACGGCTCCCAGATAAGAAATTTTGTAACGTTCGGATTTGACGCCCAGTTTCTGAACATATCCTCTGCGTCATCCAAGTGAAATTTTCTTAAAACAAGCCGCTTTGTTTCAAGAGTTTTTGTGCCGCAATGATTCATAGAATCACCCTTTCTTGATATAAAATCAAAAACGGTGAAAGCCTTTTGAGCTTCCACCGTATAGTATCATAATTTTGAGTAGCCGTAGCTGTTTACAAGCGCTTCAATTTTTTCACCTTTCTCGCAGAGAGGGCAGTGGTGGGAATTGTAGCTTTCATAATCGCCGAGGTCATTGGGATTGAAGATTGATGAAACAGGGTAGCCCTCGCACTGTTCAACAGTTGCAAAAATTGCCGAAACGCCGACAACCTGACCGCCGTAATATTTAACTGCGTCAATAGCCGCCTGAGCAGTTTTGCCTGTTGTAACCGAAGCGGCAAGAATAAGAACGTGCTTTCCTGCAATCATCGGGGTGAGGTTGTCACGGAACATAAGCTGACCGCCTGCAAGGTACTCGGGAGCAACAACGTAAATTGTCTGGTGAGCGTTCATATTGACAAAGTCCTCCTTTGTCAGTTCGTCGGCAACGCAGGCACCGATAACCTCTGTTCCGTCAACGCAGAGAATGGTGTCAACAATCGTATTAGTTCTGTAGGAAGAAACAAGCTCTTTTGCAACAGCCTTTGCTTCCGAAAGCCTTGTCTTTTGCGTGGTAACATCTATAAAGTAATTCGTGTGGCTGTGTGAGGTTGCAAAGTGACCTTTTGCTACACGCAGGAAAACGTCTTTGTTTTTTGTTCTTATTTTGTACATCTGAGCCATAGTATCGGCCTCCTGTTTGGGTATTTGCAATAAAAACTATTTATTGTAAATTTAATTTTACACTATATCACCAAAAAAATCAATATCTTTTCACTAATTATATATATTTATGTACTAAAATAAAGTGCTTGCATAAAGTCGCAGTCTTTGGTATAATCAAGATATATACGCCAAATATCATAAAAATGGGGTATTAAAATGAAATCAGTTAATTTTCTTAAAAAAGCAGTTTGCTTTTCTATATTAATAATTGCTGTGTTTTTCAGTGGATTTTCGGTGTTTGCGGTAAATGAAACCGACAACGATTTTACAATGGCTGAGCCTGTTGAAACCGAGCCGGTATATACCGAGCCTGTTGTAACGGACGCTCCGTATCAGGAAGAAACAACCGAGTACGTTCCCGAAACAGAGCCTTTGCCGCAGGAAACAACCGAATATGTTCCCACTGAAACAGAGCCGTATGAGTCTGAAACCGAAGCTCCGACTCAGGCGCAGTATGTCGAGCCGCAGCAGCAGAGCACAACATCATATATTCAGACGCCCACCGTTTCAAAAACGGTCAGTAAAAAGCAGTATTCCACTAACTACACCGCAGGTATCATTTCATGGGCTTGCGTAGGTGTGGGAGTAATTGTTGCCGCCGCAGTGCTTATCAGCACGAAGGTCAGCGGCAGAAAAACAGTGGGAAGATAAGTATGGGCGAGTACAAAATAGGCTCGGTTGTCTTGAAATCCCGTGCAGTCCTTGCTCCTATGGCGGGCGTGAGCGACAGAGCATACAGAGAGCTTTGTATGAAGTTCGGTGCAGGACTTTGCATAAGCGAAATGGTAAGCTCAAAGGCGCTTTCTTTCAACAGCAAAAAGAGCGAGCAATTAATGGATATTTCCGACTTCGAACGTCCCTGCGGTATTCAGATTTTCGGCGACGACCCCGACTGTATGGCAGATGCGGCAGAGCGTGCAATGCAGAACAATCCCGATTTGATTGACATAAATATGGGTTGTCCTGCTCCGAAAATCAGCTCAAACGGCAGCGGCAGTGCACTTATGAGAAATCCACAGCTTTGCGGCGAAATTGTCAGTAAGGTCGTAAGCGTTTCGAATGTTCCCGTGACCGTAAAAATCCGCAAAGGCTGGGACGATGAAAATGTAAACGCCGTTGAGGTCGCAAAAATATGCGAACAGGCAGGTGCAAGCGCAATTACCGTTCACGGCAGAACGAGAATGCAGTATTACAAACCGCCTGTTGATTACGATATAATCAGAGCGGTGAAGAATGCAGTTGCAATTCCCGTAATTGCCAACGGCGATATTGACAGCGCAGAAAAAGCAAAGTCGGTTATTGAAAAAACCGGCTGTGATATAATAATGGTCGGCAGGGCAACGCTCGGCAATCCATGGATTTTTTCGCAGATAAATTCATATCTCGAAAATCCCGAAGAGCCTTTGCACTTTCCGACTCTTGAAGAAAAGCTTGACGTTATGGTCGGGCATATTGAAAAAATGGTCGAATACAAGGGCGAGCATATGGCGCTTTTACAGGCTCGAAAGCTTGTTGCAGGCTATTTTAAGGGAATGAGGGGAGCGGCTTCTCTTCGCAACGAAGCAGGAAGAATTTCAACGCTCCAAGACTTGTATGCATTAAAAGATAAGGCGTTATCAGCTAATCTTATATAAAAGAATTTCAGATAAGGGGAATTTAAAATGAGTGAATTAACAAACATCGCATCTCTTGAGTATCTCAACGGCTACGATCCCGAGGTAGGACAGGCTATGACCGACGAGCTTAAAAGACAGCGCAGAAATCTTGAGCTTATCGCAAGCGAAAACCTCGTTTCTCCTGCCGTTATGGCGGCTATGGGAAGCCACCTTACAAATAAGTATGCCGAGGGTTATCCCGGCAAGCGTTACTACGGCGGATGTGAGTGTGTAGACGTTGTTGAGGAAATCGCACGCAAGCGTGCCTGCGAGCTTTTCGGTGCAGAACACGCAAATGTTCAGCCCCATTCGGGTGCACAGGCTAACACAGCCGTTTATTTTGCAATGCTCCAGCCCGGCGATACCGTAATGGGTATGAACCTCAACGAGGGCGGTCACCTTACTCATGGCTCACCTGTAAATATTTCGGGTAAATACTTCAACTTTGTAGCTTACGGCGTTGACCCTGTTACACACAGAATTGACTATGACAAGGTGCTCGAAAAGGCTAAAGAGTGCAAGCCGAAGCTTATCGTAGCAGGCGCATCCGCTTATCCGAGAATCATTGATTTTGCAAAGTTCAGAGAAATTGCAGACGAGGTCGGCGCATATCTTATGGTAGATATGGCTCACATCGCAGGTCTTGTAGCCGCAGGCGTTCATCCAAATCCTGTTCCTTACTGCGAATTTGTTACAACAACAACTCATAAAACTCTCCGTGGACCTCGTGGCGGACTTATCCTCTGCCGTGAAGAGTTTGCAAAGCAGATTGACAAGGCTATTTTCCCCGGAACACAGGGCGGCCCTCTTATGCACACAATCGCCGCAAAGGCTGTTTGCTTCGGCGAGGCTTTAAAGCCGGAGTTCAAGGAGTACGGCGCAAAGGTTGTTTCAAACTGCAAGGCTCTTGCTGACGGACTTATCAAGAGAGGCAACAAGCTCGTTTCGGGCGGTACAGACAACCACGTTCTTCTGCTTGACCTGCGTGATACAGACGTTACAGGCAAGGAGCTTGAGGCTCGTCTTGACGACTGCTACATTACGGTAAACAAGAACACTATCCCCGGCGAACCCCGTTCACCGTTCGTTACAAGCGGCGTAAGAATCGGTACAGCCGCAGTTACAACAAGAGGTCTTAACGAGGAAGATATGGATTTGATTGCCGAGTACATCACACTCGTTCTCAACGATTACGAGAACAGCAGAGATAAGGTAAGAGCAGGCGTTGAGGTTATCTGCAAAAAATATCCCCTCTACGAATAACCAATAAGAAAAGTTGTTTTTTAACAATCTACAATGCAGGGAACGGCAGTCTGTCGTTCCCGAAGTTTTTACATATATAATGAAAGGAGGCTTTCAAATGAAAAAACCGCTTGCCGACCGTTTTCGACCGCAGTCGCTTGACGATATTGTAGGGCAGAAGCATCTGCTTGCTCCCGATAAACCGCTTCGCAGAATAATCGATAGCGGAGAAATACCAAATCTTATTTTTTACGGTCCGTCGGGCGTCGGCAAAACAACCCTTGCAACCTATATTGCAAACAAAACGAATAAAACGCTCAAAAAGCTAAACGGTACAACAGCCTCAACGGCAGACATCAAGGATATTGTTTCACAGATAAATACCTTTTCGGGCATAAACGGCATTCTGCTCTATCTTGACGAGATTCAGTATTTCAACAAGAAACAACAGCAGACGCTGCTTGAATACATTGAAAACGGCAGTATTACCCTGATAGCCTCCACAACGGAAAATCCGTATTTCTATGTATATAACGCAATTCTGAGCCGTTCAACGGTGTTTGAATTCAAGTCTGTTCCGTCTGACGATGTGGTAAGGGCAGTCTATCGTGCCGCAGAGCTTCTGGAACAGGAACAGGGAATAAAGATTGATTTACCTCGTGAATGTGCTGAAAAAATTGCTTCAGGTTGCGGCGGAGATGTTCGCAAGGCGATGAATGCGCTTGAGCTTTCAGTTATTTCGGCTGATGTCGAAGGCGAAACCCGAAAGGTCACGCTTGAAATTGTTAAACAGCTTGTGCAGAAAAGCGCACTCCGCTACGACAAGGACGGCGACGAGCATTACGATATTGTTTCGGCTTATCAGAAAAGTATGCGTGGAAGTGATACCGACGCCGCTTTGCACTACCTCGCAAGACTGCTTGAAGCGGGCGATTTGATAAGTGCCTGCCGCAGACTTATGGTGTGTGCCTGCGAGGACGTCGGTGTGGCATATCCTCAGCTTATTCCGATTGTAAAATCCTGCGTTGACATTGCTCGTGATGTCGGACTTCCCGAGGCGAGAATCCCTCTTGCCGACGCAGTTGTAATGGTGTGCAATGCGCCTAAATCAAACTCAGCTTATATGGGAATAAACCTTGCAATGCAGGATGTTAAGAACGGCAGAACAGGACCTGTTCCCAGACAGCTCCAGAATATGCATTACGACGGTGAAGACAATCAGAATAAAGGTCAGTTCTATCTTTATCCGCACGATTTTGAAAATCACTACGTTAAACAGCAGTATCTGCCTGATGAAATCAGAAACAGGGTTTATTACAGATACGGCGAGAACAAAAATGAGCAAGCATTCAAAGCCTATTGGGACAAAATTAAATCTGAAAAGTGATAGATTATATTATATAAAAGACAATTTATGAAAATATAAAAACTGAATTGATCGCTGAAAATTAACACAAAAACGCAAAGTAAAATTACAAATTTTTGTTCTGCGCTTTGCATTTGTTTATCATTTTCTATCATTTGCTATAACAATTGTAAAAACTGCACAAATAAAAGCTTGTTTTTTTGTAAGCTAAAAATGGAATTATTTTCTATAAAAGAAATTAATAAATCTTTAACTATTGTAAAATTATGTTGTAATTGTGGAGTAGTGTTGAGTGACTTCACACGGACAACCATACTTAATGAATATGGAGGAAAATCATTATGGTAAGAAAAGAACATAAAGTATTAAGTCTTATTCTCTGCTTAATACTTGCAGTTTCGGCAGTTTGTGCCGGTACTGTTGGTGCCTTTGCGGCATCCGGAGATACTGTTTATTGTAAACTCAATAACGGTTGGACCAAGGTTTATGCCTATATGTGGGGAGATGGCATAGGCAACAACCATGCTTGGCCCGGTGTTGAGATGACAAAGGTTGAAGGTGACGTATATTCGTACAACGTTACAGGCGAATTTGATAAGATCATCTTCACCAATGGCAACAACGGAGCCGGTCAGACCGGCACTATCAATTATGCAGGCAACGGCAAAATCTATGATTTAAAAGCAGGCACATGGTCAACTTATGTTGATGCTCCCACAAGCGCAACAACAGCAACAACTGCTACAACAGCAACAACTGCTACAACAGCTACACAGGCTCCCACTTCAAGCGGCGACGGTGTAACAGTTTACCTCAAGAACGAGGCTGGTTGGTCAGCTGCTTACTGCTATATGTGGACTGATGGTGCAGGTAACAATCATGCTTGGCCCGGCGAAGCAATGACAAGCATCGGCGATGACGTATATATGTATACTGCTTCAAAGAGCTATGCTAAGTGCATATTCAATGCTGGCTCTGACAAGAATAAGACACTCGACCTTACAACAATGGACGGTCAGATTTACAACAACAAAACCGGTGAATGGTCTGTTTATGATTTAAGCGACCTTCAGGTTAAGTCTTATACAGCTGACCCTGCAACAGGTGTTTACATTGATACAGACGTAACACTTTCTGCTGAAGCTCAGAACAGAAACGGTGCAGCAGTAAGCTACAAGTTCTCTGTAACAAACGAGAACGGCGGTACTTCCGTTGTTTCTGATTACAGCAGCACAAACTCAGTTGTATGGACTCCCCAGACAGCAGGCACATACACAATCACTTTTGATTTCAAGGACACAGAGGGCAACGAAAACAGCCGTACAACAACTGTTAAGGTTGAAGACGACTCAGCCCTTGTAAAGCCTATCATCAAGAGTGTCTTCCCCGCAAACAACAACTTAATCAAGGTTAATACACCTGCAACCGTTTCTGTAAAAGCAGGCGGCGGTAAGACAGGTACAAACCTTCTCTTCTACAAGTATATCGTAACCGATCCCAACGGTGTTAAGAATATTCCTTACTACACACTCAACAGCACATATTCTTTCACACCCACAATGCTCGGTGTATATACAGTTAATGTTTACGTTCAGGGTTCTGACAACACAACTATAAACAAGACTTATAAGTACACAGCTACAAACAGTGATGTAACAGTTCCTACAACAGCTCCCGTTCCTGCAACAACGGCTCCTGTTCCCACAACAACAGCTCCCGTTCCTGCAACAACGGCTCCTGTTCCCGCAACAACCTCACCTGTTCCCACAACAACCTCACCTGTAGTTTTAGGCGATGTTGACGGCAACGGTTCACTCACAGTTAGTGACGCAACATACATCCAGAAGTATTTGGCAGAATATCCTGATTTCACTCAGATAAGCCTCAAAGTCGCCGATGTGAACGGTGACGGCAGAATTTCTATTAAGGATGCTACAGCAATTCAGTTAATGCTTACAAAATAATTATAAAGCATTTATAATGTTATAAAATAGGGAGATTATTATGACAGGAATTAAAAAGCTATGTGCTCTTGTTCTTGTTCTTATGTTAGTAGTTTCCGCAGGAATTTTCACAGTAAGCGGTGCCGAAACTTCAGATACAAATGAAGTTGCGGCAGACGCTTCTGAAGCAAAGGGAATTACAATTCACGTAAGACACAAGGATTTAACACAGCCATATATCTATTTATGGAACTCGCTTCCTACAAACAGCGCAATGTCAAAGTCTTATCCCGGTGAAAAGATGACAAGCGCAAACGGTTGGTTTAACTATTATGTTGCTGATGTTACAAAGGTAAACGCTATTGTAACTGACGCAAAGGGTAACCAGTATTCAAAAGAACAGAAGCTCACTTCTGCTAACGAATGGTGGTGCGATAACGGAAGATGGTCAAAATACGATCCTGACCAGACCGATCCTGTTGAAAACGTAGATATGCGTCAAGAAACTATCTACTTTGTTATGACAACTCGTTTCTATGACGGTGATACAGGCAACAACGTACACTGCTGGGATGACGGACAGGCAAATAACCCCGACAGCGACCCCGCTTGGCGTGGTGACTTCAAAGGTCTTGCCGACAAGCTTGACTACATCAAGGCTCTCGGCTTCTCTGCAATTTGGGTTACTCCGGTTGTAACAAACGCTTCAGGTTATGACTACCATGGCTATCACGCTATGGACTTCAGCACTGTTGACGCACGTTACGAAAGTGACGACTTCACATTTGAAGACCTTATCAGAGCAGTTCATGAAAAGGGTATGAAGATTATTCAGGACGTTGTCTTCCAGCACACAGGTAACTTCGGTGAATCTTTCTTCTGTAACCTTTTTACAAAGGATTTAAATGCTGACCTTTCAAATCTTGAAGAGTCAATGATTCCTACAGATTTACTTCTTGATACATTTGACCTTAATTCTGCTGAAGAATATTGGGCACAGAAGGGTTCTGTTCAGTATCAGCAGAGACTTAACCTTATGAAGAACCTTGAGTATTCCTCAGATAACGGTAACTCAACAGGTACTCTTCCGGGTGCAAAAGACTATGATATGAACAAAATATCACAGAGTGATAAATTAAATGCAAATAACTACTATCATTCAGGCTACTTCCAGAGTATGAACTGGGATGACTGGGCTTGTAAGTTCTGTCAGATTGCAGGTGACTGCGTTGACCTTAACACAGAGAACCCTGCAGTTGCTGAATATATAGTTGACTGCTACAGCAATTATATTAATATGGGTGTTGACGGCTTCCGTGTTGACACAGTTCGTCATATTCCCAGACTTGCACTTAACCTTATGTTCAATGATCAGCTTTATGGTGCTGCTAAGGCTTCAGGTAACTCTAACTTCCTTATGTTCGGCGAAATCTGCACTCGTTTCACAGATGTATGGTACAGAAGCCACGCCGAAGAATCATCACCTTATTACACTTGGAAAGAGTCCAACAGCAAGTGGGCTGACCAGTGGAGCTGGGGCACAAGCGCTGAAGACGTAAACAACAATATGAATGTTGTATTCGATCACTACATTGAAGAAGATAGTTGCAGCGACGAGCCTACATCAGACAATGCATTCCTCAATGGTATTACATATCATACACCTGACAGATCTATGGCATCAGGTATGGAAGCTATCGACTTCCAGATGCACAGACTGTTCGGTAACGCAAGCAGCGCATTTGGCATTGCTAAGAGCGGTGACAAGTATTATAACGACGCTACATACAACGTAATGTATGTTGACTCGCACGACTACTCTCCCGAATCACCTGACGAAAAGAATCGTTTTGCAGGCGGCACACAGACTTGGGCTGAAAACCTTGACCTTATGTTTACATTCCGTGGTATTCCTTGCGTTTACTACGGTTCAGAGGTTGAGTTCCAGAAGGGTGTAGTTATCGACGTAGGTCCTAACGCTCCTCTTTCTGCAACAGGTCGTGCATATTATGGTGACTACCTTGAAGGTGATGTAACTGCTACAGACTTTAGCGAATACACAGCTTCCGGTACAGTTGCAGATACTCTTGCAAGTCCTCTTTCAAAGCACCTTTCAAAGCTAAATGCTATCCGTCGTGCAATTCCTGCACTCCAGAAAGGTCAGTACACAGTTTCCAGCAACTATGTATCAGGCGGCAATATGTCTTACATCCGTCGTTACACAAACAAAGATGAGGGTGTTGACAGCCTTGCACTCGTAACAGTTTCAAGCGGTGCAACATTCAAGAATATCCCCAACGGCACATATATAGATGCAGTTACAGGTGATGTTCAGAACGTAACAAACGGTACACTCACAGTTCCTACAATTGGTAAGGCTAATATGAGAGTATACGTATGCTGCGCTTCAGGCTTCACAGGCATCAACGGTGCAATCGGCGGTTCTTCAGACTATCTTAAGTAATTAACTTATCTTGCAAATAGCAACGGCACTCCGTTTTGGAGTGCCGTTGTTTCTTTTACGCATAATATTAATGATGATTTTGTGTGTTTTCTTTAATTATTCTTCCATCTGTTTTCCTAAAAAAGCAGCTGCCGACTGTGCAAGCTTTATTTCCGCACCCGATGGAACCTTGATACTTTCACTTGAAAGCATCACAACTGCCCCTGTAACATCTCCGGAAGAAATTATAGGATAAATAACTGATGCAGGATGTTCAATGCCCTCAATGGGCTGAATGTCACCTGCATTTTGTTGAGTTGCTGCATAGCTTTTTCTGCTTTCCATATAATTTTCAAGAACAGCACTTACTCTGCGTTCAAGAAATTCACGTTTTGAAACTCCGGCAGCTGCAATAACGTGGTCCTTGTCACAAATGAGTGTCGGCAGTGAGCTTATCCGAGAAATTACGTCTGCATATTGCCCTGCAAACTCCGAAAGCTCACCAACAGGTGAGTATTTTTTAAAAATCACCTCTCCGTCCGTTGCAGTGTATATTTCCAACGGGTCGCCCTCACGAATACGCAGAGTTCTGCGGATTTCTTTAGGAATAACTACTCTGCCTAAATCATCAATTCTTCTTACAATGCCTGTAGCCTTCATATCATAAATCTCCCTTTATCTAAAACTAAAATTCAAACCGATTGCTTATTTGTCCGCAAAAGAATTTGCGGCGTTGCATAAATTGCTCTAATATTGTTTGTTTTCGCAGATTTTTTATACTGAAAATAATAGCGAAATTTCAATTTATAGACAAGGTATTTTATGGAATTTTAATTTGTTGTTTATAAGTGTTTTTAGATATTTTATTATATATAAAAGTTTATTATATTATATAATAGGGCTGTTTAATTATTTGAGTATTTATATGAATACAAACTTGATAATTAAATCTTTTAACGTTATACTAATATAAAAGGCGGTGAAAAAATGAACAAAGATAAAAAGAGATTTCTGGAGTGTCTGTCAATGCAGTATCCTACGATTGACAGCGCCGCAACAGAAATTATAAATCTTCAGTCAATTCTTAACCTGCCGAAAGGAACGGAGCATTTTCTCTCTGATATTCACGGAGAGTACAAGGCTTTTTCACACGTTTTGCGAAACGGCTCGGGCGCTGTAATGAAGAAAATAAACGATGTTTTCGGCGACAATCTCACATCATCGGAAAAGAAAGAGCTTGCTTCGCTAATTTACTATCCGATTGAAAAGCTCGAATATATAAAGTCGGAAAGCCTGAATACGTATGACTGGTACCGCACCACGCTTTATCGTCTTGTGTCGGTCTGTCGTACAGTTTCGTCAAAGTACACACGCTCTAAAATCCGCAAAGCTCTTCCCAACAGCTTTAATTATGTAATTGAGGAACTAATCACCGAGAAAAAAGAGGTTCTCAACAAAACCGCTTATTACGAGGAAATCATCAATACAATTATTGAAATCGGATACGCCGACAAGTTTATTGAGGAAATGTCAAATCTGATTCAGCGCCTTGTCATTGACCACCTCCATATTATCGGCGACATTTACGACAGAGGTTCAGGCTCGCATTTTGTTATGGAACGCCTTTGCAATTATCACTCGCTTGATATTCAGTGGGGCAACCACGATGTGTTGTGGATGGGAGCATCGGCAGGGCAGACAGCCTGCATTGCAAATATTGTGCGCACAAGCCTTTTGTACGATAATGTGTCGGTGCTGGAAAACGGTTACGGAATCAGCATTCTGCCGCTTATGCTCTTTGCTATGAAAACCTACGGTAACGACCCTTGTACGCAATTTAAAATCAGAAGCAAAAACAGTGACGCTTCCGAAATCGGACTTGAAATGAAGGCTCACAAGGCAATTTCAATTATTCAGTTCAAGCTTGAAGGACAGCTCATAAGCGAGCATCCCGAGTATAAAATGGAGAACAGAAAGCTGTTGCACAGAATTGATTTTGCAAATAATACAATAGAGCTTGACGGTAAAAAGTATAATCTTATCGACGGCAATTTCCCGACAGTAAATCCCGATTGTCCGTATGAGCTTACGGACGACGAGAAGGAAGTTGTAAGAAAACTCAGATATGCCTTTGTAAGCTGTGAAAAACTTAAAAAGCATATCTGCCTTCTGCTTAACAAGGGCAGTCTGTATAAGGTGACAAACAACAATCTGCTGTTTCACGGCTGTATCCCTATGACCTCCGGCGGTGAATTTCGCAAGACCGAGATACTCGGAAATCCTCTTTGCGGAAAGGCTCTGTATGACAGCTTGGAAAGCTGTGCAAGAAAGGCATTCCTTTCGGTAAACGAAGTTGAAAGGAAAAACGGCAGGGATATACTCTGGTATCTGTGGAACGGCGCAGATTCTCCGCTTTACGGCAGAGATAAAATGACCACCTTTGAACGGTATTTTATAGATGATGAAAGCACCCACGTTGAAACAAAGGACATTTACTACACCCTGATTGACATCAGGGAAACTGCTGAGAAAATATTTGACGAGTTCAGCGTAAAAGGGGAGAACAGGCACATAATAAACGGTCACGTGCCCATACATCATCAGGAGGGGGAAAACCCCGTAAAATGCGGCGGCAGAGTAATAATCATTGACGGCGGCTTTTCTCATCCGTACCACAAGGTAACGGGAATTGCAGGCTATACGCTGATTTACAATTCCTACGGACTTATGCTTACTGCTCACGAACCGTTCCGCTCGGTAGGAGAGGCGATAAAGGATTGTACGGATATGCAGACGCACAGAGTAGCCTCCGAGGTTGCAGACAGGAGAATCCTTGTAGGCGATACCGACAACGGCGCAAAAATCAAGGAAACAATCGGTGATTTAAAAGAGTTGATTAACGCCTACCGTTCGGGTGAAGTGCGACAGAACAAGCACCGATAATTTAGTATACCAAACAAAAATCAGCCGGGTTTTCCCGACTGATTTTTACTTTGTTACTTATTAGTATTGTATTCTTTTCTGTAAATAATACCTGCAATGATCTTTCGGGCAGTCCTTCAGCGTGCCGAAAATCTCATATCCGTGCTTTAAATAAAAATCCTTTGCCTGAAAATCAAAAGTGTCAAGATGAATAAGGTAACAGCCCTTTGCCTTTGCGGTATCTTCAACATATTCAAGGAGCTTTGAGCCTAAACCTTGATGACGGTAGTTTTTATCAACCCATAAAATGTCAATATACAAAACATTCCAGCAGTACATTCTTGCAACGCATCCTGCGATGATTTCGCCGTTTGAGTTCAAGAATTTTTTATTTATATTTTCCAAAAGAATTCCCTGTGTTGCAGGCACCCTTGACAGATTGTACTCAACAAGCCTGTCGCAGATGTGGTTCCCGTCATTATCCTTGCAATATTATTTAATTATATCATAAACAGATAAATAAGGGCAACCTAATTGACTAAAAATACAAAAGTCAAAGAAAGTCAAAAATATTTTAAAATTGAGCAAAAACAAGAATAATTAAGAATATGAGAGAATAATAAAGAAAGAGTATAATTATTTGACTTTTATTGACTTTGACTTTATCTGACCTTGAAATTATAATAGAGTCAAAGGTCAGGAAAGGACAAATAATAGTGGCTGAAATGTAATCTACCCACCTAAATGTAACAACCCAAGCCCCGATAATGACCTATTATATAATGCTTTCTGAATAAACGGCAACACGCTGTTGCCGTTTTGTAAAAACACCAAAATCGGTATTTTTACGCAAAATCAAAGATTTTGATTCAGTAAGACGTTTGATAAGCCTGTTTTGCCGGAAAAGCGTTTTCCGGCAAGTGCAAGGGTTTTGAGCATATTCACTCAAAAACCCTTGCACCTGAACAATTCAAAAATAGTAATTTGTTTGATGATTTATATGTTTTTGAATTGTTCAGCAGGCATTATATAAAGGCAACACCGCACACAACAAGCTGTGCGGTATTGCTGAAACTGAAATGAGGCGATTATATGAGAATGAGCGATTTAGTAGCTCAATATATTATGCAGATGCTCGACGAACAGAACGGCAGTGCGGAGATTCAGCGAAACGAGCTTGCAGGCAATCTCGGCTGTGTGCCGAGCCAGATAAACTACGTTATTACTTCACGCTTTACCCCCGAACAGGGATACATTGTTGAAAGCCGTCGAGGCGGCGGAGGCTACATACGCATCAGCCGTGTAAAAATGGATAGAGGCACGGCAATGATGCATATAATAAACTCTGTAGGCTCATCGCTTGACAAGGCAACAGCAGAGGTAATGCTCAACAATATGCTCCAGCGCAATATGTTAGAAATGCAGTCGGCAAAGCTGATTGCGGCGGCGCTTTCGGACAGAACGCTTTCACAGGTTGAGCAGGATAAACGTGATACGGTAAGAGCAGACTTATTCAAAAATATGCTTCTGACCATTGAATAATTTATTAGGAGGTTTTATTTATGAAATGTCAGAAATGCGGAGCAAACAACGCTAACACACATGTAAAAACAATAATAAACGGTGAATTCAAGGAATACGACCTTTGCAGTGAATGTGCAAAGAAAATGGGATATACAAATGTTTTCGGCGATATGGAGGATGAGTTTTCAAACTTCCTCGGAAGTTTCTTCGGAAACGTACTGCCGGCAAGAACGCAGGCAACACGCTGTGAGTTCTGCGGCAGCACCTATTCGGATATTGCAAAGTCAGGCCACGTAGGCTGTGCAAATTGCTACAGCGTTTTCGCTGACGAGCTGTTCCCGTCAATCAGAAGAATCCACGGCAACACCACCCACTGCGGCAAAAACAGCAGACTTGCCGAAAAAGCAAAGCAGTCAAAGCCTGTGGAAGAAACAAAAGATGATAAAATCAAGAGATTAAAAGCAGAGCTTGACAAGGCAATCAAGGAACAGAACTTTGAACACGCCGCAGAGTTAAGAGATAAAATCAAGGGATTGGAGGCATAAAAATGAGCAATGATGTTGTAATTTCAACCAGAATAAGGCTTGCACGCAACCTGAAGGATTTTCCGTTCCCCTGCAAACTCAATTCGCAGGGCAGGGAAAAGGTAATCGAAAAGGTCAGGGATGCTGTCAAGAAGAGCAACAGTCCCGTAGCCTCCGATTTCTCATTCATCAGAATGAGCGAGCTGACTTCCTCGCAAAGCGTATCACTTGTAGAAAAAAGGCTTGTAAGTCCCGAATTTATCAGCGACACTGACGGACGTGCGCTGTTAATCAGCAAGGACGAGTGCTTCAGCATTATGATTAACGAGGAGGACCACATAAGACTTCAGGTAATCACAAAGGGTTTGTCGCTTGAACAGGCATACGACACCGCCGATAAGCTCGACACATTACTTGACGAAAATCTCGACTTTGCCTTTGATGAAAAGTTAGGTTACCTTACGCAGTGCCCGACAAACCTCGGTACAGGAATGAGAGCGTCTGTAATGCTCCACCTTCCCGCACTCGAAAAGAGCAGAGCAATCAACCGTATTGCAGGCAATCTCTCAAAGCTCGGACTTACCATAAGAGGAGCGCACGGCGAGGGAACAGAGCCAAAGGGTGCACTTTATCAGCTTTCAAATCAGGTAACTCTCGGTATCTCCGAAAAGGCGGCAATTGAGAATCTTAAAAATATAACGGAACAGCTTATTGCGCAGGAAAATCAGGCAAGAGAAAGACTTTGCGCAAGTATTGACATTCAGGACGCAATCAGCAGAAGTCTGGGAATTCTGCGCTCGGCGCTTGTAATTTCGCACGACGAGGCTTTAAAGCTTTTGTCAAACGTACGACTCGGCATAGTGTCAAAGCAGATTACAGACGTATCAAGTGAAACAATAGACAAGTTAATGCTTGCAGTTGAGCCTGCAACATTGACTGTAGCGCTTAACAAAAATCTGTCGGCACACGACAGAGATATTGAAAGGGCAAAGCTCATAAGAGCAGAACTTTAAAGGCATAATAAGAACATAATGTAAAAACGAAAGAGGGTTATGACTATGTATGAATTCAGAGGATTTACACAAAAAGCAAACAGAGCGCTTAACCTCGCAATTGAATCTGCACAGGATATGGGCCACACTTACGTCGGAACAGAGCACATACTTCTCGGACTTATAAACGAGGGTACGGGCGTAGCCGCAGCGGCTCTTGAACAGTGCGGAGTAACAGGCGACGCCCTCAAAGATAAAATCAGTTCAACGGACGGAAAAGGAATGAAAACAACGCTTACTCCCGATGACTTTACTCCGAGAACAAAGCGTGTGATTAAAGCCGCAATGCTTGCCTCTGCAAGGATGGGCAACAATTACGTCGGTACGGAGCATCTTCTCCTTGCGGTAATTGCCGAAAGCGACAGCTACGCAGTATCATTTCTGCACGAGCTTGGCGTAAGTGAAAATGCAATTGCACAGGCAGTTGCAGGAGGACTTCAAAGCGGCAGTCAAGAGGGTAGCTTTGCCGAAGAAAACGGCGGATTTTCTGCTCCGAACGGAAACGGAAAGGGCGGCTCGGCTCTTGAAAAGTTCGGCAGAGATTTGACCAAAGCCGCAAAGAACGGCGAAATTGACCCTGTAATCGGACGTGAAAAGGAAATAGAGCGTGTTATTCAGATTTTGTCACGCCGTACAAAGAACAATCCCGTGCTTATCGGTGAACCCGGCGTAGGTAAAACGGCTGTTGCAGAGGGACTTGCGCTTGAAATTGCAAACGGCAACGTACCCGAAATCCTCAAAGATAAAAAGGTTGTCAGCCTTGACCTTACCGGTATGATAGCAGGCGCAAAGTACAGAGGTGATTTTGAGGAGAGAATCAAGGCGGCGATTGACGAGGTTAAAAAGTCGAAGGACACTATTCTTTTCATAGATGAGCTTCACACAATTGTCGGCGCAGGTGCGGCTGAGGGCAGTGCAGATGCGGCTAATATTCTTAAGCCGTCGCTTGCAAGAGGCGATTTTCAGGTAATCGGTGCAACAACGCTTAACGAATACAGAAAGTATATTGAAAAGGATGCCGCTCTTGAAAGACGTTTCCAACCCGTAAAGGTCGGCGAGCCAACTCCCGAGCAGGCAATAGAAATCCTCAAGGGCTTGCGTGACAGCTACGAGGCGCACCACAAGGTAAAGATTACCGACGAGGCAATCAATGCCGCAGTAACGCTTTCTTCACGTTATATTGCCGACAGATACCTCCCCGACAAGGCTATTGACCTTATCGACGAGGGTGCCTCAAAGGTAAGGCTTGCAACGCTGACTTCACCGCCAGACGTAAAATCGCTTGAGGACAGAATTGCCGACTTTGAAAAGGAAAAGGCAAGCGCTGTAAACGAGCAGGATTTCGAACGTGCCGCTAAACTGCGTGACGAGCAGAAAGCAGTTCAGGCACAGCTTGACAATGCAAAAAAGGAATGGCAGGAAAGACAGAAAAACAGCAGCGGAGAGGTAACCGCCGAAGATATTGCGAAAATCGTTTCCGACTGGACGGGTATCCCCGTTGTTCAGCTCACAAAAGAGGAGAGCGAACGTCTGCTCAATATGGAGAAGGTTCTCCACGAGCGTGTAATCGGTCAGGATGAGGCTGTTTCGGCAATCTCAAAGGCTATAAGACGAGGCAGAGTAGGACTTAAAGATCCAAAACGTCCGGTAGGTTCGTTTATCTTCCTCGGTCCGACAGGCGTAGGTAAGACAGAACTTTGCAAGGCGCTTGCACAGGCAATGTTCGGCGATGAAAACGCAATGCTCCGTCTTGATATGAGTGAATATATGGAGAAGCACACAGTATCAAAGCTTATCGGCTCACCGCCCGGATATGTGGGCTTTGAGGAGGGCGGTCAACTCACCGAAAAGGTAAGAAGAAAACCGTACTCGGTAGTGCTTTTTGACGAGATTGAAAAGGCTCACCCCGATGTGTTCAATATGCTGCTCCAGATTCTTGAGGACGGCAGACTTACCGACTCACAGGGAAGAACGGTTGACTTCAAGAACACCGTAATTATTATGACCTCAAACGTCGGTGCAAGAATGATTACCGAAAAGCAGAAGGCTCTTGGTTTCACGACTGATGAAAACGAGAAAGAGCAGGACAACAAGGACATTAAAGAGCTTGTAATGGGCGAACTCCGAAATGTTTTCCGTCCCGAATTTCTCAACCGTGTTGACGACATCATCGTGTTCAACAAGCTTACACAGGACGAAATCAAGCAGATTGCATCAAAGATGCTTGACACCCTTGCAAAGAGGCTTGAAAAGCTCGACATCAGAATTACCTTTACCGACGAAGCAGTTACTGCAATTGCCGACAAGGGCTTTGATGAAAACTACGGTGCAAGACCTTTGCGAAGAGCAATCCAGAGTGAAATTGAGGACGCACTTTCCGAGAAAATGCTCGAGAGAAGCGTCAAGGAAAATTCAAACGTTGTCTGCTCATACAGCGACGGAAAATTCACCTTTGATTAAAGTTAAAATGCTGCTCTACGCTTTATAAGGTTACAATTAGTATGAAAACAAAAACGGATTGACTTTTCTGGTCAATCCGTTTTTTGTTTTCTGATAATAGCCGTAAAGAGATTAGGTTTCATTCATAATCCTTTCTAACTCTTTATCGATAATCAAAGAGACAATATCTCGTCCATGTGAATCTAAAAGAGAAAATTTATTTATGAACATAATATCGCTTTTTGATGTATTTTCTAATTCAATGAGCGATGAATTACATAAATCATTTACAGTCAGATTAAAGCAGTCTGCAATTTTGATAAGGGAGTCAATAGCAACTCCCTTTTTACTTTTCAGAGAGTCGTTGAGTGTTGTCGGTGCAACTCCGATTTTTTCTGCAAGCTGCCTGATTGACATATTATTTTTGATTAATAGAAATTTGATATTATCAGACGAAACTTTGGCGTAGTCTACTTTATTCACTAATTTGCCTCCTTTTTATACATTATAACGTGTAACCTTGCCATTATCAATTGGAAAAAATAAAATAAAAATGTAAAAAATAAAAATTTTTAGAGAAATTTTTGTAAAATATTGACAGAAACCGAAAAAACGTGTAAAATAAAAGACAAATAAACGAAAAATCGGACGGTGGAGTACTTTGATATGTGTTTTTCCGATAATAAATTCGGCATTAGATGAAGGCTTAATTACAGTGGAAACTATTGCAGATATGTTAGAAGAAAGTGAAAGTAAAGTCGCAAATAAACTGTGCGGTAATGATAAGTTCGATATAAATGAAGCAATGACTATTAACATAAACCTGTTTCCTGATGTTCCTTTTAAAGAACTATTTTCAAAAAAAGGATAATTTTAAGTCGTTTGTCAGGAAAATGTGTATTCTGTCAGTTTTTGTAACAATTCGGTTTGTTTTCGTGTAGAATTACAAGCGAAGTAATAAATGTGAAGTCAACTTCACTTATTATAAAAATTCAGGAGGAAAAGAATATGAATTCAAAAATCAGAAAAACAAGAATTTCAGGAATTCTCAGTCTGATGCTGGTATTGATGCTTGCATTCAGTATGATGTGTTCCGCAATAACACCGGTAGCTGCTGTTGAAGGCTCTGCAAACGAGAAGGTAACAGCAGTAAGCGATAGTCTTATGCAGATAAGAATGGTCTATAAAGATGAGAATCTGGGTAAGATTCCTCTGAAAGCAGGTACTTGCTTCCTTATCAATGAAAACACTGTTCTTACAAGTTCACACGTTGTGCATTTGGATAATGAATATGTGAATTACGTTAAGGAAAAGGTTGCTAACTTCAATAAAAATAACTTCTCTTATGAAGTTGTAGTATCGGATGACGTTACTATTCCTTCTACCATTAAGAAGGAAAGTCAGGTTAACGATTTCGCTATTGTAAGCCTTAATGAAACAATCGGTAATAAAACACCGGCTGTTCTCGGCGACAGCGAAGCTGTAATTCCGACAACTTATGTATATGCTCTCGGCTTCCCCGGTGATGTTACAGATGTTCAGAGCAAAAGTACATATACAAGCAAGGATACAACAATTACAACCGGTCAGGTTTCAAAGATTGGTGAGTTTGGCGGAATTGACAGCATCCAGCACAGTGCTACTCTTGGACCCGGCAATTCAGGCGGACCTCTTGTTGATGAGAACGGATATGTTCTCGGTATTAACAGAGGCGGCTTCGGCGGAACTGACAGTGATAAATATCTGTACGCCGTAAGAATCCAGCAGATTATGGATATTCTTGACGCACTTGTTATTCCTTATACAAAAGCAGATTCTGATCCTGCACCTATAGAAGAAACAACTGTTGAAGAAGCAACAACAGCTGTTCCCGCAGAAGTTACAACCGAAGCTACAGAGCCGACAACCCAAAAAACGGAAGAGCCTGCACCTATGGATACTACAAAGCTTATCATAATCATTGCTATTGTAGTTCTTGTAATTATTCTTGCAGTAATTATAATCATGGTAGTTGTAGGAAACAAGAAAAAGTCAGCAAATAAAATTCAGACTCCTCCCAGAGGAAATACTGTAATGCCCGTTGCACCCCAGACACCTCAGGTGCCTTCCAACAGACCTTCACAGCCGCCTTATCCTCCCCAGTCTAACTTTAGTCCTATGCAGAATAATATGCAGGGTTCAGCTCCTACAATGCCGAGCAACGAGGGTGCAGGAGAAACAAGCGTTCTTAACGACGGTGCAGGTGAAACTACTGTTCTCGGAAATCAGTCTGCAGGCTGCTTCCTCGTAAGAAAGAACAACGGTGAAAAGATTAACATCAATAAGCCCGAATTTGTTATCGGTAAGGAAAGAAGACGTGTTGATTACTGCATCAACGACAACAATTCAGTAAGCCGTGCTCACGCTAAGATAAGAGTTCGTGCAGGAAGATGCTACATCTCCGACCTCGGTTCAACAAACTGCACATTTGTAAACGGCTCAAAATTAAGCCCGAATCAGGAAGTTATCCTTTCTAAGGGCGATAAGATTAAGATTTCAGATGAAGAATTTGAATTCTTAGGTTAATTCAGAGGATTATTATGAACTTTTTAACAGCAGTACATACAGATGTCGGAATTAAGAAAAGTACAAATCAGGATTCCGCATTAGTTATGGAGGCAACTTCAGACTACGGCAATGTTTTACTGGCTGTTATATGCGACGGAATGGGCGGCCTTGCAAAAGGTGAGGTCGCCAGTTCTGCTGTAATACAGTTGTTTAAAAAATGGTTTGAAGAGGATTTGCCATCCGTAATTACATCAAATGACCCTAAAACATTGATTTTCTCCACCTGGGAAAAAATTGTGTATTCAGCAAATATTAAAATATCTGAATATGGTCGTGCGCAGGGAATCAGTCTGGGAACTACTCTTGTTGCTGTTTTGTTTCTCGGAAATTCTTACTATATTGTCAATATAGGTGATTCACGGGCATATTGCATTTCGGATAATCTGTATCAGCTTACAAAGGATCAGACCTTTGTTCAGCGTGAGATGGATATGGGCAGAATGACATATGAGGAGTCGCTCAATCATCCCCGAAGAAATGTTCTGCTTCAATGTATCGGCGCAAGCAATC
Source organism: Ruminococcus sp. (assembly GCA_003521625.1). Lineage (GTDB taxonomy): Bacteria > Bacillota > Clostridia > Oscillospirales > Acutalibacteraceae > Ruminococcoides. The sequence goes on from DPHV01000031.1 coordinate 36,266, forward strand.
TTGTAGAACCCGATTTTCACACAGGACAGTTTACTTCGGGACAGAGTTTTATGCTGTGTTCAGACGGCTTCAGACATGTAATCAGCGAAGCCGAGCTGTTCGAAAAGCTCAATCCGTATATGCTTAACAGCGAGCAGGCTATGTATGATAATCTTGTTTATCTTACAGAACTTAATAAATACAGACGTGAGCAGGATAATATATCCGCTATTTTGATCAAAACAGAGTGAGAGTGGTAGAATGCTTGAAATTGGCTCTATAGTTGATGGAAAATACAAAATATTAAATGTTGTCGGCAAAGGCGGAATGAGCGTTGTTTATCTTGCCATGAATGAAAGGGCAAATAAACAGTGGGCAATAAAGGAAGTAAGAAAAGACGGCGTTCAGAATTTTGAGGTTGTAAAGCAGAACCTTATTGTTGAAACCGAGCTTCTTAAAAAATTTAATCATCCTAATCTCCCGAGCATTATTGACGTAATCGACGGTGACGGTACATTCCTTATCGTTATGGATTATATCGAAGGTAATCCGTTGAGTAAGGCTTTGGAGACGAGCGGAGCGCAGGCGCAGGAGGACGTTATTGAATGGTCAAAACAGCTTTGTGATGTGCTGGGTTATCTTCATTCAAGAAAGCCTCCTATTATTTATCGAGATATGAAGCCCTCCAACGTAATGCTCAAGCCTGACGGAAGCGTAATGCTGATTGACTTCGGAACCGCAAGAGAATTCAAGTCAAACAGTGTAGCAGACACAACCTGCCTTGGTACACAGGGCTATGCCGCACCGGAGCAGTTCGGCGGTCAGGGACAGACTGACGCAAGAACGGATATATATTGCCTCGGTGCTACAATGTATCATCTTGTAACCGGACACAATCCGTGTACTCCGCCTTATGAGATGTATCCTATCAGACAATGGAATCCCTCATTGTCCTCCGGACTTGAGGAAATTATATTAAAATGTACGCAGAGAAATCCTGATGACAGATACCAGTCGTGTGCAGAGCTTCTCTATGCGCTTGATCATTATCAGGATCTTGATATTGAGAATAAAAAGGTTCAGTCGTTTAAGTGGAAAATCTTCCTTTCGTCGCTGATTATGACGGTTGTAATGCTTTTCGGTACGATAGGCTTCAGCATTGCACGTTCATTAGAAACAGCGTCAACATATGAGTCGTATGTTAATCACGCCCAAAATGCACAAAGTGCGGAAGAATATATCAAAGCCATTAAAACCGAGCCTGACAGAATAGAGGCTTACACAGGTTTGCTTGAGCTTTATATTAACGACAAGAATCTTTCAAAAAAAGAATATGACACTCTGGTCAAAGTTATGGACGAATATGAGGACGTAATCAGAAACAGTAATCCTGAAGTGTTTGCTGATGAGTTTGAATATCCGCTCGGCAAAAACCTGTTTTTTGCCTATAACAACGGCGTTGACCAAATCAGAGGAATAAATTCCTCTGCAAAATGGCTAAAAAATGTTGCAAAGAACAGCAGTAACGAAAAATACAGAACCCGAAGCGAGATTATAAGTAAAATCGCTGGCTATTATTCAAAGGTAAAGGATATCGGCACATCTGGTCAACAGGTTGCAAGAGACGTAGACGGTGAGGAAAGCATTTCCGCAGGTGAATACTGGCAGGATCTTATGGCTATTGCCGAGCCCGACCTTGCAAAAACAGAAACCTCTGATATCGCACTTTGCGTTTATAAGTTTGTCGCAATTGAACTTCAGAATAAAATGGATTGGTTCCTTGAAAGAGATGTAACCAAAGACGCTTTTCAAAATGCTCTGGATTTACTTGAACAGTATACAAATGATGTAAAAACCTCTTCATCATATGATTCAAGAAATGACAACGACATAAACCAGATAATTCAGACAATAGAAAACACGAGAATGCTTCTCAACGGAAGCAGCGGTTCGTTAAATGATTTTTCAGAGGAAGGTGAATGATTGTGGAAGCGAACGATTTAATAAATATCTTCCAGACCTGCTTTCAGGTTTGTCTTGCATTCACCGTTTTATTTTTTATCATTACAGTAATTTTGTTTTTCCTTTTTGATATTCGTGCAATCTTCAATATCAGAACAGGAAGAGCTAAAAATAAAACAATTAAGGAAATGCAGCAGGCAAATAGCAACACAGGCAGACTTCGTGTCGGCGGCAAAACTCTGACGTCCAAGCTTGAGAAAGCCAAAAAGGGAAAAAATGCTGTTGTTTCTCCACCACCGCATAAGCAGCTTAATAATAATTACAATCAACCTTCGTATGATAATTCAGGCGCGCCTACAGATGTATTGCAGGATAACTCTTCCAATACAGAAGTTCTGAGGGAAGATTTTGCACAAACCGAGCTGCTTTCTCAGAACAATAGCGTTACTGTTGAAAATTATTCTTCGGGCGGAAATCCGACAACTCAGCTTTCTCAGACTGATACTGCCGGAACTTCAGTCAATACAGATAACAACAGTTCGGGTTTGAGTGCTGCGGATATTCATTTCTGTGTAATCAAAAATATCTGTATAATTCATACGGACGAAGTAATTAACTGATAACACTCAACAGCAGAATATTCTGCTGTTGAGAATTCTCATATTCGGAGTTGATAGGTTTGAAGAAAGATATAAAACTAATGAAAATGGTGATTGTACTGTTGTTTATATCATCGTTTTCATTGATATTATCGTTATTCGGCGATTATAACGGTAATGCATTCAATATCATAATGGCTTATGCAGTCGGAGTACTGTTCTGGGGAGGTTTGATTGCCGGATATGCTCTCCTTGCAGTCATAAATTCACACAGGAAGAACTGCTTGGCAAATAAAACAGATAAATCAGCCGGCAGAGCAGGTATAATCAGTTTTTTTTCAGACAGAATTGCAGTAATTTTTGATTGTGCAATGCCCGTTTTATTGATTCCGGCTATAGTGTTTATGTTTATTCCGTTTGATAATCCGGTATTGACAGTAATTGTATATTCGTTACTGGCTTTTTCAATACATATGCATTGCTTATTTAACGGAATGAATTTTAAATATATAAAATCAATGAGAAAAAAGGAGAGTAGACTCAATGGATAAGATAAAATCTTCTGTTGCGGTAAAGGTTACGGCTCTTGTTCTTTCACTGCTTCTTGTTTTAAGCATTGTTCCCGTAAACGGACTTTCAAACAGCCTGAGAAACAGTGTTTCAGCAGCCGAAACCCCTTTGGCTAATCAGGCGACTCCTGATGAAGTAACGGTATCGGAGCCTGATTTACCTGAACCGGAACGAAAAGCAATAACAAATATTACAGGTAGTCTTGTAATCAGCGGTTCGGCTGATTGTGAATTAATAAGCACCAGAAACGACGGTAACAATGTTTCTCGTGATATTTTTTCCGGTCTTAAGGATATCAAATTCATATGCAGCGAAACGTTAAGCGATGATATATCTGTAACTTTAAATACTAAAGTTCTCACGAACGATGATTCAAAGGACATTTATTATAAAATAGATGGTTCTGTTCTTAAAATAATATTCAAAAAAATAGCAGACGGAACATACCCGCTTACTATTAAAAATGGAAGTAAAGCATCCTACTATAACTTTTTTGTAGACAGTACTGCACCTACAGCAGAAATCAAGTATGATAAAACTGTTTCAAAAACTGCTATTAAAGTAACTGTTTTTCCAAATGATAATGCAGGTCATTCAGGTTATTCAGATGTTGATTATGATAAAACTTCTGTTAAATTTGTGAATAGCGGAGAGACAAAATTAGTTCCACATAACCATAAAGAAGGCGATAACTTATTTACGTTTTCAGCTGAAAATTCAGGTCAGTATAATATTGAACTTTCAGATAAAGTTGGAAACAAAGCGGAAATAGCTATTCCCGATAAGTTCATCATAGACAAAACAGCTCCTACGGTTACTATTTCGCCTGACAATTCCGACGAATCATATAAAAACGGCACTTGGGCTAAGGATGATGTCAAGGTTGCATTTACTGTTGATGACGGAGAATACAGTTCCGGAGTTGATGTGAAAAACATCAAGGTAACATCTGATGTAACAGAAAATGAATATACAGTTACGGAAAAAGCGGGAGTATATTATTTCACAGCTGATACATACGGAAAATATACTATTAAAGCTACAGACAATGCAGGACTTACCGGTTCCGTAACAAGCAAAACGGTAAAAATAGATAAAACTGCAGCGTCAGATATTGAAGTGTGGTTTACTAAGGACAAAGGAATACTTAACTTCCTTACCTTTGGTATCTATGAAAGCAATGATGTAAAAGTATCCGTAAAGGCTTATTACGGCAACGATGAGTCTAAAATCAAAGACCTTAAGCTTTATAATAATGAAAGTGAAATTTCCGGTAGTTCCGGCTTAAAAGGCAGCGACAAGAATGGCAACTTCATTCAGAAAAGCTTTACGATAAGCAGCGAAGAAAAAAATAAAGCTTACAATCTGAGTTTTTACATTGAGGACGAGGCAGGAAACAAAACTGATGAATATATTCCGATAACAAATGATAAGGTTAAGGTTTATGTTCACGGCGTAAAAAAAGAGATAAACCGGAATCTTTTTGAAGTTGTATTTTCGGTATCTGTTCCCGAAATCGAAACAGTCGATGTGAAAGCTGACAATGTTGACAATGTTGTAGAATACGAAGGAAACAACATTTACTCCGGAGCAATTACATTCAAAAGTAAAGTTAAAGACGATTTATCAGGTCTTAAGGATGTTAAGCTTTACTTCAATAAAGCAAGTGAAATTGAAACGGACAAAGACGGTAATATTACCAATCTTTCAAAGTTAACACTTGTTGAACCGGCTAATAAAATAGATATTTCAAAAACAGAAAAGACTAAAGCGATTGATGATGTAAGCTATACAACTTCAAGTAATTTAGCAACCGGAGAATATTCCTTTGTAATTGCAGCAACAAATAATAACGGCAAAACTTCAATCAAAAGTATATCTGTTCTTGTTGACCGTACTCAGCCTGAAATTACCAAGTTTGAGTACAGCGCAAAAGATACCAACAATCTTAAGCTTGAAAACGGTGAACTTTATTGCGACAAGCCTGTTACCGTAAAGGTATATGCAGACGATTTAAATATCGGCGGTAAAAAGGTTGTTTCATCGGGACTTAGTGACATTAAGCTCTACAACGGTAATGAGGAAATTAAAGCAACAAGTGAATTTGATTCCGAAAACGGTTGTAAAACATTTGAATTACCATACGCAGATGCTCCTTATGATTTGTCAGCAAAAGCTATAGACAATTTAGGTAACGGCGGAGAAGAAAACGCACCCAAAACCACAGCCAAGAGCCTTAAAAAGCTCACTATGAATGGCGAGATATTAGACATTGACGATAATTTTAAGGTTGTTGTAAACAACGATAAGTCAACAATTAAAAACAGCGGTTTTGAATTCAGTAAGTTCAGCTATAGCGATAAAAACGCTGTTTACAGCGGCGACGGCACAGTATCAGCAACAATTACCGATAAGCTGTCGGGTATCAGCAAGGTTACAGTTACAGTAAACGATGCGAACGTTGATGGTTTCTGTACTGTTACGGATGTTGAAAACGGCAAAAAGGTTGTTTTTGATACCAAGGAGTACAATTCAAACGGTATTCCCGACGGAACATACATTTTAAAAGTTACCGCTGAAAACAATTGCGGAATTAAAAATTCCTTTGACACTACCTTCTATATTGATAAGACTGCTCCGATACTAAAAAGTGTTGCATTTTCTTTCGAAGGCGGAAGTCAGCTTGATTACGGTATTTACAGTAACCAAAAAATCACTATGGTAGTTACTGTGGATAACGGCACAAACGGTTCGCCCCTTGAGTCGGTAACGGTTAAGGATAATGGTAATAAGTCTATAACAGAAACAGTTAATAATATTGGTTCTGGTATTTATAAATTTGAAATTAATGAAGAAAAACTAAATGTCGGACTGAAGGTTGTTGCTGTTGATGCCGCTGGCAATGAATCTAAAACACCAATTGCAAATGACGGCGTAACCGTTACAGTAAATTCAGCCGAAAGTGATCTTAAAGATAAGAACGATTTTGAAGTAGTTTATCAGTTGTCAACACCTGAACTTGAGAATGATGAAATTAAAGTTGATTTTGCAGATAATTCACTTTCCGATAAAGATATCTATAAGGGACAGGGTACATTTTCAGCAAAAGTAAACGAGAATTTATCAGGACTGAAGGAAATAAAGCTTTATTTTGATAAGAAGAGTAAATTTGTATTTGGAGAAAACAATACGATTACAAATCTTTCAGAAGTAACTCCTGTTGATAAATACGTAGAAATTTCTAAAGTTTCAAAAACTAACTCAAAACAAGTCAGCTATAAAACTGACGGTGATTTAGCAACCGGAGAATATACCTTTGTAATTGCGGCTACAAATAACAGCGGCAATACATTAATAAAGAGCAAAACTATAGGTATTGATGTTACAAATCCGATTATTACTAAGTTTGAGTACAGCGCAAAAGATACCGACAAGCTTAAGCTTGTGAACGGAAAGCTTTATTGCGACAAGCCCGTTACCGTAAAGGTATATGCAGACGATTTAAATATCGGCGGTAATACGGTTGTTTCATCGGGACTGAAAGACATTAAGCTCTACAACGGTAATGAAGAAATTACAGCAACAAGTGAATTTGATTCCAAAAACAGTTGTAAAATCTTTGAATTACCGCACGCAGATGCTCCTTATGATTTGTCGGCAATAGCTATAGACAATTTAGGTAACGGCAGCGAAGAAAACGCACCCAAAACCACAGCCAAGAGCCTTAAAAAGCTCACTCTGAACGGTGAGATATTAGACATTGACGATAATTTTAAGGTTGTTGTAAACAACAATTCGTCAAATATTGAAAGAAGCGACTTTGAATTTAACGGTTTCAGCTATAGCGATGAAAACGATGTTTACAGCGGCGACGGCACAGTATCAGCAACAATTACCGATAAGCTGTCGGGTATCAGCAAGGTTACAGTTACAGTAAACGATGCGAACGTTGATGGTTTCTGTACTGTTACGGATGTCGAAAACGGCAAAAAGATTGTTTTTGATACTAAGAAGTACAATTCAGACGGTATTCCCAGCGGAAAATATACTTTAAAGATTACTGCTGAAAACAATTGTGGAATTAATAGACCGTTTGATGCTACTTTCTATATGGACAACAGTAATCCTGAAATTAAGAGCTTCAGGGTTGAATCGGCAGAAACAAGCATTGATGAGATTATTTCATTCCTTACTTTCGGTATTTATTCTAATAAGGATATTAATGTTATTGTAAGTGCAGTGGATGAAGCTCCTTCCTCAAACTTCAAAGATCTTGTTTTAGTATCAAAAAACGGACAGGAATGTGAGTTTGTTAATGAATCTGTTGAGGGAGATTTTAAAAATGGATTTACTGTTACAAAGACCTTCAGAATAAATAACGGTGCAGAAGACGCTACTAAAAGTGTTTATAATTTGTCTGCAACTGTAACAGATAAAGCCGAACATTTCGATACAAAATCTGTAAATGATTTAGGCGGATATATCAATGCAAAAGGTGAAAAAGTAAGTGTAAACGACAACTTTGAAATTGTATCTACAGATATAAAGCCTGAGGGTATAACTAATTACTCAACCAAATCAAGTGACGATTCAATAAAAAAGAATATTGTTAATGGCAAAGAATGGTATTCGGGATACTTTATAGTTAATGCAGAAATTAAAGATACAATTTCAGGTATTAAGAAAGTAAAAGTATTTTTCAATGGTGATGATGTAAGTGATAAAATCACGCTTAGCGAAGATAAATTTACAGAGTCAAAAATAACGCAAGCTGAATTAACACTTGATACAAAATCAAATTGTAATCTCAAAGAGGGTGAAAATAAGATTCGTATTGAAGTGTACGGTAACAGCAACAACTGCTCATTTGTAGAAAAGAGCGTTTATGTTGACCGAAAAGCTTCTAAAATAACCGGCTTTGAATTTAAGAAGTCAGTTGCAGATCAGATTCTCTCATTCCTCACCTTCGGTATTTACTCAAATAATAATGTAGACGTCACTGTAACAGCAGTGGACAACAAACCTTCATCGGGTATTGACAGTATTAAGTTAAGCAGTGCAAGCGGACTTGAAATTGTAGATGAAAGCAAGATTGAGTATACAAATACTTCACCCGAAGAATGTAAATATGCTAAGACCTTTACATTAAAGGCAGACGAAGCAGAGTTCAGCAAGAGTGAAAGCTTCTACAATGACCTGACTGCAACAGTAACCGATAATGTTGGAAATTCAGTAAGCAGTAATTACAACAAAACAAATAATCAGGAAATCGTAATTACAAAGAAAGCTCCCGAAATTTCAACAAACTTTGATAATCTCCTTGATTCCGACAGTGCAAAAGAGTCAAAGTATTATGATGAAGAGCATAACAACTACTGGTTTGCAGGAGATGTAAAATTCAGCTTTGATGTAAAGGACGATTATTCAAAGTTAAGCTCTGTACAGCTTATGCTCAACGGTACTGATGTAACAGAATATTGTACCGATACAGCATCAGCAACTCCCGGTAAGTATACTGAAATTGATACAGTAGACGTAAACGGTAAAGAAGTTTCAGCCACAACAATTTCAATTGATACTGCAAAAATTCCTGACGGAATCCTTAAAGAAGGCGAAAACACATTCACAATTACCGCAACAGGAAATAACGGAGTTACTTGTGAAGCTTCAGAAGTAAAATTCAATATTGATACACAAAAGACTGAAAACATCAGCTTTGAATTTAAGAAGTCAGTTGCTAATCAGATACTCTCATTCCTCACATTCGGCATTTACTCAAATAATAATGTAGATGTCACTGTAACAGCAGTTGACAACAAACCTTCATCGGGCATCGACAGTATTAAGTTAAGCAGTGCAAGCGGACTTGAAATTGTTGATGAAGGACGTATTGAATATACAAATACTTCTCCCGAGGATTGTACATACTTTAAGACCTTTACATTAAAGGTAGACGAAGCAGAGTTCAGCAAGAGTGAAAGCTTCTACAATGACCTTACTGCAACAGTAACTGATAAGGTAGGAAATGTAGGAAGCAGTAATTACAATAAGGACGGAAAGCCTGAAATTGTAATTACAGAGAAAGCTCCCGAAATTACAAAAAGCTATAATAATCTCCTTGATTCCGACAGCGCAGAATGGACTTCAAAGTATTATGATGAAGAGCATAACAACTACTGGTTTGCAGGAGATGTAAAATACAGCTTTGATGTAAAGGACGATTATTCAAAGTTAAGTTCTGTACAGCTTATGCTCAACGGTACTGATGTAACAGAATATTGTACCGATACAGCATCAGATACTCCAGGTAAGTATACTGAAATTGATACAGTAGACGTAAACGGTAAAGAAGTTTCAGCTACAACAATTTCAATTGATACTGCAAATATTCCTGACGGAATCCTTAAAGAAGGCGAAAACATATTTACAATTACCGCAACGGGAAATAACGGAGTTACTTGTGACGCTGAAGAAGTTAAATTCAATATTGATACACAGAAAGTAAAGCCCGAAAATATCAAATTTGAATTTAACAGGTCAGTAGCAAATCAGATTCTCTCATTCCTCACCTTCGGCATTTACTCAAACAACGATGTAGATGTTAAGGTTACAGCAACCGATAATGCACCTTCATCGGGCATTGACAGTATTAAGTTAAGCAGTGCAAGCGGATTAAAGATCGAAGACAAGGGTGAAAGCTCGGTAGTCTACGAGAATAAATCTCCCGAAGCCTGCACATATTCAAGAACTTTCACACTCAAGGTTGATAAATCAGATTTCAGCAAAGAAAAGAGCTTCTACGATGACCTTACTGCAACAGTAACCGATAAGGTTGGAAATGTAGGAATCAGTAATTACAATGCAACAAATAATCAGGAAATCGTAATTACAAAGAAAGCTCCCGAAATTTCAACAAGCTATGATAATCTTAAAGATGCCGGCAGCACTGTAACAAAATACTATGACGGAAAAGATTACTGGTTTGCAGGAGACGTAAAATTCAGCTTTGATGTTAAGGACGAATATTCAAAGTTAAGCTCTGTACAGCTTATGCTTAACGATACTGATGTAACAAAATATTGTACCGATACAGCGTCAGAAACTCCCGGCAAGTATACTGAAATTAATACAGTAGATGCAACAGGTAAAGAAGTTTCAGCTACAACAATTTCAATTGATACTGCAAAAATTCCTGACGGAATTCTTAAAGAAGGCAAAAACATATTTACCATTACTGCAACAGGAAACAACGGAGAAAAAAGTAAGACTGAAACAGTTGAATTCTGTATTGATACAACCAAGCCTCAGATTGACGACTTCAAGTTTGAGCCTGTCGGCAATATGGATGAAAACACTACTCCCGTTGAAACAACTGATTACGGTTACTATTTCAGAAATGATGTAAACGTAACGGTAATTGCATCAGACGGTGAAGGTTCAGGCATCGGCGGAAGCAACAATCAGGTTAGCAGTGGAATTTATTACAGATACGTTGACGTTGACGGAAGCGAGACTAACGGAATAGTCCTTCCGGGTGAATCGTTTACAGTAAAGAAAGACTTCAAGGGTCAGATATACGCATATGCAATAGACAATGTCGGAAATAAGTGCAGCGAACAGCACCCCTACGGTTCAATAGTAGAGAGTGAACAAAAGCACAGGGAATCTTCCAATATTAATTTGGAAACAGTCGGAAACGTTGTCAACAAGGATGATGCAAACAGAAATCTTTACAACAATGATGTGAAGATTACAATTGCACTGAAGGACAGCTATTCGGGTATCAGAACTGTTCATTACAGAATTTATGACGATTATGGCGACAATATTGAAAATACATTCAGTATTGACCAGTCTGGAAACTTCAGTGACACATACAGCTGGAGCTACACCAAGGACAAGAACCTTGTAACAGAACTTAAAACTACAGTTCCTGTTGCTTTCAACAGCAACAATATCAGAGGTTATGTTGAGTTTACCGACAGAGCAGGTCATAAGGAAGCAGAAGATATAATTCCGTTCAGCATTGATAAAACTGCGCCTACAATCAAGGTTGTTTATGATAACAACGACTTTAAGACTTACCAAGGCAATAAGTATTTCAAGGCTGACAGAACAGCAACCATTACCGTAACGGAGCGTAACTTTAACGAGGCTGATTTCACAACAGACATCAAGAAAGCGCCCAACTCAAATGCGGGAATAGACGGCTGGACTCATAATTATAATTCTGCAAATCCCGATGCATCTACTCACGTTGCTCATATACGCTTTACAAGCGATGATGACTATACGGTAGATATGGCATTCAAGGATATGGCTCAGAACAAAGCAGAGTCCCCTGCACAGGAGAAGTTCACGCTTGATAAGACCCTTCCGAAAATCAGCGTAAGCTTTGATAATAACTCATCGCTTAACGGCAGATATTACAAGGCAGAGCGTACTGCTACAATTACAATTGAAGAGCATAACTTTGCAGCAGATACAGAGCACCTTGATATTAAGTTCAATGCTTATGATGAGGACAATACAACTCCCGTAAGTGCACCGAACGTTGTAGGCTGGACAAGCAACGGTGATACACGCACCGCAACAGTTACCTTTGCTAACGACGGAAAATATGAATTTACTGTTGATTATAAAGACCTTGCCTATAATCAGGCAGAGCAGGCAAAGGTTGATACATTCTTTGTAGATAAGACAAATCCTGAAATTAAATTTGAGAATGTTGAAGCCAATGCTGCATATGCAGACAGTATAAGTCCTGTAGTTGTCTTTACTGATAACAACTATGACGGGTATACTACGCTCACGCTTGAAAGAGTTGATATTAACAGCAAGTCAAAGATTGTTAATATGAACAAGACCTCTGTTCTTAACGGAGTAACCGGTGAAACAGTAACATATGACAACTTCGGTACAATCGAGGAAAACGACGGTATTTACAAGCTGAGTGCAAAAATGGTTGATAAAGCCGGCAATGAAAAGGGCGGAGAAATAATCTTCTCAGTAAACCGTTTTGGTTCAACTTATATGGCAGGTGACGAGAATACCGAGTCACTTATCAGTTCAGGCTACTCTAATAAAGAAAGCGATGTATTCATTAAGGAAATCAATGTTAATAAGGTTTCAAAACAGTCAGTATCACTTGCTTGCAACAACAGCAGTGTTTCCAAGCTCAAGGCTGATGAAAACTATACTGTTTCAAGCAACGGCGGTTTAGGCTCGTGGTTTGAATATACCTACAAGATTAACAAAGATAACTTTGCAGACGAAGGCTATTATACAATCACACTGTCTTCAACCGACAGAGTAAAGCATACCGTAAGTAACATTACGGCCCTTACAAAAGAAAGAAAATGTCCTGTATCATTCACAATTGATAAGACTGTTCCCGAAGTAAGAATTTCAGGTATTGAAGACGGAAAACCTTACGAAGAGGCAAGCAGACAGGTCAAGGTTGTTTGTGAGGACGTAAACATTTCTGATGATACATTGGTAATAGAGCTTAACGGTAAAGAGCTTGAGGCAGGCGAAGACAAGGACTTTGTGCTTTCAAAGGACAATGCGGGTGAAATTATAGCCAAATTCAAAGTAGAGGCAATCGGAAATGATACAAAGCAGAATATTAAAGTATCAGTTGCCGATAAGGCAGGAAACGAAGGCAAAAGTTCGGTTAGTGACTTTATCCTTTCAGCGTCACTATTAACACGTTTCTTTGCAAATACTCCTCTTGTAATTGCTACATTCGCTGCAATCGCAGTAATAATCGGCTTAGTTCTGTTCTTTGTAATAAGACGACGCAAGAAAAATGAAGAGAAGTAATTAATTAAATCAGACACACTTTCCCGCCAGGGAAGGTGTGTCTTGATAAAATGTGGTGACAATATGCTTTACAAAGACCTTGTTGTTTATAACACATATCAGGTAATTGAAGAAATCGGAAGCGGCGGTATGGGAGTAGTATATCTTGCCTACCATCTGAATCTTGAAAAGTATATTGTTATGAAAAAAATCAAAGGAAGCTATACTGACAAGGCTTTTATAAGAAACGAAGTTGATATTCTTAAAAAGCTTCATCATCCCTATCTTCCTCAGGTCTACGATTTTATAGAGTATGAATCCGAATTATACACAATTATCGATTACATAGACGGCTGCGACTTAAGCCGTTATATTGAAAACGGATATTATTTTGAGGAAAGTCAATTAATCAAGTGGTTTAACCAGTTATGTGAGGTGCTCGAGTACCTTCATTCCCAGAATCCGCCGATAATACATACCGATATTAAACCGGCTAATATAATTATCACACCGGAGGGAAACGTTTGCTTAATTGACTTCGGAATATCGCTTAATGAAACAGAAACAGTCAAGGGCTTAAGTGAGAACTATTCATCACCCGAACAGTTTTATAATGTTCAGAACATTCTGAACGGTAACAGGGAATACCTTGTTGCTCTTGATGCAAGAACGGATATTTACAGTCTTGGCGCTACCTTTTATCATATGATGACAGGGGTAAAGCCAAACATCAGAATACAACAGCCTGAAATTTCTCAATATTCTCTGGAATACAGCGAACCGCTGATTGAAATAATTGAAAAAGCTATGCAGTATAACCCTGATGACAGGTTTAAAAGTGCATCTCATATGAAAAAAGCTGTTGTGAATATGCGAAAGCTTGATTCAAGATATAAAAAGTATGTGCTTGTACAGCTTGTTTCATCTTTACTTGCAGGCCTGATGATTGTATCAGGCATTACTATGATTTATTTCGGAAATAAAGATGTTATTTCAGGCAATTATGAAGCTGAATACAACAGCTTTTTATCTCTTTCCGATACGGGCAATTATCAGTCTGCTATTGAAAAGGGCAGAGCGATAATAAACAACAGAGGTTATGATTCAATTATTGCGGATAATACAAAGGCGGAACTGTATTATGCAATAGGTGAATGCTTTTATGAATCAGAGGATTATGTAAACGCTTATGAATACTACAGCCGTGCTGTTGATTCCTGCAAAGATGACAAAAAGCGTGAAACGTATGAAAGAGACAGCATTCTTGCCCTTATTAAAAACGGAAATTTGCAGTCGGCAGAAGAACATCTTACATCAGTAAGACAAAACTATCCCAATTCAGCCTCTCTGGTAGTTATAGATGCTTTTCTTTGCTATCAGAAAAATGATTTTGAATCTGCAATAAAGCTTATAGATTCCAATATTTCAAGCATCGGAGATACAGATAATCTTTATCGGGCATACATAATCAAAGGCGACGCATGCAGAAAAATTAATGATTTGTCGGGTGCGGTTTCCGCATATGAACCTGCCTGTCAGATTAATGAAACAGTTTCGTCCTTGCGAAAGCTCGGAAACTCCTGTCTTGCGCTGTCTGACAGCTATTCAGGGGGTAATTTGAAATATCTGAATAAAGCAAAGGACTGCTTTGAAACGGTTTACAACAATTATTATCCCACAGTTGATGATATTATTAATCTTGCGCAGACATACAGACTGTCTGACGATTACAGCAAGTGTCTGAGCTTTTTGAATGATTATGTAAGCAAAAATTCTGTTGATGATTACAGAATATATATGCAGATGGCTATTGCAGGAGATGCCATGGGAGATTCCAATACTATTTCATACTGTCAGAAAGCACATCTGATTTTCAGCAGTAATGATAATTATGAAATAAAAAGCGGTAACGATAACGAGGATATTACGGTTATGAAGAATCTGTATAAAAAATACTGTAATTCGGTTTGGTAGGCTATAGTGAGGTGCATAAGCGATGGATATGATTGTTTGCGGTGTTATCATACTTTGCGGCGGAATAGCTGTTCTTATGATTTCACAGTTTTTGTTACACAGGTGGATAAAAAAATTCAATTCTCAATGGAAAGGTGATAGTAATGAAATGTCCTAATTGCAGGTGTTTTGTTCCGCAGAATAAAAATTATTGCTTATATTGCGGTTATGAATTAGCAAGCGGTGCAGCAAAAACTCTTACGGTAGAGGAGTATTATCGTGATTACTTGAATTACGTAGATGAGTACAGCGACAATAATCAGTTAAACGTATATTATGAAGAATGTTATCCGAATACTTACTCAAATTATGCTGATAATCAGCAATACGATGACAGTACGGATATGACTTTGATTGAAATATTACTCGGTACAATATGTGCTTTGCTGATTCTGTCATTAATTTTAGTAATCATATAAGCTTTATATAATAGGTTTTTCTTTTAAATCAGTTAAAAAATGAGGGTGCTTTTATGTCAAAAAAAATATTACTACTTACAATTCCGATAATAGTGATTCTGATTGGTTGTCTGACTGCATTGTGCTTTATCACTGATGACACGGTAAACGAAGTGTATGTAAGACATATAAATACGGCTGAAAAACGTTTATCAGAGGGCGATTATCAGGGAGCAATTACATATTATCAGAAAGCTATAGATGCGGATAAAACCCAGGAATCTCCTTATATTTGCATTGCAGATATTTATTACTACAATATGAATGACCTCAGAAGCGCAATTAAAACACTTGAGCTTGGTATTCAGAATGCAAATACGGAGAACTTACGCAGCAAGCTCAAGCTCTTTGAGCAATATCTTGATCAGCAGTCACCTACAGATGCGGCTGATAACAAGCTGAAATCGGACACTCCAAAAGGAACGATGGATATAGCTTTGGTTGATACTTTTGCTGCTTTTTCATTTGAAAAGTATAGCGAAAAATATACAGTAAGTCAGGAACAGTATCTTAACGGAGTATATACGGTAAGATACCTGAATCTCGGCGTTCTGTTTTCATACGATGAAACAGGCGGCGATAAGCTGATTGATTCATCAACAGGCAAGCCTTATAAATGGGCAATGCCTAGTAAGATTGAGGTTGACGACATCAGTACCCTCATTTACGGCTTGTCCGAGGGGGTGGGCGAGTCTGAAATCAAGAGTATCGGTGCTGACGATATTAAGACTGCCTTTGACAAAACTCTTAACAAGAATCTTATGACCTTCAAATACAAGAACTGCAAGTTCACTGTTGAGTGTGATGAAAACGGCAATATTCTCGAAAGCAATTGCTATAACTCTATTGTTCCCGAGGCAAGTGCAAATAAGAGCGAAAAAATCAAGGTCAGCGGAAAGATTGTAAACGTTGAAAATGCGTCACCGATAAGCGGTGCAACACTTGTATTCAGAAGCGGAAAGAATAATCGCAGCGGAGATGCAGTCCTCACAATCGAATCTCCTGACGGCTCATATAATGCTGACCTTGAGCCGGGCGATTATACAGTAGAGGTTTCGGCAAACGGATATAATAAGGAGTACTTTGACCTGTACGTAAGCAATACAGGCAGTCCAATTGAAAAGGATTTCAGCGTTTCTCGTTCTCTTGGTTCAGGTCAGATAAGAATTGTGCTTGAGTGGGGTGAATCTCCGAGCGACCTGGATTCACATCTTGTCGGAACCACCGGCGACGGAACTACAGTAGATGTTAGCTTTACAAACAAAACAGTATCCAACAGCTCGGGAGTCATCGCACAGCTTGATGTTGACGATCAGTCCGGTTTCGGACCCGAAACAATCACCCTGTCGGATACATCTGGTGATTTTACTTACCGTGTTCACAGATACTTCGGATTTGGCAGTCTTGCAACTTCAGGTGCAACCGTAAAGGTTTACACTTCAGACAGCTCACAGCCAACGATTATAAGTGTACCTGATTCAGTAAGCGGTGACTGGTGGGATGTTTTCAGAATTGTAAACGGTCAGATTGTTGATATTAACGGAGCTGTGTCGTAACAAATGGAAATACTTGTTATTATTCTGATGGTTCTGATTTCTGCGGCGGTTATTGTTTTCGGCGTGATTTCTCATATGAAAAAAACTGAAAGAGAAAAATACTACGTTGCAGCCGAAAATATTTTAAGAGAGGATTTTCTGAATTACTCGTTAAAAAACCCTCTTAATAATGACGGAGCATTACAACCGCCTAAAGGTCAGAAAACAATGATTTATATAAAATCAAAAAGCGGCGGTAAAAAGGTGCAGTTTGTTTTTGACCCGGAAAAAAGAATAATGATTGGAAGAGATAAGTTCAACAGCAACATTTACATTAACGAGGCTTTTGTATCACAGCAGCACTGTTGCATATTTTCCGTGGATGATGAAATTTATCTTCAGGATTTAAATTCCGAAAACGGTACGAAGCTAAACAGAGGGTTGTTAAAAAGATACACTCTTTTTGACGGGCAGTGCATCAGGCTGAGAAGTAATGATTCCATTATTATTGGTTTCAACAAATTTAAGATAACTCTGTTTTATTTTGATATGGCTTTAATGTAATAAACATACAATGTCATCATCTTAAGAAAATCAGGAACAGCACTTGGTTGTTCTATGCAATTGTTAATCGGCGGTTTATAAATAGGGGTATTGCGATGATTATTATGTTATTTCAGAAAGATGCTTTCAAGGAAATATTGCTTCCTAATGTTGATAATACAGACTATAAAATCTTTATTGACAAAAAGGATTTTAATATTAAAAAAAGCTTTCATCTGATGTTTGAAGTAATTGATCGCAAATGGCGCATAAAAGCCGAGGATAAATCCTATCAGCTTATTCATCACAAGCTGACGCTTGATACGGTTGAAATTTCAGGTGAGGAAATAGTAACAATTAAAACAGTTTACGGTGAAATAATAAAAGGAATCACCTTTGACAGCGAGTTCTCGCTTGCTTCATATCAGAAGTACGATTTGATAAAAACAAATGAAATAAATATAGGAAAGGCTGAGGATAATACCATAGTCTATGAATTTATGAATCTTATTTCCAAATCGCATTGTTCAATCGTGAGATACAACCGCAGTCACATTATTTACGATTACAGCGTCAACGGAGTGTTTGTCAACAACAAGAGAATACACAAAAGCTGTTCACTTAAATTCGGTGATGTTATCAGCATTTTCGGCTTGAAAATCGTTTATCTCGGTGAGATTATTGCGCTCGGTTCATATGTCGGAGAGGTTTCCGTTAATGGAAAGCTAAGGCGTTACAGCGTTCAGCCTGTCGGAAATATGACTCCCTCAATAAAGCACAGCAACATATTTTTTAATCGTTCGCCGAGAATTTTTCCTTCAATTTCAACCGAAGAGGTTGTGATTGAGCCGCCGACTACTCCCCAGTTTACAAAAAAGAAGTCCCTGCTTACTACGCTGGGTCCTTCTCTGACAATGGCTATCCCTATGCTGCTCGGCTGCGGAATAATGATTGTCAGCGCATTTTTAAGCGGCTCCGCCGCAAGTGCCTTTATGTTTACGGGTATCATTACGGCACTCGGTTCGGCAGTACTTGGTTCGCTTTGGGCATTTATCAATATCCGGGAAACCAAGAAAAATGAAATTGCCGACGAGGCTCAGCGGTTCAATATGTACGGAAATTACCTGCTGGAAATGGCAGAGTACATAAAAGAGAAATACAGGCTCAACTCCGAGGCTATGTATACAATGTATCCGTCTGCAGGGGACTGTTGCAGATATAATGAATTATCATCGGAATTGTGGAGTAGAAACAACACCCACAAGGATTTTTTATTTTGCAGACTCGGAACAGGTGATATTGACTTTCAGGTTGATATAAAAATACCAAAGGAAAAATTTTCGGTAACATATGACTCGCTCAAGGACAAGCCCGCAATGCTCTACGAAAACTTTAAGATTCTTCAGAACGTTCCTGTCGGAGTTGATTTGGGACAGCACAGCGTTTTTGGCATAGCAGGCGGAAAGCATAAAGCAGGAGTCTATGATATTGTCAATAACATAATTGTCCAGACTGCTGCTAATATAAGCTATACGGATGTAAAAATCGCTTTTTGCTATGACAGCAGTAAGGATAATACCGACAGGTGGGACTATATCAAATGGCTGCCGCACGTCTGGTCTGAAAACAAAAAAATGAGATATTTTGCGACGAACAGACAGGAAGCGGCAGACGTGTTTTTTGAGCTGTCAAATATACTGCGCCGCCGTGCAGAACAGTCATCGCAATCATATGATAAGGTTATATATAAGCCGCATTATTTTCTTTTTATCTCCGACGTGAGTATGCTTGACGGAGAGCTTATCAGCAAATATGTTTTTGATAAAAATAATAATTACGGACTGACTACATTCATTCTGACAGACTTCTATCAGAATCTTCCGAATATCTGCGAAAATATAATAGAAAATGATGAAAGCTATAAAGGCAGCTACAATGTAATAAATACATCGGAAACTCCTGTTAATATAAATTTTGACAGGATAGATTCTTCAGAGCTTATGAGCTTTGCAAAGCGTATTTCAAACATTATGGTCAGAGAGTCGGAGGACGATACCAGCATAGCAAATTCGCTCGACTTTTTTGAAATGTATAATGCAGACAGCCTTGAGAATTTTGGAATTGAGGAGCAATGGCGCAAGAACAGAACCTACAATTCTATGAAGGCTCTGATTGGCAAAAAGGCAGGCGGAGCAGACTGTTATCTTGATATACACGAAAAATATCACGGTCCCCACGGTTTGGTTGCAGGAACAACCGGCTCGGGTAAAAGTGAGCTTATCCAGACGCTTATGCTTTCGCTTGCAATCAATTACAGTCCTGACGACATAGCGTTCTTTGTTATTGACTTCAAAGGCGGCGGTATGGCTAATCTTTTTGACGGCTTACCGCATATGGCAGGTCAGATTTCTAACCTTTCGGGCAATCAGATCGGCAGAGCTATGATTTCAATAAAAAGCGAAAACCTCCGCAGACAGAAGATTTTCAATGAATTCGGCGTTAATAATATCAATCTTTATACAAGGCTTTATAAGAGCGGAGAAGCTCCGATGCCGATTCCTCATCTTCTTATTATCATTGATGAGTTTGCAGAGCTGAAAAAAGAAGAGCCTGATTTTATGAGGGAGCTTATCAGCGTTGCGCAGGTCGGCAGAAGTCTGGGTGTTCACCTTATTCTTGCAACGCAGAAGCCGAGCGGAACTGTTGACGATAATATCTGGTCAAATGCAAAGTTCAGGTTGTGTCTGCGTGTGCAGGACAGACAGGACAGCAACGATATGCTCCATAAGCCCGACGCAGCTTACATTACACAGGCAGGTAGATGCTATCTTCAGGTCGGAAATGATGAAATATTTGAGCTGTTTCAGTCAGGATGGAGCGGTGCCGTCTATGACGACAAAAAGGACGGCGGAAAGAGTGAAATTGCCACAATGATTACACCTACGGGAAAAACGGCAATCGTCGGCAGTCACACAAAGATGAAACGCAAAGAGGCTGAAAGATTCTCGTGGTATAAGTTCTTGCTTAACTGCATCCGCAGTGTGAGAAACAGTGTCGATTTTAACAGCGAGGAAGTCAACTACAGTCAGAAGTTTGCCCTGAAAGTGATTGAGGAGGCAAAATCGGCTGGATATAACATAGGCAACAGTAACTCGGAAATCAGTGCGGTTATGAATTTTGAGGAAATGATACCGAGCCTTGATATGCCTGATGAAGAAATTATCAGCAGTATTATTCAAAAATCTTCGCAGAATAATAAAAAGCTTCCCGAGGTCAAGGAGAAAACTCAGCTTGAGGCAATAGTTGAATACATAAAAAAGGTAGCGATAAAGGAAAATTATAAAGCAAAAACACAGCTTTGGATGCCGTTGCTTGAAAAATTAATTGTGCTTGATAAAATCAACGACATTTCTTATTTTCATAACGGCTGGGACGAAAGCGACAAGTGGACGCTTGACTGCATTGTTGGCTTGTACGATGACCCTCAGAATCAGTCACAGCTTCCGTTCAGAATTGATTTTGCACGTGGCGGACATCTTGCTGTCTGCGGTTCGGTTGTCAGCGGCAAGAGTACGTTTTTGCAGACGCTTGTATATTCACTTGCTATTAAATATTCACCGAGCAGACTGAATTTTTATCTGCTTGATTACAGCAGCGGAATGCTGGGAGCATTTGAAAAGCTTCCGCATACGGGCGGCGTTATCCGTGAAAACGACATTGATAAAGCGGGTAAGTTTTTCAATATGATTTCTTCAATTATCGAAGAACGCAAGAAGCTCTTCAAGGGCGGTAATTTCAGTCAGTTTGTCAAGGTAAACGGCGTTGTCGTTCCTGCAATAATCATTGTAATTGACAATTTTGCCGGCTTTAAGGAGAAAACGGAAAACCGTTTTGATGAAATCATAATCAATCTTGCACGTGACGGCGTCGGCTACGGTATTTTCCTTGCGATAAGTGCAGCAGGCTTTGGTATGAATGAAATCCAGAACCGAATCGGCGAC
This sequence comes from Ruminococcus sp., assembly GCA_003521625.1. Classification (GTDB taxonomy): domain Bacteria; phylum Bacillota; class Clostridia; order Oscillospirales; family Acutalibacteraceae; genus Ruminococcoides. The sequence goes on from DPHV01000031.1 coordinate 57,730, forward strand.
AATATCAGAACGGTTGTAAGCCTTGAAATGAGCGACAAGTTCAAATATATGGACGTTCTGCGGTCTACGCATATTGATATTATTCCGGAATCGGGAATAAAGGGCAGAGGCATCGGCTATGTTGAGGGAAGAATGCTTGAATTTCAGACCGCAGTTGCAGTTGACGCAGACGACGACTATAAGCGAAACAGCAGAATTGAAGAAATCTGCTGTAATATGAGAGGGAGCTGCAATTCAAGGCTTGCAAGACAGATTCCGTTTATACCCGAAAATCCGACGTATGAGGACTTGTCAGGAATTGACGAATACAAAGACGTCATTGAAAAACAATGGCTTTTGCCTGTCGGCTACAACTTTGAGGACGCTTCTGTCTACAGCATTGATCTGATGAAAACCTATTGCTATTCAATAACGGGAAAAGGCAGGACGGGTAAAACTAATTTGCTCAGACTTATAATGCTTGCGGCTCTGAAGAAGAACGGAAAATACGCCGTTATCGAAAAATCACGAAACGAGCTTTGCGGCTTCAAAGCTGAAAATATCTCATATCTTCAGACCGATGCTGAAATTCTTGAGTATTTCAAAAGCATAACCGATGATTTTATTCAGCGCAACAAATTAAAAAAAGAGCTTGCAGACAACGGCTTCAGTGATGAAATTATATTCGAAAAAATGCAGAAATTTCCGCCGATATTTATTTTTGTTTCGGATGTATGCGAGTTTATAGAGTCTGTATATCATCCTGAAGGCAACGTGGGAAATATGAGCGGATTCTTTGAAAATATTTTTGAAAAGGGATTTCTTCACAACATTTACTTTTTTGGCTGTATTAATACCGATGACGCTGCATCGGTAACAGGCTTTAAGGCATATCATCTTTTCACAGCCTACAGAACAGGTGCGCATCTCGGCGGAAATGTTGCGGCACAGCGTATATTCAATTTCCAGAATATTCATTATTCGCAGGTTTCAAAGTCTATGAAAAAGGGTGAGGCGCTTGTTCCGTCTTCTGACGATGATACTGTTGCAGAAAAGGTAATCATTCCTCTTGTCGGAGGTAACAGAGAATGATTACAATGATGGTTTATTCGACAGTTAAAAAAGAATTCATTGTCATAAAAAAGCAGGCATTTGAGGTAATATGCAGAATCAGCGATGAGGACTGGAATTTTGAAAATTACAGTACCGTAGATAAACTTAAAGAATTTCTATCCACAAAACCGGTAATTGATATTTCGTGTATTGATGTCACCGCCGAAGACGGCGTGTCTGTTGCGGAAGAAGTCCGCAGGGAAAACAAAGATATGTGTATGATTGTGATTTCCGATTTAACCGTTCCGCCCACATCATATATAAAGCCGTCTGTTATGGCAAGCTCACTTTTACTGCGCCCGATTACGGAAATTAATGTTGAGCAAGTGCTGACAGATACAATGTCTGCTTTTTTCAGGGACAGCGATAAAAATAAAAAGAGTTTCATAATTGACAACAGAGACGGCAGACAGCTTATACCGTATGACAGGATATTTTTCTTTGAGTCAAGGGCTAAAAAAATATTTGTTTGTACCGACGGCAGGGAGTATTCGTTTTATGATACTCTTGACGGCATTGAACAGAAGCTTGATGACAGCTTTATAAGATGTCACAGAAGCTATATTGTAGCTCGCTCACAAATCAGAAAAATTATATTTTCACAGAATATCATTGAGCTGATAAACGGTGATGTTATTCCCATATCAAGGTCGTATAAGCCTATGTTAAAGGAGCTGAAATAATGAGTGAAATATTTGTATTTTCAAAAGCTCAGCTGAAAGTTCTTCTTAAAGGCAGCGGTTACGACAGTGTTATGGGACTTAATCTCGGAAATGAACCGCTTGACGATATCACCGTATTAAACGCACTGAATACTCTCCTGCGAAACGGCAGTATTACACTTGAGGATAATAATTACAAAGCGTCTTTGCAGACAGAAAAAATTATTTCAACTATCGGCAAATCGGAAAGCTGTTGTTTTATCCATTCAAATAATACCGAACTTCCCGATATGTGTTGCTTTTTCGGCGATGAACTGCTTATATGCACTACACGCAACGGTGATGCAAATCACTTTTCCTTTTTTTTCGAAAGCCTTTCGGGGTTGTATGAGTTGATTTCCGAAGATGGTTATCTTCCGCAGGGCAAAAGCGATATTCAGATGGACGAAGCTGAACTCGAGCTTTTTGAAAGCAGTCTGACTGACATAAAGGCATCGGAAAAGATTGACCAATCTTCAGCTGTTTGTTTCAGCCTTGAAATGCCGGGTGATAAAAGCGAAAAGTATATGCGTATTATAAATTACTATTTTTATAGCTACATTCTTTATTCAGACGGCGAAGATAAAAAAAGAGTTGAGTATTCGCCTGAAACAGCGAAAAAAATTCTTGTGTATATTATGGAGAAGAAAAATGATAATTGTGGAAATTTATGTACCCTCAATTGACAGAACATATGACTTCAAGCTTAATGAAGATGTTGTCCTGTCTATAGTGATTGAGGAAATAACTTCGGTCATCTGTCAGAGAGAGAAGTGCAGCATAACAGGCGAAAAGAACGATTTTTTACTGCTCAGGGCTGAAAGCAACAGTATTCTGTCCAAAAGCCTGAGCCTGTATGAAAATGATGTAAAGACCGGAGATAAGCTTATTCTTGTCTGAAAAACAGCCGATTTTTTGAAAAATATGTCGTTCGTCAGCTAAATCAGGTCGTTTATCAGTTTTTATCAAAAAAATTTTAAAATCATTTATACTATAATCATCCGAAAGAGATACGGATGAAAACAATAAAAATTTGGAGGAATTATTTATGTCACAATTCAAAGTAACTGCATCGGTATTAACTTCACAGGCAAGTGAGCTGTCAGATTTAAACGGAAGATTTAAGTCAGCAGTAGAACAGCTTGTAACATCAGAAAACAACCTCAACTCAATGTGGGATGGCGAGGCAAACGACGCTTTCCATTCAGCGTTTACCACTGATAAGGCGAAGATGGACGAGTTTTACAACCTTATCATTCAGTATGTTGAAAGGCTCAATTCAATTGCAACACGCTACACCCAGACTGAAAGAACAAATACTGAAATCGCATCAAACAGAACTTACTAATTCATACTTAAATCGGAAAAGGAGTAAATAATTATGACCGGAACAATTAATGTATCTACCGAGAAACTTTTATCAGCTTCACAGGAATTCAGCACACAGGGCAATACAATAAGCAGTCTTACAAGCGAGATGATGAACTTAATCACATCACTTTCTTCAGCCTGGGAGGGCGACGCCGCAACAGCTTACATCTCAAAATTCAAGAGCCTTGAATCAGATATTCAGGTTATGAACAGAATGATTCAGGAACACGTAAACGACCTTCAGCAGATGGCTAACGTTTACAGCAGTGCAGAGCAGGCAAATGCCGACGCAGCAGCTTCACTGTCTTCGGGTATTCTTTCTTGATTATAACATAGGTTCCCCGGAGTACCGCTATTCCGGGGAACAGTCAATATATTTTTGCAATCAACGTTTGAAATGATTGTCTGATTACTTTTGTCGGAGGAATAAATGAAAATTGATTTCAGATTAATAAATGAATTTATCTCACATATTGACAATGTAATTGTTATGACACAAAGAAATACAGAGTCGCTGAAAGCAGAAGAAAAAAAGCTGTTGTTGAATTCAAATACGGACAAAGTTGCAGCCAAGCTTAAAAGTATATGCAACCAGCTTGAAGAAAAGCTTGAAACAGCTAAAAAAATGAAAAGCTCGCTTATCAAGATTAAAGAGATTTATTCAGAAAACGAGAAGAAAATATCCGACAGAATAGAATGCGGCGAATCGTTGCCGAAAGCAGAATTTGCAGATTTTTCAAATATCCGTGATAACACAACCTTTGATTGGAGAATAAATTGATGAACAGCGATAAAAAAGAAATTAATGTTGATATTGCGTCATTAAAGCGCAAAGCGGATACAATCTGCAACGAGTCTGACGCTGTTATTAATAAATACCGACAGTTAGTCAAATGTTTCGAGGAAATCGGAACAATGTGGCAGGGAGAGGCTAAGCAGAGGTTTGACTCTGGATTTATTCAGGATTTAGCCTTGCTGAAAAGCTATATTGACTGCATTGAAAAGCTTTCCTCTGATTACAGATTTGCCTTTAATTCATATAACAAGTGCGAATCAATGGCAGATGAAATTGTCCGTGCAATAAGGTAACTTAAACAGTAAGAGAATGGAGTGGCTTTATGAGCTCTGAAAAAATTGATATTCAGAATACGGCTATTGAGGTATCAACAGAACAGTTAAGCGCAAAAGCGGCTCAGATTAAAAATATATGTAGTGATATTTTTACGCATTTTAACAATATTGAAAAATGTGTCGAATCGTTGCCGTATTATTGGTCATCAGAAAGTGCCCGGCTTTTAAAAAAATATTTTGACGAGGATAAAAAAGAGTCGCAATCCCTGAAAGAACGATTTGAAAATCAGGTCGGCAGGCTTATTCAGATTGCAGGAGTTTATAATGACAGCGAAAAGAATATTGCTTCGGATATAGAAACGCTTCCGAACAATATTATAGATTGACGGTGGTAATGTTATGGTAAATAAGATAAATTATGACTTTGATTTGAGCGCATCTGTCATTAACAAACTCTACGAAATATCGGCAGATATTGAGAAAACAACATCGAAAAGAGCGGCAGATGACATTTCTTTGCTGTCACGGGGCTGGAACAGCGATTCGGCAGAGAGGTTTATCGGAAAATACACAGAGCTTGTCAGCGACTTTGATAAAATCTCAAAACAAATTGCTTATGAGGCTGAAGAGATAAATAGAATATCACGACATATGTATTTAATTGAAAAAGAGGCAGAGAGGCTCGCTAAAGAAGATTCTCAATAAGGATGAACGGTTATGATATGGATACTATTGATAATTTTACTTGTTATACTGGTTTTTGCAATTGTTGCGGTGACGGCTATATATCAATCGTCGAATAAGCAGTATCATAGAAGCGACATTCACTTCTCGGGAGGAGCAAACACCGACACAGGTCAGATGACATCCGATAACAACTACTTCAAAGGGATTTCCGGTGAACTGGAAGATACTATTCCAATAAGCAATTCCGCCCGAAACGGAAGACCATCAGGTAAATTATCGCAAAATATTACTATCAGAAACCTCAACGATTCATCCGTTGCCAATCTGAAAATAAACGATTATCTCATAATCGGACGCAATGACGGGGAAAAGGTTTTTAAAGTCAGCAACGATAATACAGTTTCGAAAAAGCATTGCAAGCTGTATTATGAGGTGAACAATCTTTATTTGTGCGACCTTAATTCATCGAATTATACTTACCTTAACAAAAAAAGGCTTACAAAGCCTGAAATCTGCAAAAGCGGAGACATTATAAAAGTCGGTAAAACATATCTGAAGATAGAGTTTTAAGTTCTATTGCAGTTTATCTTACAGGAGGCAAAAATGGATAGCGTAAAAGTCAACACTAATATGCTTCAGTATGATGTATCATCAATGAAATCTGAAATTGAAAGTATTTCCGGTGAGATTGACAAAATGTACGAGAATATAGTCAGACTTGGAAATATGTGGAAGGGATCTGCAAATAATGCATTCAATCAAAGCTTTTCCAAGGATTATGATGAAATGAAAGAATTTGTCAATGCGCTCAATAAAGATGTGTTGCGAATTGAAGACGAGAGAAAAGCATATGACAGTTGTGAAAACAAAGTAATTAATCTTGCACAAAGCGTATAAAGGTGGTGCAGTTATGATTTCGAATATTATTTCAAGCCTTTTTGGCAGCATTACAATTGAGGTTACACCGGAGGAGCTTTTCAACGCATCAGAAGAACTGATAAACGAGGCTAACCGTCTGAAACAGAGAATTGAACGGTTAAAATCGGTAATTAACGGAACGTCTTCGTACTGGAACGGAGATGTATCAAATATGGAGAGAAGTATATATCGGAACAGATATAGAGATGCCCTCATTATGATTGAAAAAATTAACAATTATGCTTCTGAATTAAAGACTATTGCACAGAATTACTCGGATACAGAATTGACGATAACCGAGTCGGTTCAGGAGCTTCCGTCAAATATTTTATCGTAAGGTGATGCTTTATGAGTAAAAGATATCAGATTTATTGTGACTACAGAAAGGCAATCAGCAAGGCTGACGAGCTTGTAAAATATGCAAATAAATTGCGCAGCATAGCTACTGATGAAATAAACTGTGAACCTGAAGTCCTTGAAAAAAGCTGGACAGGAACAGGCAAAGACATTATCAGCGGCAAGCTACGCAATACAGGCAATGATATTGTCGAGGTATCTAAAAACCTGATTAAAGTTGCTAATACCATAAAAGGAATTGCCGAGAAAAACTATCGTGCAGAAATGAGAGCACTTGAAATTGCTCAGAATCGAGAATATTGAATTGAGATAATAAAAACAATATGCTATAATGTAGGGAGTGAGAGGATTGGCACAATTTTCAGCAAATTGGACAGGGATGAAACAAAGAGCGGCTCGTATTAAGTTTGCCAAATACAAACTGTCATATTATAATTTTCTGATTTCAATTGCAGCAAATGATTTGCCTTTTTCGAGTGGAATTAACCGTCAAATCAGAAATGCTTTAAAGAACAGCCGACAAAAGTTAAGTGCGAGCACAAATAAAATAGGACGCATAAGCGATTCCATTAATGAAGCGGCAGATTTGTATAAAAACACAGAAAAATCTTTATCCGGAGGTTATTTATTTATATTAGCGCCTCCTAAAGGGATTAACAGTAGACTTTTTCATTTGGTTGGACCCGGAAGTAACTCAAGTGATTTTTCCAAACCCAAAGGGATAGATATTAGCTTACTAAGCGGAGAAGCATCTGTAGGTACTACGGTTATGGGATTGTCAGCCACTGCATTGGCAAAAGGAAGTATATCAAATTTTAAAACAGATTATGGACTTACTTTGGGACAAAAATTTGATGATTCCGGTAATCTTTCTTCTCTTGGCGTTGAAGCAAAAGCGGGTGCCTCTTATTCAGTTGCTTCCGGAGAGCTTGAAGGCAGTTTGGGTATGCTTAAAGGCAATATAAAAGGCTCTGTAGGAAACGCTGCAGTAGAGGGAAAAATCGGTGCTTCGCTTGTAGATGACGGTAAATTTTCTCCTTCAATTTACGCTAAAGCTAACGCAGGAGCTTCGGTTTTAAAAGGCTCTGCTTCGTATTCCGTAGGCGATGACGAAAATAATGTTTTTACCAAGGCAGAGGGAGAAGTGCTTGGTGCAAAGGCTAATGCCGAAGGTTCTGTCGGAGTAATAACAACTACTGACAGTGACGGAACAACTCATAAATCATTTGGCGTAAAAGGCGTTGCCGGCGCAGAGGCATATATTGCTCAGGGTTCTGTTTCTCGTGGCTATACATTTATGGGAATTAAAGTAACCGGTTCAGTTTCGGGAAAAGCAGGCGGAGCAGGTGTTTCAGCAGGTGGTTCTATTACAACAGGCGGTGTTTCAGGTGAAATTGGAGCCGGCTTGGGTTTAGGTTTAGGAATAAAAGTTGATGTAGATTGGAGCGGATTTAATCCGGGAAAGGTTTTAGAAAAGTATAAATTTTGGTAAAAATAAAGTATGACTTTATTTGGTAATTAAGAATAATATTTATAAACTATTTTGGAGGTTAATTATGTATAAAAATTTGTTACCGATAGGTTCAGTAGTATTAATTAAGGGCGGAGATAAAAGAGTTATGATTTGCGGACGAATACAGTCTCGCAGCGGAGATGACAAAATTTATGATTATTCGGCATGCTATTATCCCGAAGGCATTTTAGGTGCTGATAGTTTGTTCTTTTTTAATCACGACAGTATTGAGAAGATTTTTTTCTTGGGCTTGCAGGACGAGGAAGAAATAGCTTTTCATACAAATGTTCTTGATCAACTTGGTGAACTTGAAATTAGGGACGGACAAATTGTTGAAAAAGAGTAGTTTTGCTTTTGTGTTGATGTTCAATATCTCTTTATTAATCCAATATAATGAAAAGGCAGGCTCATTTTGAGTCTGCTTTTTCAATTTTCTCGTCAAAAAAAGGGCAGATGAAAATCTGCCCCAAAATCAATGTGCGGAGTAGTTATGCGCCTTGTCAAGCAGCATATCCTTGACCTTCATCAGCCTTGTGCGGCTGCTTCGGTCGTTTTCCTCAAGCTTCATTGAAATATATTTGATTGTTTCCTGATAGCGTGGAATCATAACGTGCTCAAGCGAGTTTACTCGTCTGCGTGTCTTTTCGATTTCTGCCGACATCATTTCACAGCTCTTTTCAATCTGTGCAAGCTTTATCAGGTCGGGCAGAAGCTTTTCAAGCGACATTACAGCATCGTCAAGCTCAAAAGACGTAAACGCAAAGCCGTAGGGGAAAATATCTCCCTTGTCGTTTGTCCTTGTACCTGCCGTGAAAACAGGTGTTTCAACGCTCATAATGTTGTGTGATTCAACATCAATCGTCACCTGTTGTTTTGGTGACATCAGCGAAGCGTCAAGCGCCTGCTTTGACATAACTGCGCTTGCGTTTACAAAGTGAGCGTTACACTCTGAAAGCTCCTTTTCAATCTTTTCACGCAGTTCACGGTTTTCTCTTACAAGGTCGAGAAACTGACGCATAAGCTCGTCACGCTTATCCTTTAACATTTTATGCCCACGAACGGCGGTTGTAAGCTGTTTTTTCAGCTTTGTCAACTGCATTCGTGTGGGATTTACATTCATTATCGCCATAAATCAGCACCCTCAATGCAGTTATTGTTTGCCGTAGAACTCGTCAAGCATATCGTCCTTAATACGTTTCAGCTCGCTTCTCGGGAGAATTTGCAACAGTTTCCAGCCGATGTCGAGTGTTTCCTCAATTGAACGGTTGTTATCATAGCCCTGCGATACGTACTCTCCTTCAAACGCCTCGGCAAATTCAGCGTACTTCTTATCCATATCGGTAAGAGCCGCCTCGCCGAGAATTACCATAAGCTCTCTTGCGTCCTTACCTCTTGCGTAAGCGGCAAAGAGCTGGTTCATAGTAGCCGCATGGTCTTTTCTTGTACGGTCGGGACCAATGCCCTTGTCCTTAAGACGTGAAAGCGAGGGGAGAACGTCAATCGGTGGAGTTACGCCCTTGCGGTAAAGCTCACGGGAGAGAATAATCTGTCCCTCTGTGATGTAGCCTGTAAGGTCGGGAATCGGGTGAGTTTTGTCGTCCTCGGGCATTGTAAGAATAGGAATAAGAGTGATTGAGCCGTCCTTTCCTTTCAGACGTCCTGCACGTTCATAAAGAGTTGCAAGGTCTGTGTACATATATCCGGGATAGCCACGTCTGCCGGGAACTTCCTTTCTTGCGGCGGAAACCTCACGCAGAGCGTCGGCGTAGTTTGTAATGTCGGTCATAATAACGAGCACGTGCATACCGAGGTCAAATGCGAGATACTCGGCGGCTGTCAGCGCCATTCTCGGAGTTGCGATACGCTCGATTGCAGGGTCATTTGCAAGGTTTACAAACATAACCGTTCTGTCAATTGCGCCCGTTTCCTTAAAGGACTCAACAAAGTAGTTCGACTCCTCAAAGGTGATACCGATTGCGGCAAATACAACGGCGAACTGCTCGTTCTTGCCCCTTACAGCCGCCTGTCTTGCAATCTGTGCGGCAAGCTGCGAGTGGGGAAGACCCGAAGCCGAGAAAATAGGAAGCTTCTGACCTCTTACGAGCGTATTAAGTCCGTCAATTGCGGAGATACCTGTCTGAATAAACTCCTGCGGATAGTTTCTTGCCGCAGGGTTCATCGGCGTGCCGTTAATGTCGAGTCGCTTTTCGGGAATCAGCGCAGGGCCGCCGTCAATAGGATTTCCGAGACCGTCAAATACTCGTGAAAGCATATCGGGAGAAACGGGAAGCTCCATTGACCTGCCGAGAAAACGCACCTTTGAACCTGCAAGATTTATGCCAGCCGCAGACTCAAAAAGCTGAACAAGAGCGTTGCTGCCGTTTACTTCAAGCACCTTACAGCGGCGTGTTTCGCCGTTTGGTAGCTCAATTTCGCCGAGTTCGTCATACTTTACGTCCTCAACGTCGCTAATCATCATAAGAGGGCCTGCGACCTCTCTTATTGTACGGTATTCCTTCGGCATCAGTCATCACTCCTTTTCAGTACATCTGCAATTTCACTTTCGAGCTGTGCTTCAATCTGCTCAAACTCGTCGTTAATCTTATCTTCAGGCTCGTACTTAAAACGTCCGATTCTTTCACGAACGGGAAGATTTACGAGCATTTCAATGTCAGCACCCTTGTTAAGTCCGTCAAGTGCCTTATCGTAGTAGCTTAAAATTGCACGCATCATAAGCACCTGCTTTTTCAGCGAGGTGTAGGTGTCCGTCGGGTCAAATGCGTTCTGGTGGAGGTAGTCCTCACGTATTGAACGTGCAGATTCAAGCTTGAGTCTGTCGGGAGCGGAAAGTGCGTCCATACCAACGAGGTTTACGATTTCCTGTAACTCCGATTCGTCCTGTAACAGAGCCATAAGTCTGCCACGAAGCTCCATAAAGTCGGGAGCGGCATTTTCCTTATACCACTCGGCAAGCTGGTCTGTGTAGAGCGAATAGCTTGTCAGCCAGTTAATTGCAGGGAAGTGACGTTTATATGCAAGATTAGCGTCAAGTCCCCAGAACACCTTGACAATTCTAAGAGTAGCCTGAGAAACCGGCTCGGAAATATCGCCGCCGGGAGGTGATACTGCGCCGATAACGGACAGCGCACCTTCGGTGTCCTCACTGCCGTTTACAATAACTCGTCCTGCTCTTTCATAGAACTGTGCAAGACGGCTGCCGAGGTATGCAGGATAACCCTCTTCACCGGGCATTTCTTCAAGTCGACCTGACATTTCACGCAGAGCCTCTGCCCAACGTGAGGTGGAGTCAGCCATAAGCGCAACCGTATAACCCATATCACGGAAGTATTCCGCAATAGTGATACCTGTGTAAATTGAAGCCTCACGAGCCGCAACGGGCATATCGGAGGTATTTGCAATAAGCACTGTTCTCTCCATAAGCGAGTTGCCTGTTCTCGGGTCCTTAAGCTCGGGGAACTCGTTAAGAACGTCGGTCATTTCGTTTCCACGCTCGCCGCAGCCGATGTAAACAATAATGTCTGCTGCCGCCCATTTTGCAAGCTGGTGCTGAACAACCGTTTTGCCCGAGCCGAAAGGTCCCGGAACAGCGGCTACACCGCCCTTTGCAAGCGGGAAGAGTGTGTCAATAGGTCTCTGACCTGTTGTAAGAAGAATATCGGGAGAGAGCTTTCTCTTGTACGGTCTGCCCACACGAACAGGCCATTTTGTAAGCATTTTAATTTCGGTTTTTTCCTTGCCGTTGTCAATTACGGCAATAACATCGTCAATTGTAAAGTCGCCCTCGCTGATTTTTTCAACAGTGCCCTCAACCTTGTTCGGAACGAGGATTTTGTGCAGAACAGCGTGAGTTTCCTTGACAGTGCCGAGCACATCGCCTGCAACAACCTTGTCACCCGACTTTACTTTCGGGGTAAAGTGCCACTTCTTGCTGTGGTCAAGCGAGGGAACGTCAACACCTCTTTTGAGGTTAGTTCCTGCAACCTTCATAATTTCGTTAAGAGGACGCTGAATACCGTCGTAAATTGAACCGATAAGTCCCGGTCCAAGCTCAACAGAAAGCGGTGCGCCTGTTGATTCAACGGTTTCGCCGGGGCCGAGTCCCGAGGTTTCCTCATAAACCTGAATGGAGGCTTTGTCGCCGTGCATTTCGATTATTTCGCCGATAAGACGCTGACTGCTTACCCTGACAACGTCGAACATATTTGCATCACGCATTCCGTCTGCAATTACCAGAGGACCTGCGACCTTTGTAATTATTCCTGTTTTCAAATTATACACCTCAATCGTTGAAGATAATATCGGAGCCGACAGCCTGTTCAACAAACGATGACAGACGTTTTAAGCCCGTACCCGTATTGCCCTTTACGCCGGGAACGGGAATAATAGCGGGAGTCAGCTTTTCTTCATAGCGGCTGCGCTCTTTTTCAACCGAATCAAACAGCTCCTCGGTAAGAAAAATAATTGCGTAATTGTCGCTGTCTGCAATATTGCGGAGAAGGTGCGGACAATCTTCGATGCTTTCGCAGGGATAGATGTCTATTCCGATTGCGCAAAAGCCCTTTATGCTCTCGCTGTCGCCGATTACGGCAATATTTTTAGCCATAAATTTCACGCAGCCTTTCTCTGATTGTATCCGTGTCGGTTTTGGTTCTTATGCCGCTTGCAATAATGTGGATAACCTTTTTTTCAGCCTCGCAGCCAAGGTAATATCCGAGTAGCGGCTCTGCACCTTCACTTGCACGCTTGCAGCTTTCCTTTGCAGTTTTAATCAGCCTGTTGTCAACAAACCTTTCAAATGCAGACGGAGATTTTTTGTATTCGCTTATTGCTTCACCGCAGCCGTATTCGCTGTATTTTGAAAGCTCGTCAACGAGTGAATCAATGCCTTTTAAGGCGGCTGAAATTACCGAGCTTTTTCTGAAATCGTCAACATCGCACAAGGCTTTGAGCAGATAATCCATACTCGTGCCTGTGCGTGCACTGCGGAGAGCAATTTTTATGTTGCTGTAAAAAACATAGGTTTTAAAATAAGTTTTAAGAAACTGCGAACTAAAGCCTTCGGCAGATGAAATCATCTTTTCCATAAGCGCTTTATCAACCAAAGCGTCGCTCATTCGTGCGTCACCTGTATGGGCAAGCGTTTCGTAAGCCTCGTCAGCTGCTTTTGCAAGCCAGTCGGGAAGAAGTGAAAACTTCCTCTTTTCAACAGCCTCCTTGAGCGTTTCAACGCTGATTGTAAGGGGAGTTAAAATAAGCTCGCCGTAATCACGATTAGCCATTGTGCCCTTTAAAACGACCTTGAGATTGTGAACGTCGTTCTGATAGAAAAACGGGTTGAAAATCTCAAAATCGGGAGCAACGCTTTTTAGGTAATCCCACATAGCTTTTGTGTGGCTGTCGATAATTTCCTCAACCGTTTTGCCGTCGCCGTAGCCCTTGTCGGACAAAAGCCTTGCAAGCTCGTTTTCATCCTTGCAGGCAAGCAGCCTGTCTATGTCGGCGCTTGTAAAAAGCGAGGTTTCCTTTGCACGTACGGAGCCTATGGAAAATTCATATGATAAAGCCATTGAATTCCTCCTTACTGTGCAAAAAGCTCACGGTTTATCAGGTCTTCGAGTTCGCCGCTTTTTTCGCTGATTATTGCGGCAAAGTCCATATTTTCTTCAATATCGCCGCATTTTAAGATAAATCCGCCTGAAATATCAGCCGCAGTTTTGCTTACCGTTGCATTCAGACCGATTTGTGAAAGCCTGTTTTCAAAGTCAGAGGGCAGGCGTGAAATATCCTTTGAATTAAGCATAATTTCGCCTGATTTGCCGCTCAGCTTTGAAGCAAGCTTGTAGATTATTTCAAAATACTGCTTATCGTCAAGGCTTGTAAGATATTCAAGGATTTTTGACATAGTAATGTCAATTTCCTTACGGCGCCTTTTTAGCAAGGCATTTCTTACAGAAAGCTCTGCACTGCTTTTAGAGGAAGCGTTCATCTGTTTTACCTTGACTTCGGCTTTTTTAGCAATTTCGAGGGCTGCCTGTTCAGCCTGCGCTTTGCCGTCTTTAAGAATCTGCGAGCAGGTTTCTTCGGCTTTTGCGTTTATTGCTTTTATGTTTTCGTCGCAGTCTGACTTTATGCGGTCAAGAATTTTGTCGCCGCCGTTCATACAGACCCCACCTTTCTGTTCATATTTTTATCAGATGTCAAGTCCTGAAACGGAGATAACTACGAGAAGTGAAACGATGAAAGAAAGGAGAGCGTAGATTTCAACAAGAGTAACCGAAACCATTGCCTTTGAGAAGTTTCTGTCATCCTTTGCGCTCATTGCAATACCCGAAACAGCAGCCTTGCCCTGTGCAAAGCCTGAAACCATACCGCCGATACCGATAGCGAGAGAAGCACCGAGGTAAGCAAGTCCCTGACCTACAGTCGGCATAGCACCGCCGAGAACACCACAGTTTACGAGAATAAGGAAGCCTACGATAAAGCCGTAAAGTCCCTGTGTACCCGGAAGAAGTGTGAGTACGAGCATTTTACCGAATTTTGAAGAGTCCTCGGAAAGAACTCCCATTGAAGCCTGTGCTGCGCCGCCAACGCCCTTTGCAGAACCGAAGCCTGCAAGTGCAGTTGCGATTGATGCGCCTAAAAGTGCAAAAAACATTCCATTCATTTTGTTTTTTCCTCCTGAATTTTAATATATTTACTTTTCAGCGAGAACGGCTCGAACTCCTGTCCGCCGCCCTCGTAGAATTTACTGAACATTTCAACGTACTGCAATCTCATTGTGTGAACGTATGAGCCGAGTGCGTTAAGACCGATGTTGATTGCGTGACCTATAAGCAGGATAACAACCATAATTATACAGCCGACCCAGCTTGTGCCGAACATTGTTGCAAGCATATTGAACACCTGAGCCATAACGCCCGTTGTAAGACCGAGCGCAAGAAGTCGGGAGTAGCTTAAAAGGTCGCTGATGTAGCTTGTGATGTCATAGAGAGAAGCAAGTCCGCCTATGACCTTGCCAAAGCCCTTTTTGTGTCTGCCCTGAGTGAGCACAAGACCGACTGCACACGCAATTGCGATTCCTGCGCCGATATAGAGAACAACAGGTGAGAGCATCATTCCGACTGCAAGAACTGCAAAGCCGATAAGCATCAGCATCCAAAGTCCTGTGTCAAAGAATGCTCCGCCGTAGTCCTTCTGTTTAAGACAGACATAGAACTTGCATCCCATTCCGACAAGAATATGCACAAGACCGAATGCGATTGAAATAATCATAAGCGTGAGCGCATCCTTTTGCGGGTCGAGGGTAGGCCACGGCAGAATCTGTGCCATTGTCACGTCTGCACCTGTAAAGTGATTGTAGAGCACTGCCGGAGCGTCACCGAAGATACTGCCGAATATAAGTCCCCAGAAGAAAGTGGAAATACCGCAGTACTGAAACAGCTTTAGGTTGTTTCTCATCTGTGTATCGGGCTTGAATATCTTTAGGACAATTCCGATTACGACAACCATCAAAAGTCCGTAGCCTGCGTCCGAGAACATCATTCCGAAGAAGAAATAGAAGAAGAACGCAAGAAGCGGAGTAGGGTCAATGTCGGTGTGTGACGGTGGAGAGTACATTTTTACAATTCCCTCGGCAGGCTGTGCAAACCTGTTGTTTTTCAGCTTTACCGGAGCGTCGTCGCCTGCTTCACCAAACTCAATGTGACACACTGCAACTCTGTTGCAGAGCTTTTCAAGCTTTTGGCAGTCCTCCTCGGGAATGTAGCCGTAAATCACGAAAACGTGACGTGAGTGGTCAAGCTCGTTTATAACGTGATATTTATCAGCTCTGATGCGGAAGTAATCCTGCGTGTCGCAGATTTCTTTTCGCTTGTCTGCAAATGAGGCAATTTCTTTCTTAGCCTTTTCGGTTTCCTTTAAAAGCTTTTCGCTTTTTGCCCTGAGCCTTTCAGCCTTAACTTTCGGGGTGTGACTTGTCGGGCTCATAGGCTTTGCAAAGCCTATGTTTCTCAGCACGTCCTCAGCCATCGTTTTCTGACTAATCGGGGTAAAGATTACCACGCAGGTCATATTGCTTTCGGAGTGCTGAATTTCAAATTCAAATTCAAGCTTCGGATTTTGTGAGGCAAGCTCTGTTGCAAGAGATTGATTGCTGTACTGACGGGGAAAAGTACCGATAAAGACTGCGGTTGACTTAGTATCGCCCGTATTCAGCGGAATGTCGAGGTCCTGCCAAACTTCAAGCTGGGCGAGGGTTGTGCTAATCCTCACCTGTTCAGCGGCGTTGTCGGTACATTTTTTGTCAAGCTCTGTAATTTTTGAACAAATGTTGATTATGCCGCCTGCCTTTGAAGCGATTACTCCGATTTCGTCGGGGTCAACCTCACGCCTGCCTGCAAATGACGAAAGCAGTCCTTTCTTTTCGGGAGAAATTTCGTCAAGCACCTTGAGTGCCTGTTCCGTAAGCGTTACGTTTCGTTCGAAAACCTGCATCTGCGAGGTTAAATCGACCTTTGAAAAGCCCTTTGCAACTTTGTCACGCTTTTTAATCTGAACGAGCGAGCTGTCCTGCAAATGCTCAAGAAGCCGTTTCCTGTCCTCACGCATAGCGATAATCCGAACGGTTTTCATTTTTAATTTTGCCAATTTTCTATCACCACACTTTGTGATTGACTAAAATCAGTCAATAAGGTAATTTACTGCATTTTTGATTACATCTGAACGGTTCTTTTCTGCGGTTTCGGAAATTTTTTTACATTTGATTTCCGATAATGCACTGGCTTCATCAAGCACCTTTTTGCCGTCTGCCTTTGCCTTTTCAAACATAGCCTGTGCCTTGGTTTCAGCCTCGGCTTTAGCGTTCTGAATCAGCTTTTCGCAGTCTTTTTTAGCCTGTACAACTGCCTGTTCAGCCCTTGCTTTTGCTTCGGCTTCACGTTCTTTACAGTCGTTTTCAGCGTTTAAAACGGCGTCCAACATATCCTTAGCCATAATTCATCTCCTTGCTGTGTCAAAAAGAAGTTTTGTTTTTATTGAAAATAAATATATAAAAATATTTATAAACTACAATATAACATATTTTTCGTAAAAAATCAATCATTATTTGGAATATAATGTGTGTATTTTAGGCAAATTATATGTTTTGTCGGTTTTTAGCTAACAATTTAAAATATTGAAGTGAAAAGTCACTGTTTATTTCTGTTTTCGGCAAAAATAGTATAAGCAAAACTATTGAAATGAACAAAACATTTTGTTATTCTAATATTACCAATAAATATTAATTTAAAAGGCAGACGATAATAATGGCAGAATTCAAGACAAATGTAATGAGAATACTCGACAGAGAGGGTGTAGAATACACCGCGCACGAATATCCGCACGGCAAGGAAGCCGTTGACGGAGTGAGCGTTGCAAAGCTCCTTGGGCAGAATCCCGAATATGTTTTCAAAACCCTTGTCACAAAGGGAAGTAAGGACTACTATGTTTTTGCAGTACCCGTAGCTGACGAGCTTGACTTGAAAAAGTGCGCCAAAAGCGTAGGTGAAAAGTCGGTTGAGATGATTCACGTAAAGGATATTACCAAGGTGACAGGTTACGTAAGGGGAGGCTGTTCTCCGCTTGGAATGAAAAAGCAGTACAAAACGACATTTCACATTACGGCGCAGGATATTCCGCAGATTATCGTCAGCGCAGGAAAAATCGGCTATCAGATTGACTTAAAGCCTGTTGACCTTATCCGCCTTACAAACGGACAGTGTGCTGACATTGTGAAAGGGCAGTGATTATTTTCACTATCGTAGGGACACGGCGTGCCGTGTCCACACATAAATTGCGTTGCAATTTATGTGAAAGGGACGTCTGGGAAGCCGTCCCTACGGAAAGATTTACAAACAACAACCATAAAATCAAAAAGCGAACGGATTTGTGCCGTTCGCTTTTACTTTAATTATACAAATTTTACCGCAGTACCGTATGCAAGCACCTCGGCGGCCTGCTGCATAACCGAAGCAGAGGTGTATCTTACACCGACAATTGCGTCAGCGCCCATAGCCGCAGCCTGGTCAATCATACGCTGAGTTGCAATAGCTCTTGACTTTGCCATCATCTCTGTGTATGACTTAAGCTCACCGCCTACCATTGTTTTAAAGCCCTGTCCCATATCGCTGAACATATGCTTTGACTGGATAGTATTGCCCGTAACAAGTCCGAGCGTTGCACAGTTTTTGCCTGAAACGGTTTCTGTAGTAACTAAAATCATTTGTACCACTCCTCATAAAATTTATGTAACTATTTTACAATATATTGCTTTATTCGTCAATAGCTTCAAGCTCGCTTTCTTCAACCTTGCTAAGCTCCTTTTTGTTGAATGCATCATAAATCACGGGAATAATGTAGAGAGTCATAAATGTTGCGTAAATCAGACCGCCTATGCAGACAATTGCAAGCGGCTGCATCATCTCTGCACCTGTTCCGATTCCGAGAGCCATTACGGAAAGTCCGAGAATTGTGGTGAGAGCTGTTATAAGGATAGGTCTCATTCTCGTTTTGCCTGCTTCAACAATCGCCTCAACACGCTCTTTTCCGTCACGGCGCAGTCTGTTGATGTAGTCAACAAGCACGATGCCGTTGTTTACGATGATACCGCAAAGCATTATGAAACCAATTAGCGAAACAACGCTTACGTCAAAGCCTGTGATAAGCAGACCGAGGAAACCGCCGGTGAATGCAAGGGGAATTGTAAACATAATGATAAACGGTGATTTAAGGCTCTGGAACTGGGCAACCATAATCAGATAGATTAAAACTACGCCGAGCAATAACATAAGGACGAGCTGTGACATTGCGTCCATTGTCGCCTTGTTACTGCCTGCAAATTCAATTGAACAGCCCTCGGGGAATTTATACTCGTCAAACAGCTTTTCGGCTTTGTTTGAAACATCAGTAAGGGTATAGCCGTCCTTAAGCGTACCTGTAATTGAAAGATAGCGTTTCTGGTCCTGACGTTTGATTACATCTATTGTTTCCGACTTTGAAATATCGGCAATTGAGGAAAGTGAGGTTGTCTTTTCGTTTTCCTCGCTGTCTTTGTAGGTTATGTCAATGCTACCGATTTTATCGGGAGAAATCTTTTTGCTTTCGTCCTTGACGATTACAACGTCAAGGTCGCTGCCGTTGCCGTTTGTAAGAGCTGTTGAGGTTTTTTCGCTTGCAACCGCAGATGCAACCTGCTGGTACACCTGCGCAACGGTAAGTCCTTTTTTAGCGGCTTTTGCTTTGTTTACGCTTACCTTGATTTCGGGAGAGGTTGCGCCCACTCCGCTGTCGGTTTCATCAATTCCCTCAACGGTTTCAAGCTGTTTAGCCATATCCTCGGCTGTTTTCTTGAGTGTTTCAATATCTTCGCCGTAGAGTGTGATTTCTATTCCGCCGTTACCGAGAACAGATGACATTGAGCTTGTCGAAGAGCCGCCGCTAACGCTGATTTCACCCTTTACCTTTTCAAGGTCATCGCTTAATCTGTCGCAGATTTCTTCGCTCTTTTTAGTGTATTCGTCCTTGAGCACTCCGTAAGCGGTCACACTTCCTGTGTCTGCTGACGAGCCGCCCGAAAGTCCCATAAGACTTGTGCTGCTGCCCGTTATTACACCGACGGTTTCAAACTCGTCATATCCGTTCAGCACCTTGTTAATCTGCTCGGCTGTGTCGATTGTTTCTTCAAGAGTTGCGTTGTCATCAAGCTTTGCAGAAATCTGAACTTCGGTACTGCTCATATTCGGCATAAAGCTGAAGCCCTTTGCAAGTGCACCGAATATACTTGCACCAAGTACGGCAACTACAACGAGAATTGAACATACCTTGTGGCGAAGCACAAAACGCAGAGATTTTTCATAGCCTTTGATGATTTTGCTGTTTTCGGGATTTTTCTGCGGCTTGATTTTGCGCAGCATACGTTGTCCCATTGCAGGAACAAGAGTAAGTGCGACAATAAGGCTTGCAAGCAGTGAGTATGCAATTGTGAGCGCCATATCGACAAACAGCTGTCTTGTGATTCCTTCGACAAAAACAATCGGAAGGAATACGCAGATTGTTGTAAGCGTTGATGAGGCGATTGCGCCTGCAACCTGCTTTGCACCGTTAAGCGACGCCTGAATTGCAGAATAGCCCAGACCTCTTAATCGGTAGATATTTTCAATTACAACCACCGAGTTGTCAACCAGCATTCCGACGCCGATTGCAAGTCCGGAAAGTGAAATCATATTCAGTGTTACTCCGCTGAAATACATAAGTACAATCGCAAAGACAACGCTTATCGGAATTGAGCAGGCAACTATTACAGTCGGTTTTATATCACGCAGGAACAAAAACAGAATTATTATTGCCAAAAGTGCGCCAAGAAGCAGGTTCTGGAGTACACTGTTAATTACAATTGAAATGTAGTCGCCCTGACTGTAGAGGTTAGTGAAGTTAAGTCCTTCATTCTCATTGCTTAATTCTTCAAGAGTGGTATTTATGTTTTCACATACGGTTGAGGTTGCAATGTCGCTTTGCTTTGAAAAGCTGAGCACAATACCTGGGTTGCCGTTGATTTTAGCGTAAATTTCCTCGGAATTATCTTTGAGAAATACGTCAGCCACATCGTCAAGAGTGACAACACCGATACCGTCAATCTTTGTGTCAAAAAGCACAAGGTTTTTGAGTTCCTTTTCATTGGCAACCTTGTCGCCGACACGTACCATATATTTGTTGTTTTCGTCATCGGTAACGTAGCCTGCCGGCATTGAAAAGTTCTGTGCTGTGAGAATATTGGAAACAGTTTCAAGCGTGACGGTATTGTTCATATCCGCCTTGTTTTTTGCCTTGTCCTTCTGCTCCTTTAAGGTATCTATTGAACCCTGAACTTCTTTTTTGGCGGAGTCAAGCTGTGTTACAGCACTCTGAACCTCACCCTGCTTTGCAGTCAGCGTTGAAAGTGCAGATGACATTTTAAAGTCTGTGCTTGACTGTTGCTTTGAAATTGTGGCGAGTGCGCTGTCAACGGAAACCGACTTGTCGTCAAGTCCGCTGATTGCGCTGTCGATTTGTGCAATACCGCTGTTGATTACGGCGATTTTATCTGTCAGCTCTTGGAGAGTGGAATCAAGCTTTGATGTATCAGTTCCAAGCTCTGCTAGAGTTTCGTTAATCTGACTGAGTGAGCTGTCAACCTTTGAAAGAGCGGCGTTTGCGGACTCAATTGCAAGAGCCAGTCCTTCTTTTCTTATATTAAACGGCTTTAGCTGTTCGTCAATCTCTTCAAGCTGTTTTTCAAGCTGTTTATACTCCTCGCTGTCCTTGTCAAGAGTAATCATCTGGTTTACAATTGCTACGTAATTGTCGCTTATTTGATTAAGAGTGTTGAGCGTGTCGGTAAGCTCTTTCTTTTGAGCAAGCAACTCCTCGTAGGAAGTCTTTATTGACAAAAGAGCCTGATAAGCTGTTTCAAGCGTTTGCTTTGTCTGCGTAAGTGAAGCTTTCTGGTCAAGCAGCTGCATTTTTGCAGATAAAAGCCGGGTTTTGCCGCTTTCGGCGTTCTTTTGTGCGTCCTCAAGCTGTGATGCTACAGACTCCTGCTGTGCGTTAATCTGCTCAATGGAGGAGCTGATTGTCTGACTTCCGCTTTCAGCTTTGCTGATGTTGTCGTCAATTTCCTTTTTTGCGCTGTTCAGCTTATCCTCTACGTCTGAAAACTGGTCGTCGAGTGCCGCTGAAATCTTCTTGTTGAGCGCATCAATTTTTTTCTGTGAGATTACGACGTTTTCTTTTTCAACAACAATACCCTTGTCCGAAACCGAGGCAACGCCGTCAATTCCCTCAAGCTTGTTTAAAAGCTCGTCGCTTACGTAATCGGACAGCTCGTTTCTGTCCTTGCCCTTGTATTCAACAGCCGTCATAGCAACAGGCAGCATACTCGGGTTTGCCTTGATAAGGTACGGCGTCCCTACTCCGTCAGGCCAGTTGTCCGAGATTGTGTCAAGGCTTGAACGCAAATCAACTGTTGCGGTGTCCATATTCGTGCCGTCCTCAAACTCGATTATGAGCACCGAGTAGTTTTCGGCAGAATTAGAGGTAATATCCTTTACGCCGTCAATAGTTGAAATTGACTGTTCAAGCGGTTTTGTTACGGTTGATTCAACAGTTTCGGGCGTTTGTCCGCCGTATGTTGTCATAATCATCGCATAGGGAAAGTCCATATTCGGCAGTAAGTCGGGCGTCATTTTCAGAAAAGACACAACGCCGAGCACGATGACGATTACAACGCAGACAAAAACTGTCATCGGTTTTTTTACACTGAATTTTGATAGCATTTGCTTGTACTCCTGAAATTTTAATTCTTTATTGCAACTGCGCCGCTCTTGATTATTTCAAGCTTGCGCAGAAAATCTTTTTTGACATTATCGCAGTCCATTCCCACAACAAAAACATCAAAGATTGCGTTTTTGAGCACCTGTGTAAGAATCTGCGAAAGGGACTTAACGTCCTCGTCGCTTTTATATTTCAGACAATCCCTGTTAAACTGATTTGAAAATTCACGGAAAGGAGCTAATCCCTCAAATCTGTTGAGCAAATATTCGGAAATCAAATCATCGTTTGCACGAAGATTTTTCATCAGATTTTTCAGAATCATCTTCTGTTTTTTGTCCTTGCCAAAGTCGGTGATTATATCAAACAGCTTTTCGTATGTATAGAAAATATCGCCGTTTGAGTATTGCAGTGCCTTGCGACCGCCCTCGACGGAAAGATCGGCAAAGGTCTTTACAAGCACCTCAACAAGGTCAACTTTGTCGTCAAAATACTGGTAAAAGCTTCCTCTTGAAATATTCGCCGCTTTGATTATGCGGTTTATGCTGACTTTTTCCGTAGCTGAGCTTGCAAATTCCTGCATAACAGCGTTTATAATTCTCTGTCTTTTTTCTTCGGGAAGATTGTAAAATGTCTTTTTAATCACTTTAAGACACCTCCTGATTATTGTGACAACCTATCATATGAACACTTGTCATAATTATAATTCCATAAAAGCCCATTGTCAACATTTTCCTGATTTTGTTTTGTGAAAGTTTTATGAATTTTTGGTAAGAAACTTGTGTAAAACAACAAAGCAGGACGGATTAACCGTCCTGCAAGGAATTTATACTAATTCATTATGACCCGTATTACTGCGTGAAACAGCTTCCGTAAGTGCAACAAAAAGAATGAACAGCGGCGTTGTAATCGGCTGGGCAATGTTTACGACAGCCTGCACCGAATAGCAGATAACTGCCGATACGCATACGATTGAAAGCGGATTTGACAACGACTTTTTAATTGCTCTTGCAATTGTTCCGCCGACAACCGACAGATAGGCAATAAGACCAAATGCGCCGATTGTGATAAGGTAGTTGAGATACTCGTTGTGAGCTGCGTTTGTTGAAGAGTCGCCGTACTTCATAAGCTCTGTGAAATAGGGAGAAAAAGCATAGTGGAATGTGTCGGGACCCGTACCGAATAGCTTTTGGAAAAACGAAGCGTCACCGAAAATATCAAATGATTTTATCCACATAAAGCCTCGGTGAGTACCCCAGCTTTCGTCAAATCGCAATATGGATAAAAATCCGTCAAGCTTTGTTTCGGTATCAACAACGCTGAAGTAAACTACAGCAGACAGAATTGCAATAACTGCGACTGCAAAAAGCGAGCCGAGCGCAAACGGAACTGCTTTTGAAAGCGTAAGATTAGGCTTTTGCATATCAATTATGTAAAGCGCACCCGTAATTACTGCGGCAATTCCGATTAGTACAAAGCCTGTGTTTGACTCGACAAACAGCTTTTGGAACTCATCTATTTCCTTTGTCCTGCACCCGAATGACTGCGAAAGAATAACGGTAAAAAAGCGGAGTATCTTTGCCGACGCAAGCATAACGGTAAGGCAGAGAAAATATCTTTTCAGCCTTGAAATTTTACGTGAATACCAAATCAGCATAACAACAATGAATACGCCGAGTCCGAGAATACCCGAGTCGCTGTCTGCTGTCATAAGAGCCATAAAGCCGAGTGCCGAGGACACAAGATAAATTATCCTGAACATTGTCTTTTTCGTGTGAACCGACATCGTGATTACGACGGGAAGCATAACGCAGATAAAGCTTGACATAAGATTTTTGTTGCCGATTGTCGAGGTAAAATCCTCAATTGTTTTTGCGTCAAGTCGGGTGTACATACCGAGCGGGTCAATATAGCAGAA
Source organism: Ruminococcus sp. (assembly GCA_003521625.1). Lineage (GTDB taxonomy): Bacteria > Bacillota > Clostridia > Oscillospirales > Acutalibacteraceae > Ruminococcoides. Next base: position 81,719 of record DPHV01000031.1, read on the forward strand.
GTTGAGCACCGAAAGAAGATAAACAACAGCCGAGCCTGCCGCAAGAGCAACAAAAACGTATTCCATATAGTAGTAACAGCGGGTAATGACAAAGTATATTCCCACATAAAATGCAATCAGAATTAGACCGTTGTTTCTGCCTGTCAGTGAGCCGAAAAGAGCGTCCTCGGTATGTTTTGAAAACACGGTTGAAATTACGCACACTGCAAGAAACGCAAGCATTGCCCAGTCGGTAAATGAAAATTTTGTGATATTGGCGTCACCGACTGCCATCTCGGGGGAGCAGTCTTTTTTATCGCCGAAGTACGCAAAATAAATCAGTACAGCCTCGGCAATTATCACAACTCCCGATAACGCCAAAAAGAAGTAGTATTTGTCGTGGCGGATGTTAAAAAATGCGTCAGACGCAAACAGCGGAAAAACAGTGAACATCAGCACAAGGAAGTAGTTGAGCACAGCGTGCCGTGTGGAGTATTTTTCCGTAAGTCTTGGAGTTTCGGATTTGTTTTTGGTATTGCTCATTTTATTTGCCTTTCAAATAATATTATTGCTATAATTAATAAAGTTATCACTTTATTAAAATTCATAGATTAACACGAAAAACAATAATTTAGTTCAATTCGGAATGCGGAATTCGGAATGCGTAATTAATGGTCGCTACGCTCCGAATTTATAATAATGCGAGTTGTGTGGATAAGTTTGTTTGCTGAACTAAATTTGATATATTGATAACGTTTTGTTTTAAGTGTAGGGAACAGTCTTGACTGTTCCGCAGGACTACATCTGACTTTTAGGTAATCGGAACGGTCAAGACCGTTCCCTACATTAATGATAAATACAAAAATTCACGCTTGCGGCAACGCCGCATATAAATTAATTCGGGCACTAAACTTTTCTATTATTGCAACCTATCCACTCGACCGCAATTCCGCATTACGCATTCCGAATTCCGCATTAAATTATAGTTTATCAAAAAATATAACTATATAATTTTATACCGTAAGTCCGATATTGTCAATAAAATAACGGCTCAAAGTATTAAAACTCTGAGCCGGAAAATTATTTTGCATATTGATTGAATCTAGATAAAAACGCCTGCGTTCTCGGATTCTGCGGATTGCCGATAACCTGTTCGGGAGTGCCCTCCTCTGCGATTACGCCGTCAGCCATAAAAATGATTTTGTCCGCTACGTCACGTGCAAATTCAATCTCGTGAGTAACAACAATCATTGTACTGTCGGAGGATTTAAGTCCTCTGATTACGTTGAGCACCTCACCCGTAAGCTCGGGGTCAAGCGCCGAAGTAGGCTCGTCAAAGCAAAGTACGTCGGGATTCAGCGCAAGCGCCCTTGCAATTGCAACACGCTGCTGCTGACCGCCGCTTAAATTGCAGGGATAGGAGTCCTTCTTTTCGGAAAGACCGACCTTTTCAAGCAGTGAAAGCGCATTTGTTTCGATAAGCTCCTGCGCTTCCTTATAGGTTTTTGCGCCCATAAATTCTCCGCCCTTTTTTATTTGCTCCTTTGCAAGCATCTTCGGAGCGAGTGTGATATTTTCAATCACCTTGTACTGCGGAAAAAGATTAAACGACTGGAAAACAAGTCCGAAATGGAGTCTGTTTTTTCTGATTTCAGCGTCACTTGTTTTTGCTTTATCGCCGCAGTCGAGAAGAACGCTGTCGTTTACCGTGATTTTTCCGCTTTGCGGTGTTTCGAGAAAGTTAAGACATCTTAAGAGCGTTGTCTTGCCCGAACCCGAAGAACCGATAATCGCAAGAACCTCACCCTTTTCAAGCGAGAAGCTTATGTCCTTTAAAACCTGAGTTTTGCCAAAGCTCTTCTGTATATTTTCAACCTTTAAAAGCGACATATCCGTTCCTCCTTAACCCTTGTAGTAATCGAGCTTTTTCTCGATAAACGAGAAGAGAAGCGTCAGTATTCCGCAGAAAGCAAGGAAGAATACAGCCGAGTAGAACAGCGGCCAGATAAGACCTTCCATTGAAAAATCCTTTGCGTTCATCAGTATTTCGGGAATTGCAATTACGCTTGCAAGCGAGGTGTCCTTAACGAGAGTGATAATCTCGTTGCCGATAGGAGCTGTTATTCTTTTAACAACCTGCATAAGCACTACCTTGAAGAAAATCTGCGACTTCTTCATTCCGAGCACCTGTCCTGCCTCGTACTGTCCCTTTGGAATCGACTCGATTCCGCCACGGTAAATCTCCGAAAAATACGCCGCATAGTTGATTACAAATGCAATCAGCGCCGCCTGCATTCTCGGGAAGTTAAAGCCGCCGTTTGATACAAGCGGTGGAATGTAGAACACAACAAAAAGCTGGAGCATAAGCGGAGTTCCCCTGATAACCCACACAAAAGCCTTTGTAAGCCATTTAAGAGGCCTGAATTTTGACATTGAGCCCATAGAAACTATAAGTCCCAGCGGAAGCGCAAGCAGAAGTGTAATTGCAAATATAAAGCAGTTCTCACCAAAGCCCTTGAAGAGCTGCTGAGTAACATTGATAAATTCGTTCATTATCCCAAATCCGTTTCGTTGCTTACTTTGCTTTTACAAGAAGAAGGTCCTGAAGGTTGTACTTCTTTGCAATTTCCTCAAGCTTGCCGTCGTCTGCAACAGCCTGAATAGCGTCGTTGATTTTCTGTAAGGTTTCAGCGTCGCCCTTGCGAACAGCAATACCGTACTGCTCCTTAGCAAAGTCCTTGCCCTCAACAACCTTGAGGTCAGCGTAGTCTGTACCGTCTGCAATTGTGCCGATTGACATTACATAGTCGATGATTGCGATGTCAGCTGTGCCCGACTTAACCTCAAGAAGTGCCTTTGCCTGTGAGTCAACAGAAACGTAGTTGGCTTCCTTGAAGAACTCGTCGCCCTTTGCAACGTCCTCGCCTGCCGACTTCTTCTCTGCAACAACCGTTGCACCCTTGACAGCCTCTGCTGTTGTGAACTTGTCGGCATTTTCAGCCTTTGTTACCATAACCTGCTTGTTTTCCATATAGGGAGTGGAAATGCCCATATTTTCCTGTCTTTCGTCTGTGATTGTAAGACCGTTCCAGATGCAGTCAATAGTCTTTGCGTTAAGCTCAACTTCCTTTGAATCCCAGTCGATTTTCTGGAAGTTTGCCTTTACGCCGAGCTTTTCGCAAACGCTCTGTGCAAACTCTGTTTCAAAGCCTGTCAGCTCGCCGTTTTCGTCCTTGTAGTTCATCGGCTCAAAGTATGTAATACCGATAACAAGGTCACCCTTGTCTGCAATGTAGCTCCAGTCGCCCGTTGCGCTCTGTGAGCTTGAATTGTCCTTTGACGCTTCAGAGCTTGATGACTGTCCGCCGCAGCCTGTAAGAGCTGTAACAGCCATAAGTGCTGAAAGAATGAATGCAGTAAGTTTTTTCATTAAAATCTCCTCCAATAAAAAGAATAATCTTATTATAACATTATCACGTTAGCAAAGTAAAGTGTTTTTTGTTACAAAATAAATAATATTACCGAAAAATATTGTAAATAGTCCTTGATAAATTATAATCCGATATGATAAAATATATATATTATTTGGAAATCTGTAGTTAATAATTTATTTAAAAAGAGGTATTTATATGAAAAAACTACTTTCTGTATTGCTTGCTTTGACAATGGTATGCTCATTTGCGGCGTGCTCCTCATCAAACAGCAGTCAGACAACAGACACAACTTCAGCTTCGCAGTCAGAAACCTCCGCTGAATCTGTCAGCACCGAGGAAAACAAGGAAAAGCTCGAATGGGTTGACTACGCCGAATACAATCTTGAAGAGGACGTTCCTGCAAAGAACGTAATTCTTATGATCGGCGACGGTATGGGCAAGAACATCATCAAAGCGTCCGAGGTTGTAAAGGGCGACAAGCTTGTAATGAGCGGAATGAAGTACAGAACAGAGGTTACTACATATTCTGAGTCGGTAACAAAAGGCTATAAGGAGTTTACTGACAGCGCCGCATCGGCAACTGCTATGAGTACTGGAGTTAAAACTCTCAACGGCTGTGTAGGTGTCGACCCCGACGGAAACAAGCTTGAAACAATCTGCGAGTATGCACAGTCGCTTGATATGGAAACAGGTCTTGTTGCAAGACAGGTTGTCAGCCACGCAACGCCTGCCGGAATGGTTGCTCACAACAGCTCAAGAGATAACTATCCCCAGATTCTTCGTGAAATGGTAAAATCAAACGTCAACGTGCTTTTCGGCGGCGGCGCACAGTATTATACAAATCCGAAGGTTAAGCAGACAATCGAGGACAACAATTATAAGTACATCACAAAGGCAGATGAGCTTGACGCACTGAATTCGGACGACGACAAGGTTCTCGGAATGTTTGCCTATGACAATATGGGTGCTCCCGATATGGCTCCGTCACTTATGCGAATGACCTCAAAGGCTCTTGATATGCTTGATAACGATAAGGGATTTTTCCTTATGGTTGAGGGAAGTAATATTGATACATACGAAAGCAAATGCGATATGGAAACAACTCTCGGTCAGATGCAGGACTTTGACAAGGCGGTTGACTTTGTTCTCAAGTGGGCAGAGGAACACCCCGGAACGCTTGTAATTGTAACAGCTGATCACGAAACAGGCGGTGTAACGCTCCCGGACAATCCCACGCCAGAGGATATTAACGACGACTGTTTTACCTCCGACGGTGAGCATACCAACACAAACGTATGGCTCTTTGCAAGCGGAGCACAGTCAAAGGCGCTTTGTGAAAAAGACGTTATCGACAACACCGACATCGCAAAATATATGCGCAAGGTACTTGAAGAATCGCATAAGTAATAATAATGTTTTTCGGGTGGCAGAGTTATTCTGTTGCCCGAATTTTGTTTATTTTTTACTTGAAACCGATTAACAAATATTTGTACGGAACGGAGAAAATAAATGCAACTCAATTTTATCGACAGCGGAAAGGAATTTGACTTTGGAAGAACGTCGCAGGATTATGCTAAATACCGTGACATTTACCCGAAGAGTATGTATGACAAGCTGATTTCTTTCGGTATCGGAAAAGAAAATCAGAAAATCCTTGACCTCGGCAGCGGTACTGCTGTTTTGCCTGTTAATCTCTACCGAACAGGGGCAAATTTTACTTCAACCGATATTTCCGAAAATCAGATTGCATACGGCAGAAAAATTGCCGATGAAAAGGGCTTGAATAACATTGATTTCAAAGTCTGTTCGGCTGAAAATACCGGCTTTGAGGACAATAGCTTTGATGTCGTAACGGCGGTGCAATGTTTTCAGTATTTTAACGCTGAAAAAGCAAGTGATGAAATTTTCAGAATACTGAAACCGCAGGGGATTTTCTGCAAGATTTTTATGGACTGGTTGCCGTTTGAAGATGAAGTCATTTCGGAAATGGAAAATACTGTTCTGAAATACAATCCCGACTGGAGCGGCTGCGGATTTGAAAAATTCAAGTATAATTATCCACAGTGGGCGGAAAATAGATTCAATATTGATACGATTCATTCATACGACGTAACGCTGAATTTTACAAAGGAACAGTGGCTCGGAAGAGTGAAAAGCTGTCGTGGAGTGGGAGCAAGTCTTTCACCGCAAAAGTTGAAAGAGTTTGAGGAAGAATACAAGTCAATTCTTGCGAAATATCAAGATGATATTCTGAATTTAAAGCATCAGATTCATATTGAAATTTACCGTTCAATAAAACAAAAAAAGGGAATGAAAGATGAAAGGCATTAAGGAATCTGCAACACTTAAGTAAATAATTGATTCGCTCGCTTATTGACAGAGCCGCCTAAACTAAAAAGTGACTGTGCAAAACGCACAGTCGCAGACTGTCGAAAAAGAATATACATAAAAATTGTAATAGTCAACTTTTGTTATATAGCCAAGCCTTCCCTTGAGGGAAGGTGGCACAGCGATTTATCGCTGTGACGGAAGGGTGGTAGGTCAGATGAACTTGTATATATCAGGAAAAGTTCATCTCCACCCCTCAGTCATTTTGCAAGCAAAATGACAGCTCCCCTCAAAAGGGGAGCCTAAGATATAGTGGCAAAGTTTTATTGTTGTATATTTTACGTTTGTTTAAAATATAACTTTTTATACAAGCTGTGACTGTGAAAAACGCACAGTCACTTTTTTAGAATTAATATTTTGAATTTTAATTTCCGAATTGTTCCGAAACAAGATTGCATACATAATCTCTGTCGTACATTCTGTTAGCGGTCAGATAAATATCGGGCGTCAGACCATGGTCAATATCCTGTAGGCTTCCGTTTTTAACTGATACGAGCTGATTGTTTGAGGAAATCTGCATAAGCGAGCCTGTTGCGGTAGCAACATATCCTATAACGCAGGCACCGCCGCCGCTTTGCTGTCCCAAAGCAAGAACATTTGCATCATTGTATTTAATGTTGCAGGGGAAGAGGTTGCCGCAGGAGAATGATAAATCTGATGTGATTAAGGCAATGTTTTTGCCAAGCGCTTTCATTGACTTATCGTTTTTATCAATTTTTCCGTCTAAATTAAGGTCGCATTCAACAACATTCTGATGAAGTGCGTTTGTATTCGGATTGAGAAGGGATATATTTGACGAACCTAATACGGCATAAATTGCATATGCACAGGCAATCGAGTTGCCGCCTGTATTGCACGAAAGGTCAATAACAACATTTTTTACATCGCTGTCCTCATTTTTAAGCTTTTCAAGTGAATAGCTGAACAGTTCAATTGTGTCGGTAAGATCCGGTTCTTTATTTTCATTGTAATATTCAGCCTTGGATTTTGCTGTAAAGCCATCAAAGGTAATAAATACGGTATCTCCACGGCGTTCATAAGGCTCAACCTCGCCGAGAATAGAGCTTCGTATTGCTGTTTTATCAGCAAATCTTTTGTACCTGTCCATATAAGTTTTGCTGTTTGCAGTCGGTTCATCCATTATGTTGTATTTTCCTCTGTCAAAATATGGGGAACTGCAAACATATGTGCTGTGAAAATCAGCAAAGCACGCAGTTGAAAGCTGTATATTTGCCTTATCTATTCTGTATACGTTTCCTGACAGATATTCCTTCTTTAAGCCCATTCTGTTTAGGTAACTGTCGAAATCCTTGATTTTATGAGTGTCTTTAAGACCGTAGCGCAAATCAAGATTAAGGCAAAGCTCGTTGTAATTGAATTTTGTCATTTCTTCCGAAAGGGTTTCCTTAGGCTCAATGGAATAATACAGCTGAGTAAGTTCATTTGATGTATCTAATATTATTCCTTGATTAAAAAAGAATAAATGTTCATCAATTGAAACTAACACATATTCTGTTTGCGAAATGAAAATATCATTAAATGTTGACAGGGGGATAAAGAGCTTTCCTTTATCCTTAAGCATAGGTATTGAATAGTCCTCAAGGCTGATTCTTATCGGATCACCGTTGTAATAGTGGTCGTAAGGACTTCTTAAAAACATTACAGGCTCGTCGGCGGTTGATTTACTTTCGTTATTTTCAATCAAATCCATTGGAAGACCGTCTTTTTTGGTGATAAAAAGGTCATAATCGCTGAATTCTATGTATTTTTCGGAATAATTAAATTCAGCCGTTAAGTCGTTGCCGATTGTGCACATAACAATGTTTCCGTTGTCTGAAGTTTCAACATTAAAGTCTGACTTTTCAAGGAAATCTCTGAAAAAGCTTAAACAGTTATTTACTTCGATAAACGGAATGTCATTGTGCTTTGTAGAATAATAAACCTTTTGGTTTTCTTCCAAAATGCCTTCCATAACAGCAGGCATATTTAACTTTGTGGTTTTCTCAACAATTATGCCGTCCTCGCCTTCGTCAACCGGCTGTCCGATTGATAATTTTGTATCATATCCCGAAAGATATTTCTGAATCAGCGTAACGGTGTTGATGTTGATTTCAGTGTTGTCAACGTTTGCGGCAACCTCTTGTCTTATGCCGAAGTCGGCACTTTCTGCAAGATACTTCTGAATTTCGGTTGCGTCGGCAACGGATACTGCTCCGTCAAGATTAACGTCGCCCAAAATCAGCGGTGTTTCTTCAGCCGCAGAAACGGTAAGACCGCTTATCGTTGAAGTTAATAAGGCGGCAGATAAAAATACTGCGCATACCTTTTTGAATGATAGTTTTTTCATTGGAATTCCTCGCTTTCCAAAATTTTATTACATAATAACATAAGCATTGTCAAAAATCAACATTAATTTAGCAATTAAACAGATAAATATATTCATTTTTAAAAAATATGCATAGAAAAAACCACCCGATTTACGGGTGGCTACTATCAGTCGATTTCAACCATAATCTTTTCATCGCTGCGGATTGCCGCACTGCGGGCAATTGTGCGGATAGCCTTGGCAATTCTGCCCTGCTTGCCGATTATTCTGCCCATATCGCTCTCTGCAACGTGAATGTGATAAACGGTTGTGCCGTCCTCTGTCGGTGCGTCCGCTTCAACGCTTACCGAATCGGGGTCGTCAACAAGACCTTTTGCGATTATAGCAAGTAATTCCTGCATAACATAAGTCCTTTCCTGCTTCGCAATTATTCAATTACGCCGTTCTTCTTAAGAAGTGCCTTTACTGTGTCTGTGGGCTGTGCGCCGTTAGCAATCCACTTCTTAACAGCCTCCTGGTCAACCTTGAATTCGCTGGGGTTCTTGAGAATGTCGTATGTGCCGATTTCCTCAATGAAACGTCCGTTTCTGGGGTATCTGGAGTCTGCAACTACTACTCTGTAGAAGGGAGCCTTCTTTGAGCCCATTCTTCTGAGTCTGATTTTTACTGCCATGATTTTCACCTCTATAAAATTGATTTAAATATATATTCACCAAGTTCTTGGATGAATGACTTGTTCTGCCGATTTGTTACATCGGAGGCATACCGCCCATCGGCATTCCGCCGAGTCCGGGGAGCATCTTTTTCTTTTTCTTCTTGCCGTTTTTGCCCTTTGACTTAATCTGTTTCATCATCTTCTGCATCTGCTCAAGCTGTTTGATAAGGCGGTTGACTTCTTCAACCGATCTGCCCGAGCCTGCCGCAATTCTGCGCTTTCTTGACGGATTCAGGACTGACGGATTTGTTCTTTCTTCCTCTGTCATTGAGAGGATAATCGCCTGAACCCAGTCAATCTGTCTGTCGTCAATGTCAACGTCCTCAAGCTGTTTACCCAGTCCGGGAATTTTAGCAAGAATACCCTTAATCGGTCCCATTTTCTTGACCTGCTCAAACTGCTCGTTTAAGTCGTTGAAGTCGAACTTGTTGGACATCATTTTCTGCGCCATTTGTTCGGCTTTTTTCTGGTCAATCTTGCTCTGTGCGTCCTCAATAAGAGTGAGCACGTCGCCCATTCCGAGAATACGGCTTGCCATACGGTCGGGGTGGAAAACCTCAATATCCTCAAGCTTTTCGCCCGTACCGGCAAACTTAATCGGCTTGCCCGTTACAGCCTTTACAGAAAGAGCCGCACCGCCTCTTGTGTCGCCGTCAAGCTTTGTGAGAATTACGCCCGAAATTTCGAGCAGCTCGTTAAAGCTCTTTGCAACGTTTACAGCGTCCTGACCTGTCATAGAGTCGATTACAAGCAGGATTTCATCGGGATTAACCTCAGCCTTGACCTCTTTAAGCTCGTTCATAAGAGCCTCGTCAATGTGAAGTCGTCCTGCGGTGTCGAGGATTACAACGTCGTTGCCGTAGTCCTTTGCCTGTCTGATTGCGGCTTTTGCAATCTTGACGGGATTTTCCGTTCCCATTTCAAATACGGGAACGCCTGCCTTGCCGCCGACAACCTTTAACTGGTCAATAGCGGCGGGACGGTAGATGTCGCAGGCAACAAGCAACGGTCTGCGGTTCTGCTTCTTAAGCATTTTTGCAAGCTTTGCCGCATGTGTTGTTTTACCCGAGCCCTGCAAGCCGCAGAGCATAATAACTGTCGGTGGCTTTGACGCAAATTCAATTCTTGCACCCTCACCGCCCATCAAGCTTGTAAGCTCTTCGTCAACTATTTTAATTACCATCTGCGCAGGAGTAAGACTTTCCATAACGTCCTGACCTACCGCACGCTCGGTAACCTTGTTTGTGAAATCCTTGGCAACCTTGTAGTTTACGTCAGCTTCAAGCAGTGCGAGCCTTACCTCTCGCATTGCCTCCTTAACGTCACTCTCGGAAAGCTTGCCCTTGTTTTTCAGTTTTTTGAATGCGTTGCTTAACTTGTCTGCAAGTCCTTCAAATGCCATAAAATTTCCTCTTATTCTTTAAGTGCGTCTGCCGTATTTTTAATTTTGTCGGCAAGCGATTTGATGTTGTTGTCGTGTGAATTGTCAAAGATTTGCTGAGCAATGGCTGAAATTTCTTCAAGCCCTTTTTCAAGCTCACAGAATCTTTTGTAAAGACCGAGCTTTTTTTCAAAATCAAAAAGCTGTTGTTCGCAGCGCTTGATGCTGTCACGCACACCCTGCCTTGTGATTCCCGTCTGGTCGGCAATTTCCGAAAGCGACAAATCGTCGTTGTAGTAAAGGTCAATTGCCTGTCTGCCCGACGGCTTCAGAAGCTCGCCGTAAAAGTCAAACAGCAGTGAAACCTCAATGTTCTTTTCCATTTTTTCAGCTCCCTGCCGTATAAAAGCAAAGTTATGTGTAAAGTAAATTTCTTTACACCAACGAGATTATAATACATACAGCCTGTTTTGTCAAGAAAATTCTGAAAAATTTAATTTACAATTTTCATACTTATATATGTATATTTATTGCGGTGAATAATTTTGAACAAAAACAAAACTGTTTACACGCCTTTTATGTTGTGTATTTTTTACTTTATTATGAAGAAGTAACAATAAATATTACAAACAAGACATTTTTATGACTTGCGTTTTCGTCACATTTTACAAAATTTAAAATTTTAGTAAAAAAAACTATTTTTTGTGAGTTTTTCTTTTGAATTTGTGGTATAATTGTTTTGTTAAATTTGTAGAAACAGGAGTTTTGCCTTACGGAACAAATTCTGAATATTGATAGAATGGAAAGCGCAGTTGCCCTTTTTGGCAGTTTTGACGAGAATATAAAAATTATCGAAAAGGAGTTCGGCGTTCGCATAACCTGCCGTGACAGCGAGCTTAAAATCGACGGCGAGGCTGAAAAAGTTTCAAAAGCAGGCAGGGTGATTGAAAGCTTGTTGCGGCTTATTAACCGAGGAGAGTTGCTTTCGGAACAGAACATTCGCTACTGCATTTCGCTTGTTAATGAGGACAGCGAGGAAAAAATCGAACAGCTTGCAGGCGACTGTATCTGCATAACCTCAAAGGGCAAGCCGATTAAGCCAAAAACAATCGGTCAGAAACGCTACTGCAATATGATAGCCGACAACACAATCACAATCGGCGTAGGACCTGCCGGAACAGGCAAGACCTATCTTGCGGTTGCAATGGCGGTTACGGCGTTTCGCAGTAAGCAGATTAACCGAATTATTCTGACTCGTCCTGCCGTTGAAGCAGGCGAAAAGCTCGGCTTTCTTCCCGGTGATTTGCAAAGCAAGGTTGACCCTTATCTTCGTCCTCTGTACGATGCGCTTTTTGATATGCTCGGTGCAGAAACGTATCAGAAATACGTTGAGCGAGGCAATATTGAGGTTGCACCCCTTGCGTATATGCGAGGCAGAACGCTTGACGACAGCTTTATTATCCTTGACGAAGCGCAGAACACTACAAGCGAGCAGATGAAGATGTTTCTTACTCGTCTCGGCTTTAACTCCAAAATGGTAATCACGGGCGATATTACGCAGATTGACTTGCCGAGAGGAGCCAAAAGCGGACTGAAGGACTGCATTAAAATCCTGAAAAATATTGAGGGTATAGGAAGCTGTACCTTTGACGAACGTGACGTTGTGCGCCACCGACTTGTTCAGGATATTATCAAGGCTTACGCAAAATACGAAAATACAAGAACATAACACAATTTGGGTATCGGGTTATGTTTGAATAAATATGTTGAAAGGAATGATTTATAATGGCAGACAACAAAATCAGAGTAGTGATAACGAACAAACAGAAGACAGTAAAAATTCCTACGGGAATCAGAATGCTTGTGCGCCGTTGCTGTAACGCAGTGCTCCAGCTTGAAAAATTTGAAGGTCCTGCTGAAATCAGCGTTACCTTTACCGATAATAAGGGCATAAAGGAGCTTAACAAGCAGTACCGCAACAAGGATATTGAAACAGACGTGCTTTCATTCCCGATGGGTGAAAACGGCGTTTATGATACCGATATGGAAACAGGCGCAAAGATTCTCGGCGACGTTGTAATTTCAATGGAAAAGGCAAGAGATCAGGCTGAACTTTTCGGTCATTCGCTCCAGAGAGAGGTCGGCTATCTCACCGCTCACAGCGTTCTGCACCTTCTTGGCTATGACCATATGGAGAACCTTGAAAAGGTAAGAATGAGAGAAAAGGAAGAGCTTATTATGGAACAGCTCGGACTTCCCGCATCATCAAGCTACATAGTTGATGACGCCTTGATTTGATATGAAAAAGCAGATTTTAAGCTTTAAATGTGCCTTTCGGGGTATATGGTACACGGTTAAAAGTGAAAGCCATATGAGGTTTCATATGGTTGCAGGCTTTTACGTTCTGCTGTTTTCGCTTTTCTACAATTTTTCGGCGGCACAGACGGCTTTGCTGATTATCCTCATAGCCCTTATTATGTTCGCTGAAATTGTAAACACCTGTATTGAGGAGCTTTGCAATCTGATTTGTGACAGGTACGAGCCGCTTATAAGAGTTGCCAAGGATACTGCGGCAGGGGCGGTGCTTGTGCTGTCAATTGCGGCGGCAATCACTGCCGTAATATTCTTCCTTGATTTTGACGTTTTGTACGGGATTTTTCTGTTCTTTTGCGCTAATCCCGTTTTGCTTGTGTTGCTATTAATTTCAGCCGTTTTTTCGGTTGTTTTTATAGTTCTCGGCCCTGTCGGAATTAAGGAAAAGCTTTTACGCTTAAAAGTAAAAAAGTAATTAAAAGGGGCATACTGTATCCGGTTTGCCCCAAATTTTTGTATAAGAGGTAATTGATGAATACTAATGATAAATCGGCTTTTGTCGCTATAGTCGGCAGACCGAATGTCGGCAAAAGCTCAATACTTAACAGACTTCTCGGTCAGAAAATCGCAATAGTTTCAAGCAAGCCGCAGACTACACGTAACAGAATAACGGGTGTGCTCACCGACGGCGAATATCAGCTTGTTTTCTTTGATACACCCGGTATGCACAAGCCGAAAAACTCACTCGGCAAGTATATGGTGCGCTCCGTCAACGAATCAGTCGGCGGAGTTGACTGCTGTATGCTTGTTGTTGAAGCAGGCAAAGAGCCGACAAACACAGAGCTTGTGCTCATTGAAAAATTCAAGTCGCTTGAAATGCCTGCAATCCTTGCAATCAACAAGATTGATATGCTAAAGGAAAAGGACGCATTGATGAAGCAGATTCTTGACTATACAAAGCTTTACAATTTCGATGCAGTCGTACCCGTAAGCGCACAGGACGGAAGCGGAATGGACGAGCTTTTAGACGAGCTTAAAAAGCAGTCGGTTGATGGCGGACATTACTTTGACGACGATACACTCACCGACCAGCCCGAAAGGGTAATTGTAGCCGAGATTATCCGTGAAAAGATTTTAAGGCTCTGTGACAAGGAAATCCCTCACGGTACGGCTGTTGTAATCGAAAAGATGAAAACAAGGAACAACGGAATCTTGGATATTGACGCTACAATTTTCTGCGAACGTGACACGCACAAGAGAATCATAATCGGAAAGAACGGCACAATGCTTAAGAAAATCAGCACATTCGCCCGTCAGGACATAGAAAACTTTTTTGACTGCAAGGTATTTTTGCAGACGTGGGTAAAGGTCAAAGAGGACTGGCGCAACCGTGCACAGATTTTGCAGAATTTCGGTTTTGACGAAAAGAATTTTGATTGATGATTCAAAATTGAGGTGAAACTATGTGCTTTATCTGCGAACGAATTGAAATGATAAAAAACGGAACGAATCCGTATTTTGTCAAGGAGCTTGAAACCGGCTACGTTGTAATCGGCGACCACCAGTATTTTAAGGGCTATACGCTTTTCCTATGCAAACAGCATAAAACTGAGCTTCATTTTCTTGATGAAACGTTCAGAACAAAATTTTTATCTGAAATGGCTGATGTTGCAAAAGCCGTTTACAATGCTTTCGGTGCAGAGAAAATGAATTACGAATGCCTCGGCAACGGAGAAACTCATCTTCACTGGCATTTATTTCCCAGAAAGTCGGGCGATATGCCGATAAAAGGTCCCGTCTGGTGGCTCCCAAAGGACGAAATGTACGATGATAAAAACCGCCCTTTAGAAGGAGAGCTTGAAGAAATGAAATCAAAATTACTTGCAGAATTAAACAAAATGTAATTCAATTCTAAAAAATCCAAAATCTGCTTCATATAAAACTGCACTATCCGAAAACAATAATTTCGGAGGTGTTTTAAATGGACGACTGGTATATGTGGCAGGCGTTTTTTACAACGGGCAGCGTTCTTGACTATCTTCGCTACAAGAGTATCCAGAACGCTAAGGACACCGGTGCTGACACCGTTTTAAGGGAGGAAACCGATGAAATTCCGGACGGAAGGACTTATAATCAAGGAACAGAATATTGGTGAGCAGGACAAGCTCGTTTTTGCCCTTACCAAATCCAACGGCGTAATAAAGGCGTTTGTCAGAGGTGCAAAAAATATCAAAAATCAGAAGTGCGCCTCAACTTCGCTGCTTTCATATTCCCGATTCACAATCTACAAGGGTCGGGACAGCTACATAATCGGCGACGCACAGACTATCCGCATTTTTTCAAAGCTGAGAAGCGACGTCAAAAAAATGTGCCTTGCCCAGTATTTCTGCGAGCTTGCGCTGACAATCTGCCCGAGAGAGCAGAAAGCAGATTCCTTTTTAAGCCTTATTCTCAATTCGCTGTATCTGCTCGGCGAAGAAAAACGGAGCGCAGAACTTATAAAGCCTTGCTTTGAAATGCGCCTTGCAAGTATGGCAGGCTATATGCCCGACCTGCGAATGTGCAGAGAGTGCGGAGAATACTGTCCCGATACAATGTATTTTCTCCCAAAGCTCGGTATGCTCGAATGTGTCGCCTGTCACAATAAAAACGGCGAAATTGCGATTGAGCTTAACCCCTCAACTCTCACAGCCTTACGGCACACTGTTTATGCTGATGATGATAAGTTGTTTTCATTTTCGCTTTCAGAACAGGGACTTGAGGTGCTGAATCAGGCAAGCGAAAGCTATTTAAAATACAGATTTGAAAAGGATTTCAAAACATTGACATTTTACAAAATGATAAGTTAAGGATAAATTATGAACAGACATTACAAAACACTCGAACTTGATAAAATACTCGAACGCCTTGCAGGCAGAACAAATATTGACGATGCACGTGAAATGGCGCTTAAATTAGAACCGCAGTTCGACTTGAAAAAGGTTCAGCTTCTCTTAAAGCAGACCGATGACGCAGTAGTTTTAAGCGGAAAATTCGGTGCGCCGTCATTCGGCGGAGCGGCAAACTGTGCAAATCAGCTAAGACGTGCACAGGCAGGCGGCTGTCTTTCAACAGGAGAGCTTTTGAAAATTGCGCAGACTTTAAGAATAACCCGCACCGTCAAGGAGTGGCACTCAAGATTTGCAAACACCGAAACTGCGCTTGATATCTATTTCAGCGGACTGATTTCCAATAAATTTTTGGAGGAAAAAATCACCTCTGCAATTTTAAGCGAGGACGAAATCGCCGACAGCGCAAGCACAGCCTTGTCGGATATTCGCCGCAAAATCCGCACTGCATCTTCAAAGGCAAGAGAAGTGCTTGACAAAATTATTCACAGCTCAACATACATAAAGTACCTTCAGGACGCTATTGTTACCCAGCGTGACGGACGGTATGTTGTGCCTGTAAGGAGCGAATGCCGCAACAATGTGCCCGGACTTGTGCACGATACCTCGTCAAGCGGTGCGACTGTTTTTATTGAGCCGATGGGCGTTGTGCAGGCAAACAACGATATTAAAATGCTGAAATCAAAAGAGGAGGAGGAAATCGAGAGAATCCTCTTTGAATTGTCTGCAAGCGCAGGAGACTTTGCCGATACGATAATCAGAAGCTATAATAATCTCGCAAATCTCAACCTTATTTTTGCCAAGGCTGACCTTGCGTATTCAATGAAGGCTTCAATGCCTGTAATGAACGACAGGGGCATAGTTGACATAAAGCAGGCAAGACATCCGCTGATTGACAAGGACAAGGTTGTTCCGGTTGACATCGTACTCGGAAAATCCTTTGACACACTCGTAATCACAGGACCGAATACAGGCGGTAAAACTGTTACGCTTAAAACGCTCGGTTTGCTTACGCTTATGGCAATGTGCGGACTTCTTGTGCCGTGCGCAGACAACAGCGAGCTGTCGGTTTTTAGACGTGTGCTTGTTGATATCGGCGACGAGCAGAGCATAGAGCAGTCTCTGTCAACCTTTTCGGCACATATGACGAATATTATACAGATTATCAAGCTTGCAAACGCAGGCTCGCTCTGTCTTATTGACGAGCTTGGCGCAGGAACAGACCCTGTTGAGGGTGCGGCGCTTGCTATTGCAATTCTTGAAAAACTGCGCACACGTCACGCAAAAATTGCGTCAACAACCCACTATGCAGAATTAAAGGAATTTGCACTGCGTACAGAGGGAGTAGAAAACGGCTGTTGCGAATTTGACGTAGCAACGCTCAAGCCGACCTACAGACTTTTAATCGGCGTACCGGGAAAAAGTAACGCTTTTGCGATTTCAAAAAGGCTCGGAATAGACTCTGGAATTGTTGACAGAGCACAGGAGCTTGTTTCTACTGAAAGCAGACAGTTTGAGGACGTTGTAGAGAAGCTTGAAAAACGCCGTCAGAGCCTTGAAAAACAGCTTGAAAACGCAAACAGACTTACTGCAAAGGCGAACACCGAAAAGCAGAAAGCCGAGAATGAAATGCTCAAAGCCAAAAAGGACGCAGAGCGTGAAATTGAAAGAGCAAAGCAGGAGGCACAGCGCATAATTTCAAAGACAAGAGCACAGGCTGACGCACTTGTTGAGGAGCTTGAAAAAGCGAGAAAAGCAAAAGAAATGAGCGCCGAGGCACGCTCAAAGCTGAAACGTGACATTGACAAAATGGAGGCGCACGCAGACCCGATTCAGGCGAAAAAAGCGCCGAACGAAGAATATAAACTGCCACGACCGCTGAAGGTCGGCGACAGCGTCCTGATTTACGATATTGACAAGAACGCAACCGTACTTGCACCGCCCAACAAAGAGGGACTTGTGCTTGTTCAGGCAGGAATTATAAAAACAAGAGTTGACATTAAAAACCTGAGGTTGTTAAAATCGCAGAATAAGCCTGCCGCAAGTCAGTTCCCAAGCAGGCGCAATGTGCCGAGCAGAATGGACGTTCGCCCCGAAACTGAGGTTGACGTTAGAGGAGAAACTGCATTTGACGCAGTCAATATTGTCGACAAGGCGATTGACAACGCCGTATTGTCGGGCGTAAGCAAAATCACGATTATTCACGGAAAGGGAACAGGCGTTCTTCGTCGTGAAATCAATCAGTATCTGAAATCAAACAAAGCAGTCAAAAGCCACCGCCTCGGCGTATTCGGCGAGGGCGAGGACGGCGTAACGATTGTTGAGCTGAAATAAAAGCAGGAAACGGAGCAGAAGTATGAAAAAGCAATTCCTTGATTCGGGAAAAATTGTAGGCACTCACGGCATAAAGGGAGAAGTCAGAATCGAGCCTTGGTGCGATTCACCCGAGTTTTTATGCGCCTTTAAAAAGCTGTATCTTGACGAAAACGGACAGACCTTTATCGAAGTAAAATCACGCCCTCACAAGAACATAACCCTTGCAAAAATCAAGGGGGTTGATACCATAGAAGCCGCTGAAAAATTCAGAGGAAAAATTGTATATATAAACCGTGAGGACATAACTCTTGACGAGGGCGTAAATTTTGTTCAGGACTTAATCGGGCTCGAGGTAAGGGACGCTGAAAACGGCACTGTTTACGGCAAGCTAACCGATGTTCTGCGTACGGGTGCGAACGATGTTTACGAAATCACCGACAGCAATAACAAAAAGTATCTTGCACCCGTTATTGACGAGGTCGTTGAGAAAATCAACGTTGACGGCGGCTTTGTGCGTATTCACCCGATGAAAGGAATATTTGACGATGAGGATTGACATAATAACCTTATTCCCCGAAATGTTCGAGCCTGTGTTAAACGAGAGCATAATCGGCAGGGCACAGAAGAGTGGAGCAATTGAAATTGTCTGCCACCAGCTTCGTGACTATGCGTTTGACAAGCATAGGCGGGTTGACGACACTCCTTACGGCGGAGGAATGGGTATGCTTATGAAAGCCGAGCCGATTGCTCTTTGCTTTGAGGATATATGTAAACAGACAGGCAAGAAGCCGCATTTTGTCTATATGTCGCCGCAGGGCAAAACGCTTACGCAAAAGCGTTTGAGAGAGCTTTCGGACGTTGAAAATATATGTATTCTCTGCGGTCACTACGAGGGTGTTGACCAGCGGCTTTTAGATACATTTATTGATGAGGAAATTTCAATCGGCGACTATGTACTTACGGGCGGTGAGCTTCCTGCAATGGTGTTTGCCGACGCTCTTGCAAGAATGGTTCCCGGAGTGCTTTCAAACAACGAGTGCTTTACCGAGGAAAGTCACTTCAACGGACTTCTGGAATATCCGCAGTACACAAAGCCCTCAGAGTGGAGAGGGATTGAAGTTCCCGAGGTGCTTTTAAGCGGTCACCACGCAAATATCGATAAATGGCGCAAAGAAAAAAGCCTTGAGGTCACAAAGCAAAAACGCCCCGATTTGCTTGAAAATAACTGATATTCGGTATTTATGTATGAAAATTTTACTCAATCCTTGTAAAATTGCACAAGAAACGATTTGATTTTTTGACCTCAAGTGAATATTAATACGAAAATATTTTAGCGTATTGACCTTGATAATAAAAAAGATTATAATATGTATTAAATCAAGCCTTTAAGGTTTTTTCGGTTTAAATTTTAATATGTCAGAGAGGGTTTTCAAAATGTATGTTAAGGAAGTTTTAGTACAGAATAAAGCCGGCTTACACGCTCGCCCGGCAACTTTCTTTATCCAGAAAGCTAACGAGTACAAGTCAACAATCTGGGTTGAGAAGGAAGAGCGCCGTGTTAACGCAAAGAGTCTTCTTGGCGTACTTTCACTCGGTATTATCGGCGGAACAACAATCAAGATTATTGCTGACGGCTCGGACGAAACCGACGCAGTTGAAGGTCTTGTTGCTCTTGTTGAATCAGGTTTTACTGAATAATTGTAAACTCACAGCATATTTTTGGGCGGAATTATCCGCCCTTTTTTGTTTTATGAATTTGGCGGTGAAATTATGAACCCTAAAATGCAGGAACTGCGTAAAAAGGCAATGGCACTGCCGCTTTTGCCGGGCGTTTATATTATGCACGATAAAAGCGGAGAAATTATATATATCGGCAAGGCAAAGACACTCAAAAACCGTGTCAGCCAGTACTTCGGCTCACAGAACAATCACGCCGAAAAGGTGCGCAGAATGGTTGACAATGTCGACGATTTTGAATATATCATCACCGACAGCGAATTTGAGGCGCTGATTCTTGAGTGCAGTCTTATCAAACAGCATACGCCGAAGTACAACATTCTGCTCAAGGACGACAAGGGCTACAGCTATATCAGGGTGAGTTCGGGCGACTGGGGCAGGCTTTCGTATGTTCTGCAAAAGAAGGACGACGGTGCGCAGTATATCGGGCCGTACAAGAGTAGTTACTACGTAAAAAGTGCAGTTGAGGAGGCTAACAAGATTTTTATGCTCCCGACCTGCAACAGGCGTTTTCCGCAGGATTTCAGAAAGGGCAGACCTTGCCTTAACTACCACATAAAGCAGTGTATGGCGCCCTGTACAGGCAGGGTAAAGCTAAAGGATTACAAAGAAAGCCTTGCACAGGCGCTTGACTTTTTAAAGGGCGGCTCGTCAAACTCAATTAAACAGCTCACGGCACAAATGGAGGAAGCCGCAGAAAACCTCGAATTTGAGCGTGCCGCAAGAATCCGTGACAAGATAAATGCGGTTAAGAAAATGGGTGAAAAGCAAAAGGTCGTCGCCAACAAGGTGCTTGACGAGGACGTTATCGCAAGCTTTACCGACGACGGAAAAATCTGTTTTCAGGTTTTCCGCTTTGAGGGCGGCAGACTGTTTGACAGAGAAAGCTTTATATTTGACAGCGGCGACAGCGAGAGCGAGTACGAGGAATTTCTGCTCGGCTACTACACAATCAGAAACGATGTTCCGAAGAATATTGCGCTTGACAGGGAGTTTGACGGCATAGAAGCACTCGCGCAGTGGCTAAGTGAAAAGCGTGGCAACAAGGTCAACGTAACCGTTCCGCAGAGGGGAGAGCAGGCACAGCTTGTTTCAATGTGCCGCTCAAACGCCGCCGAGGCGCTTGCACAGAAAAAGGGCGCAACGGTGCGTGAATACGGCGTGCTTGAGGAACTGAAAGAAACCCTCGGACTTGAAAAACTGCCGGAGTATATCGAGTCCTATGATATTTCAAACCTTGCAGGAACGGAAAACGTCGCAGGAATGATAGTCTATAAAAACGGCAAACCGCTGAAATCGGCATATAAAAAATTCAAAATCAAGGGCTTTGAGGGACAGGACGACTATGCGTCAATGGCGGAGGTTATTTCACGCCGATTTGATGAATTCTATAAAGCAGAGGACAAAACAGAGGGTTTCGGAAAGCTCCCCGATTTGATTTTGCTCGACGGCGGCAAGGGACAGGTTGCGGCTGTAAAGCAGGTGTTAGAGAGAATGAACATAAGTGTTCCGCTTTTCGGTATGGTAAAGGACGACAAGCACCGCACACGTGCCGTAACAGGTGACGGCGGAGAAATTGCAATCAGCTCAAAGCGTGCGCTGTTTACGTTTTTAAGCAAAATGCAGGACGAGGTTCACCGCTTTGCAATCGGCTATCATCACGCTCGCAGGAGCAAAAACACCTTTAAAAGCTCGCTTACGAATATTGACGGCGTAGGAGAGGTAAGAGCAAAGTCACTTTTAAAATATTTCAGAACGATTGACAACATTTCAAAAGCAGATTTAACGGAGCTTGAAAACGCCCCGAAAATGACGAAGGACAGTGCACTTGCGGTTTACAGATATTTTCACTCCGATGACGAAAGGCAGACGGGAGCATTATAAAAAATTCGAAATTCGGAATGCGTAATTCGGAATTAATGGTCGCTATGCTCCGAATTTTCCACTCGATTTGTTAGCCGAGGCACTCGACTAAAATATTGTTGTAAAATCTGTTGTAATGTGTTATACTTACAACAGATAAAATACATTTAGAAGGATTAATGCTATGCGTGTAATTACAGGTTGTGCAAGGGGCAGACGTCTTGAAACCCTTGAGGGCGAGGACGTAAGACCTACTACCGACAGAATTAAAGAAGCAATTTTTTCAATTATCCAGTTTGAAACCGAGGGCAGAGCGTTTCTTGACCTCTTTGCAGGTTCGGGACAGATGGGAATTGAAGCGTTGAGCAGAGGTGCAAAAACGGCTTATTTTGTTGACAATTCTAAAAAATCTCTCGATACCGTCAGGAGAAATCTTAAGACAACCAAGCTTGAACAGAACGCAAAAACCTTTGCAATGGATTATCAGAGCTTTCTTGCAATGTGTAGTGAGCGTTTTGACATTGCGTTTCTTGACCCTCCGTACAAAACGGGAATGTTGCAGAAATCGCTCGAGCTTGTGCCCGAAATTATGAACGAAACGGGCGTAATTATTGCGGAAAATCCGCTTGACGAAGAAATTTTGTCGAATTACGGCAATTTTGTACTTGACAGACAGTATCGCTATGGTAAAATAAAAATAAGTACATTCAGACATAAGGATTTTGTGCAATGAAAAAAACGGTTATTTGTCCGGGCAGCTTTGACCCGGTCACTCTCGGTCATCTTGACATAATAAAGCGTTCGGCTAATATGTTTGACCACGTCATTGTCGGCGTGCTTGTAAATTCCTCAAAAACTCCGTGCTTTTCTATTGACGAGCGAATCGGATTTTTAAAAGAGGTTACGCAGGACATTCCGAACGTTGAGGTAGTCAGCTTTGACGGCTTGCTCGCCCAGTATTGCAAGGAAAGAAACGTTGACGCTATTGTAAAGGGGCTGCGTGCTGTTTCGGACTTTGAATACGAGTTTCAGATGGCTATTACCAACAAAAAGCTCAATCCCCAGCTTGAAACAATTTTCCTTATGGCGAACTCGGAGTCTATGTATTTAAGCTCAAGTATGGTGCGTGAGGTTGCCTCAATGGGCGGAGATATAAGCAATTTCGTACCAAAATGTATTCACGACAGAATAGTAAACAGGATTTCAAATTTAAGGAATCACTGAACAATAAACTTAATTCAGATTGGATTATATAAGGAGTGGAAAAAATGAAAGTTGATGATTTAATTCTACAGCTTCAGGACGTTATTAACGACGCAAAATCAATGCCGTTTTCAGGCGGAAAGGTTATGGTAAGCAGCGACGAAATCTACGATATTATCGACCAGATTCAGGACGCTATGCCTGCCGAGGTAAGACAGGCAAAGAATATCGTTGCCGACAGAAAGCAGATTCTTGCCGAGGCTAACCGTGAGTCGGAAAACATCATCAGAGCTGCCGAGGAACGCAAAAAGGCAATGCTTAACCAGAACGAAATTGTCAGAGAAGCTCAGGCTAAGGCAAAGGAAATTGTCGATGATGCAAAGCAGAAGTCAGCCGAAATCAGAAAGGCTGCAAACGTTTATGTTGACAGCATCATCAGACGTACAGAGGAAAGCATTTCTACACAGCTTGACGAAATCAAGAAAACAAGAGCAAACATTTTAAATTCGCAGAAGTCAAAGCAGAACTGATTATTAAGTGAAAAATAAACGCTGAATTGCAGTAAAATGCAGTTCAGCGTTTTTTCTTATGCAGATTTTTAAATAAGGAAGAAAAATATTACTCCAACCGTTACGCTCAACAGCATTGCTGCGAGAACATCACGGATATAGTGAACTCCTGCAAGCACTCTTGAAAGCGTAATCAGAAACGAAACCGACAGTGCGGCGATGCCAAGCCCGGCGTTTACATATAGAATTGCAAGTGAAATTATGAATGCACTTGCAGTGTGACGGCTGGGCATACTCTGTCCTTTTGTCGTCTTGCCGAAAAGGGAAGGCGTGTTGTATTTTTCATACGGTCTTTGCTCGTTAATCAGCTTTCGCAAAACCGTTACAAGCAGGAAAACACCGAGCGGAACGAGGATTATTTTAAAAATGTCAACAGGATTACTGAAAAATACATAGACAATCAGCGCAGGGTAGCCGATAAACAGCAGCAGCGGCAGAAAGCGGTAGCAGAATTTCAGCGCATTGCAGGCAAAATTGCGTTCTCTAAAGAATTGAACAATCCGTTTGTAGTTCTTCTCGGTAATTTTAAACATCTCCGTTCGAATCAATTATCGCTTTTATTCTACCATATGCGCTAAACTATTTCAACATTGTATTTTTCAAACCAGTAGTCAAGCTCAATGATATACGCAAGAATCTGCGGAGCCTGCATAAGCTGACCGTACCAAGGAGTTGTGATTGCGTTGGGATTTTCAATTATGCTTTCAATTGATTTTTTGTTGAGCATTTCGGTGAGTGGATTTTTCTTTTCAAGAATTAATTTCACCCTCTTTGCACATTCCTCAAAGTAAATCGGATTGTGTGTTTTGGGGTAGGGGCTTTTCTTGCGCCAGCAGATTTGCTTTGGCAGAATATCCTCAAACGCCTTTCTGACAATTCCCTTTTCTCGGTTGCCGTACGCCTTTAAGCTCCAGGGCATATTGTAGGCGTACTCCACAAGACGGTAGTCGCAGAACGGCACTCTCACTTCAAGACCGCTGAACATTGAGCACCTGTCTTTACGCTCAAGCAGGCATTGCATAAACCAGTAGAAATTGAGGAAAAACATCTCTCTCATTCGGCTGTCGGTTTCGCTGTCGCTTTTAAGCTTCGGCGCAAGGTTGATTGTGTCAAGATACCTTTGTCGCACATACTCCTCGCCGTTATTGAGTATTCCGTCCTTCAGAATAAATCTGCGCACGTCCTGACTTTTTGACCAAGGGAAACAGTCGTCAAAGAGTATGCTCCTGTCGTGATACCAGGGATAACCGCCGAACAACTCGTCGGCACATTCGCCCGATAGCGCAACAGTGTAGTTGTGCTTGATTTCCTTGCAGAACAAGAGAAGTGACGAGTCAACGTCAACATACCCCGGCAAATCCCTCGCTTCCACGCTGTCATAAAGTGCATCTACAAGCAATTTGTTATCAAGGATAACCTCTCGGTGGCGAGTGTCTGCGTTGTCGGACATCATCGAAATGTACTCGTAGTCGGCGTTCGGCTGAAAACGGCTCTTTTTAAAATATTTTTCGTTGTCACGGTATTCAACCGAGTATGTGTTGATTTTGCCGAGCTTTCGCTCCTTATAGTATTCTGAGGCGGTTTTTACAATTATACTGCTGTCAAGTCCGCCCGAAAGGAAAAAGCAGAGCGGTACGTCGCTGACAAGCTGTCGCCTTATTGCGTCCGTCAAAAGAGTTCTCGTCTTTTCAACTGTGTCGCTCTCGCTGTCGGTGTGCTCCTTTGCCTCAATCCTGTAGTACTGTTCTCGGCAGAGAAAGCCGTTTTTGTAGATTGCACATTCACCGGGGTTAAGCTCGTGTACGCCCTTAAACACTCCGCAGGACGGTGTTCTTGCGGGTCCGAGGAAGAAGATTTCATTCAGTCCCTGTTCGTCAATCCTCGGCTTGACAATCGTGCTTGCAAGCAGTGCCTTGATTTCCGAGCCGAAAATTAACCCGCCCTTGTATTCGTAGTAAAACAGCGGCTTAACTCCGATTTTATCCCTGCAAAGAAAGACTGACCTGTCGTCGCTGTTAAACACTGCAAACGCAAAAATTCCATTCAGCTTATCCGCACACTGCGTGCCGTATTTAATGTACATTTTCAGCACAACCTCGGTGTCGCTGTGACCCCTGAAATGAAAACCGTCTGCACGCAGTTCCTCACGCAGAGCGTCGGTATTGTAAAGCTCGCCGTTGTAGACGATTACGTATGTTTTGCCCTCGTGAGTCACCGACATAGGCTGTTTGCCGTTTTCACGGTCAATTACAACAAGCCTGCGGTGGATAAGCGCAGTGTTCTTGTTGATGTAAATTCCGTTTTCATCGGGACCACGTTTTTCAAGTGTTCGTGACATATTGTTGAGGAGCTTAATCCTCATACTCATATCAGCGTCACGCTCAATCCAGCCTGCTATTCCGCACATAAAATTTACCTCCGTAATATATTTTCATTTTTGTTTTATAGCCTTAATTGAATATAAAAAGCAAATTGCAACTCCGATTAGCACTGCGGCAGAAATTACCGTTCCTCCGTAAAACTGCGAGGTTTCAATTTTTGATGTTGAAAATACCTCTGACATACCCAAAAAAAGCATAGCCCCGAAGTGCGTAAGCAATGCAGTTATAACGCCTTGAATAATTCTTATGCAGAAAAATAACAATTTGTTTACGCTGACATTGCCGAGTGCAGAAAAAATCTGAAAGTGAACGCACAAACCGCCGAATCCGATTGCAAATGCAGTCATTTCAAGCGTGCAGTTTTCAGACAGTCTGTTCACCGCCGAGCATACTTCAAGCAGACAGCAGAGCATTTTTTCAGCCGAGTTGTCGCTGATTATCTGACTTATGATTTCAATAAAAGCAGAGAACAAAACGACAAATGCACATATGCCGAGGATTCCTTTTGAACTGTCCAAAGCTGACTCCACAACAGCCGTTCCGACCGAACAGGGCTTATCTGTAGCTTTGTCACAACAGCAATCTTCACCCTTTGACTTGTCAAAAAGATTGACGATAATCCCAAGCAGAATTACCGAAAGAATCTGCGAGCAGAGTATGATAAGCCCTGCAGTTTTGCTGTTATAAAGCGACTGACCGACAAAGTTTATAATAAATCCCGGCCCTGCACACACAGCAAACAAAGCCGCTTTTTGAGCTTCTTTTTGAGAAATCGCACCGCTTTTTACAAGCTCCGAAATTCCCTTTGCACCTACGGGATAACCGCCCAGCACAGAAAGAAGAATAACAGGTGCAAAGCTGCCCGAAAGTCCGAATAGCGCTTTGGTAATTTTACCGAGAGGCTTGCCGATTTTCTGTGCCAGACCGCTTTTTACAATAAAAGACGACGCTGCCATAAACGGAAACAGCGACGGTACCAAAACATTAAGGCAAAGGCTGAGTCCGTTTAACGCTCCCTTTGAACAGTTCTCGGAGAAAATGAGAATTGAAATGCAGACGGCAAGAGCCGCTAACGCTTTGAAAACAGTTCCTGCTTTTCCGACTGCCGCATTAATATACATATCAATCACCACTAATATATATGATTGAATTTGCATAAAAATAAATGATAAAAACTTTGGGAGAGATTTTTTTGCAGAAGAACAAGGATAAACATAACTCGGGCGGTTATGCACCTTTCGGTCTTGATATGGGCGGAATGCCCACGATAGAAATGCTCGGCAACAGGAGGATTACGCTTGAAGGCTCAACAGGAATTCTGCTTTACGAGAGCGACAACATAAAGATTAATACAAATAAAATGGTCGTTTCATTCTGCGGCAGAGGCTTGTGTGTGAGGTGCATTTCCTGCTCGTGCGTTGAGATTGAGGGTTTCGTCACACAAATTGAATTTCTTTGCTGAGGTGATTTTGTGTTAGTACAGCTTATCAGATTTTTCAGAGGTTACGTTGACTTTACCGCAAACGGAAAGTTCCCCGAGCGTTTTATGAACATCACTTCACGCTACGGAATCAACCTCTGGAATGCAAAGCCCTCAAAGCACTCTATCAACGCTTCAATGTACATAAGCGACTATCGGAAAATACGCCTTGCGGCAAAAAAATCGGGCGTGAAAACAAGAATAAATGCAAAGCACGGACTGCCGTTTTTTGTAAACAAATACAAGCCAAGAGTTGGAATTCCGATAGGCGCAGTTGCAGGAATAATTCTGATAATAGTGCTGTCAAATTTTATCTGGTCAGTAAGCGTTACGGGAGAGCAAACTGTCAGCGAAACGAAAATCAAGCAGGTATTGTCGGAATACGGCGTTAAAACAGGCGGCTATAAGAACAACCTTGACGTTGATAAAATCGAGCGTGATACTATGCTCGAAATCGACGAAATTGGCTGGATGAGCGTAAACCTTACGGGCAATATTGCGTCAATCGAAATCAAGGAAAAGGCGAAAAAACCAAAGCTTGACAAAAGCACTGCTCCCTGTAACGTAAAGGCAAAATGCGACGGCGTAATTACGAACATAAAAGCAAAAAATGGCAATGTTCAGGTGAAGAAAGGCAGCGGCGTTGCAAAGGGAGATTTGCTTGTCAGCGGTATAATCGAAACAAAAATGAACACCCTACAATATGTGCGTGCAAACGCAGAGGTTTACGCCGACGTTGCTTACAAAAAAGAAACGTCAATAAAAAGCGAATATGAATACACGTTTTTAAGCGGCGAAAAGACTTTCCGCAACAGGGCGTTTTTGCTCTGGCTTGAGTTTCCTTGCAGTATGTCATTCTCATCATACGAAAATTCTGTTTTCAGCGAAACCTCACAGAATGTAATCTGCAACGATACCGTGCTTCCGCTCGGAATAAAAACAAGCACGCAGTCAGACCTGATAAGCGTAGAAAAGAAGCTTACAAAATCCGAAGCGGAAAAAATTTTTATGAACGATTTACTGCTTTACGAAGCGTTTGAAAAGCCAAAAAGCAAGGTTGTCAGCCGAAAAGTAACCGTCAGCAATGCAAACGGTGAATTTCATTGTCAAACCGATTATATTTTTAACGAAAATATTGCCATAAGCGAAGAATTCAGCGTGACAGATTAAATAATATATGATAAAATAAAATATTATAAATATTATTTTGCAATTTAGGATTTGATTTTATGAGAATACTTTGTATCGGTGATGTTGTCGGAAGCGTTGGCTGTAACTTCCTGCGCAGTAAACTGCCGACAATCAAGAAAATTAAAGCTATTGATTTTGTGGTCTGCAACGGTGAAAATTCCTCCGACGGAAACGGAATAACCCCCACCTCGGCAAAATTCCTTTTTGACAGCGGAGTTGACGTAATCACCCTCGGCAACCACACCTTCCGCCGAAAGGAAGCGTATGAATATATTGACGAAAGTCCATTTATTGCCCGCCCGGCGAATTTTCCCGAAAAAACAACACCGGGAACAGGCATACTCAATATTGATACCGGCAGAAGGATAATTTCCGTCATCAACGTAATGGGCAATATGTGTATGGACAACAACCTTAACTGCGCCTTTGAAACGGTTGACAGAATGCTTGAAAAGGCAGAGGGCAAAATAAAGATTATTGACTTTCACGCCGAAACAACAAGCGAAAAGCGTGCAATGGGTTATTACCTTGACGGCAGAGCGTCGGTCGTTTTCGGAACTCATACGCACGTTCAGACCTCGGACTGTCAGATACTCCCAAAGGGAACGGGATACATTACCGATGTCGGAATGACGGGCACAATTCATTCGGTGCTCGGCGTTAAAACAGAAATTATTATTGAAAAGCTGAAAACAAAGCTCCCTGCACGTTTTGACCTTGCAAGCGGCGACTGCAAAATGGAATGTGCAATATTTGATGTGGACGAAAAGACGGGTTTGTGCATAAATTCTGAAGCTTTGCGCATAGAATGAGCAATTATGACAATAATTGGTTGTTTTTTCTATTGCAAAAAAAGGTTAAAGACGTTATAATATATTTAACTATTGTGTAAAATGTCTGTACATTAAAAAGGATGTGCTATTATGATTAACGGAGAAATTCTAAAACAGGCTGTAATTTCGGGCGCAAACAATATCAGCCGCCAGAAAAACAGTATTAACGACCTCAACATTTTCCCAGTTCCCGACGGTGATACGGGTACGAATATGTCAATGACTGTTATGTCGGCGGCAAAGGCTCTTGAAGAGTTTGACGGCACAGGCGCAGGAGAGGCGGCAGGAATTGTAGCCTCTGCAATGTTAAGAGGTGCAAGAGGTAACTCGGGCGTTATTACTTCGCTTATCTTCAGAGGCTTTGCACAAGGTCTTAAGGATATGGAAGAGGTAAACGGCAAAAATCTTGCGGCGGCTCTCGGAATCGGTGTTGACGCCGCATACAAGGCTGTTATGAAGCCGACAGAGGGAACAATCCTCACCGTTGCAAGAATGGCTTATGAGGCAGGCGTTGAGGCTGCAAAAGAGGACAGCAGTGCTGTGTTTGTATGGCAGGCAATCTGTGACAAGGCTAACGAAGCTCTTGCTATCACTCCCGAGCTTCTGCCCGTTCTTAAGAAGGCAGGCGTTGTTGACGCAGGCGGCAAGGGACTCTGTGTAATCTTTGAGGGTATGCTTTCCGTAATCAAGGACGGCGTTATGGTTGAATACGACGACTCCGCCGAGGTTACCGTTGATACCTTTGACAGTGCGGCGGCTGAATTTGACGAGGACATCAACTTCACCTACTGCACCGAGTTTATCGTTGGCAGAAATCCCGAAGAGGAAACCGACCCGCAGTTGCTCCGTGAATATCTTGAAACAATCGGTGACTGCGTTGTTGTAGTAAGCGACGAGGAAATCATCAAGGTTCACGTTCACACCGAACAGCCCGGTAATGCGCTTACAAAGGGACTTGAGTTCGGTCAGCTTCTCACCACAAAGGTTGAGAATATGAAGGAACAGCATAAAAATGTCAAGAAATCAAAGAAGGCTGAAAAAGAGGTATTCACCCCTGCAGAGCCTGTTGATGACATCGGTTTTGTTGCCGTTGCGGCAGGCGAAGGCTTAAAGGAGCTTTTTAGGGACTTAGGCTGTACAAACGTAGTTTCAGGCGGTCAGAGTATGAACCCCAGCACCGATGATATTTACGAGGCTGTTATGGCTACGCCTGCAAAGAATGTAATTGTTCTCCCGAACAACAAGAATATCATCCTTGCTGCTGAACAGACTGTTCCTATGGTGAAGGACAGAAATGTTGTAATCGTTCCCACCCGCACAATTCCGCAGGGAATGACGGCTATGCTCAATTTTGACCCCGAAATTTCGGCTGAAAGCAACGCACAGCTTATGATGGATTCCGCCCAGAATGTAGGTACGGGACTTGTAACCTTTGCCGCACGCAGCAGTGAGTTCGGCGGAAAGAAAATCAAAGAGGGCGACATAATTGCTCTTGAAAACGGCAAGCTCACCATTACCGAAAAGAGCTCTGTAAAAGCTCTTGTAAAGCTTGCTAAAAATATGGTAAACCGTGACACCTCGTTTATTACCCTGATTTACGGTGAAGAGGTAAGCGAGGAGGACGCAAACAAGGCGTACGAGGAGCTTCGTGACAAGTTCGGCTCACGCACCGACATCTCGCTTGTCAAGGGCGACCAGCCTGTTTACTACTTCATTTTAAGTGTTGAATAAAAACCAAACATGGGCATGATATTGCGTCATGCCCTTTCTTTGTAAAAGGTGTAAAAATGGCTTCACTTTATAAAATGCCGATTTCAAATTTAAACGGAATAGGCGCAAAACGTGCCGAACTTTTTGCAAAGCTCGGAATAACCAGCGTCGGCAGTCTGCTCAATTTCTATCCTCGTGCCTACGAGGACTGGAGTACTGTTGAAAAAATCTCGGATTTGCAGTACGGCGGTCTGTCTTGTATCAAAGCAGTGCTTGCCACTCCGATTTCCGACTCACTTATAAGCGGAGGACGGATTATCTCAAAGGGTATGGTGTATGATGATTCAGGCTCTTTGCAGATTGTATTTTTTAACAACAGATACATAAGCTCAATGCTGAAAGGCGGAGAAGAATATTTCTTTTACGGAAGAATAACAGTCGATTCCTACGGCGCTCAGATGATTGCTCCCACATTTTCACTCGCAAGTGACGGAGCAAAAATTCACCCTGTTTACCGTCAGACAGCAGGACTTGTCAGCAAGACAATTTCAAATGCAGTAAAGCAGGCGCTTTCGCTTTTGCCTAAAACTGTCAACGACCCTCTTCCCGAGCAGGTCAGGCACATTTTTGATTTATGCGATTTAAAGCAGGCGTTAAACGATATACATTTTCCGAAAAGCAGAGAATGTCTTGAAAAGGCACGCAAGCGCCTTGTTACCGAAGAGCTTGTAGTTCTGAATCTCGGTATGAGAAATCTTCGGGAGCACAGCAGGGGAGAAAGCGGTGTGAAAATCACAATGAGCTTTTCCTCCGAGTTTGAAACGCTTTTGCCGTTCACGCTTACGAATGCACAGAAAAGAGCAGTTTCCGACTGCGTTAAGGATATGCTGACAAAAACCTCGGCTATGAACAGACTTGTTCAGGGTGACGTAGGCTCGGGCAAAACCGCCGTTGCGGCTTCGGTCTGCTATACGGTAGTCAAAAACGGATTTCAGGCGGCTTTTATGGCACCGACGGAAATCCTTGCAAACCAGCACTACGAAACCTTCAAAAAGCTTTTTGAAAACACCGACATAAAGGTTGCACTGCTCACGGGAGCACAAAAGGAGTCGGAGAAAAAGCGTGTAAGGCAGGAGCTTTCAGACGGAGAAATCGACCTTGTAATCGGCACTCACGCACTTATAACCGACAAAACGGAGTTTAAAAATCTCGGTCTTGCCGTAACGGACGAACAGCATCGTTTCGGAGTTGCACAGCGTGCAAAACTGCTGGGCAAGGGTGAAAACCCTCATCTGCTTGTAATGAGCGCAACGCCGATTCCCAGAACTCTCGGTTTGATAATCTTCGGCGACCTTGATATTTCGGTAATGGACGAGCTTCCGCCCTCACGAAAGCCCGTAAAAACAGTGCTTATGAGCGCTTCACAGCGCAAGAGGATATATAATTTTATCAGAAGTGAAATTTCAGCCGGCAGACAGGCGTACATAGTTTGCCCTCTTGTTGAGGAGGGCGAGCTTGAGAACGTGGCGTCAGCCGAGGAATACGCCGCCGAGCTGATGCTCAAGGAATTTTCCGACATACCTGTCGGCATTGTTCACGGAAAAATGAAGTCGGACGAAAAGGACGAGGTAATGGGCAAATTTGCCTCTGGCGAGTTTTCAATGCTTGTTGCAACAACTGTAATCGAGGTCGGCGTTGACGTTCCTAATGCGTCTGTAATCGTCATTGAAAATGCAGAGCGTTTCGGGCTTTCACAGCTTCATCAGCTCAGAGGAAGAGTGGGCAGAGGCGAATTTCAGTCCTACTGTATTCTTGTGAGCGACAAGACAACGCCTACAACAAAAGCAAGGCTTGAGGTGCTTTGCTCAACAAACGACGGCTTTAAAATTGCCGACGAGGATTTAAAAATGAGAGGTCCGGGTGACTTTTTCGGAGAACGCCAGCACGGACTTCCGCAGATGACGATAGCAGATTTTGCGGACACTAAAAGTCTGGAGCTTTCGCAGAAAATCGCCGACTATATACTGTTCACCTACAAGGATATCCGCTGTGACGAGTTAAGACTGTTAAGAGCAGAAATTGACAGGCTTTTCGAGCGAGGCGGACAGAATACTTTAAACTGATATGATATAATGTAGCGAGCGACGCCCTCGTCGCTCACAATATACAACTTACATTTACGAAGGGGAGAAAACCGACTGATGAAAAGAAAGTCAATCAAAATAATTTCACTGCTTTTTGCACTAATAATTATTATTTCGTCATCGATTGTTTCAACGGGGGCAATTTCGTACCCGAACAAGGTGAAAACACAATCGGATTCAATTCTTCTTGTCAATATGGATACGAATCAGGTTGTTTTTGAAAAGGATGCCGATTCAAAGCGCTATCCCGCTTCTACCACAAAAATTATGACCTACATAATTGTTGCGGAAAATATTGATGATTTTGAAAATACCCGTGTTCCGATAAAGCAATCCGTACTCGAGGTGCTTGAGAACACAGGCAGTTCGCTTGCCAGTGTTGCAGACCACGTCGGCAAGGATATGAGCGTAATTGACCTTCTCTACAGTATGATGGTTCCCTCGGGCAACGACGCTGCAATGGTGCTTGCCGATTACGTGGGCAAAGGAAATGTCGACAGCTTTGTAAAGCTTATGAACGACAAGGCAAAGGAGCTCGGTTGTAAAAATACTCATTTTGCAAATCCCGACGGACTTCACGATGACAATCACTACACAACGGCACGTGATATGTATAAGATTGCAACCTATGCTCTTACGCTCCCGAAGTTTGCGGAGATTACGAACACCACATCATACACCTGCGAGGGTGATGACTATCCGCTTGTCACAACTAACTATTTAATCGACCCCAACAACGGCGGCGATTATTACTATATGTACGCAAAGGGAATCAAGACGGGTACAACCGACCAGGCAGGCAGATGTCTTGTAACTACAGCAACTGCCGACGGATATTCATACATAGCCGTACTGCTTCACGCTCCGTACAAGGAGGGAGTAAGCGAGGGTTACGGAACAATGACCGACGCCGCTGATTTGTTCAGATGGGCGCTTACAGAGTTGGAGCTTAAAACCGTAGCAACCTCGTCAACTCCTGTTTGTGAGGAAAAGGTAAACCTTGCGTGGGGCAGGGATTCCGTTTTGCTTGTTCCCGAAAAAAGCTTGAGCGCAATTGTGCCTAAGGAATTGAATAAAGACGAGCTGATTATTGAAACGGACGTTCCCGAGAGCGTAGATGCACCTATTGATACAGACACTGTTGTCGGAACGGCTACAATTTATTATCAGGGAAGCGACGGCAAAAAACAGGAGGTTGCAAAGGTAAATCTTGTTTCAAGCGAAAAGATTGAAATGAGCGGAATACTTTTTGTCCTCAACGTAATAACAACCGTATTCAAGTCCTACTGGTTCCTTGTAATAATCGGAATTATTGCAGTAATTCTTATTTGCTACCTGATAACTTCAAAAATAAACAAAAGACGCAGTAAAAAGAACAGAAAGGTAAAGCACTACCGCAACTTTTAAATTTATTCGGAATTCGGAATGCGTAATTCGGAATTTCGGTTTGCTTCGCTCCGATTTATAGTAGTGCATATTGTTTCAAAAGGTTTAGATTAAAACTAACCTTTATGTTATAGCCGTAGGGACACGGCGTGCCGTGTCCGCTCATAAATCCGTAGCCATACCTTGATAATTGATAAAATTACAATAATGTAAATAATTATTTACTTGAATTTCGTGTTGTATATGTTATAATTACTTTAGAGAATAATTACAGAGGTGATTATAATATGAAATGTCCGTACTGCGGTTATGAAGAAAGCAAGGTAATTGATTCCCGTTCTGCCGACGACGGCGAGAGAATCCGCAGAAGACGTGAGTGCCTTAAATGCGGCAAGCGTTTCACAACCCACGAGGTTATTGAAACAGTGCCGATAATCGTTGTAAAGCGTGACAAGTCACGTGAGGTTTTTGACCGCAACAAGCTTACGGCAGGCATTCTTCGTGCCTGCGAAAAACGTCCTGTTTCTATACAGCAGATTGAGTCAATGGTAGATTCGATTGAGGCAAAGCTTCAGAGCAGTCTTGACAGGGAAATCACCACAATGCAAATCGGCGAGCTTGCAATGGAGGAAATCAAAAAGGTTGACGAGGTTTCCTATGTGCGTTTTGCATCCGTTTACCGCCAGTTCAAGGACATCAACACCTTTATGGAGGAGCTTAACAAGCTTTTGACTGAGAAAAAATAAATTGTATTTTATTTTCTGCCCGAGCAACGATTGACTTGCTCGGGCAGTTTTCAGCTTTTTGTTGACTTTACTTATCACTGATGTTATTATGATTTTACAGGAAAGTTCAGGAGGTAAGCTGATATGGAAAATAAGCGAAAGAATATTTTATATATTTCCGTAGGCGTTGCGTTTGTTTTTGCCGTGTTTCTTATTGTTTCATATTTTCTGCCCTCGACAGTCGGAATTTCCGAACACGCAGACGCAAAAATCAAGTACATTACCGAGAATAAGAATATTGAAGTGACGCTTGATGACAGCGACTGTGATGAGCTTCGCAGAATTTTCAACGGAAAAACTGCGTATCACGACAGTCCGTCCTGTGGATTTACCGAGTCTGCCTCAGTTTCGTTTGGCAATCAGATTTTTATGCCTGCGTGTGACGGTGATGAAATCATAAAGGCAGGCTTAAAATATATCTCCATTTCCCCGAAAGAGCGTGACACGGTTGACAAAATATTTGCAAAGTACGGTGCAACATTCCCTTGTGCGTGACTTTGCAGATAAACCGACAGATTATAACAATAAAACAGCAAACATTTGTTTGTAATAATTTCGGTCGTTTTGTAACCTTTTAAAATTAAATAATGATTTCTGACACCGAATGTACAGGAAAACTCTTGTGCATTCGGTTGTTTTTATTCTTTGTGGGAATAATAATTGCAAATCAGCAGATAAAAATTTCAAAATTATGAAAAAATTAATTTCTTTGTAAATTTTATTTCTATGTTCGTAACTTTTACTTGATTTTTTAAAATCAATAGAGTATAATTATATCAAACGGTGGCATATTGTGTCATTTGGTGACTGAATACAGCGTTTTTTAATTAATTTTCAAACTAAAGTGACGGAGGTGGGCAAAATGTTTTCGGGAATGTCAAATCATTCAATTGATGCAAAAGGCAGAATTGTTT
The DNA here is from genome assembly GCA_003521625.1 of Ruminococcus sp. Lineage (GTDB taxonomy): Bacteria > Bacillota > Clostridia > Oscillospirales > Acutalibacteraceae > Ruminococcoides. Next base: position 117,655 of record DPHV01000031.1, read on the forward strand.
TGCCTGCAAAGTTCCGTGAAGAGCTTGGAAATACATTTTACCTTGCAAGAGGTTTCGGAAACTGTTGTATTCAGGCTATGTCCGCCGACCAGTTCAATTCAATCTGTGTAAAGATTCTTGAGCTTCCTGCCGACAAGGCTATGGCTTTGCAGTATACCTTCAGCGCAACTGCGGTTGAGGTTACGCCGAACGCACAGGGCCGAGTAATAATTCCTCAAAGCCTGCGTGAGTTTGCAGGAATTGAAAGCGACGCTCTCGTAATCGGAATGAACAATCGAATTGAAATCTGGAGCAAAACCAAATTTGACGAATTTATGGCTTCACAGAAAGATACCATTTCCGAAGCTCTGTCAATGCTGAGATTGTAAGGAGGAATAATATGGAATTCTCCCACATCCCCGTACTCCTCAATGAAACAATCGAGGGACTTGACATTAAGGAAAACGGTATTTATGCTGACGGAACGGCAGGCGGAGGAGGTCACAGCAGTGAGATTTTAAAGCGCCTTACCACAGGCAAGCTTATCTCAATTGACCGTGACCCCGATGCGATTTCGGTACTCACCCAAAGGTTTAAAAGTAATGAAAACTCTATAATTATAAAGGGCAATTTTGCTGACATTAAGGAGCTTTTACAGCTTCGGGGCGTAGGCAGGCTTGACGGCGTTCTGCTCGACATCGGCGTCTCCTCCCATCAGCTTGACACAGCGTCGAGAGGCTTTTCGTTTCACGAGGACGCACCTCTTGATATGCGTATGAGTCAGAGCGGAACAACAGCCGAAGAGCTTGTAAACACCCTGCCCTTTGAGGAATTAAGACGTATAATTTCAAGATACGGCGAAGAAAAATACGCGTCCTCAATTGCAAAAGGAATTGTGTCTGCAAGAGAGAAAAAGCCGATAAAAACAACGCTTGAGCTTGCCGAAATAATCAAACAGAACGTACCGCAGAAGGTAAGACGTGACGGCCACCCTGCACGAAAGACCTTTCAGGCTCTGCGCATAGCCGTAAACGACGAGCTTGGCGCACTTGAAAAAGGACTTGACGGTGCGTTTGAAATGCTCGGAAAGGGCGGACGGCTTGCCGTCATAACTTTCCATTCGCTTGAGGACAGAATCGTCAAGCAAAAAATGGCTTCTTGGTGTCAGGGTTGTACCTGCCCGAAGGATTTTCCTGTTTGTGTTTGCGGAAACAAACCGAAGGCAAAGCTTGTAAACAAAAAGCCTGTTTGTGCAAATGAAACAGAATTAAATGAAAACCCGAGAGCCAGAAGTGCAAAGTTGAGAATATGCGAAAAAAATTAAAAATTTTTTCTCTCAGCTATAGACAAAGTAACTTATTTGTAGTAAAATATAACAAAGTTGTAAAGAATATTACAAATACAATCAATTGTGGTTAGCGTGTTTGTAATTACTACATATACGGTTTACTTTCATTTAGTTCTACAAAAAGAACAGATTGTGTGTGTGACAATTAGAATTAATTGTTAAAAATTTGAAACTTTTTTGCTTTATAGAAATATGAGCTTAAAAGCAGTGTGTTTTATGAAAATTTTTGATAGAGAAAGGCACAAGGTGCAGGAGTAATGGCATACGAAAACAGGAATGCAGCTTATGATTTAAGTCTTTTCGACGAAGATGTTGCCTATTCAAACGGTTCGGCTTTACCAAAGCGTAACGAACAGGAAGTACATAAGAAGCAGACAAAGAAAAAAACTAAAACTGCGGGCAAGGTTGTGACTATTCCCGAAGAGGAAATTCACAAAATCCGTCGCCGCAAGCACAATCCCTTAAAGCTTGCTTTAGGAAGCATCGGCGGTGCGGCAGTTGCAGTAGTAATTGGATTCATCATTGTCGGACAGGTTCAGCTTACGGAACTCAATCAGGAAATTATTACGGCAAAGTCATTGCTTGCTGATTCCCAGAGTATTTACACTCAGAATCAGATGAAGGTTGAATCCAAGCTCTCAAACGCAGAGATTGAGGAGTATGCCGAGAATGTGCTTGGTATGACCAAAGCATCAAACGCTCAGAAAGAATTTGTTACTCTTTCCGGCGGCGACAAAGCAGAGGTTTCTGCTCAGGAAAGTGATAATCTCTTTACCCGATTTATTGATTCAATTAAAAATCTTTGGTCATAACATTCATTTCAATTTAATAAATATGTTATGAAAGAATGAGAGTTAAGACTGCGTCTTGACTCTTTTTTCGGTATATATACGGTGAATGCTAATTGCTTATTAGTATAGGGAGTAGAACGTAAATTAAGACTGCGGAGGTATTCCGCTTGCGGTAGAAGGAGTATTATTTTGGAAAATAACGGTAATATACGCAAAAATTCAAAAAAAGCCGCAAAAGGTCCAAATCAGCGTTTAAGACAGCGCACTGCTGTTCTGATTATTTTGATATTAGTTATCGGCTTCGGTGCGGCAATCGCAAGGCTCGGCTATCTTACTGTTGTACAGGGAAGCTCGCTTCAGGAGGACGCTGTGGGACAACAGCTCAAGGATACTACTATCCCTGCAAAGCGAGGTACAATTTACGATGCAAACGGCAAGGTGCTTGCCGAAAGTGCGTCTGTGTGGCAGGTTGTTATGGCGCCGATTTATTTTAAAACCGACGAGCAGAGAAAGGCGGCGGCCGAAGGGCTGTCTGAAATTCTCGGGCTTGATTACGATAATGTTTATGAAAAGACAACGCAGGAAAGCTATTATGTTGTTGTAAAGCGTAAAATTGAGGTTGAAGCAAGGGATAAGGTGCTTGAGCTTATCGACACGCTCTCGGAGGAATATGACTGCGGCAACGTAATTCAGTTGCTCGACGACTACAAGCGTTACTATCCGCAAAACGACCTTGCATCCTGTGTAATCGGCTTTACGGGCAGTGACGAACAGGGACTTGAGGGCGTTGAATATCAGTACGACAGCTATCTTTCGGGTATCCCCGGCAGAATCATTACGGCTAAAAACGCAAGAGGAACGGATATGCCGTTCCAGTATGAACAGAATATTGAGGCAGAGGATGGCAACAGCATTTATCTCACGATAGATGAAACAGTGCAGTCAATCTGCGAAAAATATATGAAGCAGGGAATTGCAGACAATAACGTTCTCAACAGAGGCGTGTGTATTGCAATGGATGTAAACACCGGCGCAATTCTTGCGATGGTTACGGTTGACGGCTATGACCTTAACGACCCGTATACCCTGCCAAAGGAAACCCAAAAGAAAATCGAGGCGCTTTCGGAAAAGAAGCAGGCTCAGGCGGAAAGCGAAGCGCTTGCCGCAATGTGGCGTAACAAGGCGATTACAGATACGTATATGCCCGGTTCGGTATTCAAAATGTGTACTGCATCTATGGCTCTTGAAGAGGGTAAGGTGAACGACAGCTCAACCTTTGTGTGCGGCGGCTCAATGGTTGTAAGCGACAAGACTATCCATTGTCACGCACTTGAGGGTCACGGTACCCAGAACTTTGTGCAGGCTGTCTGCAATTCGTGCAACCCTGCGTTTATCCAGATAGGTCAGCTTATCGGAATGAACAAATTCTGTCAGTATTATCAGGGCTTCGGATTTTCCGAAAAAACGGGAATCGATCTCCCCGGCGAAGCTGACGATAACTTCTGGAAAGAGGGCACAATGACTGACGTTGACCTTGCGGTTGCGTCTTTCGGACAGAACTTTTCAATCACGCCTATTCAGATGATTACAGCCTGTGCCGCAGTGGCAAACGGCGGATACGTTCTTCAGCCCTACGTTGTTTCAAAGATAACAGATTCCGACGGCAACGTAATAAAAAATGTTGAAAAAAAGATTAAGCGTCAGGTTATTTCAAAGGAAACCTCCGACAAGATGAATGAAATTCTCGGTTACAACACTTCTACCGCAGGTGCAACGGCAGGATATGTTGCCGGCTACAAGGTAGCAGGTAAGACAGGTACGTCCGAGAAAATCGGCTCAAAGGTTGAAAGCCATTTCAGCGAGGACTATATCGCTTCATTCTGCGGTTATGCCCCTGCCGACGACCCGCAGATTGCAATGCTTGTATTCTTCGATACACCGTCGGGTGATGCATATTACGGCTCACAGGTTTCCTCTCCTGTGTTCATTAATATTATGTCCGAGGTTCTTCCGTACCTTGAAATCAAGACGGAATATACCGACAGCGAGCTTGAGTACGTTGACGTTTCGGCTGGAGATTACACGGGAATGACTGTTTCGGAGGCTGAAGCGGCAGCACAGGCTGACGGCTTTACAACAACGGTAAAGGGTGACGGCGAAAAGGTTATTGCCCAGATACCTGCGGTTTCTTCAAAAATTCCTTCGGGAGGAAATGTTGTTCTCTACACCGACGACACCAGCAGAAGTGAAACGGTAACGGTTCCGAATCTTGTCGGCTACTCGGCGACGGAAGTCAACAATGTTGCGAGTGCTTATGGCTTGAACGTCAGCTTCTCGGGTGCGTCCGATACGGGTGTTGTCAGCACATCACAGGATATTGCAGAGGGTACTTCGGTAAGTCCGGGTACGGTAATTACGGTTTCGTTCTCTTCTTCATCTACAACATTTAACGACTGATAAATATATGACCGATTATGGGTAAAGCGCAAAAACGCTTTGCCCTGAAACGGTTTAATACGTCTGAAAGGATAGATAATTATGATGATTTACGGAATATGGACTTTTTGCGCGGCACTTGCGGCGTTTCTGATTTCCTTTGTACTGGGAAGATTCTTAATCCCGTATCTTCACAAGCTGAATTTTGGTCAGACAATTCTGGACATCGGTCCGAGCTGGCACAAAAACAAGCAGGGAACTCCGACAATGGGCGGAATAATGTTCATTGCGGCAATTACGGTTGTTACAATAATCAGCACAATTCTCTATATTCTTACGGGCGCTGATTTTATCAACACATATTTTGCAGATATACCAAAGGAAAGTCTGTTGATTTTCGCAGGACTCGGTCTTGCACTTGCAAACGGACTTATCGGTTTTATAGATGACTATATCAAGGTTGTAAAAAAGCGCAACCTCGGACTTACGGCAAAACAGAAGCTTGTGCTTCAGTTTTCCGTTGCGGCAATTTACCTTGCCGTACTGGGATTCTCGGGATGCGGAACAGCTACAATAATTCCGTTTATCGGAGAGGTTGACCTCGGATTTTTCTACTATATCATTGCCGCAGTTGCCATTGTGGGCATAGTAAACTCGGTAAACCTCACCGACGGCGTAGACGGTCTTGACGGCTCAATTACTTTCTTTGCCTGTGCTTCGTTTATGCTGATTGCAAGTATGCTCGACAGCCTCGGACTTACTGCAATGTGTGCCGCAAGCTGCGGTGCCTGCCTTGGCTTCCTCGTGTGGAACTTCCACCCTGCAAAGGTGTTTATGGGTGATACAGGCTCGCTGTTCCTCGGAGGACTTGTGTGTGCTCTCGCATTTGCAATGAATATGCCGATTCTTCTGCTCCCCGTTGGTATTGTCTACATCGCAGAGGAGCTTTCGGTTGTACTTCAGGTCAGCTACTTCAAGCTTACACACGGAAAAAGACTTTTCAAGATGAGCCCGATTCATCACCACTTTGAAATGTGCGGATGGAGCGAGGTTAAAATCGTTGCAGTATTCAGCACAGTGACAGCTGTTTTCGGTGCAATTGCATTTGCACTCGTGTATTTCGGAGTGAAATGATATTTATATCAATTGAAAATGGAAAATTAAAAGTTGAAAATTAAGGTGGCGGCGTTGCCACAATTATAGTAAAGCTTAATTTTCCATTTTACATTGTCAATTTTCAATTAGTAAAAGGAGGGAAAAACCGTATGGCTCCAAACAAAAGAATGATGCTTAAGGCAGACGTAAACAGAATTTACGATGACGAATATTATTCGGAGCAGAAAATCAAGCAGGAAAAGTTTTTCATCCGTCCCTCCCGTCAGCGCAAAATGAAGAAAACAAAGTGGTTTGCAATCGGAATGGGAATAGATCTGCCATTCTGCATCATAATTCTTATTCTGCTTACAATCGGAACAATTATGATGTTCTCGGCAAGCTATGCTTTTTCCTATTATACACAGGGCGATAGCTACTATTTTCTTATGAGACAGCTTATATTTATCGTAATCGGTCTTGCGGCTATGACTGTGATGTCGTTTTTTAACTATAATAAGCTTCACAAAATTGCCCCTGTTGTCCTCGGAATTTCTTATCTTGCACTGATGATAGTGCTTATACTTCCGGGTGATAACGGAGTAAAGCGTTGGATTCCGCTCGGACTGTTTAATATTCAGCCTTCCGAGATTGCAAAATTTGCAATTATCCTGTTCTTTGCACACTGGGCGAGTAAATACTACAACAAAATGCAGTTTGCACGTTACAGCGTTCTGCCCGGAATCATAGTGTTCGGCACAACAGCTTTACTGTTGTTTCTTGAGCCCCACTATTCAGGCATTGTAATCCTCGCAATTCTGACGGTGCTTATGCTCTACATAGGCGGAATGAAAACAAAATATCTGTTCATAGGCTTTGTGCTTATGGTCGGAGTTGTGCTTCTGCTTGCAGTAACAGGCGGTTTGTCCTACGCAATGAGCCGTATGGACGGCTGGGGACAGGCGCTTATCTATACCGATGAGGATATGTGGCAGACAACGTGGCAGACAAGAAATTCACTGTACGCAATCGGCTCGGGCGGCTTGTGGGGACTCGGACTGGGACAGTCACGTCAGAAGTACCTCTATCTTCCCGAACCGCAGAACGACTTTATTTTTGCAATTGTTGTTGAAGAGCTCGGCTTTATCGGCGCAACAATGATTCTCCTTATTTTCGCACTTCTTGTATGGAGAGGAATAACGCTTTCGCTCCGTGCAAAGGATAAATTCGGAAAGCTCCTCGGCATAGGACTTACCTCGCAGATTGGTGTTCAGGTTGTGCTGAATATTCTCGTAATCACCGACTGGCTTCCGAATACGGGTATCAGCCTGCCGTTTTTCAGCTACGGCGGCAGTTCGCTGATTATGTTACTTGCGCAGATGGGTATAGTTCTTTCAATTTCAAGAACTGCAAATATTGAAAGACAGTAATATATACGGAGGAATGTATATGAAAGTTTTGCTTGCAGGCGGCGGTACGGCAGGACACATCAATCCTGCCCTTGCAATCGCAGGTTACATCAAAAAGAAACGTCCCGAAACAGAATTTCTGTTCATCGGCAACCGTGACGGAATGGAGCAAAGGCTTGTTCCGCAAGCGGGATTTGACATTAAGTCGATAACAATCAGCGGCTTTAAGAGGAGTTTTTCACCGAAAAATATGGTTGAAAACGTTAAGACCGTCACAAGAACATTTACGTCATCTCACGAGGCAAAGAAAATCATCTCGGAGTTCAAGCCCGATATTTGCATAGGAACGGGCGGTTATGTTTCAGGTCCCGTCATAAGAACGGCGGCAAAAATGGGTATTCCCTGCATAATCCACGAGCAGAACGCATACCCCGGAGTTACAAATAAAATGCTTGCAAAGAGCGTCAACAAGGTAATGCTTGCAGTACCCGACGCTAAAAAATATTTTGAAAAGTCTGACTTTGTTGTTACGGGAAATCCCGTAAGAGGCGATATTCTGACAGCAGACAAAGAGGAGTCAAGAGCCGAGCTGAAGCTTGACGAACGTCCGATGATTCTTTCGTTCGGCGGAAGCCTTGGCGCAAGAAAAATCAACGAAGCCGTAGCCGATATTGTCGCACGAAGCGGCAAGGACGGAAGGTATCAGCATATTCACGCCTACGGAAAATACGGCGACTGGTTCCCCGACCTTGTAAAAGAAAAGGGAACGGATATTTCGCAGTGCAACAACCTCGACATCAGACCGTACATTGACAATATGCCCACGTGTATGGCGGCGGCTGACCTTGTAATCTGCCGTGCAGGCGCAATTACCCTCAGCGAAATTCAGGCTATGGGCAAACCGGCAATACTGATTCCCTCACCTAACGTTGCGGAAAATCATCAGTACCACAACGCAATGGCACTTGTAAACGCAGGAGCTGCAGAGATAATCGAGGAATCGGAGCTTTCGGGCGAAACGCTTATGAAAACAGTCGATAAGATGCTGTTAAATCCCGAACAGCTGAAAACAATCAGCGAAAATTCACGCAAAATGGCAATTACCGATGCAAACGAGAGAATTTACTCGATTGTCAAAAAAACACTGGGACTTGTTTAATTTACCGTAGTAACATCAGCATAACTTTCTCATAGAATATAAAGGTATTCTTTTTGAGAGGGTGTTACTGTGTCAAAACTGCTTGTAACAGGAAGAAAAAAGCTTGGCGGAGAGACATACGTTCAAGGAGCCAAAAACAGTGCGCTGCCTGTTCTTGCGGCAACGATACTGACAAAGGGCGAGAATGTAATCTACAATTGCCCCCGGCTTTCCGATATTGAAGCGTCTGCAAGAATACTGCGCTATCTCGGCTGCAAGGTCGGCCGAAGCGGAAGTGCAGTGCTTGTAAATTGCGATACAATTGATAAATACGATATTCCCGACGAGCTTATGCGCAAAACGAGAAGCTCAATTATCTTCCTCGGCGCAATCCTTGCACGAACAGGCAGGGCAAAAATGAGCTTCCCCGGAGGCTGTGAAATAGGTCTGCGGCCTATTGATATGCACCTAAAAGCACTACGTGAAATGGGTGCGGATATCCGTGAAATTCACGGCTGTCTTGACTGCACAGCGCCAAAGGGACTTAAGGGGACGAAAATTTCACTCTCGTTTCCGAGTGTAGGCGCAACCGAGGACATAATGATAGCCGCCTGTCTGGCAGACGGCACAACAACAATTACAAATGCCGCAAGAGAGCCCGAAATCTGCGACCTTGCAGATTTCCTTAACAAATGCGGCGCAAAAATTTACGGAGCAGGCGAGGGCATCGTCGTAATCGAGGGAGTCAAGTCGCTCATATCGACAAGCCACTCTATAATTCCCGACAGAATAGTCTGTGCAACGCTGATGGCGTGCGCCGCTGTTACAGGGTCGAAAATAACACTTGACGGCGTTATTTGCAGTCACCTTGCCTCAATCATTCCCGTTTTTGAGGATGCTGGCTGTAAAATCAGATGTTGTAACGGCACTCTTGAATTTACTGCTCCCGAAAAATTAAAAGCGATGAAAACCGTTCGCACAATGCCTTATCCCGGCTTCCCGACAGACGCACAGGCTCCCTTGCTTGCAGTGTCCTGCATAGCCGACGGAACGACGGTTTTTGTAGAAAACATATTTGAAAATCGATACAGACATACGGGCGAGCTTATCCGAATGGGCGCAAACATAAAAACCGTCGGAAAGGTTGCCGTAGTCGAGGGTGTAAAATCGCTGTACGGTGCGCCTGTTGAGGCTACCGACTTGCGTGGTGCGGCAGCACTTGTTGTCGCAGGACTATGTGCCGAGTCGCAGACCGAAATCAGCGGTGTAAGATACCTTGAGCGTGGATACGAAAACTTTGAGCTTACGCTGTCTGCCCTCGGCGCTGACATAAAGAAAATATAGCCGAGTGCCTCGGCTCGCAAATCGAGTGGAAAAATCGGGATGTTTTGTAAAAACAGGAGCCCGAATTTTAAGTTGATATATAGGTAACGTTTCGGGCGACCACATAGGGTCGCCCCTACGGTATAAAAACAAACACAGATATTACAATGTAGGGGCAGCCCTGTGTGTCTGCCCGATGAAACCAAAATTCAGAAAAGGAGGAAGTTTGCCGATGAGTGAGAGAAAAACGCTTTCGTCAAAGGACAGAAAGCAGTTAGCAAAGCAGAGAAAATCAGCTGCAAAGCAGGCTCAAAAATTTCACAGGGAACAGGAAAAAAAGGCAAAAAAATCCTCTGCAACAGCTAAAAAATCCACAACAAAAAAGCGTTCCTCAAGCAAGATTGAGGAGGCTGTCAATTCAGGAAAAACTGTTAAATTTGAAAATATCAGCCGTGAAGAAAAGTATATGCGTGAGAGCGAGGAGAGAATAAGAAACCTCGAACCGCAGGATTTTGACGACGGCTATTACATAGACGAATACGGCGCAAGGCAAAAGCAGGAGCGCCGTGCAAAGGAAATTCATCAGCAGGAAAATGAAGTAATCCACAGGCGCAAAAAACCGATTACACAAAAGCAGTTGAAAATCAGACGTGTTTTAATTTACAGCTCAATTTTTGCCGCTGTGCTTGTAATCGGCATAGTGCTCAGTCTTACTGTGTTGTTCAAAACCGAAAAAATCGAAGTTGAGGGCGACAAGTATTATTACGAAGACCAGATAATAGCTTTCAGCGGAGTAGAGTTACAGCAGAATATTATAGTCGGAGCGTTCAGCAGTACACCCGAAAATATTTCCGCAAATCTTCCGTATGTTGAAAAGGCAGAAATCAGCTTCTCAATTCCCGATACAATCACAATTAAAATCACCGACGCCGTACCGTCATACGTAATTAAAAACGGCGATAAATATCTTCTTATAAGCTCTAAGGGACGTATTCTTGACAGCATTGACAGCAACGAGGACAAGCTGCCCGAGCTTAAATGCGACAAGCTCAAGAGCACGAAAGCAGGTGACTATGTTTCTTTCAACGATGAAAACGTGCCTGATATTCTTGAGGATGTTTCCGAAAGCCTTAATGCAAACGATGTAAAGAATATTACGGCTTTTGACGTTACCGATACAGCCAACATTACGCTTGAATACGACAAGCGAATTACAATTAATATCGGTCTGCCCGAGGACATTGACTATAAAATCAGAACGGCAATGATGATTATCAACGAAAAGCTTGACCCGAATAATACCGGCACAATTGCAGGAAAGCTTGACGTTTCTTCCTGCAACACCACAAAGGTTTCACGCTACAAGCCTGCCGAAACGGCACCCCCGACAACAGTACCGGCTACCACAGCACCTGCCGATTATTCGGACGGCAATCAGTATTATGACGACAGCTACACCTGGAGTGATAATACATACTCCGACGGTTCATATTATGACGGCGGATATGCTGACAACGGCACAAACAATTACGGCGAGCCGTATGACAGCAATACTTATTCAGATGATGGCACATCTGACTATTCTGCACAGAATGATTACAACGCTTATGGTGATGCAGGAGATAATTCTTATCAGGATAATTATTACGACAACGGAGCATATTATGCCGAATAGCTGAAAAAATTTCATTATTATTGCAGAAAATCATATTAAAAGCATTGATATTTTTGCAAAAGTATGATAAAATATAGATTATAATTGTGTACTCTAAAATATTATGGATTTTTATCGCTATACAGACTTAAAAGATTTTAAGGAGGACGTAAAAATGGCTTTTGAACTGGAATTGGAAAATGAGTATATGCCTAAAATTAAGGTTATAGGTGTCGGCGGCGGCGGCGGAAATGCCGTAAACCGAATGGTAGCAATGGAAGTTAAGAATGTTGAATTTATTGCAATTAACACAGATGAGCACGTTTTAAGACTTTCAAAAGCTTCACAGAAAGTACAGATTGGTGAAAAGCTTACAAGAGGTAAGGGCGCAGGCTCAATGCCCGCAATCGGTCAGAGTGCCGCAGAGGAAAGCAAGGACGAAATTGCGGCTCTTCTTAAGGATACCGATATGGTATTCGTTACCGCAGGTATGGGCGGCGGAACAGGTACAGGTGCCGCTCCCGTTGTTGCAAAAATCGCAAAGGATATGGGAATCCTCACAGTAGGCGTAGTTACAAAGCCGTTTGCTTTCGAGGGCAAGAGAAGAATGACTCAGGCTGAACAGGGTATTGCAGAGCTTTCTGCCTGCGTTGATTCACTCATCATCGTTCCCAACGAAAGACTTAAATATGTTTCAGATACAAGCATCACACTCCAGAATGCATTTGAAATTGCAGACGACGTTTTAAGACAGGGTGTTCAGAGTATTTCCGACCTCATTCTTCTTCCCGGTCTTGTAAACCTCGACTTTGCAGACGTTACTTCCGTAATGAAGGACGCAGGCTACGCTCATATGGGTATGGGAAGTGCAACAGGTAAGGACAAGGCTACAGTTGCGGCTGACAAGGCTGTTTCAAGCCCGCTTCTTGAAACCTCAATCGACGGTGCAAAGGGCGTTATCATAAACATCACTGCTTCTGCCGATGTAAGTCTTGACGACATCGACGCTGCTTCAACAATGATTAAGGATAAGGTTTCAGAGGACGCTAACATCATCTGGGGTGCTGTAATCGATGACAGAATGCAGGACGAGATGAGCGTAACTGTTATCGCAACAGGCTTTAACGGCGACGGTCAGATGGCAAAGAAAAAGCTTGAAAACGAGTCCGTAATCATTGAAAAAGATGACGATAAGTCTGCTTCAAATTCTACAAAAGATAGGACAGACGACGAGGACGATACATTCTACGACATTATGTCAATTTTTAACAAGTAATAATCAGTCATTTTACTTATAGTTTTCATAAAGAACAGCGACGGTTTGATGCCGTCGCTGTTTTTATGTGACTATATTGTTTTTTATAAGCTAAACGATAATTTAGCGTTGGAGTAATAGCTAATGCTGACGTAGGGGACGGCATCCCTGGCGTCCCTAAACATTACCTATATATCAACTTAAAATTCGGGCTACAATTTTCTCCAAACAAACCGACTTTTCCGCTCGATTTGCCCGCCGAGGCACTCGGCTAATTTATCGTTTCTTCTGCTTTTTCTTCCGTTTGTTCTTCACTTTCCGTATCAAGCTTTTTAACTACAACTCTTATAATTCGCTGGTCCTTTACCTCCATAACGGTGAATCTGAAGCCGTCAGCCTCAATGCTCTGGCGTTTGTGGGGGATAGTGCCTGCGTGTTCAAGAATGAATCCGCCGACCGTTACGCTGTCGCTTTCAATTGCGTCCTCGTCCATATCAAAAAGCGCTAGTAAATCGTCAATCTCAATGTCGCCGTTTACAAGGAATTCATCCTTGCCGATTTTGTAGTAGTTATGCTCAATTTCCTCGTCCTCATCCCAGATTTCTCCTACGATTTCCTCAAGCAAGTCCTCCATTGTGACAATACCGAGCGTTCCGCCGTATTCGTCAGTGACGATTGCAAGGTGAATTTTCGTGCGCTTAAATGCATTCAAAATCTTCGAGAGCTGTTGAGTTCTGAAAACAAAGTAAGGAGTCTGCATTATGTCACGCAAATCGGGAGCTTTGCCGTCTGCAAGCGATTCAAGATAATCTCTTGTGTGCAGAATTCCTACAATATGGTCAACAGTTTCCTCGTAAACGGGAATGCGTGAATACCTGTTCTCGATGATTATATCCTTAATTTTTTCCTGACTGTCGCTGATGTTAATGAAGGTGACGTCAACTCTCGGCGTGAGGATTTCCTCGGCTGTCTTTTCGTCAAAGTCAAGTGCAGAGCGCACCATTTCGCTCTCGCTTTCCTCAAGCACGCCCTCTTCTTCAATGCTTTCAACGATGTATTTCAGCTCATTTTCCGTAACCGACGGACTGTCCTCGCTTCCGCCTGCAATTTTAAGTGCAAGTGATTTCAGTTTTAGAAACACAAACACAAACGGCTTTAGTATGAACATAAGCACACGCAGCAAGCCTGCTGTCTTGAGTGTAAAAGCGTCGCAGTGTTCCTTTGCAAGGCACTTCGGAATAACCTCGCCGAATGTCAGAACTAAAAGAGTAGTTGCGCCAGTTGCAATTGCCGAGCCCATATCTCCGAAAAGATTAAGGCAAAGCACTGTTGCAATTGACGAACAGCTCAAGTTTACTATGTTGTTGCAGATAAGGATTGTTGTAAGGGCATTGTCAAAATTTTCGATAACATAAAGCGCATTTTTTGCCTTTTTGTTGCCGTTATCAACGCTGTGCTGGATTCGGATTTTGTTTACAAACGAAAACGCCGTTTCGGTAGCAGAAAAAAACGCCGATAAAAGCACGAGTATCGCAATGACAATACCCATAATTATGTCAGATGTCAATTAAATATCACTCCGATTATTATATTTATATCTTATAGTACTATAATTCTTTTAAATAATTATTGTTTTTAAGAAATATAAGAATAAAAACATTGAAAAATATTGCTTAAAATGTTATAATATTTTCTATATCGCTTTTGCATATATATTTATAAAATGTGAATTACCGCAAGCTTTCGGGAAACAATATTTCTCGGAGGTGCATAGTTATGTCACAAAAATCAAAATCTTCAAAGTCGGATAAGAAAAACAGGGATAACTTTGTAAAAAATCCGAATTCCGACGATAACCCGCAAAAGCTTGAAAACGACAGTCCCATAAGCGAGGAGCACACCGACCAGATTGGCGAAACAGGCTCGGTGCTTACCTCTCACAAGGACAGCATAATACATTGTCTAACGATTATCGGTCAGATTGAAGGCCACTATATTCTTCCCCAGCAGAACAAAACCACCAAGTACGAGCACGTTATCCCTCTGCTTGTTTCCATTGAGGAGGACGAGAGGATTGACGGACTTTTAATTCTGCTCAACACAGTCGGAGGAGATGTTGAGGCTGGTCTTGCAATTGCCGAGGTGATTTCGGGAATGAAAAAGCCGACTGTTTCAATTGTGCTCGGAGGCGGTCACTCAATCGGAATTCCTCTTGCTGTAGCGGCTAAAAAGAGCTTTATCGCAAAAAGCGCCTCAATGACCGTTCACCCTGTCCGCACAACAGGGCTTACTCTCGGAGTGCCGCAGACGTTTGAGTATTTTCAGCGTATGCAGGACAGAATCACAACCTTTGTCGCCGAAAATTCCGATATTACCAAGGAAAGATATGACGAGCTTGTGCTCAATACAGGCGAGCTTGTTATGGACATCGGCACAATTTTAGAGGGTGAAGAGGCTGTTGAAGAGGGATTGATTGACAGCGTTGGCACGGTTTCCGACGCAATTGACGCTCTTTACGATATGATAAAGGAGTCAAAAGAGCCGAAAGAGCCAAAGAAAAAATCAAGGTCAAAAAGCAGTAAAGCTAAGCAATAAATTCGGGTGCATTGCCCGAATACATATATATTTAACTTTAATTAAAAAGGAGTACATACTATGTCAATTTTTGACGCAATTATTCAGGGTATTGTTCAGGGACTTACGGAGTTTCTGCCTGTATCAAGCAGCGGTCACCTTGCAATTACACAGCACATTTTAGGTACAAGCGGCGACGGCAACCTGTTCTTCAACGTAATGCTTCACGTAGGAACGCTTGTTGCCGTAATAGCCTTTTATTACAAGCTTATCTGGAGCCTTATCAAAGAATTTTTCTCAATGATTAAGGACATTTTCACAGGCAAGTTCAAGTGGAGTCAGATGAACTATGAGCGCAATCTCATTATGATGCTGATAATCGGACTTATTCCGCTGTTCCTGCTCTTTATCCCCATTCCCGGAACGGCTATGAAAATCAAGGACTTAGCCGAAGTTCTTTCAGCAAGTCCGATACTGCTTGTAACTGCAATTTCACTTCTTGTCACAAGCGCACTTCTCACAGTCGGAATTATCTGCAACCGCAGAAATTCAACAAAGGGCGGCAAGCACCTCAAGGCTGCAGGCAAAGCAAACTCAAACGGCAGAGAAAGCTACACAATTCTTGATGCAGTATGCGTAGGTCTTATGCAGGTAGCCGCCGCAGTTTTCCCCGGTCTTTCACGCTCCGGCTCAACCCTTGCAGTGGGCGAGATGAGAGGAATCAACAAGCAAAAGGCTCTTGACTATACCTTCGTTCTCGGCGTTCCGTCAATTGTTGCCGCCGCACTTTTAGAGGGCATAGACGCAATAAAGTCACCAGAGGGAATAAACGTAGAAATCGGCGTAATAATCGCAGGCGTAATCGCCTCAGCCGTTGTCGGATACCTTGCAATCGTAATCTTTAAGTGGTTCTTAAAGTCCGACAAAATGAGCATTTTCGTAATCTACACTGCAATCGTAGGTATTGCTTTCATTGTAATTTCAATTATCGAAATGAATACCGGTGTAAACCTCTTTACAGGCGCACCTATTAATTGGTGATTCAGAACAGATATATACAGGATGTGATTTGATTGTCGGCAAAAAAGCAGACAGCAAGCAAAAGTAAAAAATCAAAAACTCCTGCTAAAGCGCAAAAGGGCAGGAGCAGAGCAAAAAAGCCTGAAACTGCCGTACATACAGGATTAAGCCCCAGAGTAAGGGCAATTATCTACGGTGCAATAGCGGTAATTTTTGCTTTGATGATTATTATCAAAGGCGAAAACGTGTGGACAGCCGTAAGAAGCTTTTTCTTCGGTGTGTTCGGATTCGGAATTTTTCTAATTCCTATTCTGATGATTTACCTTTGCCTGATAACCGAAAAAGAGAAACAGGTTGCCCGTTTTAAAGCAAAAATAATAATCAGCTCACTCATTATACTTCTTTTCGGTGCACTGATTTACATTGCAGGCGGTGCAGAGTTCAATAACGTGAATTTCTTTGCCTGTCTTGGCAAGCTGTATATCCAGTCGGCAGATACGAGCGTTTATATGACCTTCGGTTGCGGACTTATGGGCGGACTTCTCGGCTATCCGCTTACGCTTCTTTGCGGTGAGGCGGCGGCACTTTGCGTATGCATTGTTGCAACCGTTATGCTTGTGTTTATCATTGCCAATATTTCCGTAAAGGATATTACGGCGGCGGCTTCAAGAACAGTTAGCCACGTTCGTGAGGCAGGCGAAAAGCACGCTCGTGAAAGAAAGGCTCGCAGAGAAGCCGAACGTGGGGGTCAGAAGACAAATGATTACGGCGAAGTACCTATGTACATAGAAGACGGCAACGCATCAAGCGGCATTGATATTCCTCTTGATGACCCCAAGGCGAAGAAGAAAAGGAAAAAACGTCATGTAAAAAGCGGAATCGATATTGACTATGTTGATACAAACGAGCAGAATGCCGCTGATAAGGACTTGTCGGAGGATTTGATTAATATTATCAACCGTGCAAGCAAACCTCTCGGAGAGGATGCAGAGACAACGGTTGCCGATATTGCAGAGGATATTTCACAGGAGAAAGCGTCTAATCATATGTCGGACGGTGCAAAACAGGCTGACCCGGAAACCGTACATGTTGAGAACAACGAAAAGCAAAAGAATAGTAAGGCGGAAGAAAATTCTGAATTTGATAATGTCGGTTATAAGACTGATAATTCTTCAGAAGAAGTAAAAGAAGAGAAAGTCTACCACTATCCGCCTGTTCAGCTTTTAAAGCCGAACACAAATAACAACGACAGAAACGCTATGGAGGAACTGCAAAACAACTCCAAAAAGCTTATAGAAACACTCCAGAGCTTTGGCGTAAACGCAACAATCACAAATATCTGCCGAGGTCCTTCGGTTACACGTTACGAGTTACAGCCTGCACCCGGCGTAAAAATCAGTAAAATCACTAACCTTTCAGACGATATTGCGCTTAACCTTGCCGCAAACGGCGTGCGTATCGAAGCGCCTATTCCGGGCAAAGCCGCTGTCGGAATCGAAGTGCCGAACAAGGTTGTAAGTATGGTTTCAATGCGTGAGCTTATCGACTCCGATAAATTCAGAAACGCCAAGAGCAAGCTTACCACTGTTCTCGGACGTGATATTTCGGGAGAAATTGTTGTCACCGACCTTGCAAAAATGCCCCATCTGCTTATTGCAGGTACTACAGGCTCGGGTAAGTCGGTATGCGTAAACTCAATTCTTATGAGTATTCTTTTCAAGGCAACGCCCGATGAGGTAAAGCTGTTGCTTATCGACCCAAAAATGGTTGAATTTTCAAAGTACAAGGGTATTCCGCACTTGCTTGTGCCCGTAGTTTCCGACGCTAAAAAGGCGGCAGGCGCACTTGCGTGGGCGGTAAACGAAATGCTCCAGAGGTATAAAATCTTCTCGGAGTACGATTGTAAGGACATTGATTCTTACAATACTCTTATTGAAAAAAATCTTGACTATATTTCAAATAATCCGCCTGTTGAGGACGAAAACGGAGAGCTTAAACAGCCTGTTCTTGAAATAAACGGACTGCCCGTTGCAAAGGAAAAAATGAGCAGAGTTGTAATCGCAATTGACGAGCTTGCCGACCTTATGATGGCGGCTCCGAGTGAGGTTGAGGACTCAATCTGCCGACTGGCACAGATGGCACGTGCGGCAGGTATGCACCTTATCCTTGCAACACAGCGACCGACCGTAAACGTAATTACGGGACTTATCAAGGCAAACGTACCGAGCCGAATTTCGCTTAAGGTAAGCTCGAATATGGATTCACGTACAATTCTCGACACAGGCGGCGGTGAAAAGCTTATCGGTAAGGGCGATATGCTCTTTGCGCCCGTTGGAGCACCAAAGCCAATGCGAGTTCAGGGCTGTTACGCTTCCGACGAAGAGATTGAGGGCGTAACAAACTATATCAAGAAGTCCTATTCGGCGCAGTATAACGCAGATATTGAAGAAAAAATCAAGCGTATCGCCGCCGAGGAAATTGCCACAGGCAAAAAGCAGAGTGAAAGCTCTGAAGATGATGACGGACTTGACGTTGACTCAAAAATGGACGAGGCTATAAAGTGCGTAATTGACGCAGGACAGGCTTCAACCTCACTTATTCAGCGCAGACTCAAGGTAGGCTACGCAAGAGCAGGACGAATGATTGACGATATGGAACAGCTCGGCGTAGTCGGACCTCATCAAGGTTCAAAGCCCCGAGATGTGCTTATGACCTACAACGAGTGGCTCGAAAGAAGAAACGCCCTGCAAAACAGAGAAGATTAATGAAAGGGAATTAATAATGGCATTTTTACCGATGAACGCTGACGAGGTTAAAAAACTCGGCTGGGATTACATTGACTTTGTCTATGTTTCGGGTGACAGCTACGTTGACCACCCGTCCTTCGGTGCCGCCATTATCACCCGACTTTTAGAGGACTGCGGTTACAGGGTAGCTTTTCTTGCTCAGCCGAATTGGAAAAGCGACGCCGATTTTACGCAGTTCGGTAGACCAAGGCTCGGATTTTTCGTTTCGGCAGGCAATATTGACAGTATGGTCGCTCACTACACTGTTGCAAAGCGCAAGCGCAGTGACGATGCCTACACCGCAGGCGGCAAAAACGGAAAACGTCCCGACAGGGCAGTTACGGTCTATTCAAATATTCTGCGCAGGCTTTATCCTGAGTCGCCCATTATAATCGGCGGACTTGAAGCCTCTCTGCGAAGATTTGCACATTACGATTACTGGCGTGACGAGGTTATGCCGTCTGTGCTTTTTGACAGCAAGGCTGACATAATTTCCTATGGAATGGGTGAGTTGCAGACAATTGAAATTGCAAAACGGCTTTCAGAGGGATTTCCTGTTGAGTCGCTTTACGACATACGTGGAATTTGCTATAAGATACGAACACAGGACTACGTTCCGAAGTCCGTTGTCGAACTTCCAAGCTATGAACGTGTAAAGGAAAACAAGCGTGACTATGCAATTACGGCTCGCAAAGAGCTTGAAGAGGCTGATGCCGTGCGCGGCAAAACGTTGATTCAGCGCCACGGCGACTATATTCTTGTTCAGAATCCGCCTATGCCGCCGCTTGACACAAAACAGCTTGACTATATCTATTCTCTGCCTTATGAGCGTTGGTATCCCAAATGCTACGAAAAGCTCGGCGGTGTTCCGGGAATTGAGGAGGTACAGTTCTCAATTACTCACAACCGAGGTTGTTTCGGTGCTTGTAACTTCTGTTCGCTTGCGTTTCATCAGGGACGTGCCGTAACGGTGAGGGGCGAAGAAAGCATAATCAACGAAGCGAAAAGCTTTATTGACAATCCGAGGTTCAAGGGATATATAAGCGACGTTGGCGGTCCTACGGCAAATTTCAGACTTCCGTCCTGCGAAAAGCAGAAAAAGTACGGACTTTGCAAGGACAGGCGTTGTCTTGCACCTACTCCCTGCCCGAATATGCAGGTGTCGCATACTGAATATCTCGACATTCTGCGAAAGCTCCGTAACCTTGACGGCATAAAAAAGGTTTTTATCCGAAGCGGAATCCGCTTTGACTATCTCATTGAGGACGAAAGCGACGAGTTTTTCAGAGAGCTTGTAAAGTACCACATAAGTGGTCAACTCCGTGTTGCACCCGAGCATTGTTCGGCGGCGGTGCTTGACAGAATGGGCAAGCCGCACATTGAAGCGTACAAAAAATTCTGCGATAAGTTCTATTCGCTCACAGACAAGGCAAATAAAGACCAGTATGTTGTGCCGTATCTTATGAGCTCGCACCCCGGCTCAACGCTGAAGGACGCAGTAGAGCTTGCACTTTTCTGCAAGCGTGAGGGAATCCACCCAAAGCAGGTTCAGGATTTTTACCCCACGCCCGGCACAATTTCAACGGCAATGTTCTATACAGAACTTGACCCGTACACGCTTAAAGAGGTGTATGTTCCGAAGTCGGAGAGCGAAAAAGCAATGCAGAGGGCGCTGTTGCAGTATTTCATTCCCGAAAACAAGCCGCTTGTAATCAAGGCGTTAATCAAAGCAGGCCGCAGGGATTTAATAGGAAATGACAAAAAGTGCCTTGTAACTCCGCTTGCAGGACAAACCGCAGGCGGCTACAGAAAAGACAGCACAAAAAATTACGGCAAAAAGAAAAACAGCAAGGACAAGTACGCAAAATACAGACGCAGAAAGAAAAATTAAAATTGTTCCTTGACCTTGACTTGATTTAATAATATACTATTATCATCAGAAAATGAAAGGATTTGTTGAAAATGGGAGTATATGAAGAGCTTGTTGCAAGAGGACTTATTGCACAGGTAACAGACGAGGAGGAAATCAGAGAGCTTGTAAACAGCGGAAAAGCAGTATTCTACATTGGCTTTGACCCGACTGCCGACAGTCTGCACGTTGGTCACTTTATGGCTCTTTGCCTTATGAAAAGACTCCAGATGGCAGGCAACAAGCCGATTGCACTTATCGGCGGCGGTACTGCAATGATAGGCGACCCCTCGGGCAGAACCGATATGCGCCAGATGATGACAAAGGAAACAATTGAGCACAATGTTGAGTGCTTTAAAAAGCAGATGAGCCGTTTTATCGACTTTTCCGACGATAAGGCTCTGCTTGTTAATAATGCAGACTGGCTTCTTGACCTCAACTACGTTGACGTTCTGCGTGATGTCGGCGCACATTTCAGCGTAAACAGAATGCTGACTGCCGAGTGCTACAAGCAGAGAATGGAAAAGGGCTTGAGCTTCCTTGAGTTTAACTATATGATTATGCAGTCGTACGATTTCTACGCTCTCTATCAGAGATACGGCTGTAATATGCAGTT
>DPHV01000031.1:139072-201568 GCA_003521625.1 Ruminococcus sp.
ATGATCATGCAGAGCTATGACTTCTACTACCTCTTCCAGCACTACGGCTGCAATATGCAGTTCGGCGGCGACGACCAGTGGAGCAATATGCTCGGCGGTACGGAGCTTATCAGACGTAAGCTCGGCAAGGACGCATACGCAATGACAATCAATCTTCTGCTCAATTCCGAGGGCAAGAAGATGGGCAAAACGCAGTCGGGCGCAGTATGGCTTTCACCCGAAAAGACAAGCCCCTACGATTTCTACCAGTACTGGAGAAACGTGGACGACGGCGACGTTGTAAAGTGCCTTAAAATGCTTACATTCCTGCCGCTTGAACAGATTGACGAACTCGCAAAGCTCGAGGGCAGTGAGATAAACAAGGCAAAGGAAGTTCTCGCTTATGAGCTTACAGAGCTTGTTCACGGCAAGGAGGAGGCAGACAAGGCTCAGGAGGCGGCAAGAGCGCTCTTCGGCAGTAAGACCGATACAAACAATATGCCGTCAACCGAGCTTACAGAGAGCGACTTTACAGACGGCGCAATTGCAATCCTCGATTTGCTCAAGAAATGCTCGCTCATTCCGTCAAACGGTGAGGGCAGACGTCTTATTCAGCAGGGCGGTATTTCGCTTGATGATGAAAAGGTAACAGACGTTTACGCAAGCGTTCCCGTTTCTGCCTTTGAAAAGGGATACGTAATCATTAAAAAGGGCAAAAAGGTGTTCCATAAAGCAGTATTATAATAAAAAGTTCTGCCTGATTTCGTAGGGACACGGCGTGCCGTGTCCGCAGGTAAATGAAAAATTTATAAATAAAAGGGGTTTACAAAATGAAAAAGTTTTTTTCTGAATTCAAGGAATTCGTAATGCGCGGCAACGTGCTTGACCTTGCAGTCGGCGTAATCATCGGTGCAGCATTTCAGGCAATCGTTACTTCACTTACAAGCGACATTATCTCGCCGATTCTCGGTATCTTCGGCGGAATGAACTTTGACCAGCTTTCGTTTACAATTAACGGCGCAACAATCTGCTACGGAAAATTCATAACGGCTATTATCAACTTCCTGATTATGGCGTTCATTATTTTCCTCATTGTAAAGCTTGTAAACAAGGTTATGTCAATTGGCAGAAAGCCCGAGAAAAAGCCTGAACCTACAACAAAGAAATGCCCGTTCTGCTGTAGTGAAATAGACATCAAGGCAACAAAATGCCCCCACTGCACAAGCGATATTCCTGCGCAGGCTGACAAGAAATAATGCAATTTTTCAAAAACCTTGACAAGAAAAAGCTGTTGTTCGTTTGCCTTGTATCACTTTTGGTACTTTCGCTTTCAACGGCGGCAGTGTCGAGCTTTGACAAGGAAGAAAGCAGATTTTCTCACATCAGGATATATTTAAGTCCGTCAAATCAATATGCAAATTACTATGCAGTCGGCGACACAAGCGAAATGGAGCAGTGCGACCTGATTGCGCAGAAAACTGCCGAAAAGCTTAAAAAGCTCGGCTTTACCGTAATGGTAGGTCAGTCGGGCGCAACGCTTAAAAGCAGATGTGACGAGAGCAACGCTTTTCACGCAGATATGCACATCCCGATACATACAAACGCCCTCAACGGAGAGTATACCGGCGGTACGCACGTTTATGTTTACGGTTCGGACGAGCAGACTGCGGCTGAAGCTTTCCTTGATACGCTCGGTAAAATCAGCCCCGGTGATGATGACAGGATTGAATATAAGCCTGATTTGTACGAGGTTTTCACTCCGAATGCACTTACGGTTTACCTTGAATGTGAGTTTCACGACACCGAGGAGGGTGCAGACTGGATAATCAATAATACCGACAAAATTGCAAATGCAATTGCCGACGGTGTTTACAATTATTATTCCAATATAGAATAAAACAAAAAGAGATGTTCAAAAACTGAGCATCTCTTTTTTATCTGAACAATATACTTTTTCGTATTCACACAAGTTTTACCACAATATTAAATTAAAGTGTTGTAATTACAAGGCACGGTGTGATATAATAAATTAATAATGCAAAACAGAAACAGGTGTCTGAAATGGAAAATAAACGTACGGTTGTAAAGGTCGGCACGTCCACCCTTACATACGAGAACGGAAAGATAAATTACCGCAGAATTGAGAGCCTTTGCAAGGTTATGTCGGATTTGCAGAACAGGGGAGAGCAGATTATGCTCGTGTCCTCGGGTGCAATCGGCGTAGGAATGGGAAAAACAGGACTCCAGTCACGTCCGAGCGAAACCAAGAAAAAGCAGGCTCTTGCGGCTATCGGTCAGTGCGAGCTTATGTTTATGTACGACAAGCTGTTCGGCGAGTACAACCACTCGGTGGCGCAGATTCTGCTCACACGTTATGCTGTTGAAACCGACCAGAAACGTCAGAACGTAATCAATACAATTGACGAGCTTCTGAAAATGAACATTATCCCCGTAATCAACGAAAACGACACGGTGGCTATTGATGAGCTTGAGGGCAACAACTTCGGCGATAACGATATGCTTTCGGCAATTGTTGCAGGACTTGTGGGAGCTGACAGGCTGATTATCCTCACCGACATTGACGGTCTGTACGACTCAAATCCACGCACAAATCCAGATGCGGTGAAAATTGATGTTGTCGATAGAATAAATCAGGAAATTCTGTCAATGGCGGCAGGAACAGGCTCAAACCGTGGAACAGGCGGAATGATAACAAAACTACAGGCGGCTGATTACGCAACAAAGCGTGGAGTTGAGGTGCACGTTATCAACGGCTCAAACCCCGAAAATCTCTATGAAATTTTTGACGGAAACAACATCGGAACAATGTTCCTTGCAAGGCAGTAAAAGGAGAATGACTATGACTCAGCTTGAAATTATGGGCGCAAAGGCAAAGGATGCCTCACGCTTTCTTATGACCGCAGGCTCAAAAAAGGACGAGGCATTAAACGCAATTGCAAAGGCTCTGCGTGAAAATGCAGATAAAATCATAAAAGCAAACGATATTGATATAGAAAACGGCAAAAATGCAGGACTTACAAAGTCGTTGCTTGATAGATTACAGCTTACCGAAGAGAGAATTAACGGAATGGCTGACGGTGTGAGCGAGGTAGCTTCACTTGCAGACCCTGTCGGCAGAGTGCTTGACGGCAGAACGCTCAAAAACGGCTTGCAGATTGAAAAGGTTACCGTTCCTATGGGCGTTATCGGAATCATCTTTGAGGCTCGTCCGAATGTTACTTCAGATGCGGCGGCGCTTTGCCTTAAGGCAGGCAGTGCGGTAATTCTGCGTGGCGGCAAGGAGGCAATCAACTCCAACAAGGCAATTGCAGAAATTATGCGTGATGCAATCGAGGGTGCAGGCTTGCCCCGAGACTGCGTTTCACTCGTTGAGGACACAACACGTCAGAGCGCAACGGAGCTTATGCAGCTTTCCGATTACCTTGACGTGCTCATTCCCAGAGGCGGTGCAGGGCTTATCAAAAGCGTTGTCGAGAACGCAAAGGTGCCTGTAATTGAAACGGGCGTAGGCAACTGCCACGTTTATGTTGACAAAAGCGCTGACGTTGATATGGCAAAGAGCATTATTTTCAATGCAAAAACCTCACGTCCTTCCGTCTGCAACGCAATTGAAACTGTGATTGTTCATAAGGACATAGCCGAAAAAGCCCTGCCCGAAATCAAGGCAGAGCTTGATAAGATGAATGTTGAAATCCGAGGCTGTGAGAGGACAAAAGCAATCCTCGGCGACAGCGTTGTTCCCACAACGGAAAACGACTATGCAGTTGAGTTCCTCGACTACATTCTTGCGGTAAAGGTTGTTGACAGCCTTGACGACGCACTTGCGCACATTGCAAAATACAGCACAGGTCACAGCGAAAGCATAATCACAAGCGACTACGAGAGTGCAAACAAATTCACCGCCTGCGTTGATTCTGCGGCTGTTTATGTAAATGCTTCAACACGCTTTACCGACGGAGGAGAGTTCGGACTCGGTGCAGAAATCGGAATTTCAACTCAAAAGCTCCACGCAAGAGGTCCTATGGGACTGAACGAGCTTACAAGCAGTAAGTTCATAATCAGAGGTAACGGACAAATCAGATAAGCAGATAGACGAGGGCAAGCAGTAAAGTAGGGTCTGCATTTTCGTCCATAAGCAGGACAAGCAGAAGTAAAATCAGACTTTGTTCCTTGTTCTTGAACAGCATATCAAGTAAGCTGCTGTTATTGCTGCCGTTCTGCATTTTCTGCTCGGGTGGCTTT
The DNA here is from genome assembly GCA_003521625.1 of Ruminococcus sp. Lineage (GTDB taxonomy): Bacteria > Bacillota > Clostridia > Oscillospirales > Acutalibacteraceae > Ruminococcoides. The sequence goes on from DPHV01000031.1 coordinate 143,315, forward strand.
TCGGGAACAGGCTTTTGCTCCTTTTTAGGCGGCTGTTCCTGTTTCGGGATTGATTTCTGATTCTGCTGATTATTGCTGTAGAACGGCTGGCGTTTGTTCATCTGTTGCGCTCTTGCAAAGGCTTCTTCTTCAAAGCTCGGCATATATTCACCCCCTCATTTCCAATTAAGTATCACCACACTTTAGAAAAGTCCGTTATCCTTTAAAAGCGGAATTATCCTGATGAATTTAATCATCTTTTCGGCTCGGTCAAGCTTTTCCTGCTTTTCACGGTTTAAAAACGGACGAAGTGAATTTAAAAGACGTGTTGTGTCGTCGTCACGCTTAACCGAGTTCATAACGGGAGCAAGGCGTGTGACGGTTCTTAATATATCATCACCCATAATATCAGGCTGAACAGGCTTCGGCTTTGGCGGTTCGGGATTTGCGTTTGCAAGACCTAACTGCTCGCCAAGGCTCTGCACCTGCCGGAGTGCTTCTGGATTGCTTAAAATCTGATTGATTTTATCTTGTATTTCCGACATTTTGATTTTTCACACCCTTTCCCGATGCGATTGTTAATTTTTATTATCGCCGCCGAGCAGTTTGATTAGCGCCTGTGCCTGCGGACTGTTTAGTATTTCTTTTGTTTTTTCAGGGTCATTGAGAACAGACTTGATTTTATCCGTCTGATTTGAGTCGGCGTTTTTTAGCATATTGTTGACATCGCCCGTTTGAGCTGCGTTTTTTATCTGATTTTCAGAAACGCCAAGCTGTTTTGAGAGGCTTGAAATCAGCTTATCTAAATTTTTATCTTTCATATAAACACCTCGCTATATTCTATGCTTTAAATACATTTTTAGAACGGAGTTTTGCAAATGCGTATTTTAGTTGTTTCCGACACTCACGGAGATTTAAGAACACTTATGAAAGCTGTCAACGCACAGCCGAGTGCCGAGATAATCGTCCATTGCGGCGACGGTGACGAACAGGTGCAGTATTTAAAGGATACGATAAAGGATAAGATGATTGTCGGGGTAAGGGGCAACTGTGATTGGTGCAGCAGCCTTCTTTCAAAGGAAATTTTAAGCGTTTGCGGCAAAAGGATTTTCATTACCCACGGACATCTTTACAATGCAAAGGTCGGACTTTACACAATTATGTGCGCCGCAAGGGAGGAAAAGGCAGACATTCTGCTTTTCGGTCATACGCACAACGCAATGACCTATTACGAGGACGGACTTTATGTTATGAATCCCGGCTCGTGCAGTGGCTATATGGCAAGCTACGGCTACATTGACATAACCGACAAGGGCGAAATCGTAACAAATACAGTTGCCATAAATTAATACTAAATCTAATTAAAAACTAAATATCTTTTTGGCATATTTTCTGCCAAGCTTCACAATCTGTCCTCGTAAGGCGTCAGCCTTCCTGCGGAATCTTGCTTGCCTGACAAAAAATCTGCTCAAAAATCTTATTATAGTTTTCTATAAGATTTAGTATATATATGGAAAAATATTAAAATTAATGATATAATTATTATTTGCAGGAGGTGTGCTATGAATTTCAGCGGATTTGATTTTGACGAGAGCGTAAAAGCGGCTCTCTTTGCGCTTGACAATCACGGCAGAATACCTCACGCAATTATAATAGAAAGCAAGAACAAAGAAAGTGCGCTCGAAGCGGCAAAGTTTCTTTCAATGTACGCTGTCTGCACAAGCGACAACAAGCCCTGTAAGGCATGCGAACAGTGCCACAAGGCTGAAATAAAAGGACACGCCGACATAAGCTACCCCCGTCCCGAGAATAAGTCAAAGACCTATTCAATCGAGCAGATGCGAAACATTATAAAGGATTCATATATCCTCCCGAACGAGGCAAACGCAAAGGTTTACGTCTTTGAGGAAGCCGACAACAGGCTGACGGATATTGCGCAGAATTCATTTTTAAAGCTGCTTGAAGAGCCGCCGCAGAATGTGTATTTTATTCTGCTGTGCGAAAGTGCTCAAAAGTTGCTTGTAACAATACTTTCACGCTGTACTGTAGTAAGGCTGAAAAATGAAGTCAGAATCAGCGAAAAGGCGCTTGAGTATGCGGAAAAAATCGTAAGGGGAATAATATCATCACGTGAATACGATTTGCTCCTTTCGCTGAATGTACTTTCCGACAAGGAAAACGCCGACGAAACACTCAGTACAGTGCGAATGATTCTGCGTGACGGTCTTGCACTTTCAATCGGTACAAAGGCTGTGTTTAACGAAAAGCTCGGCAGGGAGCTTGCCACACGATTTACAAAGGGAAAAATCATCGAAATGATTGGGCTGACAGACAACTCGGCAATAAAAATAAAACAGAACATTAACATAAACCTTCTCACAACTTGGTTGTGCGGAGAATACAGGAGGATTTCATGGCAGAGGTAATCGGAGTAAGATTTAAAGAGGTCGGCAAGGTGTACTACTTTGACCCGCTTGACAATAAACTTAACAAGGGAGATATGGTAATCGTTGAAACCGCAAGAGGACTTGAATGCGGCGAGGTTGCCACTGCGAACAAGACGATTGATGAAACAGAGCTTGCTCATCCGCTCAAGCCGCTTATTAGAATTGCAAATGAAGACGACCTTAATCACCTTGCGGAAAACAAGCTCAAAGAAAAGGAAGCTTACAAAATCTGCGAGCAGAAAATTGCAAATCACAAGCTTGAAATGAAGCTTGTAAACGTTGAATATACCTTTGACAACAGCAAAATTCTGTTCTACTTTACGGCTGACGGACGTGTTGATTTCCGTGCGCTTGTAAAGGACTTAGCGTCCGTTTTCAGAACGAGAATTGAGCTTCGTCAGATTGGCGTAAGAGATGAAGCCAAAATGCTCGGCGGTCTTGGCATCTGCGGAAAGCCGTTTTGCTGTGCAAGCTATATGGGCGAATTTCAGCCTGTTTCAATCAAAATGGCAAAGGAGCAGGGCTTGTCGCTTTCTCCCGTCAAAATTTCGGGAACGTGCGGCAGACTTATGTGCTGTCTTAAATACGAGCAGGAGGCATACACCGATTTGCTCAAAAGAACTCCAAAGGTCGGCGCAATTGTAAACACTCCCGAAGGCAGAGGACTTGTTGTTGAAAACAATCTGATTGCAAGAACTCTGAAGGTAAAGCTCAACAATACTCCCGACGACGTTGCTCCGAAAACCTTTACGGTTAAGCAGTGCAAGCTTGTAAAGGACGGCTATATCAAGGTTAATAAGAAAGAGCTTGAAGAACTGAAGGGACTTGAATAATCCAAAATCAGCGGCATTATTCGTCAATAAATTTTATATTATTTGTAAAATTCTTAAAAATATTCCCAAAACAATTGCATTTTGCAAAATATGTGATACAATATACTTGAAATCTTTTAAGGAGGTGTTCTCCCTATGGCATATGTAATTAGTGATGATTGCATCGCTTGCGGTGCTTGCGCAGACGCTTGTCCGTGTTCTGCTATTTCAGAGGGTGACGGCAAGTACGTTATCGACGCTGATGCATGCGCAGATTGCGGTTCTTGTGCTGATGTTTGCCCGGTAGGTGCTCCTCAGGCTGAGTAATAGCTTATCTGAAATTCAAACGGCAAGGAATTTACCTTGCCGTTTTTCTCTGTGAAATTATAATTATAATTTAATGCGGAATTGAACTAAATTACAGTTTACTGAAAAATACAAAATCAAAAGGGATATACTATGAACAACATTCACCTTGAACCGCTCGGAAACGGAATTGAAATATATGTGTCCGACAGCTACCACTTTTCAACCGATACAATTCTGCTTGCAGATTTTTCTTTGCCAAAGGGCAGGAAAAAGTGCGCAGAGCTTGGAACAGGCTGCGGAACAATTCCGCTTTTGTGGCTTAGACACAATAGAAATCTTGAAATTGACGCCGTTGAAATTCAGCGTGATGCCTGCGCCCTTGCGCAGAAAAGCGTTGAATACAACAACCTCGGCGATAAAATAAATATTGTAAACGCCGATTTAAAGGAGCTTAAGAGGATACTTCCCTTCGGGTGCTACGACCTTGTGGTATGCAACCCTCCCTACAAAATCGGCGGCGGAGGAATTACAAATCCCGAAAATGCAAAGCAGATTGCACGTCACGAAACCGAATGTACGCTTGACGACATCTGCTTTAGTGCATCAAAGCTTTTGCAGTTCGGCGGAAGCTTCTGCATCTGCCAGCGCCCCGAACGTCTTGCAGATGTTATGGAGTCAATGCGCAGATTCTCAATAGAGCCGAAAACCCTTCGCTTTGTTCAGCAGAGAGCGAGCAAAGCACCGAAGCTCTTTTTACTTGAGGGCAGACGAGGGGGCAAGAGGGGATTTTTAAATGTACTTCCAACCCTCTTTATTGAGAACGAAAACGGAGAATTCTCCGAAGAAATGATGAAAATTTACGGCTGTTACAAAACGCCTTTTGAAGATAAGAAGTGATAATATGAGTGGAATTTTATACGTTACGGGAACGCCGATAGGCAACCTTTCCGATTTGTCCCCCAGAGCGGTGCAGACGCTTGAAAGCGTTGATTTTATCGCCGCAGAGGACACGAGAGTTACGCTGAAGCTCTTAAACCATTTTGGTATAAAAAAGCCTATGGTGAGCTATTTTGAGCATAATAAGCGTGAGCGTGGGGAGATTATCTGCAACAGAATTGAGCAGGGCGAAAACTGCGCAATCGTGACTGATGCAGGAATGCCGTGCATTTCCGACCCGGGTGAGGATTTAATCAAGCTTTGCGAGGAACGTGGAATAAAGACCGTTGTAATTCCCGGCCCGAGCGCCGTAATTTCCGCCCTTGCAGTATCGGGGCTTGAAACTGGCAGATTTACGTTTGAAGGCTTTTTAAGCGTGAATAAAAAGAGCCGTAACGAGCACTTGCAGAGCCTTAAAAACGAGCACAGGACGATGATTTTCTACGAAGCGCCGCACAAGCTGCCGCAAACCCTGCGTGATTTGTATGCAAATTTCGGCGAGAGAAAACTGTCAATCGTGCGTGAACTGACAAAGCTCCACGAGGAGGTTATCCGCACAACCACAAAATACGCCGCTGAAAATTACGCCGACGGCAGCTTAAAGGGCGAATTTGTGCTTGTGCTTGAGGGTGCGCATAAAGCAACCGATGAACAGGAGCTTACGCTTGAATATGCAGTTGAAACGGCAAAAAAGCTGATAGAAAAAGGTGAAAAGCCTACAGAAGCGGCAAAACAGGCGGCGGCAATTACAGGCTTTAAGAAGAACGAAATCTACAGGGAGCTGTTGTAATGACCTACGAAAATGCGCTTGAAAAAATACATTCGCTGTTGAGCTTCGGTTCACGTCCGGGACTTGACAGAATTTTAACTCTGCTTGACAGAATGGGCAATCCGCAGAATAAGCTGAAATATATCCATGTCGCAGGAACAAACGGCAAAGGCTCAACTTGCGCAATGCTTTCGTCAACGCTTGTTGCGGCAGGCTATAAAACAGGACTTTTTATTTCACCGTACATCACCGATTTTCGTGAGAGAATACAGATTAACAATGAGATGATAAGCAAGGAAATGCTTGCAAATGCAGTTGAAGAAACATTTCCGCTGATTGAAAAATTGCAGAGCGAGGGCATAATAATCACCGAGTTTGAGTATGTGAATGCGCTTGAATTTTACATTCACGCAAACGAAAACTGCGACGTTGTCGTGCTTGAAACTGGAATGGGAGGATTGCTTGACTGTACAAATGTCATCAAACCTCCGCTTTGCTCCGTTATCACGACAATCGGACTTGACCACACCGCAATTTTAGGCGATACAATCGAAAAAATAGCTTATCAGAAGTGCGGAATAATCAAGTCAGATTCTCTTGCCGTAACGTCAAGGCAGGTTGCAGAAGCTATGAGCGTAATTGAGCAGACGGCTGAAAAGCTGAATGTTCCCCTTATGAAGAGCGAGAGCGTTAATATTGATGTGACTTCCGAAACGCTTGAGGGCAGTGATTTTGAATACAACGGCAAAAAAATTCACCTTAACCTTGCAGGAAATCATCAGCTTGAAAACGCAAAAACAGCGCTTGCCGCAATTGAAAGCGTAAGGCAGAGAGGACTTCTCAATATTACAGATGACGATATTTCAGAGGGCTTTGCAAAGGCGGTAAATCCTGCAAGGTTTGAGCTTTTAAGCAAAAATCCTGTTGTGATTCTGGACGGTGCACACAATCCGAACGGTATTGAGGCGCTAAAAAATTCGGTCAGAAAATTCCTTGACGGTGAAAGAATAACCTGCGTTATGGGAATGTTAGCCGACAAGGACATTGACAGCTCAATAAAACTTCTTGACGGCGGTTTTGAAAGCGTGTACACCGTTCCCGTTGACAATCCGAGGGCGATTTCGTCAGAGGAGCTTGCAGAGAAATGCAAGGGTTACTTTAAAAACATAACGTCATTTGACAGTGCCGAAAAAGCGTTTGACAGTGCATTTGAAGATGCAAAGAAAAACGGCGGAGCAGTATTAATCTGCGGCTCGCTTTACCTTGCAGGAGAAATCCGCCCGTATATTTTAGACAAGGTTCAGTAAACACAGAAAAATATTTTCATACAACAGAATAAAACAAATTTTTCACTCCATACTAATTATTATAAGTATGGAGTTTTTTATTAATAAAGGAAGGATAAAATGTTAAGAACGGAATACAAAAACAATATTCTGACTGCGTACATAGACGGAGAAATCGACCACGATTCAGCCGCAAAAATCCGTGGTCGTATTGACGGTGCGGCGCAGTCGCTCAAACCTAAATTGCTCAACCTTGATTTTTCGGCGGTATCGTTTATGGACTCGTCGGGAGTCGGACTTGTTATGGGACGTTACAGGCAGATGAAATTAATCGGCGGAGCATTGCGAGTTGTAAATGTTCCCGACAGGCTCTACAGAATTTTCGCAATGTCGGGACTTGAAGCGTTGGGGGTGTTAAGATGAATATTGTAAATGAAATAAGCGTCAGCTTTCCGTCAAAAAGCTGTAACGAGTCGCTTGCAAGGAGCATTGTTGCGGCTTTTGTGATGAACCTTGACCCGACGGTCAATGAACTCAGCGACATAAAAACCGCCGTTTCCGAGGCTGTGACAAACTGCATTGTTCACGGCTACCGAAAGAGCGGCGGCACGATTTACATAAAGGGCAGAATAACCGATAATAACAAGCTGACAATCAGAATACGTGACAAGGGATGTGGCATTGACGACGTTGAAAAGGCAATGGAGCCGCTTTTCACAACTGCGCCTGAGGAAGAACGTGCAGGACTCGGCTTTGCCGTTATGCAGAGCTTTTGCGACAAGGTGAGGGTAAAATCCGAGCCCGGCAAGGGCACGACCGTCACGCTTGAAAAGACCTTCGGTGCAGAAAATGACCGATAAAAATAAAACAGCTGAAAACAATCTCGGTCTTGTCCACGCCTGCTGCAAGCGTTTTACAGGCAAGGGCATTGAATATGAGGAACTTTATTCGGCAGGCTGTCTTGGGCTTGCAAAGGCAATCAACAACTTTGATGAAAGTCGAAACTGTGCCTTTTCAACCTACGCATTTCCCGTAATAATGGGGGAGATAAAGCGGCTTTTTCGTGACGGAGGAACGGTCAAGGTCAGCAGAACGCTGAAAGAGCTTGCCGTTTCAATAGCAAAAATCAACAACGAAAACAAGCTGAAAAACGGTTGTGAGCTGACCGTTTCACAGCTTGCGCAAAAGCTCGGCACCTCGCCCGAAAAGATTGTTGACGCACTCAACAGCGTGAAAAATCCGCTGTCGCTGACTGCCGAATATGACGAGGACGGCAACCCACAGCTTGATGTGCCTGTTGACGATATTCAGTACGAAATTTCGGAAAGACTTAGCCTTGAACAGTCGATTGAGCACCTTGAAAGCCGTGACAAAGAGATTATAAAACTGCGCTACTATCAGAGCAAAACGCAGACACAGACGGCAAAAATCCTGAATATGACGCAGGTACAGGTCAGCAGACGTGAAAAGAAAATTCTCGCAATTATCCGAGAGAAAATGGCAACGTAAAAAACAGCACCCTCTTAATTGAGAGTGCTGTTTTCATAGGTTCTGATAAAATAATCCGTGGCGTGTGCAGTACCAAATCGGCAAGCCGTAGCTGGGTCATATTGTTTTCCTTGCGCAGTTTCAGAATAAGCTGACCTATTTTTACGTTATCCATTTAGTTCACCTCCTTTGCTTGGATTATATAGCAAATTCCAGCTTTACACAATAAACGCACCGTTTAGTTAATTTATTTATTGACAGTTATAACAAACAGATGCATAATTAGAGTATAATAATTAAGAGGGAAAGACGGTATGAAATATTTTATAGATTTTGAGGCAATGCAGTTTTCAAATGAAATAATATCGGTGGGGTGCGTCAGCGAAAACGGCGAAAAGTTTTATTCACTCGTTCAGCCGAAAAAGGCTAAAAAAATAACGGATTTCATTACAACACTGACGGGAATTACATATGAAGAGCTTGACTGTGCGCCAAGTGCCGATAAGGTATTTTCGGAATTTTACAAATGGGTGGATAAAACGGAAAAGCTGGAGTTTTTCTGTTACGGTGATTGCGATGATGGATTTATTAAATCCACTTTAAAGCATAATATTACAGACTTTTACGGACAGTGCGGATTAAGCCTGATAAAAAGCAATTTAAAAGATTATTCAGTTTCAATCAGAGAGCATTTCGGAATAAACCGTTCAATAGCGTTGAAAAAGCTTGTTGAATACTATCGTGGTGAAAGTATAATTCAAAATCACAATTCACTTGAGGACGCAATATATTTAAAAGAAGTTTACGAAAATTCGGTAAATGAAGTTGTCAAAGAATGTCCTTTCCCTGAATATAAGTCGGAAAATGATAAACCCAAGATTAAAAAGTTGATAACGGCTGAAAGTGGCAATGTGAAGATGGAATTTGTTTCATACAGCAGGGCGGCAGATTGGGTGATAGCGGACCAATTAAGCGTTGGAGATTTATTCGACGATAAAACAAAAAGCAAAATTTGCAACAGAATAAAAAAAGCCGCTGAAAAATCCAAGCAGTATTTTGGCTATAATTGGATTGTAGAGAATAAAGTCTGATGTGAATCGGGACATAAAACGCCGTGCATTGTATCAACGAGCAGCGTGGTTACAGAGGTGCTCACCTATCAAGGCTTGTTTATATCATATCAAACAAAGAGGCTTTCCTCATCATATTTTCTTTGCAAAGCAGATTATTCTATTTACTTCGTCAAAGCCTAAATCTATATGAAATTGCCGACTGATTTCATTATCGAGTTCACAGTCACTGGCAAATTCACTGCAACCTTTTTCTTTTGCCCACTTCTCACAGTAGTTTAGAAGCTGTTTTGCAAAGCCTTGTTTTCGATATTCTTCTTGTACAAAAATTCCTTCTAAATATCCTACCGGACTGCTGTTTGTGCCTTCTACATAATCGTGCCTTAATCCGCATTGTGCAAACCCTTCTATAGTTCCGTTAATAATCAACAGGAATAAAGCATTATTATCGCTCTTCATTAACGAAGAAAAACCATTTGACAAATCTTCTACTGTATGGCTTATCCACATCTGAACAGCTAATAAGGCAATAGCTTCACTATCGGTATTCGTTGCTTGTCTGTACTCTATTTTCAAAATATCACCCCTATAACCATTGAATAAATGCAGTTTTGTCTTCTGAATTGTAGCCTGCTCTTTTATAGAAGTTAAGTGTACTTTCGTTTTTAGTGCCTGTGAGCAACATCATTTTGTAGCAATCCGCTTTCTGTGCAAGCTCCTTTGCATAATTCAGGCAGGCTGTTGCGTAGCCTTTACCTCTGTAATCAGCGTTAGTAACCACATTTTCTATAAAAGCATAGGGACGGATATTTCTTGTAAGATTTGGAATTATCACGCACACGCAGGAAGAAACAATTTTGCCGTCAACCTCGCAGACGATAATATGATGATTTTCATCGTTGCAAATTGCGTTCCATGTTTTCTCCAAGTTTTCGCTGTGTTCAGGAACGCCAAGCTCGTGCAGATGTGTATATAATTCAAGCAATTTGTTCAATTCGTTTGTCTTGATTTCTCTAATCATTTTCATCACCGTAATTACTAATATCAATATGTATTTTATTTTACCACCAAAACAAAAATATAGCAATTAATTTGAAAATTAAAACGCTATAAATTTCACAAAAAATAACAAAGCAAGGGGCGTGAATCGAAGTGTGGTTCGTACCCTTATTATTCTAAAACTTCTTTTAATCGCTTTAGAATTTTCTTCAATCTCTTTTCTGCGCCTTCGGCTGTCATACCGACTCTCAATGATGCTTCACGGATTGATATTTTCTCCTTGCTTTTCAGGCAGTTGGGATAGATACCAAAGACTAACTCAATCAGCCTTAAATCCTGTGGTCTGAGTTTACTCAAAGCTGTCTATAACTTTTCTCTCTGTTCGTTTTTTAAATATATCTCTTCGGGGGAGAGAGTATCTATCTCAGTATCAGCGGTTGAAGAACTGGAATAATTTTCATTATCTTTATTGTGAATATCAAGATTGTTGTTTTGCTTGAATTGAGTCGAAGAAATAATGCACTTATGAACTGTATTTTCTGAAATATTCAGTTATTTTGCAATGTCCGTGACTGCTTCTTCAAGAGGCTTGTCATTCGGCTGTTGCGAGTACAGCAATGCTACTTTCCTTAAATTCTGATACAGATTATCATTATTGATATATACGTTACCGCAAACAGTACGGACATATTCGTGACACGCTCTGAGTATCTTATATTTTATACTCCTGATGAATTTGTGAGTATGACTTACCGGAATGGTATAAATTTACGATTGTTTGCTTGAATTCACTGCTGTATTTATTGTTTTTCTTTCCTGGCATTTTTATTCCTCCTTTGTTTGTCTTCTATTTTATCATACTTGTCCACTTTTTTAGTATATATCCAAATCTTACCAAGGTTACAATCCCGGACAGCGTAACGAGAATAGGCACCCAGGTGTTTCAGTTTTGTAATAAATTAATTAATCTGACAATTCCCGACAACGTAACAAGCATAGGAAGCAAAGCTTTTCAGTATTGCGAGGGTTTAATAAGCATGACGATTCCCGACGGCGTTACTGAAATAGGGGAGAATGCGTTTGAAGGATGTACAAATTTAAATGAAATTACAATTCCTGCAAGCGTTGTTACAATAGGCAGTAACGCTTTTTACGGTTGCAAAGATTTAACCGTTTTCGGTTATAAGGACACAGCGGCTCAGACCTATGCCCAAAATACTTACTTGCTGTTCCTGACTGTTCCGCAGGACGGATATACGCTGACGGACAGCGAAAGCGGTATTTCAGTAGTCGGAAAAATATCGGATAATATTACCTTGTCGGTTGAAAAGACTGATACATCCGATAACGAAAATATTTTAGCTCAATACAAAATTGATTTTATTGCTCCCAATGATACAGTTGTTAAGCCGTACAGTATGGTTCAGGTTTCAATTCCCTGTACTGAACAGAACTGCAAGTTTTTGTCGCTTGACGATAAAGGTACATATAGTTTTGTAAAAGCAGAATATGTCGACGGTTGTTACATAATCAATACTGACACACTTTCAACCTATATAATCTCAAAGGCTTTGAGCATTGATGAAGTGCTGAATCTTGAAGGTATGGTGTCATCCTTTGAAGGTGAAAATATAAACTGGCAAAGCAGTAATACAAACGTTGCACGTGTTTCTTCAAGCGGAATACTTACGACGATAAAACCCGGTGTCGTTACTGTTACTGCAACAGACAGTTCGGGAGCGTGTATAGCAGAGGAAACCTTTACCGTAGCCGGAGATGAATTCGCTTTGCCCGATTATGCGCTTATCTCCCTTGATAAAACCGATATTGAGTATACCTCGTCAACAGTTTCGTATAAAGAAATTCTCTGTGAACAGCTCAATGGAATTTACTTCCTAAAAAATAACAAATTAAGTTTTTACTCGCTTTCAAGCAAAAAATTCAGGAATATTACTACATTTGACGGCTGTACAAACGCTTATTCGTCAAATGACATACTTTATGTAATTTACAAAGATAAGGTTAGTGTATATGATTTATTAAGTCAGAGTATTCTGTCTGAAATAACACTTACCGATTTTACCGGTAACGCAGTCGGTGCTGACGGCGAATGCAGAATTTACGTTGCCGCAACAAGTACAGCGGATACATCTGTTAATAAATTATTCCTCTATTCCGCAAACGGAGAGCTTTTGTCACAGACTGATACCGAGCAGAAAATCTATAATTTCAACGGCTTTGACAGCACAAACGGCAATTTCTATATGGAATCATACTATAGCTTTGTCGACAATGGATATACTCGTACCGGTAAGGCTATAACTATGGGGAATGTTACAAATAACGTTATTATCAATGCCGAAACCTACAGCTCGCAGTTAACGGGAGAAACCCCTGAATGTGATCTGAACTGTATTGAATTTGCCTGTCATCAAAATACCAATAACCATCAGGACAACGCATCTCTTCTGAATAATAAATATCTTGTTACATCAAGCACTTACTACGACAGAGTTATGATTTTTGATTCAAACTCCGACAATTTCAATAAATGCTTGTCACTACCGCGTGAGGTATCGAGAGATAATATTTATTACAGCAGTCACGATCTTTCTAGCATCGGCGTGCGTGCTGTATATAATGAAAATCACGACAGTATTATTCTTTATGAAAGCGGAAAAACCCTTTCCGAATATGACTTTGAAACAGGTAAAAAGCTTGCTGCCTTTGATGCCGAGCACAATGTGTTCAATCTTATGAAGTCGGGAGATAAGATTATAATTACCGAAAAAGAAAACGATGAATACTATATTGAAATAGTAGACTGGAGTGATACTGAAAAGATTTCGATTATCGGAGAGAAAAATCAGATGATTGTGGGCGAAAACCAACAGCTTTCGGCTGAAAACGGAAGAAATTATAATTTGATTTACAGCTGGTCGAGTAGCGACAGTAGTGTGGTTTCTGTTACAGGCAACGGAAAAATTTCGGCGTGGAGAGAGGGTAAAGCAGTTGTTACCTGCACATCTGCCGACGGAAAATATAGTGCGGATTACGTAATTACCGTTACTTCGGATATAATCACCCCTGATAATCCTGTTGCCAAATTAAACGGAACAGTCAGCGATAATATTTCAGACAATAATTACAGCATATACGGAACTGTTGTAAATTCCTATCTGTATGAAAACGATGACAATACGCTTACACGTGTTGAATACCTTGGCGAAAACGGAATAATAGTTGAAACCTATTCTTCCGACTGCGAGCTTATTGACAGCAGAAAAATTGACGCAGAACTGACGAAATTCGGCGGATTTTTCAGCGGCAAGGACGCAAATTACTTTGTGTTCGGTCAGGATAATTCAGAAGAAAGCAATGACTGCGAGGTTATCCGTATTGTAAAATACAGCAAAAACTGGGAAAGACTCGGCGAGTGTTCATTCAGCGGTGCAAATACATATGAGCCGTTTCATGCAGGCTCTCTGCGTATGATAGAGAACGACGGAATGTTGTATGTTTATACCTGCCACACGATGTACACATCCGGAGATGGTAATCACCACCAGTCAAATATGACATATGTAATTGACGAAGAAACAATGATTGCAAGTCAGTATTATTATGGTATCATGAACATTTCTTACGGCTACGTCAGTCATTCGTTCAATCAGTTCATAAAGTCTGACGGAAATTATCTTTACCGTGTTGACCACGGCGACGCTTACCCAAGAGCCGTTTCTATTACTCGCTGTGACGTGGACGGCTCAATTACTAAAGCTATCTATACTTATCCGTTAAATATACAAGGATATACAGGCGCTAACGCAACGGGAGTTTCAATAGGCGGTTTTGAGCTTTCGGGCGATAACTGCCTTATTGTAGGAAATACGGTTGACCAGAGCAGTTTCGAAACGTACAATGCTTACGGACAACGTAATATCTTTTTGACCGTTACCGATAAGGCTCTGTCCGGAACAGAAACAATAATGCTGACAAATTATACCGCAGACGATAATATTACTCCTCGTACTCCTCAGCTTGTAAAGCTAAACGATGATCAGTTCCTGATTATGTGGGAAGAGTACAATAAGAATAACGGTGAAATAAGAGTAAAAATGGTTAATGTGGACGGCTACGGAAATCTGATTTCAGGTATTGCTACCGATAATGTCCGTCTTTCGGACTGTCAGCCTGTTGTTACGCACGACGGACTTGTAAAATGGTACACTACAAACGGAAACGAAGTTTCAATGTGTGCAATAAATCCTTATGATCTGAATCTTATCGGCGATGTGGACGGTGACGGTAAAATAAATATTCGTGACGCAACAAAAATTCAGCTGTATCTTTCCGGAATTATAGAGCTTGACGACAGACAGAAAGTTTCCGCTGACGTGAACAACGACGGAGAAATAAATATTGCCGACGCAACCGATATTCAGAAATACTCAGCTCAAATGATAAGTACGCTCGGATAGTTGGTTTGTTTTCAGGCAAAGCAAATTAATAAGCAATCACACCCCTGTAAATACTTTACGGGGGTGTAATTATTTTTTAAGATTTGGTGCTTTGCTGAAAATATAAGTCAGATATTTGTACGGATCAAGGTTGTTTTCTTTGGCGATCTCTGTTTTTATGCCGAAAATCCTACTAACCACTTGTATGCTTGGGGGAAATATTCCGACCACGCAGCCTCGTTATGATCTTTTGTGGTATCTGTCAGTGAATTAAGATTATCTTTAGGATAACCGTTTTCTGACATTTTATTGTAAACCAAATCTACATAAGGAATTGTATCTTTCTCCATTTGGTTTGATCCGCCGGTATAAAGAAAAACTTTCGGAAGATTGTCAGTATTACTGAAATCATATGAGTCAACTACTGAAGCCATAGTATCTTCACTGTACATCCAGAATGCCGGAGAAAAAGAAAGCACCTGACCGAATACATCGGGATATTTCATACCTATGTAATATGAAATCAAGCCACCCATTGAGCTTCCGCCGATACCGGTACTGTTCTTATCTGTACGAACATTATAGTGACTGTCGATATACGGCTTTAATGTATTAACAATAAATTCACCGTATTTATCTCCTGACGGATTATCAACAAATTGTGCACAATCTCCGGCTGATGAATTATTCGGCAATGAAGAGCCGACATTAACCCATTCCGGACTGTATTCATTCCACCTGTCTGCTGAATTTTCAATGCCTACAATTATTGCGCCCTCATATCCGTTATCCATCATATCGGCAATAGCCTCGTCAACCATCCATTCTCCTGCATATGATGTATACATATCAAAAAGATTCTGTCCGTCGTGCATATAAAATACAGGATATTTTTTATCTGTATTTTTGGAGTCATAACCATCGGGAAGCCAGACATGAATTGTTCTTGTTCTGTTATCTGAATACTGCGGCATATCAAGCGTGAAGGTTTCAAGAGTTCCGCTTGTTACTGTTGTATTGCCCAAACCATTTTTAAACATTGCTACAGTATCGCTAATTACATTACTCTTTTTGTCAATAACAAAAGTACGGTTACTTATGTCACCTCCGGTTGAAGATCCTTCAACTCTTGCCCAGACATTATAACCTGTAGTCTGGCTGTTCTGAATAGTATATTTGTAGCTTATTTCTTTTCCAATGCTTTCGGAATCCAGCTCAACAGAAAACTGATAATGCAAATCATCAGTTTTTGTCATAAACCACTCAGAGTCGGCAGGATTCCAATTGTTCAGATTAGTGCCTATACTTAAATTGTCATTCTCTTCAAGGGGCTCCGGAATAGTAACATTAAATGTAAGCTGTACTTTATCCGAAACATCTTCTACGGGGAATTTATTGATTAATTCTGCAAGAAAAAGTTGAATTTCTGTTGCATCATTTATACTCAATTGTTCATTACCGGTAACATTTGCAGCTATAAGGTCAATGTCATCTTCTGAAATTAAATTAGCCAGATACAGCTGAACACAGGTAGCGTCCTGAATATTTACTTCACCGCTGCCGTCAGCGTCACCAATAACTATGTCAGATGCTGTTTTGTTTGTTTCAGTTTGTGCTGCAACGACATAAACATCTGCATTTATAAACAAAAATGTTATTGCAGAAAATACCATTAAAACTGATAAAGCTAATGACAAAGGTCTTTTATGTATTTTTTTCATATGTATTGCCACCTTTCAACTTAAGTATAGAAAAAAACACTCTTTACGTCAAGTAATATGTAATGAAAATTCTTAAAGTTCAGTTACTTTATTATTGACCTTGACAGATAAAATTAATATCACTATAATTAAAATGGGATACAAAATTCCGCAAAATCTATTAAGGAGGATTGA
Source organism: Ruminococcus sp. (assembly GCA_003521625.1). Taxonomy (GTDB): domain Bacteria; phylum Bacillota; class Clostridia; order Oscillospirales; family Acutalibacteraceae; genus Ruminococcoides. The sequence continues at coordinate 159,765 of DPHV01000031.1, forward strand.
AAATGCTTAAAATGGCAAAAAAATTAATAAGTGTGTTTCTGATTATTTCTATTGTTTTCTCGTGTTTGGCGTTGAATGTACAAGCTGTTGAAACTGAGAAAGGTTCTTCGAGTGACATTACCTACCTTTATGGTGATGCCGATAACGACAATAAAATAACAATCGGGGACGCTACTACTATCCAAATGTATCTTGCAGGATTTCAGAGTTTAGATGAAGTGTCAAAGCATATCTCCGATGTTGATATATCGGGTGAAGTGGATATTAATGATGTTACATTGATACAAAAGTTTATTGCGGCTCTGATTGATGAATTTCCGTCAGGTGAATACTACACAATTGGCAATACCGATTGGCGGACATCTACAATATCTTATGAGATTTTTGTCCGCAGTTTCTGCGACAGTGACGGAGATGGAATAGGTGATTTCAGAGGTATTGCATCAAAGGCTTCTTATCTCAAGGATCTTAATGTGGGCTGTGTATGGCTTATGCCGATTCATGAATCGCCCTCGTATCACGGCTATGATATAATTGACTACTATTCAACTAATGAGGACTACGGCACAATAGATGATTTTAAATATATGCTGGATGTACTGCATCAGAATGATATAAAAGTGCTGATAGATTTTGTTGCAAATCATACCTCATCGCAAAATCAATGGTTTCTTGACGGTTTGAGCAATCCTGACAGTCCTTATGCTGATTATTACGAATTTACAGATAAACCGGATTCAACTTCAGGCTGGAAATATAACGGAAAGTACGATAAATATTACAGAGGTAATTTTTCAGAAGGAATGCCTGACTTGAACTACAAAAATAAAGCCGTATGGACAGAAATGAAAAATGTAGCCGGATACTGGCTTGATACGGGAGTAGACGGATTCAGACTTGACGCTTCAATGCATATTGATCCGGATTGGGATATGACTCAAGAGTGGTGGCAGGATTTTGAAATATATGTAAAGTCAAAAAATCCTGAGGCATTTGTTGTAGGCGAAAACTGGATTACAAATCCTGACCCTGTTGCCTCATTCTTTAACTGTATGGATTCTTCCTTTGATTTCCCGCTTCAGGAACAGATTATGAGACTTGCCAGAGGAGAGCAACTGGATATTGTAGGCTTTGTAAACAGAGAATTACAACTGCAAAAAATGTATGCAGACACCACTCCCGATGTTCCAAAAACATCCGTAATGACTACATTTTTAAATAATCATGACCAAACAAGAACAGTATCTTATCTGGGTTCTGTTGAGAAAGCAAAGCTTGCAGCTGCAATTCAGCTCACCCTTCCGGGTATGCCGTTTATTTATTACGGTGAAGAGCTTGGACAGCAGAGCAACAATAACGACCCGAACAGGCGAGAGCCTATGGACTGGTACGCTTCCGCAAAAGGTGAAGGTATGTGTGTTCTTGACAAAGATTTCTTTGGAGTGCCTTCACAATACACTATGGCAAATGACGGTATTTCCTTGGAAGAAGAAATTAATGACGAAAACAGTATATACAACTATTACAAAAAACTTACTCAGCTCCGCACGGATTATCCGATATTATTTAGCGGCAATTATTCTTCAATAGAATCTAAAAACCTGAATTGTTATACTGTTACCGATGAAAATCTTCCTTATGGTATGTTTGTTTCGCATAATGTAACAAAAAATAATATTCAATTAAATACATTATATGATTTCACCGATTTGCTAAGCGGTAAAAGCTATAAGACAGGCGATACGGTTACAATCGCTCCTTATACAACAATCGTTGCAAAATATGACGGAATGGATAAAAAGTTTTCACTGTTTAAAAAAATACAAAATAAAGATATTCATGTCACATTTAATGTAACAATACCGGAAAAATTACCGGAGGGGGCAAATGTAAGTATTGGAACTAATTTGAACGGTTGGAATCCTGCGGATACCGACTGGTTTATGAAAAAAATCGATGACCTTCACTATCAATTAACCGTAAATTTAGACTCAACCTATGTAAATGAAGCTATGCAATATAAATATACAGTTCAAATTGACGGTCAGAACAATGCATGGGCTCATACCGAGGGTGATGCAAATGGTAATGATATAAGTAACCGAATTTATGGATTAGATTCTGAGGATAATGTAATAAATGATACTGTATCATCATTTTTACGAATGTAATTTTTTAGTACTTTTACAAGATTCAGAATGGACATAACTGTAGGCTTGTTATGTCGAAAACGGCAATTTAACAATAAAGCGTTTATCGCATAAGAAAGGCATACACACAATCGTAACAGAAAGTGTGTATGCCGTATTTTTATTTTGCCAGTTCATAAAGAGATTATATATTGGCAGACGCAGAACATTAGTAATTTTCAATTTAGCGATTATAGCTAAATTGAACTGTGATGATTTGTACAATATAAACGACAAAATCGTCATCTTATGTTATGCGTCTGCCAACTTCATTTTTTGCTCAAAAACAAGAAAAAGCCCGATAAAATCGAGCTTTTCAGGGTGGTGCGGGCGACAGGACTTGAACCTGCACATCGGTTGACACTAGAACCTAATGGTAACGACACCTTGGTGAATTAATTAATTTATTGATAGAAAATGGTGTATTATCTCTCATATGACCTAATACATAAATAATTATGTATTACTACCACCAGTTATATCTTGATTTCTTAAGCTTTTTTGATTCTTCATCCTTTGAATGTTCTCTTTCTCCAAGTAAGTCATCATTAAGATTTACAGTGGGATCGTACCAATCAGCCTTATTTTTAGCCCATTCTATCCATTTCTTGTCTTCATCAGTTAAGTTTGGTTTTGAATAAACGGCTTCAATATACTTACGTATTTTACAGGCAACTGCAAAATCTTCTGCTTCATTAACCAATGCGATTGTTCTATCAATTTCATTATCCCGCCTTTGTATTAATTCTTCTTCTTTGCGCCTTTTTTCTTCACGAAGTCGCTCTTCTTCTTCACGCTTTTTTCGCTCAACTTTTATTATCTCTGATTTCTCATATAAATCAATAAGAATATTACCGAGTTGATTCTCAATTAATGAAGTATTGGTGTCTTTATAATATTTTCCTTCAAATACACAGAGCTTGATTTTTCCGTTAAAAATGTAGTCCCAACTTCTGATTTGCGGTTTAGATGCCCATTTGTATTTCTGCTTTTCCTTTTCGTATTTCTCAAGTTCTCTCAATTCTTCTTTTGTTTTTACATGAACGATTTTGCTCTCGCTCTCAATAACCTTAAAAGTAACAGTTTCACCCCTGATTTCAAGCGACAGATCATCGTTAGTTTTTCCGCCTAATGACTCTACACATTTGAATAGTGTATCAATCAAACAATGCACTCTGGGTAGACTTTCATCGGAAATATCATAATAAAGCGGAGGTTCCCCTTTAGGAATAGAATAATATCTATCTCTCTTGCGTGAGGCAAAAATATCTCTCTTATGATCCTTTTTCCATGAATTTATTTTAGCTTTATTTGCTTTTAATACAGGATGCAGAATCGTATATTCATCAGATAAATTGAATATAATTTTCTGAGCAGCAGAAATTACTTTTTGCTTTTCATCGTCAGATAAAAAGTCAAGTATTGCTTTATTATGTGAACCGTCAATAACAGTGTCAGTACTTCTCAAACCTGTTTTTGTTGTAACATCATCAGAAGGCGGCAATGGTATTTTGGGTACATTGTGACCTGTTTCAATTTTGCGCCAGTATCCTGCAGGAGGTTTTGGAATATTTAATGATTTACAGATTTTGTGTATCATTACATCAGAAACTCCATATTTTTTTGCTACCTTCGTTATGGGTTCATTCCATATTTCCTCATAAAGGGTATTTCTGTCATATGTATTGATTCCATTTTCTATGTTAGTTTTTATACCGTATTCTTCTTCAAGCATTAATTTTTGCTTTTCAGTAGAAATAGTTGTTTGCTCCACTTCTAAAGGTTTGAATGGTTTTTGTTGAGTCTTATTTTGAACGGTTACTGGTTTACTTCTATCAGTTACTGGTAAAAGTATTGCTGTGATTTCGGATTCCGGTAATGGTGTTTTCTCAACTTTCTTTCCAACAGAAAGACTTGCCCAATACGAGTTTGACGGAAGTGGAATGTTATATTTTTCACATGACTCCTTAAACTTTTGATATGGTACATCATATTTTTTCGCTGTTCGTGAGGTAGAGTTTAGCCATATCTCATCATATATTTCCTGCCTAGAAAAAGCTGTCATTTTATATTTTGCCAAGATAATAACCTCCCTTCGTAAATTAATTAACGATTCTTCTATCAAGATTTTTGTTGCTTGAATTTGTTTTATTTCATTTTCATATATTATTTGTGATTGTTTCACCTCCCTAATTATTCGTCGCCGCGCAATAAAAAACTTAAATCGCTTTTCATTTCAGTAAATTCTTTAATGATATTCTCAAGATTTTGCTCAATTCCTTGAACCCGGACTTCATTGATTTTGCCGTATTTATAGGCAATTAATCTTTCGGGAATAATATTATAGCTCCAACTGTCTGTATAGCTGTCTTCATTTTTTATAGCAAAACCAATAGGCAGTTTCTCATATCTCATTCCTGTCCTGACAGCGATAACAGAGATTCCGAGATAATCTGCTGCTATCTGACAAGTGATTTTCTTCATATTCCTAATTTCATCATCAGTATACTTGTTCAAAACTATTCACCTCTTTTCAGATAATTTATTACAATATAATATTACCATTGATTTTTGTTTCAATCAATATAAAAAAGAAAGAAGCCCGATGAATTGAGCTTCTTGTTTTTATATAAAATTAATCATATATTTTAATTTGATTTTCTGTATCCGGAATATCTTTATATTTTTCAATTAACTTTTTAATTTCGTATAATAACTGTTGTTTTTGCTCGGTTTCGATATTTATGATTTCATAAAAGTTGAAGCTAATCAATCTTAACATGAATCCACTATCCCAATCTAAATTATTCTTAAACTGGTTAAGATATTCGGTTGTTTTCAAAATGTCAATATCAGAGAATACTCGAAAAGTATTAATAATCATATTAATAGTTTGAGCATTATCCTTGTCAAATTCAGAAAGCAAGGCATTGCGGTCTTTTTCGCTTTTAGCACTCATTTCGAGATAATGTTTTTCTTCTAATGAAAAAAAGTGATGACCATTTAGATACTCTATAGAATATGTCATTATTTCTTTATATTTTTCTTTCGATATTTCGGTGGAATGACCATATTTAATTATTATAATAATGTAATATACAATAGATAACATTGTCACATAATTAGTGCTTAACTTATCTTTATTAAGAATATCATAAATCTCAGATTTTGACACTTTCATTTTAATAGATCTAGACTTTATTTCTCCATCTTCTACAAGCGGGAACCATGTATTATATGGATAAGAATCCAAATCTGCAACTTCCGGACTTATACTTTCATTTCCGTTTATTCTTTCACAAAGATATTCAATTGAAATATTATTATCTTTAATCTTTTCAGACAAGTCATCTATCATTTTTTCAGGTATAGGGATAAGTCTCAAGACTTGATCAAAATTTAAGTACCAAAATTGTTCATTAATTTCATCATCATTATATCTCAAAGCGACAGAAGAGATTATTTTTGATAAAGATTTATTAAGAAAATCTTGAAATGCTTCCTCACTTCCGAGTATAAATCTAAAAATACTGATTAATTCGCTTTGCTCAATTGATTTTATATCGCCTTTTTCCAACTTCGAAATATAGGACTGACTTTTTCCAACATGTTCTGCAATCGATTTAGCAGTTACATTATTTGCAATCCTTGTTGATTTGATAACTGAAGCAAGTTCAGAAGTTACATCATATTTAGCCATATTATCACCTAAAAAGCATTATAAATATTTTTATCAAAAAGTCAATAGATGTAGTAAAAAATATTATTAGTAAATTAATTTACGATAACTATTGACTTTTCGTTTTATTTGATATAGAATAATTTTAGCACTCGAGATATAAGAGTGCCAGAAACAGTCCGGAATGTTTTCTGTATATTACAAGGAGGTGTTTTTATGGCAAAAACTAAATCAAGCAAAAGCGGTGTTCAAAATAAAAAAATTGTTCCAGTCAAGCCCTATAAAAAGGCTGATGGAACAACAGTAAAAGGACATCGTCGTTCAACGCCAAATTAAGTAACTAATCACAAATTTTGAAGTACAGGTTGACGGTGAACTTACATATCCATAGTATAGCAACTAGATGATATCACGTTATCCTTGTAAATGCAACAAACAAAATTGTAATCATTTGTAAGTTATGATTACAATTTTGAGAGAGGAAGTATATGACAAATATTGAAAAAAGACGTTCTGATATTCTTAAGTTGGTAAAGTCGCTTGATATTACTCCATCAATGCATATTAATGCAGTAGAAAAGTATCAAGCCGTGGCAAATTATCTTCAAGATCACGGTATAAAATGCGATATTTATCCTCAAGGCTCTTTTGCGTTGGGTACAGTTGTAAAACCGATTAACAAAAGTGGCTATGATTTAGATACTATTTGTGAGTTGTTTACTGAAAAATCAGAAACAACAGCTAAGAATGTAAAAACTTCTGTAGGTAATGTATTTGCAGAAAGTGAACGCTATAAAAACGCAATAGAATACGATAAATGCTGGACAATAAATTATGCAGATATAAGCAATTGTGAATTCAGCATAGATATAGTACCTGCAGTCGATGAAGATTCAGACACTAAAAATATTCTTGTTAGCAAAAGTTCATCACACACTGAATTAATAGATACATCTATTGCTATTACTAAAAAAACCGATGAGACTTATCGTTGGTCAACAAGCAATCCTAAGGGATACATTAAATGGTTCAATAAAATTAATGAACCATTTAAAAACTATGATCGTAACAATAGACGATTGATAATTCTTGAACAGAATAGAGCTTTGTTTAATTCCGTAGAAGAAATACCAGAAATGTTAGAACGCTCATCATTGCAAATTGTTGTTCAAATACTTAAGCGACATCGTGATGTTTATTTTAACAGGAGAAAAAACGGTAAAGAATTAAGACCTATATCAGCAGTTATTTGTACTTTGGCTGCAAGTATTGCTGAAAATGCTCCGAAAGAGTACAATCCATTTGAATTATTGGATTTTATCACTAATGAGCTTAAAATATATGCTGAATTAAGTAATATGGAACAAATTCGTTTTACTCAAAAATATGCACAAAAGAATTTAATTACACGTGAAAAAGGAAAGTGGGTACTAATGAATCCGGCAAATCCTAACGATAATTTACTTGATTCTTGGAATGAGAATCCGGACAAGGCTCCTGAATTCTTTAAATGGTTATCAGTTGTTATTAATGATTTCAATACTATAACTACAGGAAGTGATGCAAAGTTTTTTGCCGCAATGGAAAATGCCTTTGATAATAATTATGTGAGAAGCAGTTCACTTTTTGAAGACTATAGAAAATGTCAAGCAAACACGAAACCTTTATCAATTAATCCTGTAAAACCGTGGGGATATTAATATGATTGAATATACCAACTTAGATAAATTGTTATCCAAGTATTCTAATTTATACATTTCGGAATATGATTGCAATCATATTCCGAAATTCATACAGGGGACATTCATCATGGATGCATCTCACAATGGCGTTCATTTTGTTGAGGAATACTACATTAAAATTGATTTGGTAAATTATGAGGCTCCGTTTATTACAGAAACAGGTGGACACATAAGTAAGAAATATCCGCACAAATATTGTGATAATGGACTTTGTTTAGGTATAACTACTGAAATATTAATGAAGTGCTGTACTAACAATATTTTTGATTTATTTATCTGGTTTGAAGACTTTGTAATTCCATATTTCTTTTCATACGAATACTATAATCTGACAGGTGAATATCCCTTCGGTGAACGTTCTCATGGAAATCAAGGAATTTTAGAATATTATATGGATATATTTAATTTGCAAAATATTAATCAAGCATATCATTTTATAAAATATGCATCCACACTCAAACAATACAGAGGACATTTTCTTTGTCCATGCGGTAGTATGAAAAAAATCAGAAATTGTCATAAAAACGAATTAATGAAAACATTTGATCCGTACATAAAAGAAAGAATATTAGTTGATTTAAAAAACTTTGGAAGGATGAATAATTATTAATAAAATTTCAGAAAAACAAAACGAAAAGGATATGTTAGCTATTCAATACTGTGCCCGTCACTATTACAATTTTGCAGAATACCTAAATTACACTTCATGGGCAATATGTATTGTAACTACGATTATATTGAGTTTGCCTACAGTATCTTCATTCTTAGGCGAGAAAAAAATAATAGCTGCTCTAATTTTTAATATCCTTGCTCTTGTTGTTGATTATTTATATAAAAGATTTATAAAAACAGGAGCTACATTCAAAATGCTATTTGATTATAAACTGTTCGGATTTACTGACAAAGATAGATACAACGGCTTATCTTTGTCAGAAATCAAACGCACAATAGCTAATATAATTAATCGATATCCTAAAAGTTATAAAAAACAAGTTGAGAATAACGGAGAATCAAAAACTAAGGGCGTGAAAGACTGGTATTATAATATTTCATCGGATTTACCTATTGATAAAGCTATTCGAAAATGTCAAGATCAAAATATGTTTTTTGATAACAACTTAATCAAAAAAACATTATTTTTATATGGGATTCTACTTGTGCTTGTATTTGTTTGGTTTATTATAATAAACGCAAATACACCGGTTTTTACAATTGTGATAAATTTATGTTCAATATTCGCCTTAATTAAAAAGATAGTATCAGAATTTTATAGTATAGGCAAGCTGTCCGTTGCAAATAACCTTACATCTCAATTGGTTAATAACGAAAAAATTGATTGCATGGTAATCCAAAGTATAATTGACCAGAGAAGGCTCGTTAATGTAACAGTGCCAAATTTTCTCCATAAAATTATGTCGAATAAACTTCATACTATACTTAAAAACGCAGATTCAATAAATATTTAAAATAAAAAGTGTTCGCTGGAAGTTTTTGGCGAACACTTTTTTCTTAAACTAAGGTTTCTTTTATTCTTTTGGCTATTATATATGCCAAATCAACAGGAACTGCATTACCTATCATTTTATATCCGTAATCAACATCAGTATAAATAAATTCAAAATCATCAGGAAATCCTTGAAGTCTTGCGCATTCTCTTACTGTAAGTCGGCGATACAAGTTCTCTTTCCCGGGAACGAATATTCTTTTGTTTTTTTCGACAAAAAGCATTTTTGGAGCTTGCGGATGTAGTTGACACTGTCTACCGCTCGCCTGAACGGTAAATCCTTGCTCATCCCAGGAACGAACACGATTACGACTCATAAAGATAGTTGAATAAGCCCCGACAAAAAACTCGTGATTGAGTATAGGTAATCGTCCGTTTGTTTTGTTTCTGGGTAATGCAGGAATTGCAGAAGTGGCTAAATCACCAATAGCTTGTTTTAGTGTGGTTTTCTGATATCTGTATGGTGTGGTTTGTTCAGGAAATCTGAAATCAATATGCAAATCTTTCCTGAATCCAATATAAAACACTCTTTTTCTGTCTTGTGGGACACCATAATCAGCAGCATTCACAAGATTTATAGTTACATCATATCCACAAGATTCAAATTGTGAAATAATGTTTTTTACAGCCTCAGAATGTCGATTAGCCAGCATGCCGGAAACATTTTCAGCTAGGAAAAATTTAGGCTGTTTACTTTTTAGAATTCTGATATAGTCATAAAAAAGTTTTCCACGGTCATCGTTAATTCCTCTTAAAGCTCCGGCTTCGCTCCAGCTTTGGCACGGTGGTCCCCCGATAATACCGTCAATATTGTCAGGAAAATCAGCTTCTGTTATGCTCCTGATGTCTCCTTTAATTAGCTTTGCTTTATGATTCTTTTCATATGTTTCCCATATGCCCTTATCAAATTCATTAGCAATAACTATTTCGTAACCAGCTTTTTCAAAACCTAAGTCTAATCCACCTGCACCGGAGAACAAACTAATCAATTTCAATATAATCATCTCCATTCAGTTTGCATTTTAACTCTTAAAAATATAAATGCAAGTGAATTATTCAAAAACTATGCCATAATCTGTGATATTTGTTACATTAACATCCTCATCCGTTTTAATGCCAAGTTTTTTAAGCACGGAAATAAGGTTTTCTGCTACTGCATTACCCTTGATTACGAGAGGTTTATCAAATACTAGGTTGCAATCAAGCTTTCCGTCGTTTACAAACCAATCAACAAATACCGATAAAGGTCTATCGCCATCCCATTTTCCTTTTGCTGATCTGTAATTTAATGCTTTGCAAGCAAAGTAAACCTTCGGATATTTATCTACATATTCCTCAATAGTATATAGATTGCTGAAAATATCTTCTGCAGATGAAATGTTATCATGAAATAAAACACAATTAGCTATACCTGAGTTTTCTATAATGTTTCCATTTACAAAAGCATTTTTCTTATCATCAGGAAGATTAGTGCCGGCATAAACATCAATAACTTGTTCGCGTGAAAGAGATATTATATCTGAAAAATCCCCGTTTGATTTATTCAGTAGTTCAAACTTCCAGCCTAATGTGAATGCACCTTTATCTGTTCTGCCACTTCTCTTTTTATATATCAAGGGCTTATTTAAAAAAGCTGATTTTATTCTTAAAGTTGAACTTTCAATAATCTCTTTCCAGTTGTCACCAAATAATAATTGTGCACGCTCATTGTTCATTTTATTTTCAATGAAATCTGCATTCTCTTTTTTGTAGGAAATTTTAAATTCCTCAACACCATTTTCACAGCTTGCTTTTACATAAATATCTGTTTTAGGTTCACCCTTGTAACAAGTAGGTTTTCCAGATTCAAGTACAGTATAAGGTGTATTCTTATATGTAAAAGCTGTTCCTACGGAAAGTATTTCTTTGATTTTTCTTTCCTCAATTCCAAAACTTTTTGCCATATTATCCTCCAAATATACATTGTATATTTAAAATTATATCACAGGTTGTTTGTAAAAACAATCTGGGAAATTCATAATTACGATTTACAGTTGGATTTTTGTATTAACGCTGGACTTTTGCAAAGTTATGTGGTATATGTTTGTGCTACGAAAGGTGGCATAAACTATGGATATACTTGAAGATTTATATTACGGAAACCTGTTTCCGCACGAAAAATGTGCAAAGCTTGATGATGAAATAAAAGAACTGCTCGGGTTGCTTAACAGAAATAAAGAAAAGCTCATAGCAACTCTTTCCGACGAGCAGAAAGAAACCTTTGAAAAATACAAAGACTGCAAGCAGGAAATTTCTGAAATCTGTGAACGAAACGCATTTCTAAATGGCTTTCGATTAGGAGCAAGGATCATCATTGAAGTAGTCAATAACTAAAAAGGCGGATAGGTAATCAAAACTTAAATTGATTACCTGTCCGCTTTTGATTGAAATTATTATCTTCCGACTACCAAGAAATGAGGACTTAATCCCATCAGCGTTTCTTCATGTTCGGTTGTGTGGATAATATCAAGCAGTATATTTCTACTATCTGTATCCTGCCACTTTTCATCAAGCTTCGGCATTATCCATATGCAAACTTCAACAGCGCAATTTTTATTCAGCAAAATAATCTTCTTTTAATATTGCGTAATGTACATAGTCACAAATGCCCTGCATATTTTTGCCAGCCTGTCTTGCGGTTCCTTCATATAGTAATCCGCATTTCTTCATTACATCTCCTGAGTGTGGATTGCGAGGCTCATGATATGCTTCAATACGATTTAAGCCTACATCTTCAAACAAGAATCTGATTATTTCTTTAAAAGCTTCGCTCATTATGCCTTTGTGCCACCAATTATAACCAAGACAATATCCGATTGTAGCGGCTTCGATATCCTCCCTGAGTTGTACCACGCTGATTGCACCTATAGGCTCGCCGATTTCTTTCAGTTCTATTTTCCAGTCATAAAAATCAAGCTTATCCTGATTATCCAACAAAAATTTGTGATATGTAGTTTCTAATTGCTCAACGCTTTCATAAGGCGACCAAGTCATATATTTGGTTACTCTCTCATCATTTGCCCAGTTTCTGAACATCGGCTCAGCGTCATCGCTTTTTGTTTTACGAAGTATCAGTCTTTCTGTTTCAAGTGTTACTGTTCCAAGATTTTTCATATAAAATTCACCCCTAAATAGATAATATTTTTTATCTCATTATTATTTCAATCTTCCGTAAGCGTTGCGGATAACTCCGACTGACAGAAGATGTCTTTTCATATTTCTTTGCAAAGTTGTGCTTTCTGGTAAGGCACTATAATCAGTTGATTCTGTGTTATACAACCATTCAATAAAATCAGTTCCAATTTCACCCTCGTCAAAAATTTCAAATCTATTTTGGAAACAGATAATATTTGAGTTTTCGTTTAACATTTCTTTGAGCTGACTATCCAAAAGCCAAGAGTGACAACGGTATTCAGCATTTGCTAAGTTGGGATAATATTCAGCAAAGAATTCCTTTGCTTTCATTAAAGACTTATCAACAGCAGATGGAGAAAAATCAGCGTCAGAGGGAATATGAATACCGATTACAATTTTATCATCAATATGCTTCATCTCATATTCCAATTCGCCGATTCTGAACAAATGACATCCAGCTTGACGAGTTGTCCACCAATAGCGGTCAAAATATAACTTACCTGTCATTTTATAGGTTTCGTCAATAAAGCGAGGATAACATTTCATTGTATCAAAATAAATTTTGTCGCTGATACCCTTTGTTTTATAAATTTCATAAGCATCTGCTGATGCTTTCAGCATACAGGTAAGTATCTTGATATTATCTTCATCCTCACCGAGAATAGCTTGAAGTTCTAACTGAGCGTCATTCATCTTTTCGTAGATAAGAAAATCCTTTAGCTGTTTATCTACTGTGTTAAAATCAGAGTTATCGGCAAATTCAAGCACACGTCTTTTTATTTCAGGTTGCAATTTGATTGTGTTGCAAAGCGTTAAAATATCCATAAATCTTTCACCATATATCCGCAGTAAAACAGAAAAAATCATATTTTTCGTTCCATTGTGGGCAAATCAATAATGTCTTTTTGGACTAACTTCAAATGTTGTACCATCGATAGAATAAATATACCTATGTAGTATTTGTATCATAAAATATCCTCTAAAGCACATAACTCGTTTAAGTTACTGATAGTGTAGTTCGGTTGTTCTTCTTGTGTCATAGGCGTAGCAAGTCCGCCAAAGCCCTGTTTAATCCATACGGTTTTCATCCCGATTTTATTGGCAGGAACAATATCATTATCGAGTCTGTCGCCGACCATTACCGATTCTTCTGCCTTGCAACCAGCTTTGTTTAGAGCAATTTCAAAGATACGCAAATCAGGCTTTGCTACGCCCTCCTCGGCAGAAGCTACAACAAGGTTTATGTATTTAAGTAAGCCGATTTTTTCTAACCGTTCTTCACTGCAAAAGACCTGATTGGCAATAATTCCGATTTTATATTTCTTGCTTAATTTTCTTAAACATTCTTCCGCTTCAGGATATACAAATTCGTCATCACTGTTCCAAGGAGCCATAGTCAAGCCGTAATATTCAAGTGCCTTATGGTAGCCATTTTGATTGTGTTTTGAAATCTCGACCATTCTCTGATAAAACTCATCATAGCCGACATCAGTATTTGAAATCGTTTTTTCGATTCTGTTTTTATAAGCAACACTTTCATCAACTAGCGTTGAGCCAATATCAAAGAAAATCCATTTAATAATACTCATCATTTTATCAACGTATCTACAAACTCTCTGTTTATAATCTCCTTTAACAGCAAAGGTTGAATCCGAGGATAAGTCCAATTTGTCGGCAGATCCTCAAAGAATTCAATTCGTTCAATCTCGCTGTGAAGTTCACTTTCAAAGCTCTTTATCTCAGCGTAATAGAGTTTGCCAAAGGTTTCTTTACCATCAAAGTTATCGGGAGCCGTTACAGCATAAATGCAGACAGGCTGAATCGCATAATCTATCGCTCCGGTTTCTTCGTATAATTCACGCTTGGCTGTATCGTCAATGGCTTCTCCTGCTTCTCTGTGACCGCCGGGGCATTCGTATGTATCACGCTCTTTATGTTTGCAGAATACCCACTTGCCATTTGTTTTTGCTACGATAACAGCGAATTTTATTAAGCTATCGTCCACTGTATCATAAAATCTCACTACCGTCTCCATATTTCAATCCTTCTCGTAAAATACAATCGTCATTTTATCATTGATTATCTCTGTTTTACCAGTTTTATGATAGCCAAGCTTTTCATATAAATAGCAGTTGCCTTTTTCCTGCAAGATAGTGTCGAGCTTCCAATGATGCTTTCCGTGAATACGCTCTGCTTCTTTTATCGCTTGCTGAGCGTATCCTTTATTTCTGTATTCGGGCATTATGAAAATCGGAGATATTCTTTTTCTTGTAATACCGTCCTTAAAATCAACAACTCGAATCACGCCGACCTTTATATTATCTGCCGTTATGAAGTAGTATGTCGTTTCGGGTTGGTTGAAGCGAAATAGTATATCTTCGTAATTTTCTGTGGCAGGGCTTGTTTCTGTATCTTGATATTTTTCGTATAGCTCCGCAAACGCTTCTTTTTGCATTTGCAAGATAGTATTCAAATCCTTAAATTCAGCTACTATAAGCTTTATGTCCATTGTATTCCTCACAACCATTGTATAAACGCTGTTTTATCAGTGCAATTGTAGCCTGCTCTTTTATAGAAGTTAAGTGTACCTTCGTTTTTAGAGCCTGTGAGCAACATCATTTTGTAGCAATCCGCTTTCTGTGCAAGCTCCTTTGCATAATTCAGGCAGGCTGTTGCGTAGCCTTTACCTCTGTAATCAGCGTGAGTAACCACATTTTCTATAAAAGCATAGGGACGGATATTTCTTGTAAGATTTGGAATTATCACGCACACGCAGGAAGAAACAATTTTGCCTTCAATCTCAGAAACAATAATGTGATGATTTTCGTCGTTGCAAATTGTATTCCATGTTTTCTCCAAATTTTCGCTATGCTCAGGAACCCCCAATTCGTGTAAGTGGGTATATAATTCAAGCAACTCGTTCAGTTCATCTATTTTGATTTCTCTAGTCATTTTCATCACCGTAATACGAATATTCTATTTAAATTCTACCATCAAAACAATAATATAGCAATTATTTTGAAAATTAAAACGCTATAAATTTCACAAAAAATAACAAAGCAAAAATGTGAATCGAAGTGTGGTTCATACCCTTATTATTCTAAATTTTCTTTTAATCGCTTTAGAATTTTCTTTAATCTCTTTTCTGCTCCCTCGGCTGTCGTACCAACTATCAATGATGCTTTACGGATTGTCATTTTCTCTTTGTTTTTCAGGCAGTTGGGACAGATACCAAATACTAACTCAATCAGCCTTAAATCCTGTGGTCTGAGTTTACTCAAAGCTGTCTTTAACTTTTCTCTCTGTTCGTTTTTGAAATATATCTCTTCGGGGGAGAGAGTATCTATCTCAGTATCAGCGGTTGAAGAACTGAAATAATTCTCATTATCTTGATTTTGAATATCAAGATTGCTGTTCTGCTTAAACCGAGTTGAAGTAATAATGCAGTTCTGCACTGTATTTTCTGAAATATTTAGTTTCTTTGCAATATCTGCAATCACTTTTTCAAGTGGTTTGCTTTTCGGTTGTTGTGAGTGAAGCAATGCTACTTTTCGCAAATTCATATACTGATTATCGTTATCGATATGTACATTACCGCAGACGGTACGCACATATTCGTGCCAAGCCTTGAGTACTTTATATTTTATAAGTTGCAGTAAAGGTATATCCGAATCGTAGTTTTGCAGTTCGCTCCACAGCAGAGAGGAAAAGATTTGTTTCAGGTCGTCAATTCTATTACTATCCAAACCGTATTTCTTTATAAACAGTTGAGCGTTTCTGTTGAGTACAGGCTCATAAAAATAAAGAAATTCATCAAAGTATTTTTCATCTTTAGTTTCTTTGTAGCGTATAAAATAATCATTCAAGTTAGCAAGCCTGATTGGAACATAATCAAGCTGATACATTTTATTTTCCTTAATCTTTCATAGCCTCCTCATATATTTTTGAAAGCTCCATATCTTTCTCGTATTGATTTTCGGCATAGTCAAAATCAACATTAGCCAAATTGAAATAATAGTCAATAAGCTCCTTTGCCTTGGCAGATACATTCGCACTGTATTTGCTGAGGCTTTTATTTTTGCGGATCGAATCGTAACGATTTTTCCATAGAACATAATATGGACTGTCGGATTTTCTCTGTTTTTTCATTTTCCTTTTTGTGACTTCCGGGTGCTTTGCTATATATGAACAAGGTACTCCGTACTTCTTATTTACCGTACTGCAATACAGTTGATTGCGAGCTGTGGTCATAAAGAAATATCTGTCGCAGATATCGCATCTCCAAAGATAGTGACCGTGAATGTAGCCTTCAAATAAATCCGTCATCAGAAAGTCTTTCAGATAATTGTAATAAACCTTCCGAAAAATCTTACTTGTGCCGTTTTCAGATTCTACCACAGGGATTATTGTTGCTCTTGTGCCGAAAGGGTGGCTGTTAACTTCAAATATAAAATTCATATAAGGGTCGTTTATAAAATCATCGAATGCTTCTGCGAGTTCTGCTTTTGTTCGTGCGTTGTTTTTTACTATTTTATTTGTGATCTGAAACACGACCGATGAATAATATTCAACTTCCTTTACAGCCGATGAGATATAAAAACCGATTGATAAAGCCGTTTCCAAATCAACAGATACTTTGATTAATTCGTCTAATTTTTCTGAAATCTTAATTTTATATCTGTTCTTTTCTAATTGACCATATTCTTCATAAAACTTGATTTTCTCTTCCGTAAAAAGCTTATTGATTTCCTCTTTACATTTCTTGATATCAAATATTTTAAAAATTTCATATTGGCTCAAGATATCAATCGCTGAAATTATTTTTGAATGATAATCTAAAAATTCAGTTCTGTTAAAATCCTTATTTAATAATTCTTCCGTATAACTTTTTAAATCTTCAAAAATATTTTCATCAATAAATCGACTGTCGGTGTTCATTACAAGAAAACTTGTGAAACCGATAGGATATTCCTTATAGCTGATTGCAAACTTATCTTTTCTATATGTGACGCTAAAAAGATTAGTTGTATTCAGCTTTTTCAGTACATTGTCCTTAAAATCCATAGTATCAACTCCGTTTATATTATATCACTTTGAAAATAAAATCACAAGTATGCAGGAAAGCAAATTGTGTTGTCACGTACTTTTACGGTTTTTTGAAAATTTCTGACATTTATATATTGAGAGCAAAAAGCTTTCAATATTTTATGGAAGGAGTTGTTATAGTGCGTAACAACAAAAAGCTTACTGTCATTGACGGTGAAACATTAATGGATATGCGAATCAAGCCGATAAGCTTTTGCATTGACTCGTTGCTTCCCCAGGGAGTATCAATGCTCTGCGGTGCCCCTAAGATAGGTAAGTCGTGGTTAGTGCTTGATTGGTGTGTTCGCATAGCCAAAGGGGAGGAGGTGTGGAATTTTGAAACCGCAAAAGGAACTACCTTGTATCTTTGCCTTGAGGATAATCTGAGCAGAATACAACAGAGGCTAAATGAGATTACAGATGAAGTTCCGAACAATGTATTCTTTGCAACATCTTCGTGTTCGATGTCGGACGGACTCGCAGAACAAATTGAAAGTTTTGTCGCAGAGCATAAAGATACGGTTCTTGTTGTCATAGATACATTTCAGATGATACGAAGTAAAAATAAGGATACTACTTACGCAAATGATTATCAGGAAATTGAGGAACTGAAAAGATTAGCGGACAAGCTGAAAATTTCTCTTCTGCTTGTACATCATCTGCGAAAGCAGGGTGACAATGATCCTCTGAATAAAATATCAGGAACGACAGGAATCAGCGGTGCGGTTGATACAACATTTATTCTTGATAAGAGCAAGCGTAGTCAGAACAACGCAACAATGATTTGTACAGGCAGAGATATTGAGTACAGAGAGTTGAAACTGAACTTTTCAAAAGACAATCATATATGGGATTTAGTTTCGGACAGTGTAGAAAGTCCTGAAATACTTTTGCCGGAAGAAATGAATTCGTTAATTGAATTTATGAAACAAAAGATTGTCTTCAAGGGGACAAACTCTGAGTTCACAGAAGAATTTAATTCTTTCTGCTGTAAGGAATTCTCTGCAAAAGCGTTAAAGCAGATGATGAATAAATGGCGTTACGAATTAGAGGATAACGATGTTTTCTTTAGCTCATACAGAAGTAACGGTAAAAGGTTTGTAAATGTTCACTATATGCCCGACAGTGACTCAAGTGCCTTAAATGACGGAAATATTATTAGTGCCAAAACTTGCGTTCCTTTCGTCACTTGCGACCCTGACGAGCCGTGTCAGGCAACATAAGCCGATTTGTGCGATTGTTTTGCAGAGGGCGAGAAAGTACCCGACTGCAAGTAAAAATCTAAATTTGGGCGAATTTACGGCAGAGTTGATATTTCATTTTTAGGAGCAGAGGTTTGGGCTACATTTCCCGGACTTGTCCGGGGCAAGCAGAGCGCCCGGCTGTCCGCCGAACACATAAAACCGAGCGAAGCCCGGACCCACTTTAATACGGAGGTGTATAGAAATAGAAAATCGTAAGAGAAATCAAACATTGAGTATCAGATTAACTCAATCTGAAAAGTCTGCAATCTATAAAAAATCAAAGAAAGCTAAGCTGACATTGACTGAATATATTTTGAAATCTTCATTACAAAGTGAAATCAAAGTAGTTGATTTGCAACCACTGCTAGTTGAGCTGAAAAGGATTGGCAACAATTTGAATCAGATAACAAGAAAGATAAACAGCGGTGCTTTTTGTTCGTATAATTTTGAAGAAGTAATTACTATGCAAAGAAAAATCTATAATGCAATCATAAAACTTTCGGAGGAAAAGTAATGGCGACCGTAACATATATTCGTGAGTCAAAGCAATCAATTAGTGCGATGAAAGGTGTAATTGATTACTGCTGTCAGGATAAAAAAGTCTATGATAAAATTTCAAATCAAAGACTTGTCAGCGGAATTAATTGTGACGGTGAAAATGCATTCAAAGAGTTTATGACTACTAAAAAGTCATACGGTAAAGCTGACGGAATAAATTTCTATCAGTACGTTCAATCCTTCTCACCCGAAGAAAATATTACTCCTAAGAAGGCTCACGAAGTAGCTTTAGAGTTTGCAAAGAAAGCGTGGCAGGGATATGAAGTTTTAGTTGCAACACATTGTGATGCACAGCATATTCATTCACACTTCGTAATCAACTCTGTTAGTTTTGAGAACGGTAAAAAGCTTCGGCAGAATCCAAACACACTCAAATCATTACGAGCCTTGAGTGATGAAATCTGCAGACATCATAATCTTTCAACTCTTGACCCATACAACAAGGACGGTATGAAAATCTCAACAAGAGAATACCGCACTGCAGTCAAAGGTCAAAGTTGGAAATTCAAACTGATGAATGACATAGACAAAGCTATGAACATAAGCGGAAGCAAAGAAGATTTCATAAACGCAATGTCAATTATGGGTTACTCGGTAACCTGGACAGATGACAGGAAATACATCACCTATCAATGTCCCAACAAAATGAAATGCAGAGATATAAAACTGCACAATGGTAAATATTTGAAAGGAAGCATGGAAAATGAATTCAGATACAGGCAAGAACAATATTTTGGAAAGCCTCAAGCAGAGGAACAGCAATTCACTTACTGCGATAGAACTGCTCTCAGAAGAAACGAAAGTAATTTCGATTCCGTCACAGGTCAGAGAGGAAGAACTCAATCTGTTGAGAACGGCAATAACATTTCAGCCGGAGCTGTACAACCGAATTTCAAACATTCCAAATACAGAACAGATGACAGATTATCTGAAACAGATTTTAGAAATCGAACAGGAGTATATGGAAACAAGTTTGAAGAATTGTCAGACGGAGCTGAAGAAAGTTTCGGAACAGACTCTGAAAGAAATCAAGTCGGTGCAAACGCAGATGACCGAATCTATCCAACAGGCTGGGAAGAGTCAAGAAGAGTTTTTGAACAATACCTTGCTGCAAGGTCAGGAGTTGGAATCGGTAATAGCCTCACAAGTGAAGAAGTCAACTCTAATGACAACCTTAAAATGGATAGCAATAACCATAATCTCCTCGGCAGTATCAACTCTCTTGCTGAATCACTTTCTCGGATAATCGATGATGAATCGGAAGATGAAGAAGAACGCAGAAAGAGAATTGTAGCCGAGCAAAACGGAAGTGATATTGGTATGTTACTTGGACTTACAGTAGGTATGATTGCAGGTGCAATATCAAAAGAAGAAAATATTGAATATGAAGATGAAGGTTTTAATATAAACCTGTAAACTTGATTAAGAAAAGAGGATTTTATTATGCATAAATTTAGTATTAAAATTTCAGTGGTAAAGGAGTGATGGTGGAAAAATAATTAAGCGTTTAGTTGTGTTGTCTTATGGCACGCAAAGAAAATCCTATTATTGTTGAATCTGTTGAATTTGATTATGTAGGAGCGGATGAACAGTTTAATACTTTTCTGAAAAGTATAATCAAAGATTACCTTACAGAAAATCATCTGTTGCCTGATGATTATGATGATAAAATTAATTCCAAAAAGTCAGCATAATAGCTGGATATTAGAAACAAGTTGTGATATGTTGTGGTTGCACCGAGGTGGTGTGACCACAACATTCAGATAACAAACGAGAGGAGAATGATTATGAAGGTGTGGTTGTATTACAGGCTGTCAAGAGATGAAGATGCTGAGCTCAATTCTCTTAACAATCAACGAAACATTTTAGTAGAATATGCAAATGCAAATAATCACGAAATCGTGGGCGAGTCCTTCGATGATAATGTAAGTGGTATGCACTTCAATCGTGAGGGTATCAGCAAAATCTATGAACAGGTTGAAAACAAAGCGATTGAAGCAATCATCGTGAAAGACTTATCCCGACTCGGCAGACACAGAACGCAGACGGCGATGTTTATTGATTACCTTCGTGAACACGATGTCAGAGTGCTTTCTGTTACAGAAAACATTGACACAAGCAATGAAGATGATGACCTGATGATAGGCTTCAAGGGGATTTTCAACGATATGTACGCTCGTGATATTTCAAAGAAAATCCGTGCAGGCTACAAGCAGAAACAGAAAAACGGAATTGTGATTACAGTACCGCTTGGATATTTTAAGGATAAGAACACCAATGAAATTTTAATAGTCGAGGAAGAAGCGGAGATTGTCAGAAAGATATATGACCTCTACCTATCAGGCTATGGCTTAAAAGCAATAGCTAAAAAGCTGAATGATGAGGGCATAAAATCACCGCAGTATTATCAAAACAAAATGTATAACAAGAAACTGCCTTTCAATAAGCCCGAAATTACTGGCAGGTACTTATGGGTAAACACAACGGTAAAACGGATTTTGCAGAATGAGTTTTACATAGGAACAGTTACCTGTCACAAGACCTATACCAGTAAGATTAATCATATCAGAAAGGCTTTGCCTGAGGAAGAACAATTTAAACACGTAAATTTTGCACCTGCCATTATCTCAAAGGAGAAATGGGAACAGGTGCAATTTTTATTATCTTCAAAGCGTAATAATAATGTCCGAGCAAGCGCAAGTAATCCCTGCCACCGATACACAGGACTGATAGAATGTGGTGACTGCGGTTGCACATTCGTATGCAAAAAGCGTAAGTGGAAAGATAAACCCGAACGCATCGAATACAACTGCAACGGCTATCATCGCTATGGTAAGGAACACTGCACGGCACATAGGATCGATGAGGAGTATTTGGATAAGCTGATTTATGATGAGCTTATGTCAATCAAGGATGAAGCGCTTGCAAATTACAAATCAATAGAATCGGATGTCAAGAAATGGATGAGCAATAAAAACTCTGTAAACAATAAACTAAAACAGCTTAATACAAACCTTGACCAGCGTAAATCTGACCAAAAGGAAATCTTACTTGAGAGAATCAGGGGTAGGGAACACGCTGATATCTACACAGAAATGCTTGAAAAATGTGAGTCGGATATTCAAAAGCTTGAATATGAAATCAAGTCTATTCAAGATTACAATTCCGCTATCAAAAAGCGAAAAGCAGAAATGAAAGACAGTGTTGAAATCATCGAGGAAATTGTCAAGGAAGGAGCAATCAGCGACGCAAACCTTAGACTACTTGTGAATAAAATAATTATCTTCGAAAAAGACAAAAAGCTGAGTATCAAAATCAAGTTAAATGCAAAATTTCAACGACATAAGGATTGTTATGATGAAAACGGTAACTTAACAGAAAAGGCGTTTATCACATAAGAAAGTCATACACACTAAATTTGAGAAAAAGTGTGTATGTCTTAATTTTGTGTTTAAAAATGTAAAAAATAATGATATAATGTATAATGTAAACTATATGAGAAAGGGAATTTAGAGATATGGAGGAAATGAATATAAAAAAACCGGTTGATTGGCCGGTAAGTCAACGTGAGGCAAATTTAGAAAACATTTATTGTGCTATTGTTTCTTTTATTAATGAACCAACATATAAGTCTAAAGAAATACTTTTTTCACTTGTTACTCAATCTGATTTGAACGAAATTAATAATACTGGTGAAGTAAGATATACTAAGTATGAAGTTGCATTAATTAATTCAATATATACATATGCAGCAGCATTAAGTTGTGACAGTATAAAGGTTTATTTATATAGATTTCTTGCGCTTACAGTATCTAATCATAAGATGATGTATTATATTTACAAAGAAATGGGGATAGAGATTTTAGGGATGACATCCTCCTTGATTATTGAAGAATATTTAGGTTTACATCCTGCCTTAAGAATATTTTATCTTTCTTATACAAAATTCAACTACGAAAAAAATCAACCCTTATGTGAGTCAATCATAGAATTTATAAATGATAGCGTGAGTGAAATAGAAAATAGCGAAATAGAAACACGTGGTGAAACTATTTTTAATCTAGCACATTCTTATATATTAATGGTAAAAGATTTATCAACCTGTAAATCCTCCAAATTATTTCGTGAGGTATGCTTTACAAGAGAAGAATTAATTAAATTATTTAAAGTAGAATCAAAATTAATTGATTTATCAAATCAAAAACCATACGAACGTCCACTTAGGAGCGTGATTCTTTTATCTATTAGAAATTGGATTATGAGATCTAGAAATGATTACAACGAAGGGTATTTTTATAAGTGCATAAGTGATGAAAATGCTGAGTTGGCTTTAAGTAATCACGAAGTTTGGATGAAAAAAATTGAAAAACTAAATGATCCTAGAGAAATGCAGATACTTACTGAATTAATTGCAAAAAACGACTGGGCAGAATATGATTGGGCGAAGAATATACAAATAAATATTCCGAAAAACCACTTTGTCTGTTCATATACCAAAACATTACCTAATGAGTCTATGAAACTAGAGTATGGTAGTAATGTTTTTGGATATAAAAATGATCGAATATCAGATGTTTTGACACCAATTGAATTATATAATAAACATGTATTGTTTGGAAATGTTTTATTCTATGATGTTATATATTCTAAAGATGAAGCAAAGAAAGAATTAAAATATTTGTGTAATATAATTAATTTATTCAGTTTTGATGAAACTCAAAAAAATAAATTCTTGAATGAAATAATGCAATATTGGTATCTTTCTTTTAAAGACGAAAACTGGAAAGATGAGAATGAAAGGAGATATCATATTGTTCTGCATGGAAACAGAGCATGTTTAGAAAGTAGGATTGATGGAGATTTCTATAAATGCAAAACCTCTTTATATTTATATCCAGATTTTCTATTTGGTTCAGAAAAAATAAAAGATAAGATAAGGTTAAACAGACAAGAAAAACTTAAATCAATTTCTACTAAAAACTATTTGCTTTGCAACAATTGTCTTCAATCAGATTTTGATTATAATAGTTTAGGCTCTCAAGAAAAGTGTAGAATTTGTGGGTCGACAGATACATCTTATATTGAAGTAATATAAGAATAAATCATTCATTTTGATTTGATAATTGAAGAACTTAAAGTATCACTGTATGATATATAAGACGATTAAAACTAAATATGTTGTTTGAAATATAAGAAAATACATTGTCAGAGATTATATATTGGCAGACGCATAACATTAGTGATTTTCAATTTAGTAATTATAGCTAAATTGAAGTGTGATGATTTGTAAAATATAAACAACAAAATCATCACCTTATCTTATGCGTCTGCCAACTTTATTTTTGTTCAAAAACAAGAAAAAGCCCGATAAATCGAGCTTTTTAGGGTGGTGCGGGCGACAGGACTTGAACCTGCACATCGGTTGACACTAGAACCTAAATCTAGCGCGTCTGCCAATTCCGCCACGCCCGCATGTATTTTTGATTGCAAGTGTTATTATACATAAAATAATCGGTTTTGTCAATAAAAACAAATTGCCCATAATCTTGTAAAATGTTATCTGATATTTTACAAAACGATGATTGAAATTACTCCCTACATAATATATAATTTAATTAGTATAGGAAATTATAATATTCGGAACAAACTCTATACGAAGGGACGTAATTTCAATGAGGAAAACAAAAATTGTATGTACTATCGGTCCGGCGTGTAACACAAAGGAAATGCTCCTTAATATGATTGACGCAGGAATGAACGTTGCAAGAGTAAATATGTCGCACGGCACATATGACGAGCTTGAAAAGCTTTTTGCAACAATAAAGGAAGCAATCCGTGAAAGCGGAAAGAATGTTTCAATTCTTCTTGATACCAAAGGTCCCGAGGTAAGGGTTGGTACTTTTAAGGACGGCGGAGCAAAGCTTGAGGAGGGCAAAACCTTTTCGCTGTTAAAGGAATGTGAACAGGGTGACGAAAACGGCGTAGCACTTTCGTTCCCAAAACTTGTTGACCTTTTCTATGCTGAAAGTGCAAAGGCAGTCGGCAGAGAGCTTTTGCTTGACGACGGTATTATTTCGCTTGTGGTAAAAGAGGTTAAAGAGGACAGAATTGTCTGCATCGTCAACAAGGGCGGTACACTCAAAAACCGCAAGAGCATAAATATCCCCGGCTACTACATCAATATGCCCTATGTCAGCGCACAGGACAGAAAGGATATTGAGTTTGGTCTTACGCACGGCGCAAACGTTGTAGCGGCTTCGTTTGTCCGTACACACGAGGACGTAAGAACCCTAAGAGATTTTATCGACAGCATCGGTTTTGAATACGTTGAGATTATCGCAAAGATTGAAAATCAGAGCGGCGTTGACGATATGGACGCAATTATGGATTACGCAGACGGAATTATGGTAGCCAGAGGCGATATGGGCGTTGAAATTCCGTTTATCAAGCTCCCCGAAATTCAGAAAACGCTTATCAGAAAATGCGTTGCAAGGGGTAAATATGTAATCACCGCAACACAGATGCTTGAGAGTATGACTACTTCTCCACGTCCGACACGTGCCGAAATCAGCGACGTTGCAAACGCAGTTTACGACGGCACCAGCGCAGTAATGCTTTCGGCTGAGTCGGCGGCAGGCAAGTACCCCGTTGAAAGCGTAAAGGCTCTTGACGCTATCTGCACAGAGGCGGAGAATAACGGCGAGTTTACCGCACTTCACGAGTATATAGAGGCTCACTCGGTTAAGGATAAAAACGCAATCAGAGGAAGTATCTGCAAGGCGGCAAAAGAAATTGCGGCGGAAGTAGGCGCAAAGGCTATTATTGTTGAGAGTGCAACGGGCAGAGTTGCAAGGGCGATGGTTCATTTCAGGCCCGAAGTTCCTGTTATTGCCGTTGTTACCTCACAGCTTGTTTGCAGAAAGCTCTGCCTGAACTGGGGCGTTACCGCTTTAATCGGCGAGGAAAAACGCACCTCGGACGCAATAACAAAGCAGGCTATGGAAAAGGCGTTAAGCACAGGACTTGTCCACAAGGGCGATACTGTTGTTGTACTTTCGTCAAACAGAACCTGCCCGACCTCAAGCACAGACTCACTTAACATAAGGATACTTTGATATGGATAATATAATTTTAATCGGAATGCCCGGCTCGGGAAAAAGTACGCTCGGCGTACTGCTTGCAAAGGCGCTGGGATATTCCTTCACCGATACCGATTTAATAATCAGCCGTATTGCAGGCAAGCCCCTGCAAAAAATCCTTGACGAGGACGGACTCGACAGCTTTCTTGACATTGAAGAAAAGGTAGGAGCAGAGCTTGAATGTAACAGCACCGTAATTGCAACAGGCGGCTCAATGGTGCTTTCCGAAGAAGCAATGCAGAATTTAAAAGCACAGGGCAGTGTGCTTTACATAAATGTTCCGCTTGGTGAAATCAAGCGCAGAGTAACGAATATAAAGACAAGGGGAATAGCATTTAAAAAGGGAGAAACTCTTGACGATGTTTACAAAGTAAGAGTACCCCTCTACGAAAAGTACGCTGATATTACGGTAGACTTTGTTGACTGCACAAACGGCGGAATAGAGGACACCGTTAATTTAATGGTTGAGAAGATAAAAAACGGAGATATTTTATGAGATTAGACGGGTTTGGTTTATTTGTCGATGATATGGGAACAATGATTAGATTTTATCGTGATGTGCTCGGCTTTGAAATCAAGGAAGCCGAAGATGCAGTGAACGTTTATCTGATAAAAGACGGAACGCTTTTTATGCTGTACGAAAGAAAAAACTTTGAAAAGATGACGAGCAGAAAGTATGAATATCTTAAAGGATTAAACGGTCATTTTGAAATTGCGTTGTATGTAGATACTTTTGAAGAAGTTGATATTGAATTTGCAAAGGCAGTGTCAAAAGGAGCAACTCCTGTATTGGAACCTACAGATGAACCGTGGGGGCAAAGAACCTGCTATATTGCAGACCCTGAAGGAAACTTAATTGAAATCGGCTCATTCAACAAACCGTTTGAGCGATAAATCGGAATTTGTAGGAGAAAACGAAGTGACTTTTGATATAAAGAAATTAGAATGGACAAGAGAACCTGAAAGTTATGCTATCGCTGATAATAGAATAGAGATAACCACAAAACCGTTTACGGATTTATGGCAAAGAACCTATTATCATTTTAGGAATGACAATGCACCTGTATTGCAAATGCATACCAATGAGCGATTTTTTTCATTTACTGTAAAAACGGAATTTGAAAGCAAGCATAGATTTGACCAATGTGGTATTGTAATGTATCTTGATAGTGATAATTGGTTAAAAGGCTCAATAGAATATGAGAATGAAAAATTTCAGCATTTAGGTAGTGTTGTTACAAATAACGGTTATTCTGATTGGGCAACTACTGAAATTAGTGTTGACATAAAATCTATGTGGTATAGGTTTAGCCGAAGAGAAGATGACTATTGTATTGAATGTTCTGAGGATGGTATAACATTCAAGCAGATGAGAATTTGCCATATGTGGAATGGTGACAATGAAATTCGTTTTGGAATTTATGCTTGCAGTCCGGAAGCTTCTTCGTTTAAAGCTGTGTTCACAAATATGGAGATTACAGAATGTAAATGGTTGGCACATAATGGACAAAAACCGGATTTGTGCTAACAGATTTGAATTTATATCAAATTGACAACTTCCACTTTAACATTTAGCTTATATAGTAAACGGCAGACTGTAACGCAGCCTGCCGTTTGTCATTTACCGCACGTTTTATGTAGAGCGGTATTATGCGTTTAGTCCGAATGAAATTGAAATTGCGTTGTTAATGTCGTTCATTGCGCTTTCGTCAACCGAGCCCATTTTTTCCTTTAAACGCTTTTTGTCAATTGTCCTTACCTGTTCAAGCAGAACAACGCTGTCCTTTGCAAGTCCCGAGCTGTCTGCGTGCAGAGGAATGTGTGTGGGAAGATTTGCCTTTGACTGCTGACTTGTGATTGCAGCGGCAATAACAGTCGGACTGAATCGGTTTCCCACGTTGTTCTGCACAATGAGAACAGGTCTTATTCCGCCCTGCTCCGAGCCGACAACAGGGCTTAAATCGGCGTAATAGATGTCACCACGACGTATATTCAAGGCTTTCACGCTCCAAATAATTTATTTACTGATATTTTTGCCTATCCGTTAGCTTTTATACAGCTATTACATAATATTTTTGGGCGTAAAATTTGTGAATATTATTCCTTGACAGAATTTTAAATTTGTATGTATCAATCAGTTTTTATCCGCTTTTATCTCTGAAAATTCAATATTCAGCTCTGCATTTTTAATTTCTGCACCCGTAATTTCCCCGTCTTTGTCTGTGGTAATAACGCAATCTCCGCTGTCGGTTTTTAAATTATATGTACATACGCTGTCGCTTTGGGTTGAAAGCTTTGCTCTGCCTTGAGAAATACCGTCAAGAATTGATTTTACAAGGCTCGGAAAGCTCTTTTGCGGCAGATACGCCTCATCTGCACTGCAAATAAGATTTTCCCTCGACATTTCAAGCTCGCCGTTTTTGTATTCAAAGTTTATTCCGTCAAGCTCTTCGGGACTGCTTATGCTTATGTACGCAACGCCCTGCCTGTTTGTGCTGATACTTCCCGAATATTCAGCATCACGATAACTTGAATTAAAATTTGCGGAAAAGTCCGTTACAATATCGGCAGGCTCATTTTTAGCCTGACATCCGCCGAAAAGCAAAATCAGCAAAAAAGAAAAGACATATAATGTGTTCAAAACCCTCTTGGTCATAATTCCCTCCGTAGGTGTTTTTATACATTATATGTCTTTGTTATTTTTAAAATTACGTCAAACAAGCCGTTGAATTAAAAACCGCATTTTCTGAAAGCCTGCGGAATTTCGTCTATAAGGTCTGTCGGAAGCATTGAAATTCTGCCGAGCTTTTTAGCGGCAATATCACCTGATAAACCGTGAAGATAAACAGCCGCAGCCGCCGCATCAAACGGCTTTGCTCCTTGCGCAAGCAAAGAGCCTGTCATTCCTGCAAGCACGTCTCCGCTTCCGCCGGTAGCCATTCCCGAATTTCCCGTTCGGTTAATCATAACTCTGCCTTCGGGAGAAGCAATAATTGTTCCGGAACCTTTCAGTACTGTAACAACGCCGTATTCCTTTGCAAAATCAGCCGCAATTTCAGCTCTGTTTTCGTTTACGGCTTTCGGAGTCAATTTTACAAGCCTTGCCATTTCACCGGGGTGGGGAGTAATGATAATCGGCACTTTTGCTTTTTTGAGAATATCGGGATTTTTAGCAACACAATTGAGTGCGTCTGCGTCAAGTACAAGTGGTTTTGTACAACTTTCTATAAAAGAATTAACAAGCTCTGCGGTATCATCGCACACCGACAAGCCGCACCCGATAAGCACTGCACTTGACTTTTCAGCCTCGCAAAGCAGAAAATCAATGTTGCTTTTGCTGATTTTGCCGTCAGACGTTTCTTCAAGCGGAAAAAATACGCTTTCAAAAATCGCACCTGCCGCAATCGGATAAATGCTTTTCGGCAACGCTGTTTTCAGCAGTCCGAGTCCGCACCTTAAAGCCGCTTTTCCAGCCATAATCGCCGCACCTGCCATACCGTAACAGCCGCAAATGCAAAGCAGTGAGCCGAGCGTGCCTTTGTTTGCATCATCCGGACGGTTAAAAACTGCCTTTTTAACAATATTTCTGTCGGTTTGTTCCATTAAATCAACCTGCATTTCTGTTATAGAACAGCTTTAAAACAATATCCTTGTTAAGATACCTTTTCATTCCCTCTAAAATCTGTTCGTTGGGTGAGAAAATTAAAAGGCATTTTCCGTAGGCGGCACTGTTGAAAACCGCATAATAATTTTCGCTGTCAGCGTCAATGTCACGAGCAGCAATAAAGCTCTTGGTAAATCTTATACCGTCAACTGACTTTTCGCCCTTTTCAAGCTTTTCAATTTCTCTTATCGGCACTTTGCAGACACGCTTTCTTTTGCGCAGAGAAATTACCTTTGAAATTTCAAGCTCGTCGCCTGCAACGGAGTATTCAAATTCAACTCTCTGCGAGGTGATTATGTACCACACAACGTATATTCCGCCCATAAACAAAAACAATCCGATGTAGAACATATATGCCGTAATAACAAATGCGAGCATTGAAAATACTATCGGTATCAAAATGAGAATCAGAACAGACAGAATTTTGATTATAAGATTTTTAGGTTTGTTAGCTCTTTTAACAACCTGTTCGTTAAAGCCTTCCAATGTGTAGTCTCCTTTTGGTAAATTTCCCTATAATAATATCATATATAAGCGTTGTTTTCAATAGTTTAAAATAAATAATAGCTTAAATATAGTATAGTAAACTTTTAGGATATATCAGAGCCTTCCCTTGAGGGAAGGTGTCACAGCGATTTTCGCTGTGACGGAAGGGTGGTAGGGGAGAAGAACATACAAAAATAAGGAAAAGTTCATCTCCACCCCTCAGTTATTTTGCAGGCAAAATGACAGCTCCCCTAAAAAGGGGAGCCTTGGATATAATATCAAAGTATTGTTGTTCTGATTAAATCTCAATTGTTTTGATTGAATCAAACTCGTCCAGAATTTCCTTTGACGGTTTCTTTGTGAGTAAGGATACAACCACGTTTACAACCAGTGCAAATGCAAAGCCTAAAACGAGTGAATAGAGGTTTGTTGCGCTGTAGAGTGTTGCACCGTTTACAAGCGGCAGGTAGTCCCACACGATAACGGTGAGTGCGCCTGTAGCCATACCCGAGATTGCACCTGCAAGCGTTGATCGTTTCCAGAACAGCGCAAGCAGTACAACAGGACCGAATGCCGAGCCGAAGCCTGCCCAAGCGTCGGAAACAAGTCCCATAATGCTTGAATTCGGGTCAATTGCGATAAAGAATGCAATTACGGCAACAACGATAACTGCGATTTTACCTACCCAGAGAGCGTTCTTTTCGGATGCGTCCTTTTTGATAACGCCCTTGTACATATCCTCCGAAACAGCCGAAGCTGTAACAAGAAGCTGACTGTCTGCGGTTGACATAATAGCCGCTAAAATTCCGCAGAGGAAAATACCGCCGATAAAGATTAATATACCGTTCTCCGAGAAGAACTGCTGAATTGTACGGATAAATACCGTTTCACTTGATGAACCCTCGAGCGATGTTGTGAGATAACCTCTTGCAACAAGACCGATAAGGCAGGAAGCCGCAAGTGAAATAACAACCCAGGTAATTGCAATTTTTCTTGATTTCTTAATTTCTTTGTTGCTCTTGACAGCCATAAATCTTACAAGAATGTGGGGCATACCAAAGTAGCCGAGTCCCCATGCGAGGTTTGAAATAATCGAAACGGCAGAAATCGGAGTGCCGTCGTCGTTTTTCAGGAAATTAAGGAAGTTGTCGGGATTTGAAACGCCGTTTGAAACGAGTGCGTCCGAGAAACCTGTTTTGTAAGTAAGCGTTGCATATGCGAGAATCGGAACGGACATAATCGCAATAAGCATAAGCAAGCCCTGAATAAGGTCTGTGGTGCAGACAGCCTTGAAGCCGCCCATAAAGGTGTACACAAGAATTACGAGTGCGGCTACGCAAAGACCGACCATATAGATTGTGTTGTAGTTTCCTGTTTCTGCATTTCCGTCCGAGAACAGAGTAGCAAAAAGCTTTGCGCCCGAGCTGAAAGCCGAAGCTGTGTAAACCGTAAAGAATACAGCGATGATAACAGCGGAAACAATTTTGATGATTCCCCTCTTGTCACGGTAGCGGTTCTGGAAAAAGCTCGGAATAGTAAGCGAGTTTCCTGCGACAATTGTGTATTTTCTGAGTCTTGCCGAAACGATATACCAGTTGAGAATTGTGCCGATTAAAAGACCGACTGCAATCCACACTTCGCCCGTACCTGCAAGATATACCGAGCCGGGAAGTCCCATAAGAAGCCAGCCGCTCATATCGGAAGCCTGCGCCGACAGCGCCGCAGTCCAGCCGCCTAAATTTCTACCGCCCAGAAAGTAGTCCTCGTTGTTCTTGGTGCTTTTTGAGTAGATAAAGCCGATTACAATCATCATTACAAGGTAAGCGGCAAACGCACAAAGAACTATAATGTTGTTGGTGCTAATCATTCTTTCCTCCTGTATGTTATAGATTTTGTAAACAATACTTTATTATAGTAGCAAAAATATGTAAAAAAATCAAGTAAAATGCGCAATTGATGTAAAATATTGAAAAAGCTGTTTCAAAATCAGCGTTTGTGTTGATTTAAGTATGCAAAAGTTATATAATAAAAAAATAGCAATCCGATTATTTTCGGTTTGATTAATAATCCGGACAGAAGGTTAACAATGGAATTTGTAAAAAGAACATGGGCGGAAATTTCGCTTGACGCAATCGCCCATAATTTTAATGAAATTAAAAATAAAATCGGCGGCAAAGCTAAAATCTGCTGTGTTATCAAGGCTGACGGCTACGGTCACGGTGCAGTTGAGCTTGCCCATATATATGAAAAGCTCGGCGCAGATTTTTTTGCCGTTTCAAATATTGACGAGGGTGCGGAAATCAGAAATTCAGGCTGTACTCTGCCGATAGTAATTCTCGGTTATACTCCCGTTGCCGAGGTGAAAAGACTTTCGGAATATAATATCTCTCAGGCTGTTTTCTCTCTTGAATATGCAAAATCACTTTCGGACGAGTGTGTAAAACAAGGCTGTGAGTGCAAAATTCACATCAAGGCTGATACGGGTATGAGCAGAATCGGCTTTATGTGTCAGGAATTTCCGAGAGATGATTATTCTATAAAAGAAATTTGTGAAGCCTGCAAGCTCCCGAATCTTCAGCTTGAAGGACTGTTTACTCACTTCTGCGTGTCCGACGAAGCACAAGAGGGCAGAGAATTCACAAACAAGCAGTACAAAAACTTTATATATGTAAAAAACAAGCTTGCTGAAAACGGTATCAACGTACCAATCTGCCACTGTTCAAACAGCGGAGCAATTGAAGATTACAGCGATACATACTGCGATATGGTTCGTGCAGGAATTATTCTCTACGGATTGTCGCCCTCGCAAAAGCTTTACGGCAAGCTTGACCTTGTTCCTGCTATGACTCTCAAAACCTCGGTTGCTTATGTTAAGGAGCTGAAAAAGGGAGCAGATGTTTCCTACGGAAGAACCTTTACCGCCGAGCGAGATATGAAAATTGCTACTGTTCCTATCGGTTACGCAGACGGTTATATCCGCCACAACGCCGAAAACGGTTATATGCTTATAAACGGAAAGAAAGCAAAAATTGTGGGCAGAATATGTATGGACCAGACAATGCTCGACGTTACCGACATTGAAGATGTAAAAACAGGCGACGAGGTAATTGTTTTCGGAACAGGCAAAGACGGTGAGCCGACTGCGGATATGATTGCAGAAAATACGGGTACAATCAACTATGAGGTTGTATGCCTTGTCGGCAAGCGTGTGCCGAGAATTTACTACAAAAACGGAATTGTTACGGATGTGATGTATAAGCTATGAGATTACTTGTTATTGACGGAAACAGCATTGTAAACCGTGCGTTTTACGGAATCAGACCTCTCACAACAAAGGACGGTCAGTTTACCAACGCAATTTACGGCTTTCTTACAATGCTTACAAAGCTGAAAAATGAAGAAAATCCCGATGCAGTTGCAATTGCATTTGACCTTAAAGCACCGACCTTCAGACACAAGGCTTATTCGGGCTACAAGGCAACACGAAAAGGTATGCCGCCCGAGCTTGCCTCGCAGATGGCACCGCTTAAGGAGCTTTTAAAATTGTTGGGATATAAAATCGTCACCTGTGAGGGTTTTGAAGCTGATGATATTCTCGGAACATTTGCCACCGCCTGTGAAAACAGCGACGACGAGTGCGTTATTGCAACGGGTGACCGTGACAGCCTACAACTTGTTTCCGACAAAACAAGCGTTCACCTCTGCACCAACAAGGACGATATTCTCTACACTCCCAAAAAGATTATGGAGGATTACGGCGTAACTCCCCTTGAGCTTATCGAAATCAAGGCTATTCAGGGCGATTCCTCCGACAACATTCCCGGAGTTGCAGGAATCGGACCGAAGGGCGCAGGCGACCTTATCAAAAAGTATCACACAGTTGAATATATATACGAGCACATTGATGAGCTTGACATCAAGGACGGAGTTCGCAATAAGCTGAAAAATTCAAAAGAAAATGCGATTTTAAGCCGTATGCTCGGCGAAATCTGCCGCACTGCTCCGATTGACACAGAGGTACAAAAGTATGTAGTCAATATGGAAAATCCTGCCGAGTGCGCAAGATATATGGTTAAGCTGGAACTTTTTTCTTTAATCGAAAAATTCGGTCTTAATGAAACAGCAGTTCCGCAGGAAAAGCATACCGAAGTAAAATCGCTTGAGGTTTTTGAAAAGGAAGAAGATAATGTTCTTTTAAAGAATATTACAGAGCTTGGAAAATTATACTTTAACGCTGAATTTTCGGAAAAGGAATTAAAATTATTTGTATTTCTTTATGACGGTAAGGTTTATTTGAGCGAAAGCAAGGAGCTTTTCGAAAAGCTCTTATGTGATGAAAAAATCGAAAAATACACGAGAAATTCAAAGTCAATTTTTGCGTATGCAGACAGAAAAGGCTTTGAAATCAAGTCGCTTGTTTTTGACGTGGAGCTTGCGGCATATCTGCTTGAGCCGTCGTCAAAGGATTATTCCGACGAAAATCTCTGCAAATTGAATGAAATTGAATTGCCGACAACGGAAAATGAGGAATACAAGTCTTACAGAGCGCTTGCGGTTTACGATTTGCTCTGCGAAAAGCTGAACAGCGAAATCAAAGCAAACGAGCAGGAAAAGCTGTTAGTTGATATTGAAATTCCGCTTGCAAACGTGCTTGCAAAAATGGAAAATATCGGCTTTGACGTTGACCGACAGGGAATAGAGGACTACGGCAAAATGCTGTCCGAGCAGATTAAGAGCCTTGAAGAGTCAATTTATGAAAGCTCGGGAACGCAGTTTAACATAAATTCCCCGAAACAGCTCGGAAAGGTTTTGTTTGAGGACTTGGGACTGCCCTGCAAGAAAAAGACAAAGAGCGGCTACAGCACTAACGCAGAAGTGCTTGAAAGTCTGCGTTACGAACACCCCGTTGTTGAAATGGTTTTGCAGTACCGCACGCTTGCAAAGCTCAACTCCACCTACTGCGAGGGACTTTTAAAGGTTATCGGCGACGACGGCAGAATCCACTCAAGCTTTAATCAGACCGAAACACGTACCGGCAGAATCAGCTCCACCGAGCCGAATTTGCAGAATATCCCTGTTCGTACGGAGCTTGGCAGAGAGATGAGAAGATTTTTCTGCGCAAGAGAAGGCTGGGTGCTTGTTGACGCCGACTATTCGCAGATTGAACTGCGTGTACTTGCTCACATTGCGCACGACAAAAATATGATTGAGGCATTTAAAAACAACGACGACATTCACGCAATAACCGCCTCACAGGTTTTCGGTATGCCGCTTGATATGGTAACTCCGATAATGCGAAGCCGTGCAAAGGCGGTAAACTTCGGAATTGTCTACGGCATCGGCGCATTTTCGCTTGCAAAGGACATCGGCGTAAGCAACAAAGAGGCTTCAACGTACATCAAAAGCTACCTTGCTCACTACAGCGGCGTTGACGAGTATATGAAAAATGTTGTTGAAAAGGCAAAGCAGGACGGCTATGTTGAAACAATGTTCGGCAGACGGCGTTATCTACCCGAGCTTACATCGGGAAAGCATATGCTCCGTGCATTCGGCGAGCGTGTTGCAAGAAATATGCCGATTCAGGGGACAGCCGCCGATATAATTA
Organism: Ruminococcus sp.; assembly: GCA_003521625.1. Classification (GTDB taxonomy): domain Bacteria; phylum Bacillota; class Clostridia; order Oscillospirales; family Acutalibacteraceae; genus Ruminococcoides. The sequence continues at coordinate 195,834 of DPHV01000031.1, forward strand.
AAATCGCAATGGTTAAGGTGAATGACAGAATCAAAAAAGAGGGACTCAGAGCAAGGCTGATTTTGCAGGTTCACGACGAGCTGATAGTAGAAGCTCCACAGGAAGAAAGCGAGATTGTAGCAAAACTCCTACAGGAAGAAATGGAAAACGCCGTTTCTCTTGACGTTCCGCTTACTGCCGATGCGGCTATAGGAAAGACGTGGTATGATGCAAAGGGATAAAAGATATATAGCGTTTGTCTGTACGGGCAACACCTGCCGCAGTCCGATGGCAGAGGGGATTTTCAATAAGCTTGCGTCGGAAAAGGGAATAGACGTAACAGCCGAAAGCTTCGGAATTTCCACAATTACGGGAGCTCCCGTTTCCGAAAATTCCGTAAAGGTATGCGCAGAAATCGGCGTTGACCTTTCAAAGTCAAGGTCGACCTATATTGAGGACGCACCTCTTGAAAAATACGAGAAATTCTACTGTATGTCGCAAAGCCACGCAAGGATTTTGTCGGAGTGTTATTTTGTGCCGAGTAATGATATAGAAGTACTCAATATCTGCGACCCGTACGGCGGAAACGAATTTATTTACAGAGAATGTCGTGATGAGATTTATAATTCTGTAAAGGAAATAATTGAGAGTTATGAGAATTGAAAAAATGACATCAGGTCATCTTGACGACGTATATATAATAGAAACCGAATGTTTTTCGCACCCTTGGTCAAAGCAGAGCCTTGAAGAAGAGCTGAATAACGAAACCTCACTTTTTCTCGTTGCAAAAGAGGAAAACGAGGTTATCGGCTACATAGGAATGAGCATAGTAATTGACGAGGGTTATATTTTCAATGTTGCGGTACGTGAAAACCACAGAAACAAGGGCGTTGCAACTGCGCTGATAAACGAGCTTGTCACCTACGGCAAGAAAAACAATTTCAGCTTTATAACGCTTGAGGTAAGGGAGAGCAATCTGCCCGCAATTTCACTCTACTCAAAATTCGGATTTATCAAAGCAGGAGAGAGAAAGAACTACTACTCAAACCCCAAAGAAAACGCAATTTTGATGACGAAATATTTGTAAATGAATGAAAGGATTTATATATGAAAATACTTGCAATAGAATCCTCCTGCGACGAAACAGCCGCCGCAGTGGTTGAGGACGGACGAAAAGTTCTTTCCTCTGTTGTAGCATCACAGGTTGAGGAACACAAGCTTTACGGCGGAGTAGTACCCGAAATCGCATCACGCCGTCACGCCGAGGCAATAGTCCCCGTGGTCAGACAGTCGCTTGAACAGGCAGACGTTATCCTCGAAAACATTGACGCAATCGCCGTTACATACGCTCCGGGATTAATCGGCGCACTGCTTGTCGGCGTGAATTTTGCAAAGGGACTTTCACTTTCAACAGGAATCCCTCTTGTGCCAACGCACCACCTGCGTTCGCATATTGCATCAAATTATATTTCTAATCAGGAATTAAAACCGCCGTTTCTCTGCCTTGTAGTTTCGGGAGGTCACAGCCACATTGTTATGGTAGAGGACTACACAAAGATGAAAATTATCGGCAAAACTCGTGACGACGCCGCAGGCGAAGCCTTTGACAAGGCGGCTCGCACAATGGGTATGTCCTATCCCGGCGGAATCGAGCTTGACAAGGTAGCCGAAAACGGCAATCCGCTTGCTTTCAAGTTACCTCGTCCCGTAGTTCACGACGCACCCTATGATTTCAGCTTTTCAGGACTTAAAACAGCCGTAATCAATCTGATTCACAACTCTGCACAAAAGGGCGTTGAAATCAGCAAGCCGGACGTTTGCGCATCATTCCGCTATGCCGTAGTTGACTGCCTTACAACCAACTTTTTAAAGGCGGCGGAGGATTATAATGTAAACAAGCTCGTAATCGCAGGCGGTGTATCTGCAAATTCACTTTTGCGCAAGACCTTGCAGGACGAATGTGCAAAGCGAGGCTATGAATTCTATATGCCCGACAAATCCCTTTGCGGTGACAATGCGGCTATGGTCGGCTCACAGGGCTACTACGAATTTTTAAGCGGAAATGTTGCAGGCACAGACCTCAACGCTTTTGCTACAATGAGCATTGAATTATAAATTTGACAAATTACAACTCTTATCATATAATTAAGACAACAATTCTAAAGATTTGTGGAGGCAACAATGGACGAAAATTTTAACAATGGATATAACAATCCGCAGGAAAATAATTCACAGGACTATAATCAGCAGTACAATAATAATCAGGACTATAGTCAGCAGTATAATCAGCAATATGGTCAGCAGAATAATCAGACCTACAATCAGCAGTATGACCAACAGTACGGTCAGCAGAACAATCAGTATTATAATCAGCAAAACGGCTATCAGGAACAGAATAATCAATATGACGGGTACAATGTTCAGCCGTATGCTTATCAGCAGAATTATCAAGAGCAGTACAATCAGCCTTATCAGTACAATGACCCCTATATGAACGGACAGAATTATAAAGAGGACGGTCCGAGAGGATTTGGCATTGCATCAATGGTTTTAGGTATTTGCTCGGCAGTGCTTTGCCTTGTTTCCTGCATCTGCTGTTTCTGGATGCTGGCAATCCCTGCGTCAATTGTCGGCGTTATTCTCGGTATCGTTTCGCTGAAAAAGGGCGAGAATGCAAGAGGAATGGCAATTACAGGTATTATCACATCGGGTATTGCGTTGGCTTTTGCAGTCGTAATAATTATAGTCGCAATTATTATGGTAGCAAACGGCACTATTTACAGTATAAATGCAAGCCCCGAACTCTACGATTATTTCGGATAATTGTCCTCTCGCTTAAAAACGGTCGGATTAATTTGCACGTTTATCAATGGAGGCAAGCTTGAAAAGATATAAAACCTATCAGAAGGTGCTTGTAATTTTACTTCCCTTTGTTTCTGTAGCTGCATTGTGGCTGTTGGCTCGTTTTGTTTTAGAGTACGTTATGCTCCCCGAATGTCAGTTCTACAAATGGACTGGACTTTACTGTCCCGGCTGCGGAGATACAAGGGCGGTAATCGCACTTATGAACGGAGATGTCCTGCTTTCGTTAAGGCAAAACGCATTAATAATTGCGTTGCTTTTACTGGGAATCGCAATGTATGCAGAGCTTCTGCTGAAGGTTGTGTTTGAAAAGAAGTTTAAATCTCCTGTGTTCAATCTGAAATTTCTCGTAATTTTTCTTATTCTGTTTTCGGCTTATGCAGTGGTGAGAAATTTCGTTCCGGCTATTGCGCCTATATAAAACGAATAAGTATACTATATATAATGAAAAGGGTGTTTAAAATGGGAAACAATCCTGTTGTTACAATTGAAATGGAAAACTCAAAGGTTATCAAAGCAGAGCTTTATCCCGAAATTGCTCCGAATACCGTCAATAACTTCATCAGCCTTGTAAACAAGGGCTACTACGACGGCCTTACCTTTCATCGTGTAATCTATGGCTTTATGATTCAGGGCGGTTGTCCCGACGGCACAGGCTGCGGTGGTCCCGGATATTCAATCAAGGGTGAATTTTCGCAGAACGGCTTTGATAACAACCTCAAGCATACCGAGGGCGTGCTTTCGATGGCTCGTTCAATGATGCCCGACTCCGCAGGGTCACAGTTCTTTATTATGCACAAGAACGCTCCCCACCTTGACGGTCAGTATGCAGCTTTCGGCAAGGTAATTGATGGTATGGACGTTGTCAATGAAATCGCAGAGTGCGACACTGACTATTCCGACAAGCCGCTTGATGCACAGGTTATGAAAAAGGTGACAGTAGAAACCTTCGGAGAAACCTATCCCGAACCCGAAAAGGCTTAATTCAATTCGGAAATATTAATTTAACTTATTGCCTGCCGTAGGGACACGGCGTGTGTCCTCGGTATATACACACATTATATAATTTGAAAGGACTTTTACTATGAACGTACTACTTGCAGGCGGCGCAGGATATATCGGCTCTCACACCTGCGTTGAGCTCATAAACGCAGGACACGATGTTATAATTGCTGACAATTTTTCAAACAGCTGTCCCGAGGCTGTAGCCAGAGTTGAGGAGATTACCGGCAGAAAAATCCCTCTCTACGAAGCAGATGTATGTGACAAGACCGCTGTTGACAAGATTTTTTCAGAGAACAAAATCGACGCAGTAATTCACTTTGCAGGACTCAAAGCGGTAGGCGAAAGCTGTGAAAAGCCCGTCGAGTATTACAGAAACAATATTGACTCAACGCTTACTCTCCTTGAAACAATGAAGAAGTACGGCGTGAATAACTTTATTTTCAGTTCATCTGCTACCGTTTACGGCACTCCCAAGACAGTACCGCTTGTAGAAACAATGCCCACAGGCTCACCGACAAATCCCTACGGCTGGACAAAGCTTATGATGGAGCAGATTCTTACAGATACCTCAAACGCAAATCCCGATATGTCGATTGTTATTTTAAGATATTTCAATCCTATCGGCGCACACGAAAGCGGAAGAATCGGCGAAGACCCCAACGGAATCCCGAATAACCTTATGCCTTACATAACTCAGGTTGCGGCAGGCAGACTTAAATGCCTCGGAGTTTTCGGCAACGATTATCCTACCCACGACGGAACAGGAGTTCGTGACTACATTCACGTTGTTGACCTCGCAAAAGGACACGTAAAGGCAATTGATTATTCCGCCGAGCATAAGGGAACAGAAATTTTCAATCTCGGAACAGGTACAGGCTACAGCGTTCTTGACATTGTAAATGCATTCTCAAAGGTAAACAACATTGAAATTCCTTATGAAATCAAGCCTCGCCGTGCGGGTGATATTGCGGAGTGTTTCGCTGATGCATCAAAAGCCGAAGAAATACTCGGCTGGACGGCTGAAAAGACGCTTGAAGATATGTGTAAAGACTCTTGGAACTGGCAATCTCACAATGTAAATGGTTATAAATAACAAAAGAAGTATTTCGCTTTTGTGCAACTCAACGAAAAAACAATATTTTGTAAAAAAACTACCGCTAAAAGGATTTTTTTATTGACTTTTGGCGGTTTGTTGTTATATAATAAATATGCTTATAGAAGCATTATCATATTAAGGAGGAAAAGAAAATGTTCAAAAAAGCAATTAGCCTTTTGCTTTCATTAATGCTTATTGTTACTTCATTATCTGTAACTATCATCAGCGTATCAGCTGCTGACGGTTCAGTGTATAAAGTAGCTGGTGTTGATGCACTTACCGGTGACGGTCCTGACTGGCAGCCGGATGCTTCATTATCACCTGATAACGTAATGACAGCAAAGGAAGACGGTACATACGAAAAGGTATATACCGATGTAGCAGTCATGAATGACTACCAGATTAAAGTTGTTGAAAATACAGCAGATGGTAACTTTAACTGGTACGGCGTTGATGGCGGCGACGACAACTTTACATTCAATGTAAAGTCAGTTTGTGATGTAACAATCACATTCAACCCCGAAACACTCAAAATCACTGTAACAGGTGAAGGTGTTGAGATTCCTACAGAACTCGTTATTGAGTCAATGCGTGCCGTTGGTAACGGTGACGGTAACTGGCTCAACGGTGTAGGTTGGGATCCCGCAGCAGATGAAAACCTCATGACAGAGGTTGAACCCAATGTATATGAAATCACATATACTGACCTTGATGCGTATGATAACTATGTTGTTAAGTTCGCTGCTAACGGTTCATGGGCTGCTAACTGGGGCGGCACATATGAAGGTTCAGG
>DPHV01000031.1:201786-202557 GCA_003521625.1 Ruminococcus sp.
AGGTGCTACATTCACAGTTACAGTTACAGACAAGACAGGCGGCGAAGAGACAACTGCTGCTACAGAAGCTACTGAAGCTACTGAAGAAACAACAGTTGCTACAGAGCCTGAAACAACTGAAGCAACAACAGCAGCTACTGAGGCTCCTAAGGGTCTTACAGTAAACGCTACTTCAAACTACTTCCCTGCTTTCTCAACATTTGTTAAGGATGGCGAAGAGTATGTAACAGTTACATACTTCCTCGACAGCGCTAAGGATATGCTTGACTGCCAGTGGGAGTTAGAGTATGATCCTAATGTACTTCAGTACGATTTCGCAGTTAATATGAACGAATCCGGCGATGATTTAAATCTTATGCCTCAGGTTGACAACCTCATTTGGAATGTAATTACAGAGGATCCTGAAGATTTTAATTCTCCACAGGTTGGCAGAATTAAAGCTAACTGCACAGATCTTAAGCTTTACAAATTTGCTAACAAGGGCTATACTCCTTTCGTTACAGCAACATTTAAGGTAGTAGGTTCAGGTGAAACAACAGTTAACCTCTACGTTGAATTCCTCAGAGTTTCTAAGACTGGTGCAAACTTCAAGGATGACCCTGCTCAGGAAGAAATCCTCGTAGACTTTGGTGAAATCAAAGACACAGTTACAAAGCCTAACCGTTTAACAGTACCTCACGTTGGTCTTTATGATCCCGCTGCAACAAATCCTGTTGAAACAGAGCCTGTAACAGAAGCTACAACAGTTGCAACAGAGCCCGAAACAACAGT
>DPHV01000031.1:202784-203151 GCA_003521625.1 Ruminococcus sp.
AACAACAGTTCCTGCAACAGAGCCTGTTGGAGATGCAGTATACGTAGTAGCAGGTGTTTCTGAACTCTGCGGAACCCTTTGGGATCCCAGTCCTGAGACTTCTGCTGAAAATGTTATGACAGATAACGGCGACGGTACATTCTCAAAAGTATTCAACGCTGTAGCTCCCATGGACAGCTATCAGCTCAAGGTTGTTGAGAATATCGGTGAAACAGCAAACTGGGTTGGTATCGGTCCTAAGTATGAGGATAACTTCACATTCAACGTTGTAGAAGAGTGTGACGTTACAGTTACATATGAGCCTGCAACAAAGACAATCACTGTAACAGGTACAGGCGTAGTTATTCCTACAGAACTCGTTATTGAG
>DPHV01000031.1:203347-203480 GCA_003521625.1 Ruminococcus sp.
TCCTACAGAACTCGTTATTGAGTCTATGCGTGCCGTTGGTAACGGCGACGGAAACTGGCTTAACGGCGTAGCTTGGGATCCTGCAGCAGATGAAAACCTTATGACAGAAGTTGAACCCAATGTATATGAAATC
>DPHV01000001.1 GCA_003521625.1 Ruminococcus sp.
GCCTTTGAAAAGCAGTTCCCAACCCTTGAGCTTTGCAGTTCCGAGGATTGTGGCTTTCGGACATCTCAATTTCATCTGCCTTACATTCAGGTTGCTTCCGTACGCAATATAATATCTTTTCAACTAAATCAGTCCTTTCCGAAGAATTGTTCTTCTACCACCTTAAGACCGCCGAAGCGGTCGGTGGGGCGTGTACCTATATTCTTCAAGCGGCTCTGCCGTTGCGGAAAGCTCCGTCACCTGAAAGCCTTTTTGTGAGAAGTTCCCTTGCTGTCTTGAACTCGTCACCGATAAAGCCGAGCCTTAAAAGCCAAGTTCTCATTGCGTATTTTGGGTTTTCGCTTTGCTGTGGTTTAGGACTTGCTGTTCTCACTTCCTTTGCCATTTGGCTGAGGGCTAAGCAAAGCTGAATGTAACTTTTAAGCTGTCCTGCGTGAAGTCCGTTCTGCTTGCCGTTTGCTGGCTTGTCAAATTGGAAAAGTCTGAATTCAACTGTTCCCTTTGTAAAGGTTGCGTGGAGGTTGAGCATATGGTATCTACTTCCGTTGTAATGGTGATTTCTGCCGTAATTTTCATCGTGGCTTTTGTACCATACATCGGCAAGCTCCGACATTGTTTTTGGCTTTCTTCTGTTGACCTGCTCTAAAAATCTTATGTCAACCGTTCTGCAATATCTTCTCACTCTGACCTCGTCAAGGTTTAAAGCGTCAATCAAAAGCTGTTCGTGGCTTGCCATAATGTTTGCAAGGTTTCTAAGGGTCTGTGCTGTGTGGCCTTTTGCTCCTATGTGAATGTGTACTCCGCAACCTCTTGTTGAATCGCTCTTTGCTCCGGCTTTTCTTAATCGTCTTACAAGCTCCTGCAAAACCTCAATGTCGTTGTAGTTAAGGATTGGTGTAACCATTTCGCACTTCTCGCTGTCGGGTCCTGTGATGCTTACATCCTTTTGGAATTTCCACTCTCTGCCTTGCTCGTCATACGCTGACCAGGTGCAGTAGCCGTTTCTGTCGGCTGTGTTTTCATATCTGCCTGTGCCGAAGAACTCGGCTGCGATTTTTGCGGCTTTGTTCCTTGTGATGTTGTTCATCTCAACCTCAACGCCGATTGTCTGCTTTTTCATTTCCTCGATTTGTCTTAATGTCTTTGCGTTCATTTTTATCCTCCGTTGTTCGGCTTTTCTTTGCCTTTCGTTGTGTGTATATTACCGTCATAACGGAGTAATAGCAATACGATTACTGCACAAACATATACACTATATATTGTGTATATCTGTGGTTATTCTTCATCGGTACAGACCGATTTTCCAATTGATAGTTCGGTATAAATCTTGGTGTATCTCTCACATTCACTGCCCTCACTGGAAATCATTCCTTCCAGAAAGAATGCCATAGCCTCGGCTCTGCAATCCCATACTTCTTCCTTGCCGTAACACACTGTTTTTACCGTATCCAGCTTGCGTACTTTGTCCACATTAAAAAGCACGTTTAAACCACAGCCGTTATCCCAATCAACAAGTAAGCTTGCCGTATCATCAACACCTTTTACAGTGCCTTTCGTACCAACAGGCGGAGCTTGCACATCGTTCATTTTTACAATCTCAACTCTTGTACCGATTGGATATTCTGACCGTACTTTTTCAACAATATCTTTGCTTGGAAACTTCATCTGATTTTTCTCCTTGATGTTAGTACTACATATATCACTCTGAACGGCTGAAATTTCAAGAGCTGTTTAGAAATCTTCTCGTAGAATTATTGCTTTTATTACTGTGCATATTTTACAATCCTTGAAAGCACGAATATTACGACATTAAGACAAACTCCGTTGCCCCACATCTTATATTCTGCACTATCAGAATGAGGATTTTTCAGCCACTTTATTATCTGCTTGTCAGATTTTACTTTTGTGCCGTTAATCTCCGCAAAGGTTCTGAAAACATCTTTCCAGAAAGCAAGCTCTTTATCAGTGGGATTTTCCGTTTCAAGGCCACTGCACCACCAATCTGGAAAGCCTTGCAGTCTGGCACATTCCGTTGGTGTTAATCTCCTCACGATATAATTTGGTTCAAGGACTCCGTTCTGAAATCCCGGATTTGTTCCGTTTACAATGCATCCACTTTTTTCTTTGGTAAAGGTAATACATTCGGCTTTCATCTGTGGATAAAAACCGTAGCTTGAATTGTCATTAACAATTGGCGGATCTTTGTAATCGGTGGCTACAAGTGTATTTGCTTTTTCCTTTTGCACCCTTGTAAAGAATGATGCTTTGCTTGAACTGTATGTAGGAGTGGCAACAGCACCGGGACCCTTTGCAACCATTGTCGGCTGTTTTTCTGTTTCAACGGCAAAGCCGTACTTTGCATTCTGTCCCTGATTAAAAGCAGCTCTGTCAATTCCGTAGGCAACTGCGTGTTTGTCAGTTGCATTAAGAGTAAAGCTGACATCTTCGTTTATGCCGTCACCCTGTGGACCGTTCTCATCTTTTCTTCCAATCATTGAGCCTTGTAAACAGACTGCAGGTTCTCCTCCGTGTGTGCAAGTGAGTGTCGGAGAGTAGTTTTCTGTAATGCTGCAAGATGATTTTCCGCCACCCTGATCTACACAAACTACAGCAATACCGCCTTGATTACAAGAGGGGTTTCCTCCGTTTAAATCAAGTGTCCGTGAAGTTTCTGCCTTGTAAAAACCACTGTTCGGATTGTCGGACTTCATTGAATTGCTGTCCTTTGAGCAGATGCCGTAGGCTTGCGGTACAAATACAGTCTGGTCATTGTTGCAGGACAGTGTTGCGGATTTATTATCCTGAACTAAAGCACCCTTGCCGCCACCGTCACAGCCACTTCTTATTTTCAGAGTTTTCGGTGTTTCAATCACAAACGGCTGATTGTTCCCACCTGTTCCGTAGGTTGAAAGAACTGTGGGAGCTTTCTCAACAGGCCCTGTGTATCTCGTATCCTGACTGTGGTTTTCAAACATCACGGCTGCCGGAACTGTACCGGCACGAATGGTAGGTGAGGTTTCTTCCTCATAGCCTATGCCACGACTCTTTGCGGAATGTTCCGTGCAAAAGCCTGCCGACTCCAACACACAGGGTGGGTGGTGTGCCTCGGCACGGAGTGT
>DPHV01000016.1:0-706 GCA_003521625.1 Ruminococcus sp.
GCCGTCAACACGCTTCTGCTCGTCGAGTAACCAACGGCGAACGATGAACTTCTGCGTCTTGTAAAGGCACTCATCAATAAGAGCTTCGCTTTCGGGATATATTTCGTCAAACTTCTCGTGTACCTTTTCGTAAATAGGCTTTAATCTTTCGTCACGAACAGTCTTGTCGTCTGTGTCAAGAGCAGCCTTTACGTCCTCCTCTGCAAATGCCTTGATTGCCTCGAACATATCGTGGTCAGGCTCAAGACTTGCAAACTCAAACTTCGGCTTGCCGATTTCAGCCTTAATCTTCTCGATGAACTCGATAATCGGCTGGTTAGCCTCGTGACCAGCCATAATAGCGTTGTACATTTCCTCGTCGGAAACGCAGTCTGCGCCTGCCTCAATCATAGCAATTCTTGAGCTTGTTGAAGCTACTGTAGTAGCCATTTTTGAGAGTTTTCTCTGTTCCTCTGTGGGGTTGATGATAAACTCACCGTCAATCATACCGACCGAACAGCCCGAGATAGGACCGTTCCACGGAACGTCTGAAATTGAAATTGCGATTGAAGCACCAATCATAGCCACGATTTCAGGCTGACAATCGGGGTCAACGCTCATTACTGTGCAGACGATTGAAACGTCGTTGCGCATACTCTTGTCAAAAAGAGGACGAATCGGGCGGTCAATCACACGGCTTGTAAGGATAGCCTTCTCGGAAGGTCTG
>DPHV01000016.1:948-1568 GCA_003521625.1 Ruminococcus sp.
GTCAACGGAGAGCGGGAAAAAGTCAACTCCCTCTCTGGGCTTTGGAGAAGCGGTAACAGCGACGTGAACAGTTGTGTCGCCGTAGTGTACAAGGCACGCACCGTTTGCAAGCTGTGTCATTTTGCCTGTTTCAACCTTTAAAGGTCTGCCTGCAAACTCTGTTTCAAATACTCTGTACTTGTCAAAAGTCATTAATTTATTCATTGTAAAATCCTTTCCGAAGTGTTAAACTTCTGTATATTCAAGCGGGATTTTACGCCGATTTAGCAATAAAACCATTTAACAATTTACAATTGACAATGTACAATTAACAATTTTGGTCGAGTGATAGGTTGCGATATTATAAAACTTCGTTTCCCGAATTTTTTATATTGCGGCTGAAAGCCGCCACCTTAATTGTTAATTGTTAAATTTTAATTGATAATTGTTACCTCGTTTTACCGCTAAAAGACAGCAAATAAAAATCCCGCAATAAACCGAATTTAGGGCAAGCTTGCGCTTGCCCTGTGAATGCAAAAATTACTTACGGATACCAAGTCTTGCGATGATAGAACGGTATCTTTCAATGTCTACCTTTGTGAGGTAAGCGAGAAGGCTTCTTCTCTGACCAACCATCTTAA
>DPHV01000016.1:1728-2732 GCA_003521625.1 Ruminococcus sp.
ACCAACCATCTTAAGAAGACCACGTCTGCTGTGGTGGTCCTTCTTGTGAACCTTGAGGTGCTCGGTGAGGTCGTTAATTCTCTTTGTGAGAAGAGCAATCTGAACCTCGGGAGAACCTGTGTCGCCCTCGTGGGTAGCGTATTCAGCCATAATAGCCTGCTTTTCTTCTTTTAACATTTTTATTCCACCTTTTAAAATATTTGAAGCCCAAAGCCGTAAGGCAATATCTCAGGACAGGGCTGTGAAACTCCGCATTGCGGCTTAATCCCTGCTCCGAGGTATGGGTCAACTGTTACATTGTAGCACATCAAACTCAAAATGTAAAGTATTTTAAGTTAAAAAGTATTATTTTTTATAGTTTTGATTTCCCTTGCCTTGTCCATAAGCTCCTGCTTTTCTTCTTTTGAAAGCATACGGTAAATTCCGATTAACTCACGTTCTTCGTTTGTCAGGTTGTACATAGGCATAACAAAGTCGTGAAGATTCTTCTCGAAATTCTCCTGTCCCAGAATTGCGTTGACATCAACGCCGTAGATAGCGACAATTTTTTTGAGAATTTCAAAGCTCGGTTCGGAAACACCCGTTTCATACTTTGTGTACGTGGTGCGGTTGAGGTTGAGAATATCGGCAATCTCCTGCTGAGTAAAACCGCAAAGCTTTCTATATTTAACAAGATTCTTACCAAAGGATTGATTTACATTACTGCATTTCCTTTTCGGCATATTTTCACGTCCTATTATAAATTGAGGCAATGCCCTTTTTTACATTATAGTACATTTTTTTAGCATTTTCTACAAATGTTATGATTATTCACAAAGTAATTTTTCTATCGCTTTCACATTTTAACTTTCCCGATAAAGCATATTTTATGTGATAATGAATTTCTTTTTCATCGAAAAATTATTAAATAAAAAGTATTGAAAATTTTTGAAATATATTATATAATACTGTTTGTGTGATTTAAAATTATGTTTGCTGGAGTAGCGCAGTTGGTAGCGCAACTG
>DPHV01000016.1:2933-14992 GCA_003521625.1 Ruminococcus sp.
AGGTCGAGGGTTCAAGTCCCTTCTTCAGCTCCAGTCGAGTGCCTCGACACGCAGATTGCGTTCGGGCACTCTTCTTTTTTATGTTCGGCGCTTGTCAGTATTGACTTCTTTTTTGTAAACCATTTACATAAGTAAAACCGCATTAACCAGATTCTACTCTGTTAATGCGGTTTTTGTTTTTATTATATATGATGTATTTATTTTTATTCGTCCGTATATTCTCCGCTTAGTTGTTCCCCGAGTGCGGCGGTGAAAATTGTTTCTGCGTTCTGCATCATTTTTCTTACTGTTCTTGCACCGCACTTATCGGCAATCATATCAACTGCCTGTGAGTACACTTCCGGAGTATTGTGAGTCATTGAATGTGCGTCGCTTCCGAGAATATCAATCATACCCTCGCCTATCAGCTTTAAAAGCTTTCTGCGCTTGAAAATTGAGGTTTTCTTTGTGTAGTTACCTATGTTCGTCTGGATTATTACGCCCATATCCCTCAATTCCTGCAAAGCTTCCTTATCGCTCATTAACACATCATAACGCTCAACGTGAGGAAGTACGGGAATCAATCTGTGATTCTCAATCAGCATATTAAGTTCTTGCAGAGTCTTGCGTGAAAACGACGAGCTATAGCTGAATTCGGTCAGAATATAGTGTGATTTTCCGTAAGTTAATCCCGACAAATCGTCACTGCCGAAAAGGAATTTCGTAACATAAACCTCTGCACCAAGTACAATATTCATATTAACGGGCTTATACGGCAGAAAATCCTCATATGCGGCTTTGCGTTTTTCAATAAAACTCTCAACGCTCATTTCATTTGTATAGAAATGCGGTGTGAGGCAGACGTTTGAAACATTCTGCTTTTTCAGGCAATCGAGCAGTTCAAGGCTGTCGTCAACCGTCCTTGCACCGTCGTCAAAATTCGGCAGAATGTGTGAATGCATATCAAAATACTGCATCTAATCACCCGATTAAAGCATTTTGCAGACGAGGTCGCCCATTTCCTCGCAACCGACTTTAGTCATTCCCTCTTCGTAAATATCGGGAGTGCGGTGGGTTTCAAGAACCTTTGCAACGGCATTTTCAATTGCGTCAGCCGCCTGCGGTCTGTCAAGCGAGTAACGGAGCATCATAGCAACCGAGAGAATTGTTGCGAGCGGATTTGCAATGCCCTGTCCTGCAATATCGGGAGCTGAGCCGTGAATAGGCTCGTAAAGTCCGAGCTTGCCGCCCGAAAGGCTTGCAGAAGCGAGCATACCGATTGAGCCTGCAATCATTGAAGCCTCATCGGAGAGAATGTCACCGAAGATATTTGATGTTACGATAACGTCGAACTGACGGGGATTTCTGACAAGCTGCATAGCGCAGTTGTCAACATACATATGGTTAAGCTCAACCTCGGGATAGTCCTTTGAAACCCTGATTACGGTTTCTCTCCAAAGGCGTGAGGACTCAAGAACGTTAGCCTTGTCAACGCTTGTGAGCTTCTTGTTTCTCTTCATAGCAAGGTCAAAAGCTACTCTTGCAATTCTCTCAACTTCGGCTACAGTGTACATTTCCGTATCCCAAGCGGCAGGCTGACCGTCAACCTCTTTTCTTCCTCTTTCGCCGAAGTAGATGCCGCCTGTAAGCTCACGGACAATCATAATGTCAAGGTTGCCGCCGATTATGTCGTCCTTAATCGGAGATGCGCTTTTCAAGGGTCCGAAGATAACCGACGGACGGAGATTTGCGAAAAGTCCGAGTGCACCTCTGATACCGAGAAGTCCTGCCTCGGGACGGTTGTTGCCTGGGAGAGAGTCCCACTTGGGACCGCCGACTGCTCCGAGAATAACGCTGTCGGAAGCCTTGCACTTTGCAACGGTTTCATCGGGAAGCGGAACGCCAGTAGCGTCGATTGCACATCCGCCGAGGAGTGCCTCGTCATACTCAACCGTAAAGCCGAATTTCTCGCCTGCCCTGTCAAGCACCTTTACAGCCTGATTTACGATTTCAGGGCCTATGCCGTCGCCCTTGAGCAATGTAATTTTATAGTCTGCCATAATATATATTTCTCCTTTAGAATTATTAAATAATTTATTGCTATATTTTAATGCAGGGAACGTGTGTAATAAATTTATATCTTAATGTATTATTGCACAATATATTACCAAAGATTGTAAACTACGCTACAATCTGACAAAAATTGTCATAATTCGTTATCAGTCAGTATCTTTTTCCATTGGGATTGTCTGAAAAACCTCGCACACTTTGTCCCGCTGCCACAGCATCGGCGTTACTCGCAGTGAATATCCGAAGCCATTGTCCATAGTCCACTCAAACGGCTTTGCCTGCGGAAGTCCGTAGACTGCAAGGAGCGTCATAATCACGCCGCCGTGAGTTACGATTACGCTTTCTGTTGTGCCTGTTTTCATAAGTCCTTCGACAATGCTTTCAAACATACGGCATATTCTGCGTGTAAAATCTGCGTTGCTTTCCCCTCTCGGCGGCTTTACGGAATTGTCGCCTGCAAGCCACTTTTCAAAGTCGGGGTCGCTCTTAAGCTCCTCGGCGGTTTTGCCCTCCCACTCTCCGAAATTGCACTCCGAAAGATTGGCAATCGAAAGCGGATTAAGCTCGGGATAGAGTATTCTGCACGTTTCTGTACAACGCTTCAAGGGACTTGTAAACACAACCTGAGTTCCGGGGTATCTGTACTCATAGTCGAGCTTTTTCAAATCCATCTTGCCCTTATCGGAAAGCGGCACGTCGGTTGTTCCGATATACTTGCCCGAAAGCGTTTCATCAATTGCACCGTGTCTGATAAAATGGATAATGTATGATTTCATAAAATTCTCCAAAACTATTTACAAATTGTTATTATTTGGTTATACTATCGGTAATAACACAAATTTCCATATAAAGTTATTATACTATCAAAGAATTTGAGGTGTCAAGGTTTGAACAGCGATTTTCCGAGAATTATTACTTTTCTGCGCAAAGAAAGGGGCTTGAGTCAGAAGCAGGTCGCCACTGATTTGGGAATTTCACAGGCTCTGCTCTCACACTATGAAAAGGGAATCCGTGAATGCGGTCTTGATTTTCTTGTCAAGGCGGCTGAATATTTTGAGGTTTCGTGCGACTATCTGCTTGGCAGGACTGTTCAGCGCAGGCTTGCTTCCGTATCTGCCGAGGACTTGCCCGAAAGCGACGAGATAAGGCACTTAAAGGGCAATATGATTAATCAGATTAACAAAAAGTTAATTATGAACACCACGACTGTGATTTTCGATTTGCTGGCGCAGATTGGCAGCAAACGGCTTACGAATGCGGTCAGCAACTACCTTATGAGTGCGGAATATCAGATTTTCAGGACGATTTATTCGGCGCAGGAGCAGAACTCGCAGACGATGTTTTCAATCGACCGCAACAGGTACAAGAACCTCAATTCGGCGTCAATGCTGATTGACCTTGAAATAATTGATATGCTGATTGAGCGAAACGAGTTGTCGCTGTCGCTTTCGCCTGACGTAATTTCAACGTACTTTGACAAGGGTGCGTCGTCGCTGTTCAACCTCATTCAGTATGCGGAGAGGAACATTAAAAACCTTACACAGGGCAGTAACAGCAGATAATCAATTCAAAATCAAAAATAAAACAGAGCAGAGATGTCTTGTGACTTTCTCTGCTCTGATATTTTTGGGGGAAAATTAATGTAGTTCTAAAATTTCAGATTACTTAAAATATCTGTTGAGGAGTCCTCTGAAGCCAGCGCCGTGTCTTGCCTCGTCCTTTGCCATCTCGTGTGTAAAATATAAATTTGCATAAGTGTAATGCTTTTGTATCAACATGATAACAAAACGGCTTCAATTCTGAATAATCTTTCATTTAAATTAAAACAACTTCTTAACATCTTTTATTCATCATTGGTACAACTTTGGTACTGATTTTCTTATTCATCAAATAAAAGGTACAGACAAGTACCTGATTCTAAAGGTGATTTGATGAAATTTAGTAAACCAAAAGGCATTTATCAACTTGAAAACGGATATTGGGCATATCGTTATTCTGTCAAAATCAACGGCAAAACATATACCAGTAAAAAAACAGTTGATGAATTCGGCAACAAACTGAAAACTTCAAATGCAGCGGCAAAAGCAAGAGAAAGTGCAATTTGCAAACTCCGTGAAAATTGTCATAATGAAAATACAATCGTGAATAAAACATTTGAAGAGGTTTATAACGAATACTGCGAAAAAGGCAGAATCGGAAAAGCATACTCAACAATAAAAAAGCAGGACGCTCTTTGGAAAAATCATATTAAAGTACGATTCGGTAAAAAATCAATCGGCAATGTAAGCGTATCGGAAATCAATGACTATTTAAGTGAGCTTTACTATATACATAATTATTCATACCGCTATGTAGAGGGATTTTTGAAAATGTTTTATTTAATACTCGGTCAGGCATATTCAAGAAATTACCTTGAAATGGATAAATACAGTAAACTCTGTATGAATAAAGCTACAAAAATCAGTATGCCGAAATTAAAGATTGATGAAGATTTGGATATTGTAATTTTTGATAAGGAACAATTAAATCAGTTGGATAATTATTTTAAAGGCAGTAATATGGAAACCGCTTATATGTTGGGGAAGCATTGCGGCTTGCGTGTAAATGAATGTTTCGGTTTAAAGTGGGATAAAATTGATTTTGCAAAAGGCACTATTACTATTGACCGACAAATGCAATATCAGGACGGTTTGATTAAATTAGTACCTGTAAAGACGAGAAATGCCAAAAGAACAATTTATATGTCTGATAAGCTAAAAGCCTTTTTGCAGCGGAAATACAACGAAGCAGAAACCTTTGAAAAGGAATTTTCCGAAGTACGCAAACAAAACAGAAAGATAATTAAAGATATTGACGGTATGCCGCTGCCCTCAACAAAGTTAGTTAATTCTCTGCCAAACGGCAAAATACAAACTGTTAATTCGGTAAAATACCATACAAAGCAAATTAAACGGCTATTGAACATAGATTTTAAATACCACTATTTGCGGCATACTTACGGTACTCTAATGGCTGAACTCAATACTCCCGAACACTTGCTTTGCAGCCAATTAGGGCACAGTAATATTCAGGTAACGCAGCGGTATTACCTTGCATTATCCAAAACAGGAATAAATATATTAAAGTACAATCTTGACAAGCTATAAGAAAAAGCAGCCGTTTTTTGGCTGCTTTTGTCTTTATTTGTACTTTTCAATTATTTTTTGTAAATGCTTTTGAAATTGATTAACTACATTCAGCGGCTCGATAATTTTAACCTTATTACCAAAACCGCACAGCCACCCAAAGAAAGGCGGGCTGACTTCTATAAAAGTTGATATATAGTAATGGTTTGAATCCACTATTCCATAAACTTTATTTGAGCCGAATCGGTCAATAAAAGAATCCAATAAATCTTTAGTAAATTGAATTTTGACTTTTTCAACAGTACCGTCAAACATACTGAATTTTCGTTCTATAAAATCTTTAATATCAATCTTCTTATAAATCTCTTCTCCCTCACGGTCTGAATCGAGAATTTCCAATCCTTTCATTCTGTCAACTCGGTATGTACGCATTTTCTTGAACTTATCGCTATATCCCAAAAGGTAATAATTACCGTCATTAATAATCAGTCTGAAAGGACTGACAATATAAGTTTCTCCTTTTCTTCTGTCAATTTGTTCTCTTACATTGCTTATAGAATATTTTTGATAATAAAAGCTTATTTTCTTTGGGGTGTGCGGAATACCGTCCAATTTAGTTGACATAGCCGCATTGATTTTTGATATGTCATATATAATATTCTTGTTTGATTTTATTCTGTCTATTAAAAACACATCTGTATTTAAAGTTTCTTTTTGAGAAACACTTAAATCTTCTTCGATAATATTAATTAATTTTTCAGAGGCTTTTTTTGATAGGAATTTTGCGGAATTTATACATTCAGCCAACAGCTGTAAATCTTCTGTTGTGTACTTGCGGTCTTGCCAATAATAACCTTTTTTGGCTGCGTTGTATAATATAACCTTATCTTCGTCATAACCTTTGCTTAAAATTTCTTCTGCTTTGTGAACATCAACATCATCACGCTGCATAATATAAGCCTTGTTTATATCTTTAATATCTCTGTAAACGGAACGCTTTTCCGCAAAAATGCCGTAATCTTCAATCATAGCATTTGCAATAGCTTCTCCGTCAAAGGTATGTTCTTCGTCTGAATATTTTTCAAGAAATTTCAATACAAGATACGGCTTTAATTTTTGATTTGGCTTTTTACCTCTTGAATTTTCTTTGAATTCTTCTTTCTTGATTCTGTCAGCCATATTACCGCCTCGCAATCCAATATTAGTATATCATACATAAATAAAAAAGAAAATAATTTTATTTATGTTCATCAAAATATTTAATCAAGTTATAATAAGTTCAATTTCACTTTTGCTGTAGCCGTCAAGAACAATGTGCTTTTCACTTTCCATTCCAAGTAAATAATCGGTTGATATATGAAATAGTTTGGCTAACTCAACAACATAATGCGTAGTAGGAGTGGAAAGACCCATTTTCCAAGCATTTACCGAACTGCGTGTAACATCAAGTTTTTTTGCAAGTTGTGCCTGAGAATACCCTGCTTCTTCTCGTAAAGTCTTTATCATATCGTAAATCATAACATCACCTCTTGATAATTATATCCAACATTTTAAGATAATTAATTATCATTTACTGTATATTTTAATTGACAAAGATTGAAGTGCGTGATAAAATTTAGTTAATAAATTTAACGAAGAAGGGGTTACATTATGCAGAATTAAGAAATAGATAGAAATAAAATTTTAGAAGGTCGAAATGGGAGATTTTATAGGTACAAAAGCTATGGCAGAAATATAGCAATGCAAACCATCGCAAATAACAGAATGGTGCAGAGAGGGAAAAATCCCAGGGGCTGAGCAAGATAAAAAGAGAAGTCCTTGGAGAATTCCAGTTGTTGCATTAAAACCTGAAAAATAAATTACGTATTTAAGTTGAAAATTTTATCATAAAAAATAAAGGAGATGTATATTTTATGGATGAACATAATCAAAGCAAAACAAAACCGTCAACCTATATCGGTACTGGTGTGTTTATGATTATTTTTAGTGTAATTTTACCCTTGATTGTCTTCGGCATATTTAATTCTGTAACATCAGGCAGTTTGTCGGGGGAACTCGTGTATGACTTAATTATTTTTTTGGTTGTTTGTGCTGTTTGTCTTTGTATAGGTATTTATTTTGTGTATCGAGGAACTAAACTCAAAAAACTAAGCCGTGATGAATTTGAAGCGAAAATGAAAGCCGAAAAAGAATCAAGCGAAGCCAGAGAAGAGAAGATTAAAAAATATCTTTATCCAATAATAGCTATATTTATGGCAGTTTTATTTTTAGTATTTTGTATCTTTGGATGCAATTCATCCAGCAATTCCTATAAGAACAAATATAAGGATGTCTTTAACAAAGATCCAAACACTTGGTCAGAAGACGAAAAAGATTATGTAAATGATTTTTTCGAGTGGCATGACAACGAATACAATAAATAGTTTTTATTTAATTTAAAAGATTGATGGTAATTACAAATGCTTTAATACCGAACAAGAAGCCTATAACTATGCAGAGCGAAAAATAAAGCCGTGTGGCTTGTGCCAAACCGAAACCATAAAACAGTATAAAGATTTGTTAGATTCTGGTGCAATTACACAGGAAGAATTTGAAGCAAAGAAAAAACAGTTACTTGGTTTATAAATGAATTAAGGGAGCAGCGGCAAACTGCTCCCTTTGCTATTGTTTTATTCCAACAGCGAAATATACTTATATACCGTCATTCTGCTTAAATTACAAACTCTTGCAAATTCTGACAAGTTTAGCTGTCCTGATTTGAAAGACGGATAATGTCGATAAAATACGGACGGAATATTCTCCGTTGTAGTTTTGGGTCTGCCGATTCTCGCTCCTTTGGCTTTTGCGTTTGCCATTCCCGAACGGACTCTTTCACGAATTATTCTTAATTCCAATTCAGCAAATACCCCTGACATCTGAATAAAAGCATTTGTCATTGGGTCAATTTCTCCGTTTGTACAATCAACAGTTATACTTCCGACAATTTTCAGCTTTAGCTTTTTTGTTCTGACAATATCAATAATATCGCATAGCTGCTTTGTGCTTCTTGCTAATCGTGATACTTCAAGAGTGATTATTGTATCTCCCTCTTTTGCCTGTTCCAGCAGAGAAGAAAGCTCCTGTTTTATTTTTGAATCTCCGTGTTCGTATTCAAGAAAAATCTGTTCTGCTCCTGATGATTTTAATTCTCTGACTTGCCTTTTAATATCCTGTTTATCTTCATTAGTTGAACATCTTGCATAACCGTATTTCATAATAAATCCTTTCTGCTCCATAAGCCTGATTGACTTATGGAGCATTTGTTATCAGTAGGAAATTGAAAATCTTTTGCTTGATACTTGCTTTGTAAATTCTTTGTACATATCTGCATAAGCCTTTTTAAATCCTGTAGTATCAAAACGGTTTGAAATTACAGAAGTCCAACGGACAATATAAGAACCGACTTCCAATTCTTCAATAGCCTGTTTATCCATTTCAGCCTTTATGCTGTCACGAATTGCGTTTGCTTCTGCTTTTGCTTCCTCAATTAATTTTTCCCATTCATTGAGTGCCTCGATTTTTGTAATCATTTCATTTGTTGACATAGTTAAGTGCTCCTTTTCTGATTTATTTTTTGTTTCTTAACTGTCTATATTATACACTTAACTTTGTGTATAGTCAATAGTAAATATTCACAAAGTTAAGTGTATGTTTTTGTATATAATTATGCACTTGATTTTGTGTATAGATTGTGTTATTATTTATAAAGGAAAGGAGGCTTCACTATGCCTATTGTTTATGATAAACTATTTATTTTACTGAAAGAAAAAGGCTATTCAACCTATAGAATAAGAAAAGAAAAGCTGATAGGTCAAGGCACTTTAACCGCTATAAAAAACGGAACAGGCGGACTTGATTCTAAAACAATAGCAAGACTATGCGAAACTTTAGATTGTCAGCCTGCGGATATAATGGAATATGTTAAAGAGCCAAAAGAAGGTGTATAAGAAAACATTTGTTTTTGTGTACAAAATTATTTTTTATCAGCAGCGGCAATAACTGCCAATATTTTACATTTTTTGTATAAGTAATTCCGCATACCCTTTTGCTTACAAATCAAGAACAGCGGGGGTATATTTCGGGAAAATGTAATTCTTTTTCTTGTTTCAGGCTTGGTGTGGTTAAGCCTTTGATGAAAAGTATTTTTTGTTTATAAAAACGGTTATCGTTTTCGAAAAGCATAAATAAAAAAGGCACATTGCAAAATACTTACTGTAATACAACAGTTTGTTTCTGCAATGTGCCTTTTTATTTGAATTTTTTTAAAACGCTGTCTATTGATTTATCAATTTGTTTTTCTAATTCCTTTTCTAATTTCTTTTCTAATTGCTTTTCAATGTCGTTTTTCATTTTCCTTTTTTGTGCGATAGCCTGATGTTGTCTAATCAATCTTACCTCAGGCGGCAAATCACTATTCAGATATTTATAACGGTCAGGCAATTTGTTGTTTTGTTCTGCGTAACGCATTGTTATGTTCATTGTTTATCTCCCCTTGCTGTTGATTATGTCGAAGACTAATAAATTCGTGCGAAGCACGAATTTATTTAGTTTCAGCAATTATATATAAAAAATACTCAAAGCACATTAATGTAAAATAGATTATTTTTTCTTTATAATATATATAAATAATATTAAATCAGGAAAATATAATTGTTTTTGTAATCAAGCAGAAAAAGCATTATTTTCCTATCCACGCATTTACATCTATCTGTTGCCCTTTTCTTACAAAACGGTTTTTTGATTTTTCCGTGATACAGTTTTTATTAATTAAATTAAAATCTCGTTGCAGTACATTTTTAGCTTTTGTTATTGTATCAATACAACAATCTAAATCCGCTGCAATGCTGTTGTCTTTAATAATTGCCTCGGTGTTATTCATAAGCCACAAAAGGCATTTAATAACCGCTTCTTTACTGACGCTTTCTGAAAAATCTGTTGTTAAGATAGTTTCAATCCAGCATTTTTCAACTTCAATTTTTGTTTCTTTTTGTATTACATTCAAGGTGTAAGTTCTTCCTAACTTATTTACAGTAATGAAGTTGTTTTCTTCTAATAACTGAATAGATTTCTTTATCCTTTTTCTGTTATTGTCTTGTGAAGATAATGAAAATTTATTGCATAAGTCGGTCAGATTTCCTGTAAATTTGCCGTTCTCTGAAAGTGCTAACATATTTACTATTCTAAAATCGCAAGGCTTTAACTTTAGCCACTCTTTAAAATAAATAGCGTTTACATTCATTTTTATGCACCTATTACCATTTTGGAAAATTTATCATAATCACGCATTTCAGGGAATGTGTGAAGAAACCATTTTTTAATAGTCGGATATCGCAACGAATGACATTTAGATAATGTAATCATTTTATCAAATTCCGCTTTGTTTTCTATGCTATTGGGGTGCGTAAGAATATAGTTTTCCATAAAGTCATAAGTAAGTCCTTTGTAGCTTTCCTTTAATGGTTGCTTTTTAATTGTACGAATTTTTACAGGATAGTCAGGATAATCTTTTCTAACCTCTTGTAATTGTCTGTATTCATCACTTTTTGCGTTAGCCGCTTCTTTGGCAAATATTCTGTTCATATAAATTACTTTGTTTTCAAAATCAACTTTAATTACGCTTTTCATATAAAATTTTCTCCTTTAAATCACGCTGCTACTTCAATTTTTTCATTGCTTGCTTTACTGTTAGTTGCCTTAATATTTTTATCAATGTTTTCAAGTTCTCTTTTATAATCAACAAAGAATGGGTATTTGCTTAAAAACCAGCTTTTAATATATGCGTAAGATTTTGCAGTTGCCTTAATACCGTCAACATCTTCAATTTCACCACGAAGAATCTTAAATTCTTTCATTACGGTATCATCTTTTTCGTTTTCTGCAATGTATTTTTCCATAAATTCATAATTTAAACCTTTTAATGCAGCGGAATTTTTCTTTGCTTTTGGCTTTGCTGTTACAACAACCTCAAATGTAGGAAAATCCTTTTTGATGTTCATTAATTCTTTGTATGAATCCGAGCCGTACTTGCTTGCTGCCTTTGCCTCTGATTTTGTCATTTCGATTGTGTGGTTTTTGAAATTAATTTTCATAATTTTCAATTCCTTTCTTTTTGTTATATTTTTATTTTCAGAGGTTTTTATCTCCCTCTGTTGTGACTATATTATATCATATTCGTTTGAAGTGATATGATTCTAATGTGACATCACTTAAAAATATAATAAATTATTTTTAAAAAGTTGTTAGAAAGAAATTAAGAAGATGTATAAGAAATGTTTTGTTTACAAATGAAAGTTGATAAGAATTATAATTAATGTTATTATTCGGTTATGATGAATTGAAAAAAAGTACCATTTTTCAAAGTACCATTTTAAAACATTGTTAAAAAATTAAAAGAATAAAAGTACAATTTAAGTACCATTTGACATTCTCTAAAGGTAAAAATAAAACAGAGCAGAGATTGTCAAGTGACTTTCTCTGCTCTGATATTTTTTGGGGAAAATTAATGTGTTCTAAAATTTCAGATTACTTAAAATATCTGTTGAGAAGTCCTCTGAAGCCTGCGCCGTGTCTTGCCTCGTCCTTTGCCATTTCGTGAACTGTGTCGTGGATAGCGTCGAGGTTCTGTGCCTTTGCACGCTTTGCAAGGTCAAACTTGCCTTCGCAAGCGCCTGTTTCAGCGTCTACACGCATTTCGAGGTTCTTCTTTGTGCTGTCTGTGATTACTTCGCCGAGAAGCTCTGCAAACTTTGCAGCGTGCTCTGCCTCTTCAAAAGCGTACTTTGTGAATGCTGCAGAAACCTCGGGATAGCCCTCTCTGTCAGCTACTCTTGCCATTGCAAGGTACAT
>DPHV01000016.1:15186-15394 GCA_003521625.1 Ruminococcus sp.
AAGGTACATACCAACTTCGCTGCACTCGCCTTCAAAGTTAGCTCTTAAATCCTTGAGAATGTCCTCGCTTACGCCCTGTGCAACGCCTACTTCGTGAACTGTTGCAAAGCCTGCTTCTTCGTCCATAGCCTTGAACTTCTCAGCAGGAGCCTTACATACGGGACAAGCCTCGGGAGCTGTAGGACCTTCGTGAACATAACCGCATACT
>DPHV01000016.1:15591-24316 GCA_003521625.1 Ruminococcus sp.
CCTTCGTGAACATAACCGCATACTGTACAATACCATTTCATAATTATTTCTCCTTTGTAATAAAATATTAGTGTAGATTATTCTTTTTACATTCAGGACAGATTCCGTAGTAGAGGACGTATCTGCTTTCAACAGTAAAGCCCTTTTCGGAAAGTCTTGAAGTAAAATCGGAACTCATACTCTCATCATCTACGTCAATCACTCTTCCGCAGCAGTTGCAGACAAAGTGTGAATGAGGCTCAACATTGCCGTCGTAGCGTTCCTCGCCGTTGACGTTGCAAATGACACGAACCGTTCCCTCGTCCTTGAACAGCGCAATATTTCTGTACACTGTACCAAGGCTTAAATCGGGAATATGGGGTTTTAGCTGGTCATAAACCCAACGTGCACCCGGATGAGTGTCCGTTGCGCAAAGGACTTGATAAATAGCGTTGCGTTTTAAACTGAAATTACGTTTTGCCATAATTTTATCCTCGTCTTTGTTTAGTTTAAAATCAGTAATGATTATTGAGTTCATTTATAGATTACCATACATTTTTTATTTTATAATTACTTATTAGAATTATAAATAATTTTTATCAAATTTTATTTTTTATGAGGTGAGATTTTGTTCGGAAAATACATATTAAAACGCCTGTGCCTATTTATCATTGCTTTTTCTATTGTGTTCACTTTGTCTGCGTTGTTTGCCGGTGCGGGCAGTAAAGACGATAAAAACTCCAAAGAAGAGGTATTCATGCCAATCATTATGTACCATTCAATTCTGAATGATAAAAAGCTACAGAATGACTACACCATCTCCCCCACGCTGTTTGAAAAGGATTTGAAGTATCTTAATGACAACGGTTACTCGACAGTGATTGTTGAGGACTTGATAAATTACGTTTATCACGGAAAGGATTTGCCCGATAAGTGCATTATGCTGACCTTTGACGACGGCTACTACAACAATTATTATTATGCCTATCCTTTACTTAAAAAATACAAGTGCAGGGCTGTTATTTCACCGATTGCCTCAATGACGGAAAAGTTTACGCAGACTCAGGATATTTCCGTTACCTACGGTCACATCAGCGACGACAACATCAGGGAAATGGTAAACAGCGGTTACGTTGAAATTCAGAATCACTCCTACGATATGCACACGCTTACGCCGAGAAAGGGCGTTTCAAAAAAGCGTGGTGAAAGTGCCGAGGACTACAAGAATGCTATAACAAGCGACATTACAAAGGCGCAGAATTATCTTGAAAATGTGACTTGCAAAAAGCCGAGCTGTTTTGTATACCCCTTTGGTGCAAAGAGCGACGGTACCGAGGAAATTGTGCGTGAGCTTGGGTTTGTCTGCACAATGACCTGTACAGAAGAGGCGAACGTCATTACAAGAGATAAGGAAAGCCTGTTTGAGCTGGGCAGATACAGACGTGACGGCAAGGAGAGTATGGAAAGCCTGATGAAATCAATTCGGAATTCGTAATGCGGAATGCGGAATTGCATATAATCATATTTCAAATTTTGCTTTAATATAATTAAAGGGAAACCTATACAAACTACGGAGGTATTGCAATGACTGAAATGCCAAAGGCAAAAAAGCACACCCTTATGCTTGACAACAGAGCAAAGCTTGTTATGACGGGCGTGGAGGACGTAAACGGCTTTAACGAGGAAACCGTTTCGGTAAAAACAAGCTGCGGTACTCTTATTATCAAGGGCGAAAAACTGCATATCGACAAATTAAACCTTGAAACAGGCGACGTTTCAATTGACGGCAAAATCAACGCTATGCAGTACATCGGAAGCGATATGACACGCTCAAAGCTTTCAAGACTTTTCAGATAATTCAGGTGTTTTTGTGGAGCTAACTTTTGCACAACAATCAACGGCTTTTATGTTTTCGCTGTTGCTCGGACTTTCTTTGGGAGCATTTTACGAGGCAATACGTTTTATAAGAATCTGCTTTAATTTCGGAAAAGCAGGAGTAATTATTTCGGACATTCTTTTTATGCTTTGCTCATCAATTGCATTGTTTTTATTCTCGCTTGCATTTCTGCTCGGATTTGTCAGAATTTATGTAATTGCAGGGTGTTTTCTTGGGTTTTTGTTCTTCAAGCTTACCGTCGGACGTTTACTTGCAAAAGTCTACTGCCCT
The DNA here is from genome assembly GCA_003521625.1 of Ruminococcus sp. Classification (GTDB taxonomy): domain Bacteria; phylum Bacillota; class Clostridia; order Oscillospirales; family Acutalibacteraceae; genus Ruminococcoides. The sequence goes on from DPHV01000016.1 coordinate 17,738, forward strand.
GTTATTTCTTTTATCAGAAAAATATCACGAAAAATTCGCAAGAAAATCAAAAATTTTACAAAAAAACTATTGAAAAATGGATACAACATATTGTATAATATCATTAAGAAAATAAGAATATTTGGAAAAGTGCCGCAATCTGCGGCTGACGATATAAGGGTTATGGATAGCAATGAAAAAGAAAACAACTCGTTCAAAAAATTTTCAGGCAGTTCAAAATCCCGAAAACGCAACAATAAAGGAAATAAAGCCTGAAAAGAAAAGAAAAAAACGTTACCTTCTGCTTTATCTTGCAATCATCGGTTTTGCGTTTTACGCAGTAATTACAATCATCAATCAGAATGTTCAGATTGCAGACAAAAAATCACAGCTTAAGGATTTGCAGCAGCAGATTAACGTTATTGAAATACAAACGCAGTATTTGCAGAAGGTTCAGGGCTACAAGGGCGACGAGCTTTCTGAATATATGGAAAAAATCGCTAAAGAGGAGCTTGGCTACATAAGCGAGGGCGAAAGAATTTTTATTAATGTAGCAGGCGACTGAGCAATGCATAATTCATAATAAAAAAAGGGTAGAATATTTTTAAGGGGTTATAATTTTTTATGAGTATCGAAGTCGGAATGATTTTGGAAGGCAAAGTATCGGGAATAACAAAGTTCGGAGCATTTGTTGATTTGCCCGATTCCAAAACAGGTATGGTACATATCTCGGAGGTTGCACCGACATTCATTAATGAAATCAGCGATTATGTTAAAATAGGACAAACCGTTAAGGTTAAAGTGCTCGCTTTGAACGACGGCAAAATCAGCCTGTCAATGAAGCAGGCTTTGCCCAAGGAACAGCAGAAAAAGCCGCAAAAACAGAACAGGAGCAGACAACCGTATAAGCCTGCTCCACCCGTAACGTCACCGGGAAGCTACGAGTGGCAGAGTTCTCAGAAAAGTTCTCCGTCATCGTTTGAAGATATGATGTCAAAATTTAAGCAGACAAGCGAGGATAAGATGTCTGACCTCAAGCGTGGCGGTGAAAGCCGTGGCTACAGCCGAAGAGGCAACGGCAACGGCAGAAAATAAACCGGCGAAAGCCCAAAGACGTTCCCAAAAGGGAAAACAAAATTTAATACAGGGAGGCAAATTTATGAAGATTACCTACACAGCAAGAAAAGTAAACCTCAGAGATAATTTCAAAGAAAGAGCAGAGAAAAAACTGCTGAAATTTGAAAAGCTGTTTTCAGAGGATGCGGCTGTAAACGTAGTTGTCACCCTCGAAAAGAACCGTCAGACCGTTGAAATAACAATCAGAGATAACGGTATGGTATATCGTGCCGAGAGCACTATGGAAGAAATGAACGACGCTCTCGACAAGGTTGTTGACATACTTATGCGTCAGATTCGCAAGAACAAGACAAGGCTTGAAAAGAGAATCAAAACAGGAAGTATCGAAGATTTCGTTATGCAGAATTCCGAAGCTGACGAGCTTGAGGACGATGACTACAAGGTTGTTCGTAAAAAGCAGGTTATTATAAAACCAATCAGCGTTGACGAGGCTATTCTTGAGATGAATATGGTCAACCATAACTTCTTTATGTTTATCAACGCAGAAACCGACGAGGTTAATGTTGTTTATAAACGTGCCGACGGTAACTACGGCTTGCTTGAGCCTGCCGCCGACTAAACGACGGATAATACTTAAAATTCAGAGGGTATCGGCAAAACCGGTACCCTTTTTAGTGTGGAGTGTGGAGAGTGAAGAGTGGAGTTAATGGTCGCTTCGCTCCGGATTTATAATAGTGCGTGTTGTATGGAAAGGTTCGTTTTCCTTGGATTGATTGATATAACGGAAACGTTTGTTTTTATACGTAGGGACACTCACCTCGTGTCCGCAGTGGCAATCAAACTTTACTTTATAATGCATAATTCCGAATTACGAATTACGCATTCCGAATTAAAATTTGGAGGTTATATGAAACTGAAATTTTCTGCTCCGTGCATTTTCGGGCTTGAGGGAATCTGCGCAAACGAGCTTAAATATCTCGGCATTGAAAACGTAAGAGCTGAAAACGGCAGAGTGCTGTTTTCGGGCGACTTCAACACGCTTGCAAGGGCGAACATAAATTCACGCTACGCCGAGCGCATACAGATTCTTCTTGCCGAGTTTGAGGCACGTACATTTGAGGAGCTGTTTGAAAACGTGAGCAAAATTGAATGGGAAAGCTTCATCGGAATTTCCGACGCTTTTCCCGTCAAGGGCAGGTGCTTAAATTCAAAGCTTATGAGCGTTCCCGACTGTCAGAAAATAATCAAAAAGGCAGTCGTGTCACGTCTGTCAAAGAAATATATGCTCTCGTGGTTTGAAGAAACAGGCTCACTGCATCAGATTCAGTTTTTGATTCTGAATGACAGGGTGAGCGTTATGCTCGACACCTCGGGTGCAGGACTTCACAAAAGAGGCTACAGAGCTGAATCAAATGACGCTCCGATTAAGGAAACGCTTGCCGCCGCTATGGCAGAGCTTGCGAGGGTGCGCCCGAATCATTTTGTGTGCGACCCTATGTGCGGAAGCGGTACGATAGTGATTGAATCCGCTATGAAAGCGCTGAATATTGCGCCGGGTGTAAACAGATATTTTGCCTGCGAAAAGTGGAGCTGTGTTCCCAAAATGGCATTTGACGAGGAGCGTGAGCTTGCACGTTCAAAGGTGAGAACAGACATTGCCTTTCACGCCGAAGGCTCGGACATTGACAAGTCGGCGCTTGAAACGGCTATGCACAACGCAGAGCTTGCAGGCGTTGCCGACAGGATAAAATTTTATGAGCGTGACATAAAGGACTTTGAGTTCAGTGAAGATTATCAGACTGTTATCACCAATCCTCCCTACGGCGAACGACTGCTCGATATAAAGTCGGCAGAGGAGCTGTACAGGGTTATGGGACAGAGGTTTATCCGCTCAAGGGGCAAAAGCTACACAATCATCACGCCTGACGATGACTTTGAAAAGATATTCGGCAGAAAGGCTGACAAGCGAAGAAAAATGTACAACGGCACGCTGAAATGTCAGGTGTATATGTACTTTAAATGATAAAGCTAAGGGGAAGCACGATATTTCTGCTTCCCCTGTTTTTATTTTTGCGAATGGCACGAACCGCTCATCGGGCAGTTTGAACAACCGCATCCGCAGGAGGGTTTTCCCTTTTTCCTGTTTCGCACCGTTGAGATTATAATTGCGGCAACTACTGCAACTATTATGAGTGAAATTATAATTGTCGCCAAGTTCTGATAAATCCAAGCAATCATTTTAAACCTCCCGTAATAATTTTATTTTACCGTCTTTACTCTTTTATTGAGCCTTGTTGACTCATTGTAGGGCTTGAACAACATATAGAGCATTCCGATAATCAACAGAATTGCAACGATAAGTCCGATAATGTTGAGGTTACCCGTAAATGCTGAACCAATCTGATTAATCATCAGCGAGATTGCGTAGGCAAAGCCGCACTGATAGAGAATTGCAAAAGCAGTCCATTTTGCCGAGTTCATCTCACGCTTGATTGCACCGATTGCGGCAAAGCAGGGTGCGCAAAGCAGGTTGAAGGTGAGGAACGAAAATCCGCTGACGGAAGTAAATGCTGCTGCAATGTTCTGATATACGCTTGCTTCACCGCCGCCGTAGAGAATACCGAGAGTTCCGACGATATTTTCCTTTGCGACAAGCCCTGTAATTGAAGCAACAGCCGCCTGCCAGTTGCCCCAGCCGAGCGGATTGAATACCCACGCAATTGCGCTGCCTATTGCGGCAAGAATACTATGGTCAATCTGCTCATCTGACAGCATCCGGAATGTGCCGTCAACAAAGCCGAAGTAGGTAGTAAACCATACGAGGATTGTAGAAATGAGAATGATTGTTCCTGCCTTCTTGATGAATGACCAACCACGCTCCCACATTGAACGGAGAACGTTACCGACAGTCGGCATATGATATGCAGGCAATTCCATAACAAACGGTGCAGGCTCACCCGAGAACGGTCTTGTCTTTTTAAGCATAATGCCGGATATGATGATAGCCGCCATACCCATAAAGTATGCGCTTGGCGCTACCCACCACGCTCCGCTGAAGATTGCGCCCGCAATCATTGCGATAAACGGAAGCTTTGCACCGCAGGGGATAAACGTAGTTGTCATAATCGTCATACGGCGGTCACGCTCGTTTTCAATTGTTCTTGAAGCCATAATGCCGGGAACACCACATCCTGTGCCGATAAGAACAGGTATAAAGGATTTACCCGAAAGTCCGAATTTGCGGAAAATACGGTCAAGCACAAACGCAATTCGTGACATATAACCGCACGCTTCAAGGAATGCAAGGAATATAAACAGTACGAGCATCTGCGGAACAAAGCCGAGAACTGCAACAAGACCTGCTACAATACCGTCCAGGATTAAGCCCTGAAGCCAGTCTGCACAATTTACGGCGTTGAGTCCGTTCTCAACAAGTACGGGAATACCGGGCACCCACACGCCGTAGCTTGTAGGGTCGGGTTCTTCACATTCAAATTTTTCATAAACCTCAACTGCACTTGCAAGCTCTGCTCCTGTGTATGTCACGTCCTCGGTTGCGAGAGTTTCTTCGTCCTCGAGTGTATATTCAGCCGTATCACTCGGCAAAAACTGCGAGGAATACGCTTTTAAGGTGGCCAAAGCAACGGCTGAATCAAAGGTTTCCGATTCGGTGTCGAGTGCCTCTGAAAGCGCCTCGCTTCCCTCTTTGCCCAAGTCAGTAAAAGCATTTACAACATTTGTTGCATCGCCAAATTCGCCGACTTCTTCTTCATACGCTGACGAGCCGATTCCAAGCAGGTGCCAGCCGTCGCCGAACACACCGTCATTTGCCCAGTCAGTTGCCCAAGTACCGACGGTTGTTACCGACACGAAATAGACAATGAACATAATCACTGCAAAAATCGGAAGTGCCGCAAAGCGGTTGGTAACTACCTTGTCGATTTTATCGGAGGGTGAAAGCTTACCAACACTCTTCTTTTTGTAACAGCCCTTCATAAGCTGTGCAATATAAATATAACGCTCATTGGTGATTATGCTCTCTGCATCGTCGTCAAGCTCATTTTCAGCCGCCTTGATGTCCTGCTCAATGTGGTTAAGGGCGGATTCCGAAAGCTTTAGCTGTTCAATCACCTTGTCGTCACGCTCAAAGATTTTGATAGCGTACCAGCGCTGTTGCTCAACAGGCATATCGTGAACAGCCGCCTCTTCAATGTGGGCAATTGCGTGTTCAACAGGTCCTGAGAATGTGTGCATAGGAACAGTTTTTGCATTTTTAGCCGCATCAATTGCTGTTTCTGCGGCTTCCATAACGCCGTTTCCCTTGAGAGCTGAAATCTCTACAATCTTACAACCAAGCTCACGTGAAAGCTCTTCAATGTTGATTTTGTCGCCGTTCTTCCTGACAATATCCATCATATTGATTGCAATGACTACCGGAATACCGAGCTCGGTAAGCTGTGTTGTAAGGTACAGGTTTCTTTCAAGGTTAGTGCCGTCAACTATGTTGAGAATAGCGTCGGGACGTTCACCGATAAGGTAATTTCTCGCCACAACTTCCTCAAGAGTATAGGGCGAAAGAGAATAAATTCCCGGAAGGTCGGTGATAACTACGCCGTCGTGCTTTTTGAGCCTTCCTTCCTTCTTTTCCACCGTAACTCCAGGCCAGTTGCCGACAAACTGATTTGAGCCCGTCAGCGCATTGAACAGCGTTGTTTTACCGCAGTTCGGGTTACCTGCAAGGGCAATTCGCAAATTCATATGTATTTCCTCGCTTTCAAGTTAGCTTTCGCTAACTATTATTTTAAATAATAAGGGGATTTCTCCCCAAAATTGACAATTATTCTACCTCTATCATTTCAGCGTCTGCCTTGCGGATTGAAAGCTCATATCCTCTGACAGTTATTTCAATCGGGTCGCCCAAGGGTGCAACCTTGCGGATATGCACTTCAACGCCCTTTGTAATTCCCATATCCATAATGCGGCGCTTTACGGCTCCCTCACCGTGGAGCTTTACCACCCTGACGGTATCTCCTATTCTTGCCTGTCTTAAAGTCTTCATTTGTTTTCCTCCTCAGACTATAATCCTCTGTGCCATTTCCCTACTTATTGCTATGCGGGATTCCTTAACTTTTACAATTACATTCCCACCTATGGTGTTGAGCACAGTCACTGCTCCGCCAACGTTAAAGCCGAGGTTTTCCAGATGAGCCCTGACCTCCTGCTTTCCGCCGATTTTTCTTATAATGTTTTCTTCCCCGATAACTGCAAATGTAAGCGGCATTATTTTCACCTCTTTGTAATCTGATTAGCAACTGCTAACTCAATATGTAAAATATTAGTTAGCTATTGCTAACCGTCAAATATTATAATAATTATATCTTGATTTGTCAATATCATTTTGAGAAATTTTCTGCTCATCTGAAATTTTCAGCAGGTCACACATTTGGTTAGTCATTGCTAACTAAATCTATTGTGTAAAATAACAATGCAATTTACGACAAACGATAATTTAGCCGAGTGCCT
>DPHV01000035.1 GCA_003521625.1 Ruminococcus sp.
TGCCGTTGTCTGCAAGAGCAAGGTTTATATCACCGAATACGCTTACTTCGTCTGAAGGAGCAGTTGTAGGCTCTGTTATGGGTTCAGTTGTAGCGGGCTCTGTTGTAACAGGCTCTGTAGCGGGTACAGTTGTTTCAACAGGCTCTGTTGTAGGCTGTGACAATACTGTGTAAGAAAGTGTGAGTGTATCATCATCATTTACAGTAAGTGTAAACTTAACTTCGCCTGCGGGAACCATAAGCTTATTAGCAGTTTCGCCGAGTCCGGCTGTATTATAGAGTGTAACTTCTGTTACTTCACCCTGCCAACCGTCTGTCATATACCAAGTGCCGTTGTCTGTTGTCTTAACGCCGACGTAACTTGTTTCTGTGAATGTAGCTGTAACTTCGTTATTTACGAACTTATAGTCGCCCATATTTGCATAGTCTGCACCTGTACCGTAATCAGCACCGTTGATGCTTCCGAAGAGGTAGTAATCAACTGCTACGGGCTCTGTGGGCTCTGTGGGATCTTTCGGTCCTTCTGTAGGAATTGTTGGAACTACGTCAGACTCATAAGAGAGTGTGAGTGTGTTGTCGTCATTTACAACGAGTGTAAAGTTTACTACGCCTGCAGGAACAACAAGCTTGTTTGCGTTTTCGCCAAGTGTACTTGTGTTATAGAGTGTAGCCTCATTAACAACGCCAAGCCAGCCGTCTGTCATATACCAAGCAGCGTTATTTGTTGTCTTAACGCCAACATAGCTCATCTCTGTAAACTCAACTGTGAGCTTACCGTCAACGAACTTGTAGTCGCCCATATTTTCATAATCTTCTGCGCAGCCGTAGTTTGCACCGTTGATGCTGCCGAAGAGGTAGTAATCAACTGCTACGGGTTCTGTAGGCTCTGTAACTTCTGTGGGGTCTGTTGTGCCTGTGGGGTCAGTTGCAGAAGCATATGAAAGTGTGAATGTATCGTCGCCGTTGTCAACGAGAGTGAATGTAACCTCTACGCCTGCGGGAACGAAAAGCTTGTTTGCTTCGCCAGCTATGTCATTTGTGTTCTTGAGAAGAGCCGATGTTACGGATTCGCCGAGCCAGCCATCTGTCATATACCAAGATGAATTGTCACCCTTCTTTACAGCAACATAGCTGTTGGCATCGAATTTAGCTGTAACCTGATTGTCAACGAACTTGTATTCGCCGGCATTCTCGGAATCTTCTTCACAAGCATAGTTAGCATTATTGATGTAACCAAACAGATAGTAAGAATCGGGATCGCCTGTAATTACCTGCTTTGTTGTTCCCTCTGTAGCTTCGGTTGAAGGGGGTTCGGGGGGATTTTCGGGGTCATAAAGACTCCATTCGCCGCCGCCCTTGTCCCAAGTAGCGTCTTTAACTGTATAGCAGTTCATATCATCGGGAATATCAAGGTCTAATGTCTGATTCCACTTGGTGCTCCAGCCGTTTGTTGTGGAATTGGGGTCCATACGGCAGAAGATAACCTTATCCCACTCACCTTCGGGGAGAGTAGCCTCATAGTAGCCGTCGCCGTCTTCATCGGACATATCTGTCCATGCTTCCGGTGTACCTGAACCAATAAACATATACACGGCAAAGCGTGCATTGTCTCTCAGCCATTTTGAGTTAGGTTTCAGATAGACAACTCTTGTTCCGTCTGAAACTGCTGCTGCAGATGCGCTGATGCCTGTAACGCACATACTGAATACGAGCATTACTGCAATCATCATAGCAGTCAGCTTTTTGAATGTTCTTGATTTCATCTTTTAAATTCCTCCTTTTTTAGGCTTTTTGTTTTTTTAATGCCTAACTTTATTTTACTATTTTCTTTATATATTTTCAACACTAATTTTGCATAATAATAAACAACTTTGTTTGTTTATATTAACTATAGAAATTTATGACTGATTTTGAATTATTTTTTATACTAATTCCTGCTAGAAAGTAGACTTATATTTGCGAGGATAATTTTCGCAAGACAAGGCTGACGCCTCGCAAGGACGACAACGCAGTATTCCGGAAATTAGAACGCAAAGATTGTCTGCTTTTTATTAGGTATTAGTATTATGCGTTCTTCAGGTTAAAACCGGAATAAAATTTGGCGGCTGCAAAAATTTGCAGCCGCCGTTGTTTGTGTAATTATTTAATTGTCTTACTTTGCATAAGCTACGGAAAGAACATTTGTTGCTACATTATATGTAAATGTATATGTTCCGCCTGTTGCAATTAATGTTGAAGAACTTGTGTACTTGGATTTGTATGAAAGTCCTGTTGTTGCGTTCTTGATTGTTGCACCGCAGCAATAGTCTGTTCCGTCAACATTCATCTTGAATGTAAATGTGCCTGCGTTAAGAGTTGTTGTACCTGTGTATACATTCTCATCAGCACTCTTTGCAAGAGTTAAGTCAATTCCGCCGGTTACCTTTACTACTGTTTCAGCCTTTTCAGGTATAATAGCAAGTGTGTTTGTTGCTATGTTGTAAGTAAATGTATATGTGCCGCCTGTTGCAACAAATGTTAAATACTTGCTCCACTTCGGATTAAGAACAACACCGTTTGTTGAATTTTTGATTGTTGCTCCACTGCCGCAGTTCTTACCAAAGTTGCTTACCTTTAGCTGGTATGTTCCTGCCTCTACTTCTGTAGTTGCAGAATATACCTTTTCATTTGTTGTTGCGTCAAGCGATAATGTGATATCACCTACGATACCGCACTCTGCGCCTGTGGGAACATATGTGATTGAAAGCATATTAGCGTCAATATCATAGCTGATTGTGTATGTGCCGCCCTTTGCATTGAGGGTTGAAGCGCTTGTCCACTTTGAGTTGTACTTTGCTCCTAATGTTATATCGTTGAATGTGTATCCGCCGCAGTACTGAACGCCCTGGTTCATCACTCTGAAGCTGTACTTGCCTGCTTCAAGTTCAATTTCACCCGAATAGATGTTTGCGTCCTTTGTTGCTTGAAGGTCAAGGTTGATGTCACCGAAAATCTGAGCACGTGACGGAGCCTTGTACTCAATTATCAGCTTATTTGTTGTTGTGTCATACTTGAATGTGTATGTACCGCCTGATGCCTTAAGTGTTGTTGCACTTGTCCACTTTGAGTTATATATTGTACCGGCTGTCTTATCTGTGAAGGTTGCGCCGCTGCAATATGTTGTACCCATATTGTTAATCTTGAATGTATAAGTACCTGCTTCAAGGTCTGTAACGCCTGTGTAAACTCCGCTGCCGTTGTCTGCAAGAGCAAGGTCAATATCGCCGAATACGCTTACATCTTTAGTTTCATCGGGAATTACTTTTGCATCCGATGAAAAAGCAAATTTGTCTGCGGCAATGTTGCCATAATAAACAAGGTCTATATCGCTTGCACCCTTGAGTTCAAGGTATGAGTTAGCCGTTGTAGCTGTGATAACATCCACATCAAGATTTACTTCTGTGTCACCGCTGCCGATGATGTCAAAAGTAACGGTTACGAAAACACCCTGACTTGTGAAATCATAGAGATTAAGATTTGTAGCATTGAACAAAGCCTTGTTTGTAAGGTCAAAGTTTATAAAGGCATTGCCTGATACAAAAGCAGGAATGCAGGTTTCTTCTGTATTTGTGTCAGCAACCTTGAGCACACTGCTGTCGTAGTAAATTCCGCCCTGCATATTCAGGATTTTCTTGTCGCACTGAAGATAATATTTAACCTGAATCTGCTTGTCGCTTGCTGTGTAATTGTAGACCTCTGAATCACATAAATTAGATTTTACTGTGACTGTGCCTCCTGTAGTTTCTGCCGCACTTACGCTGAATGAAACTGTCATAATTGAAGATAAAACCATCAGTACCGCAAGCAGAACAGAAATTTGTTTTTTGATTGTTCTCATTGTTGATTACTCCTTTTTTATTTTTTTCTGTCAGATTACCTCCGACAGTTTACTCCTGAATAACTCAAAACGTCCGAATAATGCATTCTAAATAATAAACAATAAATCATTTTTTGTTAAAAAGCATTATTAAGCAAGATAATTATACCATAATCATCTAAAAGGTACAAATAAAAACTTGAATTTTTTGTGTAAAAATATTTAGTTATAATTAGGCAAAAATAAACAAAACCGTTATTAGATATACACAAATAATGGTTCGTAATCTTATATATAATGCTCAATACAGCAAATAAAAAACAAAAAACAAAACAATTATGTAAACACATTGTTTTTTAGCTGTCAAAAAGCTCAGGATGCATTCGGCTGTAGTGGAAAATATACTGTTGGGCAATTCCTGCATACTCCCCGAAATCATCGGGTTTCATATTCGGGAACAGCTTTTCCATTGCACGCTTCATCCACACGTCAACGGGGAACGCCTCAATCCTGTGAAGTCCGAACAGAAGAGTGCAGTCTGCGACCTTAACACCCACGCCGGTAATTTTCATAAGCTCGGCTCTTGCCTCATCATAATCGCAGTAACGGCACTTTTCAAGGTCAACCTCACCCGAGGCAACCTTCTGAGCCGCATCAACAAGGTAACGGTTTCGAAACCCTGCACGCAACGGTGCGAGGTCGTCAGGTGAAAGTCTTGACATTTTCTCGGCTGTAGGAAACGCATATCCGCCGTCGATTTTCTCGCCGAAGCTCTCGCACAGTCGCTGAACAATCCCCTTTATCCTTTTTATGTTATTGTTCTGCGAAATTATAAAAGTGCAGAGTGCCTCATACGGCTCCTGCCGCAGAATCCTTATACCGGGAGCATACTTTGCCGCTTCGCACAAAACGGAGTGGATTTTGCTGATTTCATCTCTTATTTTTCCGTAGTCAAGCGACAAATCAAAATAATCGTACCAGATTTTTTCAAAATCATCTTTCGTTGTGTTTTCTATATATAATGTGTTATTTTCAAGTCGTACCGTAACACATTTCCCAAAAGCAATCCCTTCAAACGAACCGTCCTCACGTTCTGTCCAGCGAAAGCTCTGACCGCAGTCGAGCGTCTGCGCAAGGTCAAGGTCGCATACACCCTCAACTCTTACACCGTTTTCAACTTCAACGCATTTCATAAATATACGCCTCCCTGATAATTAATTATACCACAAACCGATGTTTTGTGATACAATAAAATAAAAACTTCTGAAATTTGGGAGGAATATAATGAAAGAGACAATTTGCACAATTCCGATTAACGATATTTTTATGCCGAAGGACGGCTGTCCGATTTGCAGAATGGAAAAAATGCTCGAAGAACAGTATGTGAAATTTATTACGGGCGACGCAATGATGGAGCCGAACATAAGAATTGAAACAAACAAAAAAGGCTTTTGTCACAGACACTTTTCACAGATGTTTGAAAGCGGACAAAAGCTTCCCAACGCTCTTATTCTTGAAAGTCACCTTCAGGAAATCATCGACAATTTTATGCCGAAAAAGCTGAAGGGTAAGCCAGACAAAAAACAGCTTGAAGGAATCAAAAACGAGCTTAATTCCTGCTATGTCTGCGACAGAATAGAGTGGGATATGCGTCACTTTATGGCGACGATTTTCGTTGAATGGGCAAAGGGAGAGGAGTTTCACAGGCTCTACAACGAACAGCCGTTTATCTGCCTTAAGCACTACTCCTTTATAATGGAAACAGCAACTGCAAAAGGCGGTATGCCGTCAAAGCATCTTGCTGATTTTCACTCTGAAACCGCCGCACTCACCAAGAATTATCTTGAGTCGCTTAAAGGCGACATAACTCATTTCTGCTCAATGTTTGACTACAGAAGCAAGGGGCAGGAATGGGGAACCTCAAAGGACTCAATTGAAAGAAGCATAGAATTTTTAACAGGTGAAAAGCCCTGAAAAAACAACAGGCTGACTGAAGTGTGTTTTCAGTCAGCCTTATTCTTATTTGGCAGACGACTCTGCTACAGAAGGTGAATTTCCCCATACAGCAATTACTGCGTTGTAAAATTCGTCGGGCAGTTTAACCCTGAGCAATTCACGCTCTGTCTGCGTATTCATAAACGCATTGCGCACGTTCTCGCCGACCCTTATATCCGTTCCGTCAACCGTTATATACTGCTGTTTTAAAACCGATACGCTGTCGGTTGTCAGCATATCAAGTATGATTTTTTCTTTAATTTCCATTTTTCGCCTCCGTTTATGATATTAAATACGACAGCGTATATGCCAGGGTTTCTCCGTCTGCATAGCTTAATGAGCTGTCCGAAAAAATACTTAATGTTGTATTGTTCTTATTAATTGCCCATATGCGGCTTACCCTTGAATTACTGACGCAAAGCTCTCTGGGATTAACCGTGTTTTTACAGACGTAAGGCAGATTAATAAACATAACCTGACTTTTTGTGCCTGCATTAAAAACAATATTTACGTTTACCGTTACAACTCTGCCGACTCGCTGATATGTAAAATCAGCACTCTTGACAATGTCGGCTGATGTTGTGTAAGGTGTAAGAGTTCCGCTGCCGGTTTCGACATTTGAGCTGTCGTATTTACTGCTTATGCCGGTTTTTACCTCATCGGCAAGCTTATCTGTTGTAACCGCTCCGTTTTGCAGATGGTTTGTGCTAATCTGATATTGTGCAATATTACTACCTGACACTGCACCGTTCGCAATCTTAAACGCAGTAATTGCACCGTTGGCAATTTTTTCATTTGTAACCGCCTTGCTTGCAATGTTATCGGTTGTTACAGCGCCTGAGGTGTTGTCGAGCTTACCGGACAAAGCTTCGTCAACCTCGCCGTAATCATAATAATAATCATGCAAATAGCCGATTGACGGATAATTAGCGTCCTCATCCGTGATTTTGTTTTTTTCCGCAACTTTATTTCCGATATTTTCACCGTCGGTAATGCCATAGCCTGCAAGAGTAGTCGCCTTGTCTGCTTTATTGTCAAGGTCGGTCTGTTTAATCTTTTCTACGTTTTCTTCAATCTGTGCCTGCTGTTTTTTCATTTCTTCAAGCGCCGCATAGGCTTCATCACGAAGCCGAACAGTTTCGGAATTGGGATTTGCGTACTCCCTGTCCTCAACAGGCAGACTTTCGTCAGCGTAAAGCCTAACGATTTCGGTCTGAAACACGAGCCCGAATTTGTTTCTTCCCTCAATCTGAAGCTCAAAGTAGCCGTGTTTAAAGATGTCGTTTTTCTTGACAATCCACCTTATTTCCGTACCCTCGCCGTCGGGAACTGCATTGTCGGGCGTAATAGAGTTTACGCTTCCGTCTGCAAAGCGCAGGTGAAGCGTGTAGCTGATTGAATCGTCTGACACGCCTTTGATGTAGAAGTACTGGGTATAGGCGATGTTGTCGCCCGTAACTCCCACGCAATCAGTGTCATAACACTCAATCGGTTTTTTCATTTCGTATATAATCATTTTTTCACCTCCACTTACGGCGAAAAAAAGAAAAAAATTGCATAAATCTATGCAATTTCCGAAAAAATAATTTTTATTTTTTATTTTAATTTAAACTTTACCTTGCTTTCGGCAATCATTTGTAACGTTAAACGATAATTTGCCGAGTGCCTCGGCTCGCAAATCGAGGGGAAAAGACAGTTTGTTTGGAGAAAATTGCAGCCCGAATTTTAAATTGATATATAGGTAACGTT
>DPHV01000025.1:0-233 GCA_003521625.1 Ruminococcus sp.
TACGCCGCAAATTATAGTTTATTTTACTATCTGTAGGGAACGGTAAAACTATTCCATTCACTTTTTTTACGTGCCGAGATATACTGCAAAAAACCGATTGTCTTGCGTAAGCAGGGCAATCGGTTCTTTTTAAATTATTGAATAAGGATTTATTTAAGGCTTACAGATTTGTATATCCCATAAGGCTTTCGTCTACTTCTCTTGCAACATCTCTGCCCTCACGGATTGCCCAT
>DPHV01000025.1:421-821 GCA_003521625.1 Ruminococcus sp.
TCTGCCCTCACGGATTGCCCATACTACAAGCGACTGACCTCTGCGCATATCGCCTGCGGCGAAAATGTTTTCAACATTAGTCTTGAATGAGCCGTCGGGTGTTGCAACATTCGTTCTTGCGTTTGTTTCAACGCCGAATGCCTTTGTAACGTAGCTTTCACTGCCGAGGAAGCCTGCCGCAATCAACACAAGCTCAACGTCAACGCTGTACTCCGAGCCTGCAACCTCTTTCATCATCATTCTGCCTGTCTTTTTGTCCTTTTCAGGCTGGAGCTTAACAAGTACGGCGCTCTTGAGGTTGCCGTTTTTGTCCTTGATAAATTCCTTGACGGTAGTCTGATAAACTCTGGGGTCGTGACCGAATACCTCAATAGCCTCTTCCTGACCGTAGTCTGTCTTG
>DPHV01000025.1:969-10104 GCA_003521625.1 Ruminococcus sp.
GTCTTGCAGACTCTCGGCCACTGCGGCCACGGGTTATCCTCTGTTCTCTCGTCGGGGAGCTTGGGCATCATTTCAAGCTGTAAAACTGACTTTGCGCCGTGTCTTATGCTTGTGCCTACGCAGTCGTTGCCTGTGTCGCCGCCGCCGATTACCATTACGTTTTTGCCCTTTGCGGAAATATATGTGCCGTCTGTCAGACCGTTGTCAAGCAGTGACTTTGTTGTTGATTTAAGGAAATCAACTGCAAAGTAAATGCCGTTTGCATCTCTGCCGGGAACTTTAATATCTCTCGGATTTGACGCACCGCAGGCGAGGATTACCCTGTCGTATTCCTTTAAAAGCTGTTCGGCTTTTACGTCCTTGCCTACGTTGACATTCGTTCTGAACTCAACGCCCTCTGCTTTCATAACATCAACCTTGCGGTCGATTACGTGCTTTTCAAGCTTCATATTAGGAATGCCGTACATCAGCAGTCCGCCGATTCGGTCGCTGCGCTCAAAAACAGTTACCGAGTGACCTCTCCTGTTGAGCTGGTCAGCGGCGGCAAGTCCCGAAGGACCCGAGCCGATAACGGCAATCTTCTTGCCTGTTCTTACCTTTGGCGGCTGAGGTGCGGCAAAGCCCTCAATATAAGCGTTTTCAATAATGCCGTATTCGTTAGCCTTTACCGTAACAGCGTCACCGTTTGCACCGCAGGTGCAGGCCTTTTCGCAGAGCGCAGGGCATACACGTGAGGTAAATTCGGGGAAGTTGTTTGTGAGCTTAAGACGGTGATATGCCTGTTCCCAGGCGTTTTTGAAGATGAGGTCATTCCACTCGGGAATGAGGTTGTTAAGCGGGCAACCCGAATATGCGTTGCCTATCATCATTCCCGACTGGCAGAACGGTACGCCGCATTCCATACAGCGTGCGCCCTGCTTTGACTGCTCCGCCTTTGAAAGGGGAGTGTGGAACTCGTCATAATTTTTTATACGTTCTTTAACGGAGAATGCGGGAGCGTCCTCACGCTTATAATCCATAAATCCGGTTGGTTTTCCCATTGCTGTTCTCCTCCTTATTTGTTGTGGATAATCTGATAGAATGCTTCGATTCTTGCCTGCTCGTTGCTCATACCCTTTTCTTCGTTTACGGCTATGGCAGACATCATTCTCTTGTAGTCGTGGGGGATAATTCTCTTGAACTTCGGCAGATATTCGTCAAAGTTGTCAAGAATTTCCTTGCCCTTTTTGGAGTCGGTAGCCTTGACGTGTTCCTCGATAAGCTCCTTAAGCTCGAGAATTTCGTATTTCTCGGTTACTTCGGAGAAGAGCACCATTTCCTTGTTGAGCTTGGTGTACAAATCTCTGTCCTCGTCAAGAACATATGCAACGCCGCCCGACATACCTGCGGCAAAGTTTTTGCCTGTTTTGCCGATAACAACGACACGTCCGCCTGTCATATACTCACAGCCGTGATCGCCCACGCCCTCGACAACAGCAGTAGCGCCCGAGTTTCTTACGCAGAAACGCTCGCCTGCAACGCCGTTGATAAATGCCTTACCGCTTGTTGCACCGTAGAGAGCAACGTTACCGATGATGATGTTCTCGTCAGCATTGAATGTTGAATCCTTCGGAGGATAAACAACAAGCTTACCGCCCGAAAGTCCCTTGCCGAAGTAGTCGTTGCTGTCACCGACAAGCTCAAGAGTAAGACCGTTCGGAATGAATGCGCCGAAGCTCTGACCGCCCGAGCCGTTGCAGATAACTTTGAAGGTATCATCTGCAAGGGTGTTGTAGTACTTCTTGGTGATTTCCGAGCCGAAGATTGTACCGAAGGAACGGTCGGTGTTCTTTACGCTGATTTCGATTGTCTTTTTAGTGCCCTTTGCAAGAGCAGTTTTGAATTCCTTGAGAAGTACTTTTTCATCAAGAGTTTCCTCAAGTTTGAAGTCGTACTTGCTCTTCTTTGTATATTCGATTTTCTCGTTTGCAAAGTCGCAGTTGAGAATGTTGGAAAGGTCAACCTCGGCAGCCTTGCCCTCAATGCCTTCCTTGGGCTTGATAAGGTCGATTCTGCCGACAAGCTCGTCAACCGTTTTTACTCCGAGCTTTGACATATATTCTCTCAATTCGTTTGCAACGAAGAGCATAAAGTTGACAACATATTCGGGCTTGCCCATAAATCTCTTGCGAAGCTCGGGGTTCTGTGTTGCAACGCCGAACGGACAGGTGTCGAGATTGCAGACTCTCATCATTGCACAGCCGAGCGTTACGAGCGGAGCAGTGGCAAATCCGTATTCCTCTGCACCGAGCATAGCGGCAATTGCAACGTCACGTCCTGTCATAAGCTTACCGTCGGTTTCAATTACAACCTTGTTACGTAAGTCGTTCATAATGAGCGTCTGGTGAGCCTCGGCAAGACCGAGCTCCCACGGCAGACCTGCGTTGTAGATTGAGTTTCTCGGAGCAGCACCCGTACCGCCGTCGTAGCCTGAAATGAGGATTACGCCTGCGCCTGCCTTTGCAACACCTGCCGCAACAGTACCTACGCCGCATTCGGAAACAAGCTTAACCGAGATTCTTGCGTCCTTGTTAGCGTTTTTGAGGTCGTAAATAAGCTGTGCAAGGTCCTCAATTGAGTAAATATCGTGGTGGGGCGGAGGGGAGATGAGAGATACGCCGGGGGTTGAGTGACGTGTCTTTGCAATCCACGGATAAACCTTTTTGCCCGGAAGATGACCGCCCTCGCCCGGTTTTGCGCCCTGCGCCATTTTAATCTGAATTTCATCGGCTGATGTGAGGTAACGTGAGGTTACGCCGAAACGTCCGGACGCAACCTGCTTGATAGCCGAGCATCTGTTTTCAGCCTTGCCCTTGGTTTCAAGTCTTTCAAGGCTTTCACCGCCCTCGCCCGAGTTTGACTTGCCGTGAAGTCTGTTCATTGCTATTGCAAGAGCCTCGTGCGCTTCCTGAGAAATAGAGCCGTATGACATTGCACCCGTCTTGAAACGTCTTACGATTGAATCAACGCTTTCAACCTCGTCAAGAGGAACAGGCTTGTCGGCATACTTGAAGTCGAACAGACCTCTGATGCTTACGGGATCCATTTCGTCTGAAATCATATGCGAATACTTTTTGTAAAGCTCGTAGTCGTTTGTGCGTGTAGCCATTTGCAGAGTGTGAATTGTCTGCGGGTTATAGAGGTGCTCCTCCTTGCCGCTTCTGAACTTGTGACTGCCACGTGATTCAAGCTCTGTTGTGGTGCTTAATCCGAGCGGGTCAAATGCGGCTGTGTGGAGTGTGTCTACGTTTTTCTCAATATCTTTTATTGTGATACCGCCGATTCTGCTTACTGTGTCGGTGAAGTACTCGTCAATAACGTCCTTGCTGATACCGATAGCCTCGAAAATCTGTGAGCCCTGATATGACTGGATAGTAGAAATACCCATTTTCGATGCGATTTTTACAATGCCGTGCAGTACTGCGTTATTGTAATCGTCAACAGCGGCATAGTAGTCCTTGTCAAGAAGGTCGTCATTGATAAGCTCGTGGATTGTTTCCTGTGCAAGATAGGGGTTGATTGCACTTGCACCGTAGCCGAGCAGTGTTGCAAAGTGGTGAACCTCTCTCGGCTCTCCGCTTTCGAGAACGACTGCAAGAGAAGTTCTCTTTTTGGTAGCAACAAGGTGCTGATGAACTGCTGAAACTGCAAGCAGAGAGGGGATAGCAAGGTGGTTTTCGTCCACTCCTCTGTCGGAGAGGATAAGGATATTTGCACCGTCGTTGTATGCCTTGTCACATTCAATAAACAGCCTTTTGACTGCCTTTGAAAGTCTTGTGTTCTTATAGTAGAGTATCGGAATAACGGCAACCTTAAAGCCCTTGATGTGCATATTCTTGAGTTTTAGAATATCGGTTGAGGTAAGAATCGGGTTGTGAATCTTCATAACCTTGCAGTTTTCGGGCTTTTCTTCAAGAATATTGCCGTCCTCGCCGATGTAAACGGTTGTTGAGGTGACAATCTCCTCACGGATTGCGTCAATCGGCGGGTTTGTAACCTGAGCGAAAAGCTGTTTGAAGTAATTGAACAGCGGCTGTGGTTCGTTTGAAAGAACAGCCAGAGGACTGTCCGTACCCATTGCGGCAATTGACTCACTGCCGTTTTTAGCCATCGGGAGTATAGAGGTCATAACCTCCTCGTAGGTGTAGCCGAATGCCTTTTGCAGTCTTTTTCTTGCCTCTTTAGAGTGTTCCTCAACCTTTGCATTCGGGATTTTCAAATCCTTGAGGTTTACAAGGTTGCTGTCAAGCCACTCGCCGTAGGGCTGTTTTGAAGCGTAATATTCTTTAAGCTCGTCGTCGTCGATAAGTCTGCCCTGAACTGTGTCAACAAGGAGCATCTTACCGGGACGGAGTCTTTCTTTCTTTACAATCTTTGACGGCTCAATCGGAAGTGCGCCGACTTCTGAAGAAAGAATAAGGTTGCCGTCGTTTGTGATGTAGTAACGTGAGGGGCGCAGACCGTTTCTGTCGAGTACGGCGCCCATAAGGTCACCGTCGGAGAAGAGGATTGACGCAGGACCGTCCCACGGCTCCATCATTGTAGCGTAGTACTGATAGAAATCTCTCTTTTTCTGTGACATTGTGCCGTTGTTATCCCACGGCTCGGGAATTGTAATCATAACTGCAAGCGGAAGCTCCATACCGCTCATAACAAGGAATTCAAGCGTGTTGTCGAGCATTGCAGAGTCGGAGCCTTCTGTGTTTACAACGGGGATAACCTTGTCGAGGTCGCCCTTTAAATGCTCGGAGCGCATTGTTTCTTCACGTGCAAGCATCTTGTCTGCGTTGCCTCTGATTGTGTTGATTTCGCCGTTGTGAACAATCATTCTGTTAGGATGCGCTCTCTGCCAGCTCGGGTTTGTGTTGGTTGAGAAACGTGAGTGTACCATTGCGATAGCCGACTCATAATCATCGTCCTGCAAATCGAGGAAGAATCTTCTTAAGTCGCCTACAAGGAACATACCTTTATATACAATAGTTCTGCTTGAAAGAGAAACAACGTATGTATCCTCGTTACTCTGTTCAAAAACTCGTCTTGCAACGTAGAGCTTGCGGTCAAAGTCAAGACCTTTCTTTACGCCGACAGGACGTTTGATAAAGCACTGCATAATTGCAGGCATACAGTCAAGCGCACGCTTGCCGATAACGGTTGTGTCGGAGGGAACGTTTCTCCAGCCGAGAACCTCAAGACCTTCTTTAGCTGCAATAATCTCAAACATCTTTTTAGCCTGATTTCTTGCAAGCTCGTTCTGCGGAAAGAAGAACATACCAACGGCATAATCCCTTTCGGAAAGGAGATTGACGCCTATTTCTTTTGCTGCTTTTTTGAAAAACTTGTGGGAAATCTGAAGCAGAATACCTACGCCGTCGCCCGTTTTGCCTTCTGCATCCTTACCTGCACGGTGTTCAAGCGTTTCAACAATAGTAAGAGCGTTTGCAACGGTGTCGTGCGACTTTACGCCCTTAATGTTTACAACAGCGCCTATACCGCAGTTGTCGTGCTCGAACCTCGGAGAATAAAGACCGCTGTTCTGCGTTTGTCTGTTCTCTGTCTGTCCCATCAAAAATCATCCTTTCCTGATACCGGTACTGAATTCTTATATATAATATAGATTTCAGTATGAATTTTCGCCTTTGAAAACCCTATCACGCTCCTTTATATAATAGATATATATAAGAGCAAATTCACATATCAGATTTATTTATTAACAGCGGCGCCTGCCGCTGTATTATACGAAACAATCTGTTCATAAAGCGAATGAAAATTAAATATATTCAATATATATAATATATGAATTAAACGTCGGCACAAAGCTTTGAATTTCTCAACTTTGCAATTTTAGCTTTTCAATCCTGCATTTTTGCGCAGAATTCTAAATACATATGACGTGTGACTGTATTATATAACCTGAAACGTCGTTTTGTCAAGGAGAAAATACAGAAATTTGCAACTTTTTTGAAGCAATCATTCATAAAAATACACGTTTTGTTGATTATGTGCAACGATACAAGGGTAAAAACAAGTAAATTGCAAGAATTTTAATAAAACTTGCAAATTTTAAAATTTTTTTGAAAAATCTATTGACAAATCAAGAAAATTAGAATATACTAACAGCAATGACAACAGCAAGGGCGCTGTAGGCTATGTGCTTACAGCGTCCTTTTGTGTTTTTAGTCAAATTTTTAGAACTGGATAGGAGAGAATTAAAATGGCAAAAGTTCCGGAGTTATTTGGCAGTATGGTATTTAACGACCAGAAAATGCAGGAAAGACTTCCAAAGTCAACTTACAAGGCATTGAAGAAAACAATCCAGAACGGCGAACCTCTTGATTTAAGCGTTGCAAATGTAGTTGCTTCTGCTATGAAGGACTGGGCAGTTGAAATGGGTTGTACACACTACACCCACTGGTTCCAACCTATGACAGGCGTAACCGCTGAAAAACACGACAGCTTTATCAGCCCAAACGGCGACGGTCAGGTTATTATGGAATTCTCGGGTAAAGAGCTTGTAAAGGGCGAGCCGGACGCATCGTCATTCCCAAGCGGCGGCATTCGTGCCACATTCGAGGCAAGAGGCTACACAACATGGGATCCCACCTCTTACGCATTTGTTAAAGACGGTACTCTTTACATTCCCACAGCTTTCTGTTCATACACAGGCGAGGTTCTTGATAAAAAGACTCCTCTGCTTCGTTCAATGGAAAGAATCAGCACAGAGGCTGTAAAGGTTCTTAACCTCCTCGGCAAAAAGGACGTAACAAGAGTTACAACAACAGTAGGTCCCGAGCAGGAATACTTCCTTATTGATAAGGAAATGTACGACCAAAGAGAGGATCTTATCTATACAGGCAGAACACTTTTCGGTGCAAAGGCACCCAAGGGACAGGAGCTTGACGACCATTACTTCGGTGCAATCAAGACAAGAGTTGCCGCATATATGAGAGACCTCGACGAGGAGCTCTGGAAGCTCGGTATCCTTGCAAAGACAAAGCACAACGAGGTTGCTCCCTCACAGCACGAGCTTGCACCTATCTTTACTACAACTAATATCGCAACCGACCACAACGAGCTTACAATGGAGATTATGAAGAAAACAGCCGAGAAACACGGTCTTGTATGTCTTCTCCACGAAAAGCCCTTCGCAGGCGTAAACGGCTCGGGTAAGCACAACAACTGGTCAATTTCTACTAACACAGGCGAAAACCTCCTCGATCCCGGCAAAGAGCCCGAGAAGAACATTCAGTTCCAGCTCTTCCTTGCCGCTATCGTAAAGGCAGTTCACGAATATCAGGATCTTTTAAGAATCACAGTTGCATCGGCAGGTAACGACCACCGCCTCGGCGCTAACGAAGCACCGCCTGCAATCATTTCAATGTATCTCGGCGACGATTTGGGCGCACTTGTTGATTCAATCATCAACGATACAGAATATGTAAGCAAGGGTAAGGTTAAGATGCAGACGGGCGTTGATGTTCTTCCCGACTTTATGAAGGACAATTCAGACCGTAACCGTACTTCACCGTTTGCTTTCACAGGCAACAAGTTTGAGTTCAGAGCTTTGGGTTCTTCACTCAATATCGCTTGTCCCAACTACATTCTCAACACAATGGTAGCTGAAGAGCTTTCACAGTTCTACGATGTGCTTAAAGACGCTGACGATTTGGATTCTGCTGTTAAGGCTCTTATCAAAAAGACATTTACAGAGCATCAGGCTATCATCTTCAACGGCAACAACTACGCTCCCGAGTGGGTTGAAGAGGCTGAAAGAAGAGGACTTTGCAACTACAAGTCACTTCCCGAAGCAGTTGCTCACTTCATTGACCAAAAGAACGTTGACCTCTTTGTTAAGAACAAGATTTGTTCCGAAGAAGAAGTTAAGGCAAGATATGAAATCGAGCTTGAGAATTATGCAAAGCAGATTAATATTGAAGCACTCACAATGATTGATATGGCTAAAAAGAACATTCTTCCCGCTGTATCGGCATACGTAAGAGAGCTTACAGATACTGCTCTTGCAAAGAAGGCTCTTTCGGACGCTATTCCTACTTCTGTTGAAGAAGAGCTCGTAGCAAGCCTTTCAACAAAGCTTGTAAGCTTCAGCAAAAAGACAGCAGAGCTTGAAGAGGCTGTTATCAAGGCAAGCGAGTACAGCAACGACAACCTTGCTTATGCAACATACTACAGAGAAACAGTATTTGCACTTATGCAGGAGCTTCGTGCAGTAGGCGATTCAATGGAAACAGAAACTTCTTCCGAATACTGGCCTTATCCCTCATACGGCGAAATGCTTTTCGGTGTTTGATTTTCAGAAACGGTAATTAAAACATATATATAGTATAATATGATGACACAATGGTGTGTAATCCGTCAGACAAACGGTATTTTTGGATTTGTCGGATTATACGCCATTTTTGTTATATCAAAATAAAGAGGAGAGAATATTATGACAGACATACTAAATGGTGTAAACAGTGTCATTTTCGGCACTGAAGGCGTATGGTTCCTAATCGGCGCAGCACTCGTATTCTTTATGCAGTGCGGTTTCGCAATGGTAGAAACAGGCTTTACAAGAGCTAAAAACGCAGGTAACATCATAATGAAGAACCTGATGGACTTCTGTATCGGTACAGTAGTATTTATGCTTCTTGGTTTCGGACTTCTTTGCGGTGAAGACGCATTGTTCGGCTTGGTAGGTATTCCTAACCTTGACATCTTTACAAATTTTGCTAACTTCCCTTGGCACAACTTCGTATTTAATATGGTATTCTGTGCTACTACCGCAACAATTGTTTCAGGTGCAATGGCTGAAAGAACAAAGTTCGCTTCTTACTGCATCTATTCATTGGTAATTTCAGCAGTTGTTTACCCGATTGAAGCTCACTGGATTTGGGGCGGCGGCTGGCTTGCACAGCTCGGCTTCATTGATTTTGCAGGCTCATGTGCAATTCATATGGTTGGCGGTATCTCCGCAATCATTGGCGCAATCATCCTCGGACCCCGTATCGGTAAATACGGCAAGAACGGTAAGGTAAACGCTATTCCCGGTCACAGCCTTACACTCGGTGCACTCGGCGTATTCATTCTCTGGTTCGG
>DPHV01000025.1:10299-67886 GCA_003521625.1 Ruminococcus sp.
ATTCTCTGGTTCGGCTGGTACGGCTTTAACGGTGCAGCAGCAGGCGACGGCGCTTTCCTCGGACAGATTTTCCTTACAACAACAATTTCTCCCGCAATTGCAACCTGCGTAACAATGCTCTTTACATGGATCAAGAACGGCAAGCCCGACGTTTCAATGTCACTTAACGGCTCGCTCGCTGGTCTTGTAGCAATCACAGCTCCTTGTGCAGATGTTGACGCTATCGGTGCCGCAATCATCGGTCTTGTTGCAGGTATCCTCGTAGTAGTTGCAGTTGAATTTATCGACATCAAACTCAAGATAGACGACCCCGTTGGTGCTGTTGCAGTTCACGGTGTAAACGGTATGTGGGGTACACTCTCAGTTGGTCTTTTCGCAACAGGTAACGGTCAGGACGGCGTAACAGGTCTTTTCTACGGCGGCGGCTTTAACCAGCTCGGTATTCAGGCGCTCGGCGTTGTTTCCGTAGCAGCATGGACAATTGTTACAATGGTAATCGTATTCCAGCTTATCAAGCACACAGTAGGTCTTCGTGTTACAAAGGACGAGGAAATGAAGGGTCTCGACGTTACAGAGCACGGTCTTGTTAATGCATATGCAGACTTTATGCCCATCGGCGTTGGTACAGCTTCACTTGATGAAACATTTGATGTTGAGGGCAATGTACCCGTTACTCAGGCTGTTCCCGTACAGCTCGCAGGCAAATACGACGTTGCTTCCGACGGCGTTAAGATTACAAAGATTGACATTCTTCTCAAGCAGTCAAAGCTTGAAGCACTTAAGGAAGAAATGGATAAGCTCGGCATTACAGGTATGACAGTTTCACAGGTTCTCGGCTGCGGCGCCCAGAAGGGTAAAGCAGAGTACTACAGAGGTGTTGCTGTTGAAAGTAACCTCCTGCCGAAGATGAAGGTTGAAATCGTAGTCTGCAAGGTTCCCGTAAAGGCAGTAGTAGATGCGGCTGTTAAGGCTCTCTACACAGGCCATATCGGCGACGGTAAAATCTTCATTTACGATGTTGAAGACGTTGTAAAGGTAAGAACAGGCGAAACAGGTTACGATGCAATGCAGGATGTTGAGTAATATAAGCTTACTCTATTAGATAACCTATCCTTTTTAATTCACATAAACCAAAGCACCCCGTACGGCAATAGCTGTACGGGGCGTTTTGGCGTTAAAATATAATTTAAGTAAAAATGATTTATCAGTAATAGCTGTAATATGAGTAAGCGTTGTGAGTTGAAGAAGAAACTACCGCAAAGATAATTATGAATAAGATAATAACAAGCACAAGAACAATAGCCATAATCAAAAGCTGAGCTCTTGCAAAGGTTTTAAGTGACTTTTTAGGCGTACTGCCGAATGCCCATACAAACATCATTATAAGATAAATCAGACTTCCGACGAAGGGGATAAAATTGAGACAGAGCACTCCTACCCATCCTCCGACAGTCATATGCTCATCTTCGGCTTTTGCAGCAGGCTGCTGAACATAGACAGGCTGCTGATAAGGCTGAGCCTGATTGTAATTAGGCTGCTGATAAGATTGATTGTAATTCCGATTGTAATTCCGATTGTAGTTTTGATTGTAATCCTGATTGGTGTTATCAGTTGAAACACTGTTTTCAATCTGACGTCCGCAATTTACGCAGAATTTTACTCCTTCGGGATTTTCTGAATTGCAATGTGGACAATACATATTTTTTCCTCCTCAATATTCTTTTGCCATTATATTACTTTATTAAAAATAATATAACTACATAGATTTTAATATATTATACATAAAATGTCAATTATTTTCAACAAACAAATAAAAATTTGTTGCCAAATGACATAATTTTAAGCATTTGGTTGATAACTGAATTTAATAATGATAAAATAGTTTATATAGAATTATAAGAATAACAGAGGTTTGTTATGAACAATAAAGAAAATATAAACGGAAATTGTCCCGTATACAAAAAATGCGGCGGCTGTCAGTTGCAGAATCTTTCATATCCCGAACAACTGAAATTCAAGCAGAACAAGGTTGAGCGACTGCTCAAAAAATTCTGCAAGGTTGAGCCGATAATCGGAATGGAAAATCCCTACCACTACCGCAACAAGGTGCAGGCGGCTTTTTATACCGACAGACGAGGTAAAATCATCTCAGGCGTTTACCAGTCGGGAACGCACCACGTTGTCGGCGTTGACTCGTGCCGGATTGAGGACGTAATTGCCGATAAAATTATCGTGGCAGTGCGCAAGCTTCTGCCGTCATTTAAAATGACAACCTACAACGAGGACACAGGCAAGGGATTTTTGCGCCATATTCTTGTAAAAAGAGGCTTTGCGACAAATCAGATTATGCTTGTGCTTGTTACGGGAACGCCTGTTTTTCCGTCAAAAAACAACTTTGTAAAGGCAATTTTAAAGCAGTTTCCCGAGATAACAACTATTGTTCAGAATGTCAATAATTACAACACAAACCTTGTTCTCGGAGAGAATCAGAAGGTAATGTACGGCAAGGGATATATTGAGGACATTCTCTGCGGCTGTCGGTTCAGAATTTCACCGAAAAGCTTTTATCAGATTAACCCCGTTCAGACCGAGGTGCTTTACAATACGGCTATGAAGTATGCCGACCTGAAAGGCAACGAAACCGTGCTTGATACCTACTGCGGAATCGGCACAATCGGAATTGTAGCCGCCAAGAGGGGCGCAGGCAGAGTAATCGGCGTTGAGCTTAACGGCGACGCGGTCAGAGATGCAATTGTAAACGCAAGGGCAAATAATCTCAAGAATATCCGCTTTTATAAGGGTGACGCAGGCGAGTTTATGTATGAGGCGTCGGACGAGGACGAAAAGCCCGACGTTGTGTTTATGGATCCTCCGAGAGCAGGCAGTGACACAAAATTCCTAGACTCGCTCATAAAAATGTCACCGAAAACGGTAGTCTATGTTTCCTGCAATCCCGAAACGCTTGCAAGGGATTTAGACTATGTTACAAAGAACAGCGACTATAAGATACGCAAAATCCAGCCTGTCGATATGTTCCCCCACACCGCACATACAGAATGCGTTTGTCAGATTTCAAAAGAACTGTAACTAAAAATTTTTGGAGGATTAAGAAATGGCTTCGAGCAAAGAATATCTTGAATATATTTTGGAGCAGTCGATAGACTTGCTCTATGCAATCGCCTTTACAATCAAGATGAGCAAAAAGGGCGATTATCGGATTGACGGCTATTTTGACTATGTCGTTCCGCCGCTTGAGGGATTCTGGTGGCAGGACGGCGTAAAGGAAATTGACGTAACCGACACACGTTTCCATCACGAAATTTATCTGAGTGATGCAAGACGTGTAGCACCCGAAAAGCTGAAAACGGTAGTGCGCCACCCGATTAAGAAAAGGTAAAAAAGTAAAACGGGACTGTTTCAGCCCCGTTTATTTTATACTATATAAATCAATTTTCGCATTTAGTCAGCCTTTCAGCCAAATCACAAATATCCGCAGCGGCATTTGAGTTGATTTTTCTGCGCTGATTTTCCGTCATATCAAGGCAGGCTTTTTCATCATTAATAATCTTTATCGCATCGGATAATTCTCTTTTTGAAGCCTTGCATAGCCTGCTCATACCGTTTTTGCTGAAAAATTCGGCGTTGCGTGTTTCGCACCCCGGAATTGCCGCAGTATGCAGTATCGGCACTTTGCTGACAGCGGCCTCGGTTGAAGAAAGTCCTCCCGGCTTTGTGACAAACAGGTCTGCGCCCTTCATATATTCAGCCATATTTTCGGTAAATCCGAGGACTGTTACTTTCGGATAATCGGCATTTTTCAGCTTGTCAAAAAGCTTTTTGTTGTTGCCGCAGATGGTAATCAGCTCTGTGTTTTCACTATCGGCAATAACTGACGAGAGCGTTTTAATAGCTTTCTTGATTTGTCCGCCGCCCATACTTCCGCCGCTTACAAGGATATATTTTTTGTTTAAATCAAGTCCGAGCTTTTGACGCACTTCATCTCGATTTTCACTTTCCGAAAATCTGCCGAGTACGGGAATACCGAGAGAGCAAAGCTTTTCTTTCGCAATCCCCTTTTTTGTGTAGTCGTCGGAAAGCTCCGCTGAGGGAATAACATACACGTCGCAGTCGGTTTCCTCTGTAAACGGAATGCAGGTATAGTCCGTGCCTATAAACATTGTTTTCGGAACAGCAATTCCGCTGTTTCTCATATTTGTAATGATTTCAGCAGGGAACAGGTGAGTCATTATGATTATGTCAAAATGATTTTCAGCCAGATATTCACCCAGAGCTGAAACCATAAGACGATTAATAAAGTAAACGGGAGAGCGAAACGGCAGTTTTCTGTAAAGCTGACCTGCACCGTAAACAGCGCCGAAAAACCGAGGTGCTTTCTGCGCCAGAGCAATATAGACGTTGTTGATTTTACCTGCAAGCTTTTTACTGCGAAGGTTATACGGATTGAGCATAACGGCGTTGTGATTGCGGCGCTTGAGTTCTTCCGCAACCGCTTTTCCTGCCGAATTGTGACCTCCGCCCGTACCGCAGGAAAGAATTAACGCTTCCACAACAAACTGACCTCCGGTTTTTCTCTTTTCTCTTTACTGAAAATCAGCTTTATAATGACAACAGCCGCAATCAGTGAAAATCCGATACAGATTACCGGCTCTTTTACTAAAAAGAACATACAGACAAGAGCGCTTATGTACGAAACGAATGTGCGGTAAAAATGCGGAGAAATCCGCAGAACTACAGAAAAGAGAATGAAGAAAAATGCAAGAATAATCAGCGGCTGCCAGAGTGGCAAAAGACCGAGCAGACAGCCAAAGCTTACGGCAATTCCCTTACCGCCTCTGAATTTAAAAAATACGGGAAAGGCGTGACCGATTACGGGAGCGGCAATTATCAGTGCCGAAGAAATAACGTCGGGAAACCTTGTCCCTGCCTGATGAAAATAAAATGAAACAGGTAAAAATCCCTTTGCAAGGTCGAAGATAAGCGTAAGCAAGCCGCACCAGAAGCCGCCGTACATAAATGCGTTGGCAGTACCGGGGTTTTTGTCCTTGCTGTTTTCAATCATATTATCTTTTTTAAAAAATCCGGCAAAAATTCGGGCATACAATACACTGCCCGAGAGATAGCCTAAGAATATAAAACCGATTGTTTTTATCATAATTATTCACTTCAATATTAAAATTCAGTGTCAAAATTTATTAGCAAGAAGTATATCATAATTTGTAGTTTAATGTCAAGATTTTGCGAAATAAACAACCGTAAAATTAACCGTAAACTAATCTGTCATTTTTTGCCGAATGATGTTTTCAGTCTAAAGTAATTGACTAAATCTGCCGAATATATTAAAATAGTTGCAGACTGTTTTATAATACTAATTTTAGATATACAAAGGAGTACCAAATTATGGGTGGATTTTTTGCAGTAGCGTCAAAGGAATCGTGTGTTCTGGATTTATTTTACGGCACTGACTATCATTCACATCTCGGCACAAGGCGAGGAGGTATGGCTGTTCACGGAGAAAACGGATTTTCCCGTGCAATTCACAACATACAGAATTCACCATTTCGAACAAAGTTTGAGCGTGACGTTGAGGAGCTTGAGGGCAACCTCGGAATAGGCTGTATTTCCGATTTTGAGCCACAGCCGCTTCTTGTTCATTCTCACCTCGGAAGCTTTGCAATTACAACCGTCGGAAAAATCAACAACTCCGACGAGCTTATAAACGAGTGTTACAACAACGGCAACACTCATTTTCTGGAGATGAGCGGAGGTACAATCAATCCTACCGAAATCACAGCCGCACTTATCAATCAGAAGTCATCAATCGTTGAGGGACTTAAGTTTGCACAGGAGAGAATCAACGGCTCGATGACGATTATTCTGCTGACTTCAAAGGGAATTTATGCCGCACGTGACAGACTCGGTCGTACTCCTGTTATTATAGGAAAAAAGGACGGAGCATACTGCGCTTCGTTTGAAAGCTTTGCTTATCTTAATTTAGGCTACGAGGACTGCAAGGAGCTGGGTCCGGCCGAGATTGTCTTTATGACTCCCGAGGGTGTTGAAACCGTTAGCCCTGCCGGCAAGGAAATGAAAATCTGCTCCTTCCTCTGGGTTTACTACGGCTATCCCACATCCTGCTACGAGGGTGTAAACGTGGAGCAGATGCGCTATGAATGCGGTCGTCTGCTTGCAAAAAGAGATAATGTAACGCCCGATGTTGTTGCAGGCGTTCCCGACTCGGGAATTGCCCACGCAATCGGCTATTCAAATGAAACGAAAATTCCGTTTACACGTCCGTTCATAAAGTACACGCCCACGTGGCCTCGTTCGTTTATGCCGACAAATCAGAAGCAGAGAAACAAAATTGCGCATATGAAGCTTATTCCCGTTAAAAAGCTGATTGAAAACAAGCGTCTTCTGCTTATTGACGATTCAATCGTAAGAGGAACACAGCTTCGTGAAACCACAGAATTTCTCTATAACAGCGGAGCAAAGGAGGTTCATATCCGCCCTGCCTGTCCGCCGATTATGTTCGGCTGTAAATACCTTAACTTCTCACGTTCAACCTCCGAGCTTGATTTGATTGCACGCAGAGTGATTCTCAGGCGTGAGGGCGATAATGCAGACAAAATGCTCTCCGATTACGCTGACCCCACAAGCACAAATTACAGCGAGATGATTGAAGAAATACGCAGGGAGCTTAACTTTACTTCTCTTCGCTATCACCGCCTTGACGATATGCTCGACTCAATCGGAATTTCTCCGTGCAAGCTCTGTACCTATTGTTGGAACGGCAAGGAATAATATGTTATTTAAAAATACTATGCGGAACTTATCTTTTATGATGAGTTCCGCTTTTGATTTTTTTGAAAAACTGTTGTAAATACCACAGAATTTTACAATAATTTTGAAAATATTTACCATATAACAGAGAAACAGGGTAATGATGAAAGCTTATTTTGTGAGATTTTGCTATTGATTTTCCAATATTTGTTGTGATATAGTTTTTATATATTTTTTTGGAGGTAAAAAATGAGGATGAAATTTAAAATTCTAAAAAAATTAATATCTGTTGCAATCATCTGCACGATGATTACGGCGCTATTTGTGCCTACGATTTCTGTTCAGGCGGCAGAAGCACAGGAAATTATTGATGTTGTTGAAAATTACACGGACATTGAAAACTCCGAGTATAAGATTCTTGATGCTACTCATAGTTACGGTGAGATATATGTCCGTTATTCTGTGCCTGCAGCGTGCAAGTTGATTTTGGCTGAATATGACGGTGTTACAGGATATTTGAGAAGCACCCAAATAAAAAGCTTATCGTCCGCAACAAATTCATCAATATATTTTTATTTGGATTATTACGGCAACCAATCAGTAACTATTAAGTTGTTTATTGTTGACTCGAACAACAGACCGCTCGGAAAATCATATACCGAGAGTTTTGAGATAACCGAGAACAACGAAGCCCCTTCTTTCTTCTACGGATATGATATGGATCCTCATCCAACAGTTCCGCTGAAAAATGACTCGGGCAGATATGCTTATGCTGCACCTTGGTCTGTTGATACTGACGGCGTGCTTTCGCTTCCCGGAGGAAATACATATTTAAGTACTGACGGCAGAAATACTATGCCTTGGAATGAATACAGAGAGGGTATAACTTCTATTGTTATGTCTGGGGATATGTGTGAAGTCGGAGGATATATGTTTGAGGGTATGAACAAGGTTAAGGAAGTTACAATCCCAGCCCATGCTCAGTTATATGAAAAAGCATTTATTGATATGGCTTCACTTGAAACCGTGGTATTATCTTATGATAATGAAAATAATAACAATGGTTACTATTATCCATCTTTGGATGTAAAAGGTGGCTCTTTTATTAATTGTCCTGCATTAAAAGAATTTATCGTTGATAAGAATGACAATAATTATATGACGATTGACGGCGTTCTTTATTCAAAGGACGGAACTACCCTGATAAGATATCCGGCAGGAAAAACCGACAAAACCTTTACAATTCCCGATACCGTAAAGTATATAGACTCATATGCTTTTGAGGGAGCTGCTAACCTTGAGAGTATATATAATGTAAGTTATCTGGACAGTCCTAAGGTTTTCAGTAATTGTACTTCGCTTAAAAACATTGAAATTTCTTCTTCGGTTGAAGTAGTTGATTTGTCTGCTTTTGAAAATTGTACAAGTCTTAAACAGTTAGTATTTCCTGACAGTGTGGGAAATATTTATGAGAACTATAATTGGGATGAATATGATGATAGATTCAAATTAGAAACAACCGCTCTTGAAAGCATAAATATTCCTTCAAATCTATCAGATTATCCTGAGGAACTCCCTGGATTTTTGCCGGGAAGCCTGAAAAGCATAACCGTAAGTGCAGATGACAGCAATTTTAAGCTTGTAGGTAATGCATTGTTCAGCACAGATATGACAAAGCTGTACAGATACCTCGGCGGAAGTCAGAATACAACATATACTGTTCCTGACAGCGTTACATCAATTGAGCAAAATGCATTCAAAAACTGCAAAAACCTCAAGAGCATAACAGTCGGCAGTAACGTAACAACAATCGGATCAAATGCGTTCGAGGGTTGTACAAATCTTACCGATATTACATTAACTAATATTTCAGATATTGAGTATGATGTATTCAAGAATTGTATTAATCTTAAAAATGTTGAGTTAGGTTCTGCCAAGCAGATATATCAAAATGCTTTTTACGGCTGTAAGAGTCTTGAAAGCAT
This sequence comes from Ruminococcus sp., assembly GCA_003521625.1. GTDB lineage: Bacteria > Bacillota > Clostridia > Oscillospirales > Acutalibacteraceae > Ruminococcoides. The sequence continues at coordinate 19,086 of DPHV01000025.1, forward strand.
CACTATCCCTGCAAGCGTAGACTATATTGAAAACGGTATATTTGCTCATTGCGACAGCCTTAAGTCTATTAACGTTGCTGAAGGAAATTCATCATATTCAACTTTTGACAGTTGTCTGTACCAAGGGCAGACTCTTATGGAGTATCCTAACGCAAAAGCAGAAAATTATGTTGTTTCATCTGATACAACAAATATATCCAATAGCGCATTTGAGGGAAGAACTTCTCTTAAAAGTGTAGTTATACCGGACTCGGTTACCGAGATTGGTTCATGTGCATTTAGCGAATGCAGTAATCTTACAAGCGTATCTTTACCGCAAAATCTGTATGCTCTTAACTCGTGTATATTCAGTGAGTGTACTTCTCTTTCATCAATTGATTTGCCGGATTCCCTGAATAGCATTGGAAGTTCAGCTTTTGAATATTGTAAATCACTTAAATCAATTGAGTTTCCGGAGCTTACTGACGAAAGTTCATTTAGTATAGGAGAAAAGGCGTTTAGTCACAGCGGACTTGAAAGCGCTACTTTGCCTAAAAAGGTATATTTAAACTACAATGTATTTTTTGGTTGCTTTGACCTGAAGTGGGTAAAATTCCAGGGTGACAGTTATGATAATATGACATCTTTTGTTTTCTGGAATATTGATGACCTGACAATTTATTATCCCGAGGGTAATACAACATGGAATGCCGTAATTCTCCATAATTATGAGCACAAGGATTCGCTCAAGTTCGTGTCTTATAATGACACAAATAATAACTACAATTGCAGTTACACATTCAATGGACTTGAACCCAATACCACGTATATGGTAGGAGTAAGCAAGGAATTAGCCAGCGATACTTTATTTGACAGTGATACACTCGTCTATTTCGACCAGCTTAACTCCGACAGCAAGGGAAATATCACAATCAGCTATAAAATTTCTGATAGTTCAGGAAAAGTAATTCCTTTTGTATTGCGTCCGGCGAAGTATGATATTTCAAACGTTTCGATTGAAGTCGGCGAGGTTATATACTCGGGCAAGTCTCAGGACAAGCCTGACCATTACACTGTAACACTTGACGGTGAAGAGCTTACCGAAGGCGTTGATTATCTTGTAACAAAGGACAGCGGATTTTTCTGCGAGGGTACATTCGACTTTGAGATAATTGGTATAGGAGATTACTACGGTACAACGAGTCAGCTTTACAAGGCTAAATGTTATGATTATGACGTTGACGGCGACGATATTGTTACAATAAGAGATGTAACCGCCATTCAGTTCTATCTTGCAGGTATCAGAGATGTTAATAATTTATATGCGGCTGATGCAAACAACGACGGTGAAATCACAGTTGAAGATGCAACTCATATTCAGAAGTTACTTGCAGGAATCTGCTAAAGTAAATATCACTGTATAAAACAAACTCCCCACCGATTTGTTTCGGCGGGGAGTTTTAAATTTGTAGTTGAGAAATCAATATCGTTTATTTTATATTCAGTCTTTAAAAATTCGGAGGATTTCATCCTTTTGCGCCATAATTGCTTCATATCCCTCCTGAATTGTTTCGTCAACGTTGTCCATTGAAAACAGCTGGGTGTTTTTGTTGTTTATCTGAACCGCAAGGTCAGCCATCTCCATTGACTTCCTTGTTCCGTCAATTGAATAAACGTCAAGAGCACGCCATATAACCTTGATAAGTCCGTCAAGTCCTGCGTCGGGGTCGTAGTTCATAATGTCAAAGCCTATAGCAAGTACCTTGCCCACACCCATATCACGCAGAATTTTTACCGGCAGGTTGTCCTTTGAACCGCCGTCAATAAAGTTATACTTGTCGTATGTACAGGTAGTGTAAATCGCAGGGAACGACATACTTGCACGAACGGCAATATCGAGCGGAGCGTCGCATATATAATGTATATGGTCATTTTCAAGGTGCTCGTCCTCTGTTGTGAAAATACACTCGTCTGTTGTCAGCGTGTCAACCGTGCAGATTGAAAGGTTAATCGGCAAATCCTTAAAGCCCTTTATACCCTTTATCGCCATAATTTCCTTGATTACGTCGGAAATAAGCTCGCCTGATTTTATTCCGTCCTTCTGAATCTTTTTGTTAAGAATAAACTGCGCAAGCGCCTTGAAAATCAGTCCGTTGTCAATTTCGGCAAGCGTTTTCCAGTGCTTTTTTGCCAGATCACACATTTCGTCGGCGGTGAATCCCATAGCTGTGATTGCCGCCATACACGCTCCCGAGCTTGTACCCGAAACATATTGAGGGTGTATTCCAAGTTCATAGAGAGCCTTTATTGCGCCGATGTGGGCAATTCCCTGCAATCCGCCTCCCGAGAGTGCAATTCCAATTGAATTTTGTCTGTCCTGTTTTTGCAAAATTATCACCTGATTCCTTATCCTTAAGCTATTTACTTATAAAAACGGTATACATTGCAATATGACTCGGTTTCAACAAAATAATCGTACCAGTTGTAGAAATCGTCAAAGCTGTAGTCAGCCTGAATAAGCTCGTAATTTTTAAAATCCGTATTATCCGTAATGTACTTAATTGTGCTGTCACTGTCGGCAAGACGTGAAACGTAAACAGTAACTTCTGAAAGCTCTGACAGCTTTTTGTCGGTTTTCAGCGCCGACATACTGTCTTTTGTTACTTTTCCCGTGTCGCCGTTGAACATATACGCCTTTGCAAGCTCGGAAATTTTACCCTTTGTAACAACGCCTCTGTCGGTCGCAAAGCTTTCAAGCTCGTCACCGAGAGTTTTTGACATCTGCGAGGTCTGCACAATCATTGTGCTGTCGTAGTTCATAAACTTGTCAATACACTTGTTCCACTCAAGCATAGCCGTTCCTACAAACACGCAGTTGTCTGTCTTTGTTTCGTAAAGATTTGTTCTGCCGTAGATGTAGTACGGAGTTACCGTGCAGAATGCAATTGCGCTTGCAAGCACAACGCTTGCAGGAAGTACAAGACGCACCTTTTCGTTTTTAATCAGCTCAAAAATCTTTATGAATGCAAATGTAAAGAGCATCGAAATGAGCGGAAGCGAAGCCATAACGTACCTGTCACTGTTAAACGGCGATACAAGCGAAATGCCGATAAAATAAACCAGAGCAGGAATAATAATGAACATAGCCTTGCGGTTTAATTTGTGCTTTTTGGCAAAGCGGAAGTAAATTCCTGCTCCTACTGCAAAGCCGGCGCAGAGTGCAAACAGCCAGACTTGATTTAAGAACAAATCCTTTGCAAGAATCTGAACGTAGGTGCAGAGCTTGTAAACAAGGTATGTAAAAATCGTGACAAATTCAAGATTTGAAATGTCGAGCGAACCTAAACCTCTGTTGCCGCCCAGCACGTTTGAAATAATATACGGATAAATGCAAAGTGCAATGACTGCGCCGATTACTGCGGCGATTATGTACTTTATAAGGTCTTTTATGTTTCTCTCCTTGATTTTGAAAACAAGGAAAACAAGCCCGATTAAGCCTGCAAACAGGATAAAATAATATTGTGTGAGTATGCCGAGAATCACAATAAGCGTGAGCATAAGGCAGTCGGAAAGCCTTACGGTGTTTTTCTTTTCGTACATCACAAGGCTCATATACAAAAACGCAAGCACAAAGAACGTAAGCGTAGCATACATTCGCAGATAAATTGTTGTAGTTATGCAGGCAATGCTCAATGCATACGCACCCGAAGCTATAAGTGCATACAGATTATTTCCCGTAACCTTTTTGCCGATTTTAAACAGTAGAATCAATATTCCGACCATTGCAAGCACGTTGATTGAGTACGCAAGCCACTTGCTGAAAACTCCGGGGAAGAGCGAGCATACAGTATGCACCAGCGCATAATAAAACGGCGGGTGAGAGGCGTCAATAATCTGATTTTCGTAAACCTGCGCATAGTCAAAGCGGTCGTTTTCGCTTACTGCAAGATATTCGCTGAAGTCATCATAACTGTTCCAGCCGCCGTCAACGTTCAGTTGTTTTGAGGAGTTTGCAAGGTTATATGTCAACAGCTCGTCCTCGTGAAAGCCCTGCTTTGTCGCCATATAGAAGGTGCTGATTGCAAGACTTAAAATGATGATAACAGAAAGAATAATACCTGCTTTTTTGTTGTCAATTTTCATATGATTTACCCTTTTTTATTTGAATATATAATCTTTGAACTATATTATATCATACATTACCGTTAAATAACAATATATTTTATTAATTTTTTGTACGTAAATTATGCGTAAATTGACTTTTGTTTTCTGAAATAAGGTGGCGTTAATGTGGAACGTATAAAAATATTTTTGCTTTACTAAAAATTTACGGATAATTGACGAATTTGTCAAACTTTACATACTTTTTACAATTCGTTTACAAATACATTACGTTGCTTTTATATGATTTGTGTTATAAAGGAGAGTATTGGTTTTATGGATATATTCGCAGTATTAAGTCTGCTCTGCGGACTTGCTCTGTTCCTCTACGGAATGAACACAATGGGCGACGGTCTTGAAAAATTCTCGGGCGGCAAGCTCGAAAAAACTCTTGAAAAAATGACAAACAGCACGCTCAAAGGCTTCTTGCTCGGTGCGGCGGTAACGGCTGTTATTCAGTCGTCATCGGCAACGACGGTAATGGTTGTCGGCTTTGTAAACTCGGGCATAATGAAGCTTCGACAGGCTATCGGCATCATAATGGGTGCAAACGTAGGTACAACAATCACCTCGTGGATTTTAAGCCTTTCGGGTATTGAGGGCGACAGTATGATTATGAAACTGCTTAAGCCCTCGTCATTCTCTGCTGTGTTTGCCTTTATCGGCATTATTCTGCTGATGTTCTGCAAAAAGGATTCAAAGAAGAATTTAGGTTCAATCTTTGTCGGCTTTGCAGTTCTTATGGTCGGTATGAGTATGATGAGCGGTGCAGTTGAGCCTCTTGCAGACGAACCTGCGTTCACAAGTATTCTCACCGCATTCCAGAATCCGTTCCTCGGCATACTCACGGGTGCGCTTCTGACTGCGATTATTCAAAGCTCCAGTGCGTCTGTCGGCATTTTGCAGGCACTGTCGTCAACAGGTGCGATAAACTATTCAATGGCCATTCCGATTGTTATGGGACAGAATATCGGTACGTGCGTTACAGCGCTTATTTCCTGTGTAGGTGCAAAAAAGAACGCAAAGCGTGCGGCTTTTGTACACCTTTACTTTAACATAATCGGTACAATTGTAATCTGCGCTCTGTTCTACGGTGCTAACGCATTCCTGAACTTCGGTTTCCTTGACGATATTGTAAATCCTGCAAACATTGCAGTTATTCATACAATATTCAACCTTCTCGCAACAGGACTTCTTCTTCCGTTCAGCAAACAGCTTGAAAAGCTTGCCTGCCTTACAATCCGTGACAGCGAGGACGATATTCAGACTCCGTTTTTGGACGAGCGTTTCCTCAACACTCCTTCAATCGCAACCGAAAGAGCATTGTCATTAAGCACAAAAATGGCACGTCTTTCGGAGGGAACACTCCTCGGTTCGCTTGAGCTTTTGGGAGAGTACAACGAAAAGGTTGCGGAAACGATAAGAGATAACGAGGATATGATTGATTCTTACGAGGACGCAATTTCAACGTACCTTGTAAAATTAAGCCAGAAACCCCTTTCCGAAAAAGACAGCAAAATGGTTCAGCTTGTTCTGCACACAATAGGAGATTTTGAAAGAATAAGCGACCATGCGGTAAATATTTTGCAGGTAGCACAGGAGATTGAGCAGAAAAAGGTAAAATTCTCCGAGGAAGCTCATGCAGGACTTGAGGTTATGATTGCCGCACTTATTGAGATTATCAACAATGCAACGCTTGCCTTTATCCACAACGACGTAAAGCTTGCGGCAAAGGTTGAGCCGCTCGAGCAGGTTATCGACAGACTGCGTGACAAGCTTAAGGAAGCTCACGTAAGACGTCTTACAAACGGCGAATGTACAATTGAGCTTGGCTTTATTTTCTCGGATTTGATTACTAACATTGAGCGTGTGTCCGACCACTGCTCAAATATCGCAATCGGCGTTATTGAAATTAACCGCAACGGGTATGAGGCTCACGAGTATCTCCACGAGCTGAAGAATTCCGACGATATTCAGTATAATGCGGACTACAAGGCGTACAAGCAGAAGTATTCTCTGTCGCAGAACGCAAAATAAGTTTATTTGAGGAGCTGTTTTCGTAACAGCTCCTTTATATTAAAAAATCTTTTTTAATAATTCCTTTATGTAAATTTGAATGGCGATAAATCTTGTACAATAATATGATGAATGAAACAATACAGCGGTGGTGGTAAATTTGAAAAAAGCTTTGTTGGTTTCACACTCCGAACAGAGTGCTTCCTCACTCTCCGAGCTTCTTCGCAGTGAGGGCTACACAAACATTTCTGTTGCCGGTACCGCCAAAACAGCAAGAAAGCTTGTTGAAAAAGATGAATTTGACCTCATATGCGTAAACGCTCCTTTAGGCGAGGAAAACGGCATTGAGCTTTCCGAGCACTTTGCAAAGACCACAAGGTCGAGTGTTGTAATTATCGTTCCGCAGAAAAATGCCGACGATGTCAACGACCTATTGACCGAACACGGCGTTCTTGTAATTGCAAAGCCTATCAATAAGCATCTTTTTCACCATTTTCTCCAGTTTACGGACTGCTTTCGTATGAGAATGCTCTGCGTTACGGAGGAAAACGAAAAGCTGCGGCATATGGTTGAGGATATGAAAATCATCAACAGGGCAAAGTTTCTGCTTATTTCCTGCCTCAATATGTCCGAAACACAGGCACACCGCTATCTTGAAAAGCAGGCGATGGACTTGCGCATAAGCAAGCTTCAGGTAGCCAAGCAGGTTATTCAGACCTACGAAAACTAAGGAAACACTGAATAAATCACACTGAAAGCTGTTTGCACATCTTGCTTGCATATTTCCCGTCAGCTTGCCCAAAAAATCCTCGTAATGCGTCAGCATTACTGCGGTTTATTTGTACAACCTGACGAAAAATCTGACGGCGCAATATGCACAAACGATTTAATCAGTGTTCCCTGATAAGTATGAGTGAATTTTTTGAAAGGAATGTGTTTTTATGAGCCGTGCGGCGTACTTAATTCTTGAAAACGGCACAGTCTTTGAAGGCAAGGCATTTGGTGCTGAAAAAGAAACTACGGGAGAACTTGTTTTTACCACAGCTATGACAGGTTATCTTGAAACACTCACCGACCCCAGCTATTTCGGTCAGGTGGTTATTCAGACATTCCCTTTAATCGGTAACTATGGGGTAATTCCCTCCGATTTTGAAAGTGACTCTCCGTCGCTTAAAGGTTATATTGTTAGAGAATGGTGCCAAGTTCCCTCAAATTTCCGTTGTGAGGGTGATCTTGACACCTTTTTAAAAGAGTCCCATATTCCCGGAATCTACGGAATCGACACACGTGCGCTCACAAGAATCGTGCGTGAATACGGCGTAATGAACTGCAAAATCTGCTATTCTCCCGAATATACCGAGAGCGAGCTTGAAGAAATCAAGAACTACGTTATCACAGACGCAGTTGAAAGCACTACTATAAATGAAAAAGAAAGCTTCAGCGCTGAAAATCCAGAGCTTAACGTTGTGCTTATGGACTTCGGCGCAAAGCACAATATCGGCAGAGAGCTTGTAAAGCGTGGCTGTAACCTTACGGTTGTGCCTGCAAATACTACTGCCGAGGAAGTACTTGCAATGAATCCCGACGGCATTATGCTTTCAAACGGACCGGGTGACCCTGCAAAGAATACGAAGATTATTGAGGAGCTTAAAAAGCTCTGCGAGCATAAAATTCCGATTTTCGGAATCTGCCTCGGTCATCAGCTTCTGGCACTTTCACAGGGGGCAAAGACCGAAAAGCTCAAATACGGTCACAGAGGTGCAAACCAGCCTGCAAAGGAAATTGCAACAGGCAAAGTTTACATCACCTCACAGAATCACGGCTACGCAGTTGTAAGCGACAGCCTGCCCGAAAACGGCGTTGTAAGCTTTGTAAACGGCAACGACAACACCTGCGAGGGCGTAAACTATACGGATATGCCTGCGTTTTCGGTACAGTTCCACCCCGAAGCCTGCGGCGGACCGCTTGATACGTCATTTTTATTCGACAGATTTATAGATATGATTAAGGAAAACAAAAATAAGTAAGAATAAGATAGTAACATAACCGATAAAATTTGGATAAGGAATGATTATATGCCACTCAAACAGGATATAAAAAGAGTTATGGTAATCGGCTCGGGTCCTATTGTAATCGGACAGGCTGCCGAGTTTGACTATGCAGGCACACAGGCTTGCCGTGCACTCAAAGAGGAGGGACTTGAGGTTATCCTCGTAAACTCAAACCCTGCTACAATTATGACAGACAACGCAATGGCTGATAAAATATATATTGAGCCTCTCACGCTTGAAACCGTAAAGAGAATCATCAAAAAGGAACGTCCCGACAGCCTGCTTTCAACCCTCGGCGGTCAGACAGGACTTACCCTTTCAATGCAGCTTGCAAAAGAGGGATTTCTCGACAGGTACGGCGTAAAGCTTTTGGGCGCAAACCCCGAAACAATTGACAAGGCAGAGGACAGACAGCTCTTCAAGGACACAATGGAGTCAATCGGTCAGCCTTGTATTCCCTCAACAGTTGTAAACGACGTTGAGTCTGCCGTTAAATTTGCAGATGAAATCGGCTACCCCGTAATTATCCGTCCTGCATTCACACTCGGCGGCACAGGCGGCGGTATTGTTGACAACGAATCCGAGCTTCGAGAAATCACTTCAAACGGTCTTGAGCTTTCACCCATTACTCAGGTGCTTGTTGAAAAGTGTATTTCAGGCTGGAAAGAGGTTGAGTTCGAGGTTATGCGTGACAGTGACGGCAACGTAATCACTGTCTGCTCAATGGAGAACTTCGACCCCGTCGGCGTTCACACAGGCGACTCAATCGTAATCGCTCCTACGGTTACTCTTGCCGATAAGGAGTATCAGATGCTCAGAAGTGCGGCACTCAATATCATCTCCGCACTTAAGGTAGAGGGCGGATGTAACTGTCAGTTTGCACTCAACCCAGAAACCTTTGAATACGCAGTAATCGAGGTTAACCCTCGTGTGTCACGTTCTTCCGCACTTGCTTCAAAGGCAACAGGCTATCCCATTGCAAAGGTTGCCGCTAAAATCGCAATCGGTTACACACTAAATGAAATTAAAAACGCCGTTACTGGCACAACCTACGCTTGCTTTGAGCCTGCTCTTGACTACGTAGTTGTAAAATTCCCGAAATGGCCTTTCGATAAATTCGTATACGCAAAGCGTACCCTCGGCACACAGATGAAGGCAACAGGCGAGGTTATGGCTATTGCACCGACCTTTGAACAGGCAATTATGAAGGCTGTCAGAGGTGCGGAGATTTCGCATAATACGCTTGACGACAAGGAGTTCGCCGAGCTTTCAAACGCATCTGTTTACGACAGACTCAGCGTGTGTGACGACAGAAGAATCTTCTGTGTTTACGAGGCACTCAAAAGAGGAATCACAGTTGACGAAATTCACTCGGTAACAATGATTGACGAATGGTTCCTTGAAAAGCTCAAAAATATCATCGCTGTTGAAAACGAGCTTAAGGACGGCGAGCTTACCGAGGAGCTTTATGTCCGTGCAAAGAACATCGGCTTCCTTGATAAGACAATTGAAGAAATCACAGGCAAAAAGGTTGAAAATCCCCTTGTTCCCGTTTACAAAATGGTTGATACCTGCGCCGCAGAGTTCGCCGCAGAAACGCCCTACTTCTACTCAACCTTTGACAAAGAAAACGAGGCAGAGGAGTTTATCAAGGAACGTGCAGACGGTAAGAAAACCGTTATCGTATTCGGCTCAGGCCCTATCAGAATCGGTCAGGGTATCGAGTTTGACTACGCTTCCGTTCACTGCGTATGGGCGCTTAAAAAGGCAGGCTACGACGTTGTAATCGTAAACAACAACCCCGAAACTGTTTCAACCGACTTCGATACAGCCGACAGACTTTACTTTGAACCTCTCACCACAGAGGACGTTATGGGCATCATCAAAACCGAAAAGCCCTTCGGCGTAGTTGTTGCATTCGGCGGTCAGACCGCTATCAAGCTTACGAAATTCTTAAGCGACAACGGCGTAAATATCCTCGGCACTTCCTATGATGCAATTGATATGGCTGAGGACAGAGAACGCTTTGACGAGCTTCTTGAAAAATATCAGATTAAACGTCCAAAGGGCGTTACGGTTATGACAACCGAGGAAGCACTCGAGGTTGCTTCAAAAATCGGCTATCCCGTACTTCTCCGTCCGTCATACGTTCTCGGCGGTCAGAATATGATTATCGCCTTCAACGAGGACGACGTCAGGGAATATATGGCTATTATCCTTGCACAGAATATTGAAAACCCGATTCTTATTGATAAATACCTTATGGGTACGGAAATTGAGGTTGACGCAATCTGCGACGGCGAGGATATCCTAATCCCCGGCATTATGGAGCATATCGAGCGTGCAGGCGTTCACTCGGGCGACTCAATCGCAGTTTATCCTGCTTGGAATCTTTCGGACAAGATGACACAGATTATTATTGAAAGCTCCAAAAACCTTGCAATCGAGCTTAAGACAAAGGGACTTGTAAACATTCAGTACCTTATCTATAAGGACGAGCTTTATGTAATCGAGGTTAACCCCCGTTCTTCACGTACAATTCCGTACATCAGCAAGGTAACAGGCGTTCCGATGGTTGACCTTGCAACAAGAGCAATGCTCGGCGAAAAGCTCAAGGATATGGGCTACGGAACGGGACTTTACAGAAAGAGCCCGTATATTGCCGTTAAAGTACCTGTGTTCAGCTTTGAAAAGCTCATCAACGTTGATAACCACCTCGGCCCCGAGATGAAGTCAACAGGCGAGGTGCTCGGTATTGCGGCTACGCTTGAGGAGGCACTCTACAAAGGTCTTATCGGCGCAGGCTACAAGATGAAGAAAAAGGGCGGCGTGTTTATCACAGTCCGCAATTCGGATAAAGCCGAAATCGGCGAAATTGCAAAGAAATACTACGACCTCGGATTTACAATCTACGCAACCGAGGGAACAGCCGCAGTGCTTAAAAAGTTCGGCATTGACGCTGTCGGAGTTAAGAAGATTCACGAGTCAAAAACAAGCAACACGCTTACTCTTATTGAGTCGGGCAAGATTCAGTATGTTATTTCAACCTCTGCAAAGGGTAGAATCCCATCACGTGATTCCGTTAAAATCCGCAGAAAAACCGTTGAAAGAAACATTCCTTGTCTTACTTCTCTTGATACGGCTAACGCACTTGCAGACTGCCTCAAGAGCCACTACTCACAGCACAGCACAGAGCTTATCGACATTAACAATATGAGGGAGGAAAAGCTTATGCTTAAGTTTACAAAGATGCAGGGCATCGGCAACGACTACATTTATTTCAGCACATTTGATCAGGAAATCAACAACCCCGAGGCACTTGCCGTAAGACTTTCCGACAGACATTTCGGAATCGGAGGCGACGGCGTTATCCTCGTTTGTCCGTCAGAGGTTGCAGACGCAAAGATGAAGATGTATAACCGTGACGGCTCCGAGGGCAAAATGTGCGGCAACGGTATTCGCTGCGTAGGCAAGTTCCTCTATGACCACGGAATGATTGACTATAACGAAAAAGACGAAATCACAATTGAAACCTTAAGCGGTATAAAGAGCCTTAAGGCGTTTACCACAGACGGCAAGGTTACAAGACTCAGAGTTGATATGGGCAAGGCTATCCTTGACCCCAAGGAAATCCCCGTTGCAATCAACAAGGATAAGGTTGTAAACGAAGCTGTTAAAATCGGTGACAAGGATTACAACATAACCTGTGTTTCTATGGGTAACCCCCACTGCGTTGTATTTATGGACGACATCGACAACCTCGACATTGAAAAGGTAGGCCCCGAATTTGAATTTGACAAGCTTTTCCCCGAAAGAGTAAACACAGAGTTTGTAACAGTTCTTGACGAGCATACAATCAAAATGAGAGTATGGGAGAGAGGCTCGGGCGAAACCTGGGCTTGCGGAACAGGTGCTTGCGCCGTTGCAGTTGCGGCTTGCGAAAACGGCTTCTGCAAAAAGGGCGAGGACATCAAAATCAAGCTCATCGGCGGCGACCTTATCATCAACTACACTGATGACACTGTTTATATGACAGGTAACGCTGAAAAAGTATTTGACGGAGAGGTAGAGGTGTAAGACGTGGAAGTTAAGAAGAATAAAAAGTATATATTTGTCACCGGCGGCGTTGTATCGGGTCTTGGAAAGGGCATTACAGCCGCATCGCTCGGCAGACTTTTAAAGGCGAGAGGCCTTAAGATTGTTGCACAGAAGCTCGACCCGTACATCAACGTTGACCCCGGCACAATGAGCCCCTATCAGCACGGCGAGGTTTTTGTTACCGAGGATGGCGCTGAAACCGACCTCGACCTCGGTCACTACGAGCGTTTCATTGACGAGGATCTGAACAAGTATTCAAACCTCACAACAGGTAAGGTTTACTCGAACGTTCTCGAAAAGGAACGCAGAGGCGACTACCTCGGCAAAACCGTTCAGGTTATTCCTCACATCACAAATGAAATCAAGACGTTTATTTATAACGTCGGCGAAAAAACAAACGCTGACGTGGTTATCACCGAAATCGGCGGAACAGTAGGCGATATTGAAAGCCAGCCGTTCCTTGAGGCAATCCGTCAGGTTTCACTTGAAGTCGGCAGAGAAAACAGCATTTTTATCCACGTAACACTCGTTCCCTATATCAAGGGCAGTGAAGAGCATAAGTCAAAGCCGACTCAGCACTCCGTTAAGGAGCTTCGTTCACTCGGTATCAACCCCGACATTATCGTCCTCCGTTGTGACGAGCCGCTCGAGGACAGCATTTTTGACAAGATTGCGCTTTTCTGTAATGTAAAGCGTGACTGCGTAATTGAAAATATCACACTTCCCACACTTTATCAGGCACCGCTTATGCTTGAAAAGAGCAATTTCTCAAACGTAGTTTGCAGAGAGCTTAATATTGCGGTTGATAAAAAGCCCGACCTCACAGAGTGGGAGGAAATGCTCGGCAGAATCAACAACCGTACAAAGAAGTGCAAGATTGCACTTTGCGGAAAGTACGTTGCGCTTCACGACGCATATCTCTCGGTTGCCGAGGCACTCCGTCACGGCGGCTATGAAAACGGCGCAGACGTTGAAATCAAATGGGTAGACTGCGAGCTTATTACAAAGTATAAGGCTGACGAGCTTCTGGGTGACGTTGACGGTATCCTTGTTCCCGGCGGCTTTGGCAACAGAGGTGTTGAGGGCAAGGTTATTGCGGCTCAGTATGCACGTGAGCACGACATTCCGTACCTCGGAATCTGCCTTGGTATGCAGACCGCCGTTATTGAGTACGCTAAAAATGTTCTCGGCTATGATGACGCAAACAGCGGTGAGTTCGCACCCGAGGGTAAGCACAATGTAATCGACCTTATGCCCGAACAGCTCGGAATTGAAAATATGGGCGGCACAATGCGACTGGGCGCATATCCTTGCGTAATCAAGGAAGGCTCAATGATGGAAAAGGCTTACGGCACAAAGGAGGTTTCCGAACGCCACCGCCACCGTTACGAGTTCAACAACGATTTCAGAGAAGAAATTGAGAACGCAGGTATGAAGATTACGGGTACATCTCCCAACGGACTTCTTGTTGAGGCTGTTGAAGTTCCCGAAAACCGCTTCTATGTGGGCGTTCAGTATCACCCCGAGTTCAAGTCACGCCCCAACCGTGCACATCCGCTTTTCAGAGAATTTATCAAGGCGTCACTTGAGAAATAATAAATATGTCATTTTTTGAATGTAGGAAAATAAATGTAAAGGAATGATTGGTATGAAAATAAATAAGAATTTTGACAACCTTGTGCCAAACTATCTTTTTGCAGACGTTGCAAAGAAGACTGCCGAATTTGCAAAGGCAAATCCCGACAAGAAGATTATCAAACTCGGAATCGGCGACGTAACACTTCCGCTTGCTCCCGTTGTAATTGAAGCAATGAAAAAGGGCGCAGAGGATCTGGCTCACAAGGATACCTTCAAGGGCTATCCCGACTACGAGGGCTACGCTTTCTTGAGAGAGGCTATTTCGGACTACTACAAGAGCTTCGGCGTAACAGTATCCGCCGATGAAATCTTCGTTTCAGACGGTGCAAAGTCCGACTGCGGCAACATCGGAGATATTTTCGACAAGGACAACGTTGTACTTGTAACAGACCCTGTTTATCCCGTGTACGTTGACTCGAACATTATGGCAGGCAGAAAGATTGTTTATGCCGCTTCTAACGAGGAAAACGGCTTTGCGGCACTCCCCGACAAGAGCGTAAAGGCTGATATAATCTACCTTTGCTCACCCAATAACCCCACAGGTTCTGCCTACAACGCAGAACAGCTCAAAATGTGGGTTTACTACGCACTCGAAAACGACGCAATAATTCTCTATGACTCGGCTTACGAGGCGTTTATTACAGAGGATTTGCCACGTTCAATCTTTGCAATTGAGGGTGCAAGAAAGTGCGCAATCGAAATGTGCTCGCTTTCAAAGACAGCAGGCTTTACAGGCACACGCTGCGGCTACACAATTATCCCCAAAGAGCTTGAGCGTGACGGTCACAACATCTACGCTACGTGGTACCGCCGTCAGGCTACAAAGTTCAACGGTGTTTCGTGGCCCGTACAGTGCGCTGCTGCGGCTGTATTCAGCGAGGAAGGTCAGAAGCAGATTAAGGAAAACATTTCTTACTATCAGGAGAATGCAAGAATTATCTCTTCTGCACTTGACGAGCTTGGCATTTACTACACAGGCGGCAAGAACTCGCCTTACATCTGGCTCAAGTGCCCCAACAATATGGGTAGCTGGGAATTCTTTGACTTGCTCTTAAAAGAGGCAAACGTAGTAGGCACTCCCGGCGAGGGCTTCGGCGAAAACGGCGCAGGCTACTTCCGTCTTACCTCTTTCGGCGACAGAGAAAACACAATTGAAGCAGTAGAGAGAATCAAAAAGCTTCTTTCAAACCTTTAATATGTATTAATATAGCAAAAATGCACCGTTTTTAAACGGTGCATTATCTTTTGGATTGATTTATTTTTCCGGTGCTCGGCAAATCGTGCCGCCGCCGACAACATAATCGCCGTCGTAAAGCACAACAGCCTGACCGTAGGATATTGCCCTCTGCGGTTCGTCAAATACAATGTGCAGGGTGTTCTCGTCAATCTGCTCAACTACTGCGCACTGTTCACTCTGATTGTATCTTACTCTTGCTTTGACCTTTATCGGCTTATCAATTTTACCGCAGGTAATAAGGTTAATGTCCGTTGCAAAAAGCTCACGTGAGAAAAGTCCGCTGTTTTCGCATAAGATTACCTCGTTTTTACCGAGGTCTTTTTTCTTTACATACATAGGGTGGGGAAGAGCAAGTCCGAGTCCTTTTCGCTGACCTACCGTATAGCGTATAATTCCCTTGTGCTCGCCAAGCACCTTCCCACTTTCGTCAACAAAATTTCCGTGAGGATATGTTCTGCCCGTATACTGCTCTATAAACTTTGCGTAGTCGCCGTCGGGAACAAAGCAGATGTCCTGACTGTCGTGCTTGTGAGCGTTGATAAGTCCGAGCTTTTCCGCAATTTCACGTGTCTGCTCCTTTGTCATATTGCCGAGCGGAAAGAGCGTTTTTGCAAGCTGTTCCTGTGTGAGAGAATACAGCACATAGCTCTGGTCCTTTGAAGAATCGGCAGATTTTTTCAGCAGATAACGTCCCGTTTCGGCGTTGTATTCAATTACTGCATAGTGTCCTGTTACGACGTAATCAAAATCAAGCTCTTCGGCTCTGCGCATCAGCTTTTCAAATTTAATATATCTGTTGCAGTCAATGCACGGATTCGGCGTTGTGCCGTTTTCGTATGCGCTTATAAAACGTGAAATTACGTTTTCCTTAAAGCTATCTTTAAAATTATAGACGTAATAGGGAATTTCCAGCTTGTAGCATACGCTTCGTGCGTCGTCAATATCGTCAAGCGAACAGCAGGTCTTTTCCTTCTTTTCGCCGATGTCCTCGTTGTCAAAAAGCTTGAGCGTAATTCCCGTTGCCTCAAAACCCTGTTCCTTTATAAGATAAGCGGCTACCGAGCTGTCAACTCCGCCGCTCATCGCAATTAATGCTTTTTTTGTCATATTATATCATCAACCGAGCCTAATCATTTCATCAATACATTTTTTAGCGTCTTTTATTGTCTTATCATCGAGAGTAATTTCCTCGCCGCCATTGCCTGCAAGGCAGTTGTAAACGTCAACAAGCGTAGTTGCCTTCATATTCGGGCAGATGAGCTTCTGTGTGAGAATATAGAAATTCTTGTCGGGGCACATATACTGTAAATGCTCCGCAATGCTGATTTCCGTACCGATGATAAAATCCTTCTTGTCGGAATTCACCGCATAATTCATTATTCCCGATGTTGAGCCGACGTAATCAGCCATTGCAACAACCTCGGGCGTACATTCGGGGTGAACAAGAAGCTCTGCATTCGGATACATAGCCTTTGCCTTCTTAACGTCGTCGGTATTAACGCAGGCGTGAATCGGACAGCCACCGTTTAAAAGCTTGATGTTTTTATCGGGACACTGCTTTGCAACATAGTCGCCGAGATTGCAGTCGGGGATAAAGAGAATGTCCTTTTCGGGCATATTGTTCACAATCTTAACGGCAGACGAGCTTGTTACGCATACGTCGCAGATTGTTTTAAGGTCAGCAGTTGTGTTGATGTAAGCAACAACAGCATAATCGGGATACATTTCCTTTACCTGAGAAATAAGCTGCTTGTCCATCTGGTCAGCCATACTGCAGCCTGCTGTCGGCTGAGCAAGGTAAACGGTTTTTTCAGGAGAAAGAATCTTGCAGGTTTCAGCCATAAAGCGAACGCCGCACATAAGAATATTTTTGTTCTCAACCTTGCTTGCGTCAACGCTCAATTTGTAGCTGTCGCCCGTGAAATCGGCAATTTCAAGAATTTCGTGAGCCTGATAGCTGTGAGCAAGAATGCACACGTCCTTTTGCTTTTTGAGTTCGTTTATTTTCTGCTGAAGCTGTGCAATATTCATATAAAAAATCCTTTCGAAAGAAGATGCTGCAATATTAAATCTATTATACAATTACGCCTTTGTTTATGCAATAGAAACGGCTCGATTTGTAAAGTAATTTGACATATTAACAAGAAAACGCTACAAAATTTGTACAATATTAAACCAAGTTTCTTCAATTTCGCTATTTACACAACAGAAATTATGTGATATAATTAACTTGATTTAAAAAGAGCATTATGTTTTTATTATGCAATTTAGGCAGTATATTAATAGGAGGAGATAAAATGAAAAAGATTGTTTCTGTTTTATTTGCAATTTTAATGGTTGCATTTGCTACAATTCCTGCATTTGCAGCTGAAAGTCCCGTAGCTACAACTGCACCTGCAACTACTTTTAAGTACGAAGTTGACGTTATTCCTTCGGAGGGTGGCGACGGCAGTTACGAGTTCACAACTGATATTGATGAAAACGGCGAACAGCACGTTCACATTATTCCAAAGCCAAACCCCGGTTATACGTTCGACCACTGGGAAATTGACGGTCCCTACAAAACTGATGATAAGCTTACTGATTCCGAAATGGATCTTATTATTACCGGTGACATTGATGTAAAGCCTTACTATAAAAAGAAAGGTACTTCAATTGTCGAAACTGGTACTGTAAACAGAGATGTTAATACGACGTCGCCCCAGACAGGCGCTAACGACGTGCTTCCCTACGCAGTAATTATGCTTTCAATTGCTGCTTGCGGTGCCGCTGTTGTAATGCTCGTAAGAACAAACAAGAGCAAATAATTAATTGGTTGAAATTGCAGCCCTCGCAATTGCGGGGGCTGTTTTGCTTTTTTGGGAATAGCTTGTTCGTGTACGGACACAAATGCTTGATGTTGTATGAGTTGAATACAAGACTATTATTTGATTAAATCGGTTATATCTTTCCGGAATATTATCGAGCGATTTAGCAATTAGTACAAATTTAGGAAAAATTTTATTTATTTTATCAAATTATTGACAATATGTATAAAAAATGATAAAATATTTATATTATAATGTATTATAGATTTGTTTATCAGATTTTGGTATAAAGTTCAGTTGATTGACGGTTGCACACCGTTTTCGATTGAGTTGTCGGGTGGTAAGTTGATGAAAAGGAAAAAGAATATTGTTTTAATTTCTATTATCGTGCTTTTCGCAATTGCGTTTTTGTGTGCGTGCGCCTATGTTGTAATCAAGGGTGTACTCAACAGCGAAAACAGAAATGAATATAACAATATAGCGAGCTCTTATGCAGGAGAATTATCACAAAGCCAAAGCAGTACAGAGATAACTGCGCCTACTGAAATCGATATAAAAAAAGCTGAAAATCCAGTTGATTTTGATTCGCTAATAAAACAAAATCCAGATATTTATGCGTGGATTTACCTTCCCGAAACGAATATAAATTATCCTGTTTGCCGTCACGCAAGCGATGATAATTTTTATCTTGACCATGATATTTATAAGAACTACAGTTATGCTGGTGCGATTTATTCACAATTTTGCAACTCGAGAGATTTTGACGACAGAGTAACTGTGCTTTACGGTCACAATATGGCTGACGGTTCTATGTTTGCCAATCTGCATAAATTCAGGGATAAAGATTTTTTTGACAAAAATAAATATTTCTATATATATACCGAAAGCCGCAAGCTGACTTATGAGGTTGTGTCTGCGTTTGTGTATGATGACAGGCACATTATGAATTCGTTTGATTTCTCTGATGATAAGGTTTTTAAGGATTATCTTGATATGATTTCAAATCCTCGTTCAGTCAGCAGCAATACAAGAGAAGGGGTTAATCTTGATATTGATGACAATATTGTTGTGTTGAGCACGTGCCTTAACAGCGGCGAAGGACGTTATCTTGTCCAGGGGGTACTGATTAATGACGAACAAACTAAATGATGAAACGGTCAATAAAGACAGAGATATATATTCACATTCTTTCCGTGATGAATGTGTTAAATCAGACGGAAAGAAAACACCCGTTAAGAAAGATACAAAAACTTTAAACGATGAAATAAGTGATTATATATTTACAAAAAAGCGCAGAGTTAAAAAGCACGGATCAGAAGAAAAAAATATGTCTGACTATACTGATAATTATGAACTTGTCAAAAGCGACAGGAGTAATGACAGAATAAAAAAACGTAGACATAAGCACAAATCCAAAAGAAGAATGAAACGATGGAAAAAGGTACTTATCAGTATTGGTTGCGTTTTCCTTTCTCTTATTCTGCTTATAGTCGGAACCTTTACTTATTTGTTTATCAAGGGCGGCAGCGAGCTTCTTGACGGAAACTACAGTATCACAGCGCCACAGAACGTTGAAACACAGAATGACGGTGAATTTGTAGTCTATAACGGAAAAACATATCAGTATAATAAAAATGTTACGAATGTTCTGTTTATGGGCGTTGACAAGCGTGAACTTCAAAAAACGGAAGTACATGGTACAGGCGGACAAGCCGATGTTATTGTACTGCTTGCCGTTGACACTAAAACGGGAAAAATTTCAATGATAAATATTTCACGTGATACAATGACAGACGTTACCGTTTATTCGGCAAACGGAGGCTACGTAGGAAGTGAAAAGCAGCAGCTTTGTCTTTCATATGCATACGGCAACGGAAAGGAAACAAGCTGTGAAAATACTGTTAATTCGGTACAAAGGCTGTTTTACAATATTCCCATAAAATCTTATCTTGCGCTTGACCTTGACGGAATTGCGGCAGTCAACGACAGTATAGGCGGAGTTGACGTCACATCGCCCGAAACTATAGGCAGCTTTGTTCAGGGGCAGAATTACCACCTTGAGGGTGAGCTTGCCGAGTCGTTTGTCCGTTCAAGAAACCACGAGAGCGCAGATGCAAACACTTTAAGAATGCAACGCCAGCAAATTTATGTAAAACAATTTATGGATAGGGTTATTTCCGCAACGAAAAAACAAATCACAACGCCGATTGATTTGTTCAATGCGTCATCTCCGTATACTTGCACCAACCTGAATCCATCAAAAATTTTGTATCTTGGCCAGTCGGTAGTTTTGAGCGACGGTATGTCGGTTGAAATGAGCACCGTTCCGGGTGAATCAAAAATGGGCAAAACCTATGCCGAATACTATGTAAACGAGAGCGAGTTTTACGAGCTGTTTTTAAGCGTGTTCTACAATCAGGTACAATAAGTTAAATAAGTTCAATAAATTAAGGCTGTAACAGTCAGCGGATATTCCGTGTTTGCTGTTACAGCCTTTTTGCTGGATTTATTTTGTGAGGTAAACGATAATTTAGCGGTGTATTATAGCGATGTTGATGTAGGGGCGGATTTGCATATCCGCCCAAGTAAACCAAACGTTTCTGCAACACGGGCGGATATGCAAATCCGCCCCTACTACCTTGTTAGAACTAAATCTTAACAATGGGATATAGGTGTTTTAATTTAAGTCTCGCATCATCGGCAGTGAAATGCCAGTCAACACCTTTCTGCTTTGTATTGCGTTTAAGACTCCAAGCATTCAGAATGTTGTTTAGTGAATCCAGGTCAGGAATTCGCCTGTTTTCCAATGCTTGAATAGTCATAGCAGATAACTCTATCTCTGCAATATCCAGCCATGAACCATGCTTTGGTGTATAGTGTATTTCTAGTCTTTGTGAAAGCCTGAAAGCTTCTTTTGGACTGAACACTTTGTAGAATGAAGAAACTTTGTGTGTGTTAAGATTATCCATTACCAGTACTATCTTCTCTGCATCAGGATACTTTTCGTCAATTAACCACTTCATTTGTTTTGCCCAATCTTCACTTGTTCTGTGCGGTAAAGCATGAGCTTCACGCCATTGTCCAAGTGGTTCTGTGAACATAAAAATAGAGCAAGCTCCTTTTCGTTCGTATTCACAATCATATTTCTTCACATGGTTTGTTTGACTCATTTCAATTGACTGATACATTTCACCAAGCAATTGAAATGGCTTTTCATCCATGCAAACTACCGGACGTTTGGGATTGTATTCTCTGGCATAAACCGATAACACATCTTCCATTTTTGCAACAAATTCAGCATTTTGCTTCGGAGGTATGCACCACATTTTGCTTAAATGAGGCTTAAATTGTGTTTTTTTAAAATATGGTGAACCGATACATAGGATATACTGTCTATGATTTTTAACTCTACTGCTTTTTCTGCTATCAGTCTAACAGTCCACCTTGAATAACCTTCCGGAACCTCACTACAGGCAAGTGCTATGATATGAGCCTCAACTTCTCCATCAATTTTTGCAGGAACAGGCGGTGTTTCTCTTTTCTTTCTTGTCAAAAATTCTGTTATATCTTTTGAATTATGAAAATCGTCTATAATATTATAAACTGTATTTCTTGAAACATCGTGTCTTTCTGCTGTTCGGCTTATTCTCATATGATCTTTTTTGCCTGTTCTATCTAATGTCAGAAGTATTTTTGCCCTTGTTATCAAATGTGCATTGTGACTTCCATTCTTAGCATAGTTTTCTACAAATTCTCTTTCTTCCTTTGTCAAATATATCGGTTGCTTTGCCATTATGATATACCTCCATTCTTTTTTTCAGTATATCATAATTTCCTTTTTATTTTGGTTACAATATTGTTAATATTTAGTTCTAACAAGGTGCTAGATTTGCTTTTATGCTCGGGATTACGCAAATTGAAAAAACATTGGAACATCGAAGTGATTGTAAGTTGAAAGAAAATTATAAGATATTGATTTGCAGGCTCTGCATTACGTCTAAAGCGGCTTTGTTTAAATTATCAACATTAGACGCAACGCAGGTTGAGTCAACCGAAACCTCTGCTTCGGGGAGTGCGGTTTTGGCAAGTACGGCGTTTGAAATTACGCAGATGTTTGTCACAACTCCGCAAAGCTCTACTTTGTCAAAATTTTCACCCTTAAGGTACTCGAAAAGCTCTGCTGAGCCAAAGCTCGGCTTGCAGAAACGCTTGTCGCTTTCTTTCAGCATTTCTGCTGTTCTGCCGTACAGCTTATGACCGTTGGTGCCATTTATACAGTGCTTGACGGGCAGATTTCTGCCCTCATTTGTTTGCAGATAATTTTCCTCGTGGGTGTCGAATGTAAAGACAATTTCCCAGCCGTCGTTGCGATATTTTTCAATTTTATTTGCAATTCTGCCGTCAAGCAGTTCAGCCTTTTCAAAGCCGAGCGAGCCTGTGACAAAATCGTTCTGGTAATCAACTACAATAAGACATTTTCTCATATCAGTTTTCCTTTATTTCCACAGGCTTTTCATCAAATCCCTCAATCTTGAATTTTAATCCGCAGGTTGAACATTCAAAATACGGTTCGCCGTTGTTTTTATTGTCCTGAATCAAAAGCATAGGGCTTTCGCAGAACGGACAAAGCTTTAATTCGTTCTTACTCATAAGCGCACCTCGTTTATAGTTTCTTTCATTATACTACGCAAATACCGCTGTTGTAAATAATTTTTTCTTTACAAAATGTATAAAAAGGGATAAACTATAAATAGAAATGAATAGTGGACATATCTTGTCCATACGAAATAAATTTTGGAGGTTACCGAATGGAAAAGAAAAATATGACTATGTTGTGCGACTTTTACGAGTTCACAATGTCAAACGGCTATTTCAAAAACGGATTTTACAAGCAGAATGTGTACTTTGACGTGTTCTTCCGTAAGGTTCCCGACAACGGCGGTTTTGCAATTGCCGCTGGTCTGGAGCAGGTAATTGACTATATAAAGAATCTTCACTTTGACGACAGTGATATTGAGTACCTCTGCAGTAAGGGGATTTTTGACGAGGATTTCCTCTCATATCTCAAAAATTTCAAGTTCAGCGGCGATATTTACGCTGTTCCCGAGGGCACTCCCGTTTTCCCAAACGAGCCTATTATGACGGTAAAAGCTCCTGCGATTGAGGCACAGCTTATCGAAACCTTTGTATTGCTCACGCTCAATCATCAGACGCTTATTGCGACAAAGGCTAACAGAATTGTACGTGCGGCACAGGGCAGAGCTGTGATTGAGTTCGGCTCAAGACGTGCGCAGGGTGCAAGCGGAGCAATTGACGGAGCGAGAGCGGCGTATATAGGCGGCTGTGTCGGAACAGCCTGCACACTGACCGACAAGCTCTACAGTGTTCCCGCAGGCGGTACGATGGCTCACTCGTGGATTCAGATGTTCGACAGCGAATACGACGCTTTCAAGACCTATTGCGAGCTTTATCCCGACAATCCTACACTCCTTGTTGATACCTACAATACGCTCAAAAGCGGTGTTCCGAATGCAATCAAGGTGTTCAAAGAGGTGCTTTTGCCGCAGGGCAAAACGGAGTGTTCAATCAGACTTGATTCGGGCGATATTTCGTACCTTTCAAAGAAAGCAAGAAAGATGCTCGATGACGCAGGACTTCAGAATTGTAAGATAACCGCATCAAATTCGCTTGACGAGTACCTTATCCGTGACCTTATGATGCAGGGCGCAGAGGTTGACACCTTCGGAGTGGGAGAGAGGCTGATCACCTCCTCAAGCTCGCCCGTGTTCGGCGGAGTGTACAAGCTTGTTGCCGTTGAAAACGAGGGCGGAGAGATTGTGCCGAAAATCAAGGTCAGCGAGAATACGACCAAGATTACAAATCCGCATTTCAAAAAGGTTTACCGTTACTTTGACAACGAGAGCGGCAAGGCGCTTGCAGACGAGCTTTGCGTTTATGATGAGGTTGTTGACGGCTCAAAGCCGCACACAATTTTTGATTCAAACGCAACGTGGAAAACAAAGACGCTCACCGACTTTACGGCAAAGGAATTGCTTGTGCCGATTTTCAAAAACGGCGAATGTGTATATGAGTTGCCGTCGATTCAGGACATTGCAGAATATTGCAGAGAGCAGATTGATTTGTTGTGGGACGAGGTCAAGAGATTTGAAAATCCGCATACCTATTATGTGGACTTGTCAAAAAAGCTTTATGAAATCAAAAATATACTTTTAAATGTTTACGGCGTTTAAATCAGGGCAGGGTTAATTTCCTGCCTTTGTTTTATATAGAAAGTATTGACATTTTGTTGTGTTGTGTTATAATAATGATATTATAGTACAAATTTCACAAAAATAATAATAGGAGAAAATTAATTATGAGAAGAATGAAAAAAGCAACTTCGGTTTTGCTTTCTGCGTTGCTTGCTTTTTCGATGACTGCAGTTGCGACTGAAAGTGCATCGGCAATCATTGATTCAAACGGCTGTTATGGATTTAATGATGAATTAGATATGGATAATAATGATGTTATAGTGCAGTCAACAGGAGATGAACCTACAGTTACTGTATCAAACATAATTAAATTTGATGCAAAAAAATCCACTTGGGATTTTGAAACAAGTAAAAAATTTTATTGCCATGTGTGGAAAGCAGATGGCTCGGCTACTTCTTCGGGTATAGACTGGCCTGAATGGCAGTCTGAAAAAGAGAGGTGTTATTTTGACAAAGAAAAAGGTATAGTTAGCTATGATTTGGCAAAAACTGGTCATAATTTTGATGTGAGTGATGGAAAAATTTACTACGTGATTTTTTCCACTGATTCAGGAATGGAATCTTATACAGCGGTTATGAGTGGAACTTGTATTGGCGACACACTCTATTGTAATGGTGCGCAAATAGAAAATCCATATGATTCCGAGAAAAAATCAAATGTAGCTGTTTGGGAGTCGAATCCAAGCTGTGGTCCCAAAAAAGCAATAACCTCAACAGGCAATATTGTTGGTGTATCTTTTATAGATGGAGAATCGGATAAAACACTTATTGCAGACTATTTAATTAAATTTTATAATGATGAAGCAAAAACAGAAAAAATACAAAATATTTTATGTAAGCTTAAATTATCTCCGCAGGAAGTAATGCCTGTTGTAAAAGAACGCACAGATGATAAAAACATAATCAAAGATATTGAATACATTTTATCTAAATGCTTTGACCCTGCAGATTATTCATTGTTAGGTGATAATACAGTTGAAATAATAAAATATAAAGGAGAGGATGAGGAACTCGAAATACCAAGAAATATTGGCAATTTTCAAATTAAAAGTATTGGAGATTATGCATTTTCAAATTCTCATACTCTTAAAAGTGTTATAATACCTAAAGGATTTACCAATATTGGTTACTACGCTTTTTTAGGTTGTGAGAATCTAAAAAGTATTACAATACCGTCAAGTGTAAATAATATTGGAAAATATGCTTTAGGATATAGAACGTCAAAATACACAAAAGATTACATAAAAATAGACGGATTTACCATTAAAGGCGTCAAGGGTTCTGTTGCCGAAGAATACGCAAATGAACTTGGCTTTGATTTTGTTGCGGTTGAAGAAGACATTTTCGGCGACGTTGACGGCAACGGAGTGCTCAGTGTTGCAGATGCAACTTCGATTCAGAAGTATTCGGCTGATTTGATTGAGTTTACCGACAGTCAGATTGAAGCAGCCGACGTGAACGGCGACGGCGCAATTAATGTTCTGGACGCAACGGCTGTTCAGCAGATACTTGTAGGCAGTGCAAAATAAAATATAAACAATAAGTCGGCTGTTTCAGGGGTTAATCCGAAACAGCCGATTTTGATTTTAATATATTTTATTAATATTACTTCTTTGCAAGCTCTTCAATGATTTCCGCAATCAGTTCACGTTCGTCCATATGGTACTTAACGCCCTTGATTTCCTGATAGTCCTCGTGTCCCTTGCCTGCAAGCACAATAATGTCGCCGTCCTGTGCATTCTCCATACAATATCTTATTGCGTCCTTACGGTTGGGAACGACAACGTATTTACCGTCTGTCTTGCTGATTCCCGTCTTGATGTCCTCAATAATGTCCATTACGTCCTCAAAGCGTGAATTGTCCTCGGTGATTACCGACAGGTCGCTGAGTCTGCCCGAAACCTCGCCCATTTCATATCGGCGCACTTTCGGTCTGTTGCCGCCGGCACCGAACATTGTAATCAGTCGGTTGGGATTGTAGTGGCGAAGCGTTGTGAGTACGTTTTCCATAGAAAGCGCATTGTGCGCATAGTCAATAAGCAGGGTGTAGTTGCCGGGAACCCTGACAGGCTCAACTCTGCCCTTGACCTTTGCCGCCCTGAGTCCTTTAATTATAGCCTCATCAGGTATGTCAAAGAAAGAAACTGCACATATTGCCGCAAGAGCGTTGTACACGTTGAATTTGCCGGGAATACCGACGTCAAGACAAAGCGTTTTCATTCCCTCGGTGTCGAAGTGAACGCCGAGAAAGCCGTTTTCGGAAATAAGGTGCTCGTTCTTTGCACGGAGCTGTGCGTTCTCCGAAAAGCCGAAGGTCACAACGGGAGATTTTGCGTCCTTTGTGATTTTCTCCCAGTTTTCATCATCAATATTTGCGGCGGCAAGCTTGCATTGACGGAACAAAAGGCTCTTGCAGTAGAGGTATTCACGCAAATCCTTGTGCTCAACTCCGCCTATATGGTCGTCAGAGAAGTTTGTAAAAATTCCTGCGTCAAATTCAATGCCTGCAAGCCTGTTGTGCTTTAGCCCGATTGACGATGCCTCAATCACCATTGCACCGCAGCCTGCGTTTATCATATCACGCATTGCCTTTTGAATTTCATAGGATTCGGGCGTTGTGTTGTTGGTTTTGTACGTTTTGCCGCCGTAAACAATTCCGAGCGTGCCGATTGTACCGGTTTTTATTCCTGCCTGCTCAAAGATTTCCGCTACCATCGCCGTTGTGGTGGTTTTGCCCTTCGTGCCCGTTATTGCAACGGTTTTCAGCTCTTTGGCGGGATTTCCGAAAAACTCGGCACTCATAAGCGCAAGCGCAAGCCTTGTGTCCGGCGTTTTGATAACAGCAACATTCTGCGGAACTTCAAAATCAAGCTCGTCACTGATAACAAGTGCGGAAGCACCCTTTTCCACAGCCGACTTTGCGAATTTGTGACCGTCGGAGGTGTACCCCTTAAGGCAGACAAACGCAGTACCGTCACTGACCTTTCGTGAATCGTAAATTATATCCGTAATTTCGGGATTTACGCTGTTTTGCGAAGTATATTCAATATTGACAAGCAAATCAGACAGTTTCATAATAACACTCCGTTTTCTGATATAAATTCAATTATTTTAATTATACCAATTTTTCCCGATTAATACAACTTCATTATGAAAAAAATAAAGATTTTTCAAACAAAACTGACAATTGGTAAAAATTCACTATAAAATTTAAAAAATTATGTTTTCACAGCTGTGTTTTGCAAAGTTGAGAATGCTTAAATGTCGTTTGTATTAATAGAAACGAGATATGATTGAGCATATTGCACAACAACTTTATGAGTAAAATAAACAAAAAATCAATATGATTTTTATGCGATAAGTGAAAATAATGATTTTATTAAGTGAAAATGCACAAAAAATCAATTGAATTTTAACAATGTAGATAAAAAGTACAAAGGTAGTTGAAATTTCGTTGTGTTTTTGATATTATTTATGTAGTGGGACAAAACTGCTTTTGTGCAATTTGCTCCATAAAAATTATTAAAAATATTTTTTGAAAGAGGGATATTCCAATGAAAAAGATTCTTGCCATTCTTATGGCCGGTGTACTCACAGCTACTGCATTCGCAGGCTGCGGCGGTGGCGGCGAGTCATCAAACACAAATTCAGGTTCATCTTCAAAATCGGGCGAAAGCTCAGCAACCGGTGTTAACGCTTCAACGGTTGACTACGCTTACTTCGGTGATGAGGACAACGTAAAGCTTAAGGTTTGGGCTCCTGACGCTGCTGTAAACCTTGTTAAGCAGCAGATTGAAGACTTCAAGAAGGCTTATTCTGAAAAGAAATTCGACATCACAGTTATTGCTCAGGGCGAAAAAGACGCTGCTACTCAGATGCTCAACGACGCTTCTGCTGCTGCAGACGTATTCAGCTTCCCGAGTGACCAGCTCAACAAGCTCATTGACGCAGGTGTTATCGCTCCCGTAGCAAAGGGCTTTACCGATTATGTAACTTCTGAAAACTCAGAAGATACAGTAAAAGCCGTCACATCAAAGGATACACTCTATGCTTATCCCGAAACAAACGACAACGGTTACTATATGGTATATGACAACACAGTAGTAACAGAGGAAGACGCTAAGACTCTCGAGGGCACACTTGCTGCTTGTAAGAAAGCCGGCAAGAAGTTCATCATAGACGCAGGCGACGGCTTCTATGCTTGTACTTTCGCTTTCACAGGAGGCGTAAAGATTGACGGTCTTGAAGAAGACGGTATCACACAGAAATTTGTTGACTACGATGAGGACGAGGCTGTTAAGACATTACAGGCATTCGCAAAGCTCATCAAGGAATACAAGGGCACATTTACTTCACTTAACGTAAAGAATGTTGCTTCAGGCTTTAAGAACGGCACTTGCGGCGCAGGCTTTGACGGTTCTTGGGATACAAAGGTAAACAAGGAATCACTCGGCGACAAGTTCGGCGCAGCTAAGCTTCCTACAATCAACGTTGACGGTGAGGACAAGCAGCTTATCTCAATGTTCGGTTATAAGTACATAGGCGTTAACGGCTCTTCAAAGTTCCCCAACTCAGCTCAGATTCTTGCTCTCTACCTCTCAGGCGAAGAGTGCCAGAAGCAGAGAACAGAAGAACTCGGCTGGGGTCCCTCTAACGTAAATGTTCAGAAGGATAAGGTTGTTACAGAAAGCCCCGTTCTTACCGCAATCAAGACTCAGGCTGAAAACTCCTGCACACAGGTAAACATTGCTTCAACATTCTGGGATCCTATGGCTAACCTCGGTAACAAGCTCGTTGCTGACGAGTGGAAGCCCGACGATGCTGACGCAACAAGAAAGCTTCTCCAGGATACAATTAAAAACGTTCGTGATGAAGGTTAATCGGTTTTGACCTGAATTTATTACGTATTGTCTTCGGGGCGCTTTGCAAAAGCAAGGTGCCCCGAATAAAAGTGATTACGCTCTTTCGTAACAACTGCGGAATATTTCCGTTTAGATACACCAAACAAATAATGTTTTGTTATTATGAAAAGCGTAAGTAAAAGATATTATTCGTTTGGTGTATTAACATTAATTTTAATATAATCTACAGAGATTATATTTTGAGAGAGATTTGCAGACTTTATTTAAGGAGAGCTCATATGACATATGTAGAATACAAACAGCTCAATCCGTTTCAGAGGTTTGCCTATAATTTTAAGAAATTTTTCCTGAACATTCCGCATGCACTTGCTTCTTTCTTTAAGGCAATCGGCAAGGCAATTGTCGGATTTTTCACAGGCATAGGCAAAGGCTTCAAAAACTACGGTGTTACCTTTGTTAAAGGTGACTGGGCTACAAAACTTTCCTATTTAATATTTGGTATCGGTGATATTCACAAGGGTAAATATTATAAAGGAATCCTCTTTTTCCTAACAGAAGTGCTCTACGCACTCTATATGATTTTCTTTGGCTGGACTTATTTACAGAAGTTCACAACACTGGGTACAGTGAAAACAACACAGGATTTTAATGAGCTTGGTATGCCTGTAACTGTTTACGGCGATAACTCAATGCTTATCCTGCTTTATTCGGTACTTTCAATCGTAATTACAATTCTTGTTTTTGCGGTTTATATTGCAAACATAAAAGACGCATATCACCATCAGGTTATGAGAGCCGAGGGTGGAAAGCCTACATCGCTTAAGCACGATGTTAAGGAATTCCTTGACGGTAAATATCACATTACTCTTCTCTCATTCCCGACGCTTATGATTGGCATTTTCAACATTATGCCAATGCTATTTATGATTTTGATTGCGTTCACAAACTACGACCAGCAGCATCTTCCTCCGGGAACACTGTTTACCTGGGTTGGTTTTGATAACTTCAGCTCGCTGTTCAACTTCGTTGACAGTGCAACAAAGGCTACAACGTTTATCGAACTCACAAAATGGACATTAATCTGGGCTGTAGTTGCTACATTTACTAACTACATTCTCGGTATGGTAGTTGCCCTTATGATTAATAAGAAGGGTATCAAGTTCAAGGCTTTGTGGAGAACACTTTTCGTTATTGCAATCGCTGTTCCCCAGTTCGTATCTCTCCTGCTTATGAATCAGATGCTCCAGACAAACGGTGCCATCAATATTCTGCTTTCATATTTCAACGGCGGTGTAAATCCGCATATTCAATTCCTGAACAGTTCAGCTCTGATGGCAAGACTGACGGTAATTATTGTAAACCTATGGGTTGGTATTCCGTACACCATCCTTTCAATGTCGGGTATTCTTATGAATATCCCCGAGGATCTGTACGAATCCGCACGTATCGACGGTGCAAGTCCAGTAAAGACATTTACAAAGATTACGCTTCCTTATATGATTTTCGTTACCACACCACAGCTTATTACACAGTTTGTTGGTAACATCAACAACTTCAATGTAATCTTCCTTTTAACGGACGGCGGTCCTTCTACCGAACAGTTCTATCAGGCAGGACGAACCGATATTCTTGTAACATGGCTGTTCAACCTGACTATGAGTTCACAGGACTACGGTCTTGCGGCGGCAATCGGTATTCTTGTATTTATAGTATGCGCTACTCTGTCGCTGCTTATTTACAACAATTCTAAATCTATGAAGGATGAGGAGGCGTTCTCATGATAAAAAGTTATAAATTAAGAAGACACATTGCGAACGGTCTCATTTATCTTCTCCTTATTATTTTGGGTATCATCTGGATTTCTCCGTTTGTTTACCTTGTAATGCACTCATTCAGAGGCGAGGGTCTTATCGCAGTTGATTACCTTATTCCTCACGAGTGGACATTTAAGAACTACATTGACCTCTTCACAGGTGCAGGCGGAAACGCTTCCATTAACTTCCCGAGATGGTTCCTCAATACATTCGTAGTTGCTATTTTCAGCTGTATTATTTCAACGGTTTCCGTACTTATGGTAAGTTACGCATTCAGCCGTCTGAGATTCAGCGCTCGTAAAAAGTTTATGAATGTCGGTATGATTCTCGGTATGTTCCCCGGCTTTATGACAATGATTGCTATCTACTATCTGTTAAAGGCTATGGGTCTTACAGGTACACTCGTAGCTCTCGTTATCTGCTACAGTTGCGGCGCAGGTCTTGGATTCCAGATTTCAAAGGGCTTCTTCGATACGATTCCGAGGGCTCTTGACGAAGCCGCCACAATTGACGGTGCAACAAAGAATCAGATTTTTTGGAAGATTATTCTTCCTATGTCAAAACCGATTGTAGTTTACACGGTTCTTACATCATTCATCGGACCTTGGACAGACTTTATCCTTGCCAAGATTATTATGGGTGATAACCTTGATAACTACACGGTTGCTATCGGCTTGCAGAAGATGTTGGATGCTGACTTTATCAATACTTACTACAAGCAGTTCCTTGCCGGTTCGGTTGTTGTTGCCGTTCCGATTACACTTCTCTTCCTCAAGATGCAGAAGTACTACGTTGAAGGCGTTACTGCCGGCGGCGTTAAGGGTTAATTTAATATTATGCTCTTCAGGGCGGCAGTCATCGGCTGCCGCCTGTTTTAATTAAGGATACATCATGATTATCTGATAAACTATAATTTAACGTAGCAGTTATAGCCTACGTTGACGTAGGGACACGGCGTGCCGTGTCCACACAAAAATTGCATTGAAATTTTTGTGAATGGGACGTCTGTGAAGCCGTCCCCTACGGAAAAGTTTGTTTTTCTCTATAACTACATTTTAATTGGTAAAGTCTGATTGCTACTGCGGACACGGCACGCCGTGTCCCTACGACTAAAATCAAACGTTTTCTATATCGCCGTAGGGGACGGCATCCTTGACGTCCCGAAACGTCACCTAAATATCAACTTAAAATTCGGGCTACAATTTTCTCCAAACAAACTGACTTTTCCACTCGATTTGCTCGCCGAGGCACTCGGCTAAATTATAGTTTACCCTATAAATGAAATGTTAAATAATACATTACTCTATAATCTTATTATTGTATCTGAATACAAAATGAAAGGACATTAACTTATGAAAAAGCTGATTTCACTTTTACTCTGCGCTACACTTGTCGGCGGCTGTGTACTTACAGGCTGTAATTCGCAGGAGAGCTCGGGTTCGTCAAAAGCAGAAAATGCCGCAGTAGCCGATCCGATTGAGAATATAAAAGCTACAGCGTCTGACGATAAATACCGCAACTATTATGAAATCTTCGTTAATTCGTTCTGCGATTCCAACGAAGATGCTGTCGGCGACTTACAGGGCATTATTTCACAGCTTGATTACCTCAATGACGGCGACCCGAACAGCGGAGACGACCTTGGCATTGACGGAATCTGGCTTACTCCTATTATGCCTTCAAAGTCCTACCATAAATATGATGTTGAGGACTATTATGACATTGACCCTGATTTTGGTACGCTTGAGGATTTTGACAAGCTGATTGAAGAATGTGACAAGCGTGGAATCAAGGTAATCATCGACCTCGTTCTTAACCACATTTCCTCAAACAATCCGCTTTACACAAAGGCTGTCGAGGAAGTCAGCGAGGGCAAGCTTGATGGAAATGCTGAATACTTTGAAATTCACAAAAGCGATTACTTCGACTCGGGCACTCCGACAAACTCACTTTCAAACGGATATGAGTGTGAGGCAAACTTCTCGCACGAGATGCCCGAGTGGAATCTCAATTCTGAAAAAACTCGTGAAGAATTTAAGAAGATTGCAAAGTTCTGGCTTGACAGGGGAGTAGGCGGCTTCAGACTTGACGCCTGCAAATACTACACCAACAAAAGCACAGACGGAACTGAATTTTTAAAATGGTTCTATGACACTTGTAAGGAAATAAAACCCGACGTTTATATGGTAGGCGAAAACTGGACTGACGACTCGGACATTCAGGAGCTTTACAAGTCGGGAATTGACAGTCAGTTTGCGTTCAAGTTTGCACAGTCGTCAGGCTTGTTTGTGGAAAATATTGTAACGCAGAACGGTGTGGCTGCTGTAAAAAAGGTTATGAACTACGACAAGAAAATGAAAGAGAGCAACGAAAACGAAATCAACGCTCTGTTCTTATCGAATCACGACCAGGTAAGAATTGCAAACACTCTTGAAGCACAGGGACTTGGTTATGAAAAGCTCGCCGCATCACTCTATATGCTGTTCCCCGGAAACCCGTTTATCTATTACGGCGAGGAAATCGGTATTAAGGCACCTAACACAACAAGTGACTCTGCATACAGAACGGCAATGATTTTTGATACGGATAATATGCCGAGTATATTTGTAAACGGCGTCGGTGATGAATTTGACGAGCCGACAGGCGGCGGTGTTAAACAGCAGCTTGCCGACAAGGACTCACTGCTCAATTATTACCGCAGAATTATCAAGATTAAAAATCAGAATCCCGAGCTTGCAAGAGGTACGATTACGGGAATGCAGAGCTTTGACGATAAGAATGTAGGCGCATTTTACACCGAGTACGAGGGTTCAAAGCTCCTTGTAATTCATAATTTCAGCGCAAAGGAAAGCAAGTCGATTGAAATTACGGACGATATGATTAAGAATGCAGTTGTAAGGGCAGACCTTGTTGCCGAAAGCTCCGACAAGCACGTTGAGCTTAAGGACGGAAAGCTGACACTTCCTGCACAGTCAACCGTTATTCTGAAATCTGCTGAGTAAGTAATTGTTATTTATTAAGAAAAAGCCGATGAAAATTGTAAGCTGACTGCGTTTTCATCGGCTCGTTTTTTATTATATATTGCCTTGAAAACGGCTAAAACCAGAATTGCTATCGAGCTCAACGGAATGAAGAGTGAGCTTGTAATTTACAAAAAATGAGGAGAAAATAAAAGGATAGAAACAGAAACACCGCACTGCAATAGCATAGCGGTGTTTTTTCTGTACACGGTGAGGAATGGCGAACGCAGTCTAAAACTAAAACTTATCTCCCGATTTTGTGCAGAGGGCGGCGATGAGTCCGAAGAAGATTGCGGCGGCAATTCCTCCTGCGGCGCTTGTAAGTCCTCCCGTCAGTATTCCGAGCGCTCCGTCCTGCGCAAGCGCTTCCTTAACACCCTCGCACATCACATATCCGAATCCGCTGATTGGTACCGAAGCTCCTGCACCTGCAAATTCCGCAAGCGGCTTGTAAAGTCCGACTGCTCCCAGAATTACGCCTGCAACAACGAATCCCGTAAGTATCCTTGCAGGGGTAAGCTTTGTTTTATCAATAAGAATCTGTCCGACTACGCAGATTAATCCGCCTACCCAGAAAGCATTAATGTAATCCATAATACCGTCCATAATAACGCTCCTTTAAATTTTGTAGTCATTATCAATAAATATTGTTTTCATTTTTTGTTGATTAATTCCCACAACCTTGAATTTATGTGATGAAAAACTGAATTTTTGTGATTTCGACCTTTTTTTTGAGAATTTATATACACAAAATCAATTTTTTATAGTATAATCTATTATGTTTAATTCTGCTTTTCAGTGTATAAAAGCAGACTTCATACAGACTAATTTTAAGGAGTGAAAAGTCACATGGTCGAGGTTAAACACCTTACAAAATGTTATGGCGACATAAAAGCCGTTGATGACATCAGCTTCACCGTTGAAACGGGTGAAGTTCTCGGATTTCTCGGACCGAACGGTGCGGGAAAATCCACAACTATGAATATGATAACGGGTTACATTTCTTCAACAAGCGGAACCGTTACCATTGACGGAAGCGAAATTCTTGATAATCCGAAGGAAACAAAGAAGAAAATCGGTTATCTTCCTGAAATTCCTCCGCTCTATGTTGATATGACCGTAAGGAAGTATCTTGAGTTTATGTTTGACCTCAAAAAGGTCAAGCTTCCGAAAAAGGAGCATATTGAAGAGGTTATGCGGCTTGTGCGCATCAGCGAGCAGTCGGAGCGTATTATCAAGAACCTTTCAAAAGGTTACCGCCAGCGTGTCGGCTTTGCGCAGGCTTTGCTTGGCAATCCGCCGGTGCTTATCCTTGACGAGCCCACAGTCGGTCTTGACCCGAAGCAGATTATTGAAATCCGTAAGCTTATCAAGAGCCTCGGCAAAAAGCATACGGTAATTTTCTCCTCTCACGTGCTTTCCGAAATCTCGGCTACCTGCGACAGAATCATAGTTATTTCAAACGGCAAAATTGTTGCCGACGCAAAAACCGAGGAGCTTTCAACCGCCGTTTCGGGCGAAGAAAAGCTTTCGATTGAAATTGAGGGAGCTTCTGCCGACATCATTTCTGCAATCAAGAAAATCCCCGCCGTTATTCGTGCAAACAAGGTTAAGACAATGCGTGACAATACGGCAAAATATATGGTCGAATACGAAAAGGGCGTTGATATTCGCCGTGACGTTTTCAGCGCAATGGCAAGAATAGGCTGTCCGATTCTCGATATGCAGTCGGGAAATGAAACTCTTGAGGATATGTTCCTCAAGCTGACAACTTCAGAACAGAATAATTATAGTGAAAACGGAGGTAACAGCTGATGGGTACAATTCTGAAAAGAGAGCTTTCCTCTTACTTTAACTCAGCTACAGCCTATGTTGTAATGGCTACATATTTTATCTTTTCGGGAATATTCTTCACGGCTATCTGCTTTGGCTACAACACAACGAGCCTTGCAGGCGTGTATGGAAATATGTTCTACATTATAATGTTCATTATTCCGATTATTACAATGAAAACATTTTCCGAAGAAAAACGTCAGAAAACCGACCAGGCACTTCTGACCTCTCCGACAAGCCTTACCGAGATTGTTATCGGCAAGTTCCTGGGTGCATTCACACTTTATGCAGCGTGCTGCTGTATTTTCCTTGTGTATGCGGTTGTTATTTCATTCTTTGCAACACCCGACTGGCCTGTAATTCTCTGCACATTCGCCGGGATTATTCTTTTGGGTGCGGCGCTTATTGCGATAAACGTGTTTATTTCTGCTCTTACCGAGAGTATGATTATCGCCGCTGTTGCCGGTATGGCTCTCGGACTTCTCATTTCGTTCCTCGGCAATATCAGCGATATGCTGTCTATTGACTGGATAACGACGATTCTTGAAAAAATCAATCCGCTTAATTACTATACAAACTTTACATACGGCATATTAAGCATTGTCGATATTGTATTTTTCCTGACTCTTACGGGACTTTTCATTTTCTTTACCGTTCGTGTTCTGGAAAAAAGACGCTGGAGCTAAGGGAGGTTATCTGAATGAACGAAGAAAACAAGGTTCTTACACCAAATGAAACTCCCGAAACAACAGTGGAGGATACAAAAGAAACTGCACCTGTTAAGGTTGCAGACGATAAAAGAGACAACAAAGGCAAGAAAAATAAGCCCGAAAAGAAAAAGGGTAGTTTTAAGGCTTTTCTTAAGTCAAGAAAGGCTCGTCACGGCTCTTTGGCAATTGTAATTGTCGCTGTAGTAGTGGCAATTGTAATTGTGCTCAATGTAATCTGCGGTCTGCTTGTTGACCGTTTCCCCGACTTAAAGCTTGATTTTACGGCTAATAAGTCGTTTGCTTTGCAGGACGATACAATCGACTACGTTTCTCACCTCAATAAGGACGTAACACTCAATATTCTTATGCCTGAAAAAGAGGTTGAAAATCAGGGTACATACTTTATTCAGGCTAAAAATCTGCTCGATAAAATCAAGAGCAATTCAAACGGCAAAATTGACTTGAAGTATGTTGACCTTACTTCTAATCCGACTTTTACTTCAAATTACCCCAATGTTGACTGGAACGGCGGAAACAACTACTTTATGCTTGTTGAGTGCGGAAAACAGTACAAGGCTTTAAAGGTAGATGAGTGCTTTGAATATGACGAGCAGGCCTACAGTTACTACGGTCAGTATCAGTTTACGGGCACTACTATTGAGCAGGCTGTTGTTACTGCTATTCTCAACGTAACAGCTGACGACAAGGTTGTTGTAGATATGATTAAGGGCAACAACGAGCAGGACTATTCGGCAATCAAGACATTGCTTGAAAACAACGCTTATGAAGTAAACGAAATCTCGCTTGTAACTCAGGATATTGACGATAAAGCAGAATTTATAATGATTTATGCTCCGTCGGTTGACCTTGACGAAAGCGCAATTGATAAGATTTCGAAGTGGCTTGATAATGACGGCAAATACGGCAGAACTTTAATTTACGTTCCGTGTGCAGACAAGGTAGACACTCCGAACATTGATGCGTTGCTTGACCAATGGGGTATGCAGGTAGACGGCGGTTATGTTTTTGAAACTAACACCGACTACCTCATCAGCAACTCCAGTGCGTTTGCATTCGTAACAGATTACAGCGACTACTACAAGGATAATCTTAAAAATTCAAAAATTCCCGTAGCTGTCAGCGATGCCCACGATATTATTATCAAGGACAGCGAAATGGCTCACTCTCTGCTTACAACCTCCGACAAGGCAGGCGTTCAGCCGTATGATGTCGATGAGGAATGGAATTATCAGGACGCAATCAAAGGCGAGCCTCTTAACATTGCGGCTGAAGGCGTCAAGACAAACAATGACGAAAAATCCTCAAGAGTTTTAGTATTCGGCTCTTACGCAATGTTCAGCGAGGTTGTAATGAGCTACAACAGCTTCAACAACTCGGCATATTTTATGAATGTTGTCAATACAATTGCAGACAAGGACGATACAGGAATTACAATTGAGTCAAAATCGCTTGAAAGTGCAGAGCTTGGCGTAACAGACGTTACAACTCAGTCGGTTATGATTGCAATCTTTGTATTTATTCTTCCTGCAGCTATTCTTGCAGCAGGACTTATCGTATGGCTGCGCAGGAGGAACAGATAATGAAAAAGAACACCAAAATTTTTATAGTTGTCGCTGTTGCGGCAGTTCTGTTGATTGGCTTGATGCTTTTGCTTATTTTCATGCCAAAGGGCGACAGCGAAGGCTTGGCTACATATGACGAGGGCGTTAAGATGACCGTTACAACCGATGCAAACGGCGTTCATCAGGCTGAAATCATAACTGACAAAGACGGAAAGATTGATAACAACAGCTACGGTACACTTGTTGAGTACGACACAAACAAAATTTCAACTATTCACATTGAAAACAGCAAGGGTACGCTTGATATAACTTCGACTACTCCGAGAAACGAAAAGGGTGAAACCCAAGCAACCATATACACAATCAAGGGTTACGAGGATTTTGAGCTTCAGCAGGGCATTGCCGATACAATTGCATCTTCTGCCGCACAGCTCGAATTTTCAAAGGTTATAACTCTTGAAAAGGATAAGGCGTCCGAATACGGCTTTGACAAGCCGAGGTCTACGGTTACAATTACCTATGAGGACAAGACAAAGGCTGTAGTATATGTAGGCGATGACGCTCCGCAGAGTGCAGGAACCTACATTAAATTCGGTGACGGCGACGCAGTTTATCTTGTTACTACCGATGCCGTAAGCGCATTTGACTACGGTCTTACCGACCTTATGAGCCTTACAATCAACGATTCTGCATCGGATTCCAACAACAGTCAGGCTTCCTCAATTACGCTCTCGGGTTCAAACTTCGGCAATGAAATCGTGCTTGTTCCCAACAATGACAGCAAAAACTCCGCTTCTTACAAAATTACAAATCCTAATGAAGGCTACGCCAGCGAGAGTGAAAGCAGTCTTGTTGAGGGTGCGATCAGAGGATTGTATGCTGAAAGCGTAAAAATGGTAAATCCGTCCTCAAGTCAGCTTTCGGAGCTCGGACTTTCAAATCCCTACGCAGAGGTAAAGGCTGTTTATCCCGACATAACTGTTGACGTTATCAGCTCAAAGCCTGACGGCGAAGGCAAGGTATATATAATGGAAAAGGGCGGAAAAGTTGTATACGTTATGGCGTCTGAAAAGCTGCCTTGGGTTACAACAAGCTACGAAAAGCTTGTCAGCGAATATGTGTTAAGTCCCAAAATGACTGCTCTTTCGCAGGTCAGCATAAGCGACGGCAAAAAGACGTATGACTTTGCATTAAGCTCAAAAGAGGTTACTTCAACCGATAACGAGGGCAGTGAAACTACAACTACACAGACAAGCGTTAAGTATGGCGACAAGGAAATTGAGCTTTCATACTTCTCAACGCTGTTACAGAACATTTCCTACACAGAGCTTGCAGATTTGGATTCCGAGAGTGCAAGCGGTACACCCGTTCTTTCAATTACCTATACGTACTCTTCCGATAATAGCAGAGATACGGTAAGCTTCTATGAAACAGGTGCAAACCGCTACGTTGCGTCAGTGAACGGAACGTCTGTCGGTCACGTTCACAAGTCCAATATCAACAAGGCTGTTAAGCAGATTGCCGACGTTGCGGCAAACAAACAGGTTGACTCGGTATTTTAGATTGAGTAGATAGGCACGTAAATTCAGAAACATAGGTCGGTGCATTGCTATATAGCGGTGCCCGACCGTTTGTTTTAGTGTGAAGTTTGGAGTGTGGAGAGTGGAGTTTCGGACGAGTGGATAGATTGCTATAATTCAAAAGTTGAGTTCCCGAATTTATTTATATTGCGGCGTTGCCGCAGAGATGATTTTTTAATATTGTAGCGGCGAACTGTGTTCGCCAAAACGTTGCCGATATATCGGATTTATTCTTGCAAACAAACATTTCCTCACAACACGTATCAATATAAATCCGGAGCGAAGCGACCCGAAACTCCACACTCCACACTTCACACTCCAAACTCCCAAAAATATGTGGACTTTTTTGTCGTCGTTTGTTATAATAAAATAATGAAAAGGGTGATACATATGAAAACGATAGATTTGGTTGTTCCCTGTTACAACGAGGAAGCGGGACTTGAGCATTTTGTGCTTGAAACCAACAAGGTAATCGACTCGCTCCCCGACTACAGTTTCAGATATATTCTTGTAAACGACGGAAGCCGTGACAAAACTTATCTTGTAATGAAAAAGCTTGCAAAACAGTTTTCAAATATAAAGTACATTTGTTTTTCAAGAAATTTCGGCAAAGAGGCGGCAATGTATGCAGGAATTGAGCATACAACGGCAGACTATGTTGTTGTAATGGACGCTGATTTACAGCATCCGCCCGAGATTTTTCCGCAGATGATTGAGGCTCTTGAGAACGAGGGCTACGACTGCTGTGCAACAAAGCGTGACGAGCGTGAGGGCGAGAGCAAGTTCAGAGGTATTTTCTCCAAGCTGTTCTTCAAGCTTTCCAATAAGCTCACCGACGTTAAAAATCCCTACGGTGCAATGGACTACCGTATGATGACAAGGCAGATGGTTGATTCAATCCTTGAGCTCGGCGAGGTTCAGCGTTTTTCAAAGGGCATTTTCTCGTGGGTAGGCTTTAACACAAAATGGGTTTCGTTCAAAACGGTTGACCGTCAGCTCGGCACTACAACGTGGAAGTTTTCAAGCCTGTTCAAATACGCTCTTGACGGAATCACCTGTTTCTCGGTTGCTCCTCTGCGATTTACGGCTGTTATGGGCGGTGTAATCTTTTTAATATCGCTTATCTATATATTAATAACGCTGATTCAGACGCTGTTCTTCGGAGTTACTACTCCCGGTTATGTCACAACGCTCTGCGCTGTGCTGTTTCTGGGCGGTATTACAGAAATGTCAATCGGAATCCTCGGCGAGTATATCGGCAGAATCTATATGGAGTCGAAGGACAGACCGATTTACATAACGAAGTACTCGAATTTTGAGGAAGAAAACAACGAAGAAAAGGATAGTTAATGATGAAAGATTTTATCAAGCAGTTTTTTGACATAAAATTCTGGAAATTTATAATGGTCGGAATACTCAACACAATCGTTGGTATGGGACTTCAGTTCCTGTTCTTCAACCTCTGCGGCTGGGGCGAGTGGATTTCGTCAATTGTAGGCTACATACTGGGCAGTATTTTAAGCTACTTCCTCAACAAGTATTTCACCTTCAAAAACAAGGAAAAGGGCTGGAAGCCGATTGCGAAATTTGCACTCAATATCGCCGTTTGCTACGGACTTGCTTACGGCATTGCAATTCCGCTTACAAAGTGGATTTGCGTTGCAAATTCGCTGACAATGTTCGGTTGGACTGTTGACAAATTTGCAGGCAACGTTTCAATGCTCATAGGCTCCTGCCTGTTTGTTGCTTTCAATTATATCGGTCAGAGATTCTTTGCATTCAAGGAGAAAAAGTAATACATATAATATACTGATATATCGTATTTTTTGTCGGACAACGGTGCGTAACTGTTGTCCGATTTTTTGCGCCTGAAAATATTACAAAATCCTTAAAGAAGTAATTTGTGTAATTTTATAAGTAAGGAAATTATGGTTATTTATTATTCTGAAACAATACTATTCAGCTATAAATACGCAGTAAATTGTCAAGAATTATTGTTGTAATATTTCTGTAATAGATGTCATAAAATAGTTACAAATCAGTAATAAATTGATAACAAATTGGTGACAAATAAAATTCTTGCAAATTGACCATATTTTTGCAGGGGATTTTCAGATAAAAGCTCGAAAGAATAATGCTAATTGAGAAAAATAACCATAATCGTTGTAAGTGTTGCACAAAAAATAAATTCCGAATTAGGTTGACATAAACAAAAGACGAGTCTATAATTGCCAACTGTACCAAGCGGACTTGCAAAAATCCTGCAAAACTGTTTTTGTGT
Organism: Ruminococcus sp.; assembly: GCA_003521625.1. Classification (GTDB taxonomy): domain Bacteria; phylum Bacillota; class Clostridia; order Oscillospirales; family Acutalibacteraceae; genus Ruminococcoides. The sequence goes on from DPHV01000025.1 coordinate 61,028, forward strand.
ACGAAGGTATTTGAAAATAAAAACAATCGAAAAAGGAGTTATTACAATGAGATTTACAGCGGATAAACTTCGCATTGCAAAATCAGCCGTTGCGCTGAGCCTTGCAGCAACAGTTGTCCTCAGCTCGGTTATTACCGTTGCGGCTGCAATTCAGTCGGGTATTAACGGTGCCGCAAACTCGGAAGATAACAACGGATTCAGAACCAAGGTTGAGTATGAGCTTTCAAACGGCGACCTTGTAGTCACACACAACAACGATTTTAAGCTCGATGTAACAATCCTCGACGCAAACAAAATCACAATCAGCAACGGCGGCAAAAGTCAGCTTGTTCACCTTGCAAAGGGAACGGTTGCCGACGCTCTTGAAAAAGCAGGAATTACTCTTGCCGATGATGAAATTTCCGTTCCTGCACCCGACAGTGAAATCACAAAGGATATGGAAATCAGCATTTACAAGACAAAAACAGTCAGCGTAACTGCCGACGGCAAGACAAAGGACGTTAAGCTTGCGCTTGTGAACGTGTACGACGCTCTTAACTTTGCTGGCTACGAGGTAGACGATGACGATATTCTTTCTACCTCGCACAATGAAGACGTTGAGAACATTAATGCAGTAACAATCAAGCGTGTTACATACAAGACGGAATCCTCGAAAGAAAAAATCGCCTATGACACAGTCAAGAAAAACTCCGACGATGTTGAGCTTGGCGAAACAAAGGTCAAGACAGAGGGTAAAGACGGTGAGAAAATCGTTACCCGTGAAGTAAAATACATAGACGGCGAAAAGACCTCGGATAAGGTTGTTGCCGAAAAGACAATCAAAAAGCCCGTTGACAAGGTTGTCCTTGTAGGAACAAAGGGTGCCGCAACAAACGGCGGAGCAGGAACTTTCACAGACTCCAACGGAGCAACAGTTGCCTACAGTCAGGTTCTTACAGGCTCGGGTACGGCTTACACTGCTCCCACAGGTGCAGGAACAGCAACAGGCGTTCCCGCTTATCACGGCGGTGTGGCAGTAAACCCCAACATAATTCCCTACGGTTCAAAGCTCTACATCGTTTCAACAGACGGAAGCTTTGTTTACGGATACGCAACTGCTGTTGATACCGGCGGAGCACTTATGGCAGGAACAGCAATCGTAGACTGCTACTACAACACATATGACGAGTGCGTAAACTTCGGCAGACGTGACGTGAACGTTTACGTTCTTGCATAAAGATTGTGTGTAAATGAAAAGGTTAAAACGGACGGCTTCGGCTGTCCGTTTGTTTTTTTGTTGACATAAATTGAAGTATTGGATATAATAAAATAGGATAAATTAATCCTATTTAGGAGGAGCTTTTATGAATGTAAATACAAATTCACTTGTTTCTATAACAGAGGCTAATCGAAATTTTTCAAAGGTTGCAAGACTTGTTGATGAGAATGGCTCTGCTGTGATTTTGAAAAATAATATTCCTCGCTACTTGATAGTCGAGTTCAGTCAGGCTGAAGGTGAACAGCTTGCAAAGGATGAGGACATTATGGAAATTTCAAAAAGACTTATCGCAAAAAACAGAGAAGCATATGAGGTTCTTGCAAAATGATTATCCTATCAAAAGAACAGATTATATTTATGCACAAACAGTTGATTGATGAAACAGGCGGTTTTGACGGTGTTCGTGACGAAGCGTTGCTTGATTCAGCAATTAATGCGCCTTTTCAAAAATTTGACGGGGCTGATTTATTTCCGACAGTACAGCAGAAAGCCGCTCGTTTGTGTTTCGGAATAATAAAAAACCACGCATTTGTTGACGGAAATAAAAGAATAGGAGCACATACAATGCTTGTGTTCCTTGCTCTTAACGGAATAGAGATTGACTATACACAAAAAGAGCTTTATCAGATAATATTGGATATAGCATCCGGAAAACTTGAACTTGACAGCTTAACTCATTGGATAATTGAGCATCAGCTTTAATTAAATTTATTAAAATGACTTATGATTGTTTTTAAATAAAAATATTGATTTATGCGCTGTAATGCGTTATAATAAAAAATAACTTTGACAAATCACCTTTGAAAGGATTATTTTTATGAAGAGATTTATCGCCGCAATTTTATGCGTAGGACTTATTGCAGCTGTTTCGACAGGCTGTGCATATAAGGACGCACTTTCAAAAGAGAATAAAGCAACTCAGGCTACCGAGGCTACAGGCAGTTCAGCTACTGCGGACGAGCCGAAACCTGCTGACTTTAAGGATAATCTTGAGGGCTTGATAAGTTATTTTACTGAGCTTGAGTATCTTGCTATGAAGGACGGCAAGCTTGACGAAAGCAGCGTAACCGTAATGGACGCATCTCTTATCGGCGCAAAAGAGGGCAAAAAGTTCATCACAGCTTACGGCGGAAAAGCAATTACGATTGAGCTTTATGAATATGATTTAAAAAATCTTAACGATACTGCAAAGACTGTTGTTGAGTCGGTGAAGAACAGCGGCGAGTTTACAATACTTGATTTGCCGTCTGTAAAGGCATACCTTTCAAATAACGGAAGATATATTATGGTTTACACTGACGCAAGCATTGACGATGCAAACCCCGACAAGGAGTCGGATAACTACAAGCACCGTGAAGAAGTAATAAAGAATTTTAAATCTTTTATTTAAAATTTAAGGTCGGGCATAATTTCGGTTGCCCGACCCTTTTTATGTAAAAAACGGCTTGAATTCTAATAAAACTGTAAATTTCCAAAATAAAGTATTGACAAATTGATATTGCGTGGTTTATAATGTTAAATCGTGGGGCTCTCTGTAAGTGCGCCTGTTTATAGGCGGATTACTTAGTGCTTTACTAAGCTTTGATTTGCAAAGCAGTTTTTCAATTCTTAAATAATTTTTGAAAGGAGGACAAATATGCCTACATTTAACCAGTTGGTACGCAAGGGCAGAGAGGTTTCTGAAAAGAAAGCAAAGGCACCTGCACTTTTAAAGGGCTGGAACTCAAAGAAGCGTGTTGCTATTGACCAGAACTCACCGCAAAAGAGAGGTGTTTGTACTGCTGTAAAGACCGCTACTCCTAAAAAGCCTAACTCAGCGCTCAGAAAAATTGCCAGAGTAAGACTTTCTAACGGTATTGAAGTCAGTTCCTATATCCCCGGCGTAGGTCACAACCTTCAGGAGCACTCCGTTGTTCTTATCCGTGGTGGCCGTGTTAAGGACTTGCCTGGTGTTCGTTATCACATCGTTCGTGGTACACTCGACGCACAGGGCGTTTCCGGACGTATGCAGAGCCGTTCAAAGTACGGTGCAAAGCGTCCTAAGAAAGGTAAATAATTAGGAATTGACAAAACTCTCTTGACTTAAATTATTAAGTTCTGCTATGCGGCAGGAATTTTCTATATAAATTCAGTAGAAGTTCTTGTTGGCATACGGGAGTTTGTCGCTTTCGAGTACCTATGATATCTCAATTATTGTGAAGGAGGGAAGCAAAGTGCCAAGAAGAGGTTCTATTGCGAAGCGTGACGTATTACCCGATCCGCTTTATAATTCAAAACTTGTAACACGTCTTATCAACAACATTATGTACGACGGTAAAAAGGGCGTTGCTCAGAAAATTGTTTACGGTGCATTTGACATTATTGCTGAAAAGACAGGTAATAACCCGCTTGAGGTTTTCGAACAGGCTATGGAAAACGTAATGCCCGTTCTCGAAGTTAAGGCTCGCCGTGTCGGCGGTGCCACATATCAGGTTCCTATGGAAGTTCGTCCCGAAAGACGTCAGACACTCGGTCTTCGTTGGATTTCAACTTACTCAAGAGCCCGCAGTGAAAAGACAATGAAGGAAAGACTTGCAGGAGAAATTCTCGACGCCACAAACAGCATGGGCGGCGCATTCAAAAAGCGTGAGGATACTCATAAGATGGCAGAGGCCAACAAGGCTTTCGCTCATTACAGATGGTAATCTCTATTACCCGTGTAATTTTAAGAGGAGGATTTTATGCCAAGACAGGTTTCACTTGAACAGACAAGAAATATCGGTATCATGGCTCACATCGATGCCGGTAAGACAACTACAACAGAGCGTATCCTGTATTATACCGGCGTAAACCACAAGATTGGTGAAACACACGATGGTGCTTCCACAATGGACTGGATGGTTCAGGAGAAGGAACGTGGTATCACAATCACCTCTGCTGCTACTACAGCTTTCTGGAGAGGCAGCAAGCAGCAGTACAAGCCCCACAGAATCAACATCATCGATACTCCCGGACACGTTGACTTCACTGTTGAAGTTGAGCGTTCACTTCGTGTACTCGACGGTTCTGTAACTGTACTTTGTGCAAAGGGCGGCGTTGAGCCTCAGTCAGAAACCGTTTGGCGTCAGGCTGACAACTACGGCGTACCGAGAATGGTTTACGTTAATAAAATGGACATCATGGGTGCTAACTTCTACCATGTTGTTCAGATGATGAAGGACAGACTTAAATGTAACGCTGTTCCGATTCAGCTTCCTATCGGCGCTGAAAATGATTTCAGCGGTATCATCGACCTCGTAACAATGAAGGCTGAAATCTATCACAATGAGGACGGCACAGATTACAGCGAGGAAGAAATTCCGGAGGATATGAAGGATTTAGCTGACGAGTACCATGAGAAGCTCATCGAGTCAGTTGCTGAACTCGACGAGGAGCTTATGGAAAAATACTTCGGCGGCGAAGAAATCACAGTTGATGAAATCAAGAAAGTTATCAGAAAAGCTACTATCGACAACACAATGGTTCCCGTAACCTGCGGTTCTTCTTACCGTAACAAGGGCGTTCAGATGCTCCTTGACGCTGTTGTTGACTATATGCCTGCTCCTACAGACGTTCCTGCTATCAAGGGTGTTGACCCCGAAACAGGCGACGAGGTTGAGAGAAAATCTTCTGACACAGAGCCTTTTGCTGCTCTTGCATTCAAGATTGCTACTGACCCGTTCGTAGGTAAGCTCTGCTTCTTCCGTGTATATTCCGGTACCGTTACAACAGGTACTACTGTCTATAACTCGGTTAAGGACAACAACGAGCGTATGGGCAGAATCTTACAGATGCACGCTAATGACAGAAAAGATATTGACTGCTGCTACGCAGGTGATATTGCTGCTGCCGTTGGTCTTAAGAATACAACTACAGGTGACACACTCTGCGACGAGAAGCACCCCGTAATCCTCGAGTCAATGGAATTCCCGGATCCCGTTATCCGTGTTGCTATTGAACCCAAGACCAAAGCCGGTCAGGAAAAGATGGGTATTGCTCTTGCAAAGCTCGCAGAAGAAGACCCGACCTTTAAGGCTTACACAGATGAAGAAACAGGCCAGACAATTATCGCAGGTATGGGTGAGCTTCACCTTGAGATTATCGTTGACCGTCTTCTCCGTGAGTTCAAGGTAGAGGCTAACATCGGCGCTCCGCAGGTTGCTTACAAGGAAACAATCCGCAAGGAAGCATCGGTTGATGAGAAATATGCTCGTCAGTCAGGCGGTAAGGGCCAGTACGGTCACGTTAAGATTAACGTATTCCCCAACAAGGACAAGGGATACGAATTTGTCAACAACATTGTCGGCGGTGCAATTCCCAAGGAATACATTCCTGCTGTTGACCAGGGTATTCAGGGCGCAATGCTTTCGGGTGTTGTTGCAGGCTACAACGTAGTTGACGTTAAGGTTGAGCTTTATGACGGTTCATATCACGAGGTTGACTCCTCTGAAATGGCATTTAAGATTGCCGGTTCAATGGCATTCAAGAGCGCTATGAAGAAGGCAGACCCCGTACTTCTTGAGCCGATTATGAAGGTTACCGTTATCACTCCCGAGGAGTACCTCGGCGACGTTATCGGCGACCTCAACTCACGCCGTGGTATGATTCAGAGCATGGAAGCTGATAACGGTGTTCAGCGTGTTATCGCTCACGTTCCGCTTTCAGAGATGTTCGGTTATGCAACGGATATGCGTTCCAAGACTCAGGGACGCGGCCAGTATGTAATGGAGCCCGACACATATGCAGAGGTTCCGAAGAATATTGCCGAAAAGATTATGAACGAGAGAGCTAAGAAGGATTAATTCGGCTTTCTGAACGTAATTTTTTAAAAAATGTATTGATTTTTTTGAAAAATATTGGTACAATATCATTAAATCTATTGTAAATTCTTTTTACAACCAATAAGGAGGAAATTTCCAATGGCAAGAGAAAAATTTGAAAGAAATAAACCCCATGTTAACATTGGTACAATCGGCCACGTTGACCATGGTAAAACAACACTTACTGCTGCTATCACAAAGGTTCTCAACCTCGAAGGCGACGCTGATTTCGTTGATTACGCTAACATCGATAAGGCTCCCGAAGAGAGAGAGCGTGGTATCACAATCAACACTGCTCACGTTGAGTATGAAACAGCTAACCGTCACTATGCACACGTTGACTGCCCCGGCCATGCTGACTATGTAAAGAACATGATCACAGGTGCAGCTCAGATGGACGGCGCTATCCTCGTTGTTTCTGCTGCTGACGGTCCTATGCCCCAGACAAGAGAGCACATCCTTCTTTCTCGTCAGGTAGGCGTTCCCTACATCGTAGTATTCATGAACAAGACTGACCAGGTTGACGATCCCGAGCTTCTCGAGCTCGTTGAAATGGAAATCCGTGACCTTCTTAACGAGTACGAGTTCCCCGGCGACGATACACCTATCATCAAGGGTTCAGCTTATGTTGCTCTTACAAGCGATTCAAAGGATCCCAAGGCTCCCGAGTATGCTTGCATTCACGAGCTTATGGCTGCTGTTGACGAGTTCATTCCTACACCTGACCGTAAGGCTGACCAGCCTTTCCTTATGCCTGTTGAGG
>DPHV01000037.1:0-4460 GCA_003521625.1 Ruminococcus sp.
CGAGCCGAGGCACTCGGCTAAATTATTGTTTATTATCTGATTATGAAAATGGGGTGAGGTTTTGCAGGGCGTTAATTTATCGCATTCGGGAACGGAAACTAAAAAGGATATGCAACAGATTTTTGAGTCGCTCGGTAGCATCCGCACCTTTGCAAAGGGAGAAATTATCTACCGTCAGGGCGATTTTGCAAGCACATTCTGCTATCTGAAAAAGGGCAGAGTAAGCGTGTTTATGACGTCGATTGACGGAATGGAGAAAACGCTTAACACCGCATCAAGGGGTGAACTGCTCGGGGAGGGCGCATTTTTTGACAAAAAGCCGAGGGTAAGCTCGGCACGGGCGGTAACGAACTGCGAGGTCATTATGATTGACGAGCAGACGCTGACAAACCTCTTTGCAAAGCACCCGAAGCTTGCGTTTGAACTGCTTGAAATCCTGTCAAACAGAATCCGCTTGCTTTCATCTCAGCTTGACTCAATGACGTTTTTGCAGGCTGATGCACGAATCGCACGACTGCTTTTACGGAGCGAAAAGGACGGACGTGTCAGTCTAACGCACGAGGAAATCGCCTCCGCAGTGGGCGTGTCGAGGGTGACGGTCAGCAAGACGCTCGGCAAATTTTCCGCAAACGGCGATATTTCAACGGCGTACAGAAAAATAGTCATCAAAAACCGTGAACGGCTTGAAGAAATGTCGGAGATGTGAGCTATTTACAATTTACAATGAACAATTAATAATTAACAATTAGCAATTAAATTCGGGCAGACAGGTCGTTGTGATTCGTGACCTGCTTGCCCGAATTATTTTATTAAAGTCACATTAGAGTCATTTTGCGGGTGTAATATTAGCCTGAAAACTCGGGAGGACTGTCCGGAAAGTCCTGCTGTCTTTAATGTAAATTCTATTTTGGGAGTGTGTTTTATGGAAATTTTAAGAGTTGAAAACCTTGTAAAAACCTACGGCGAGGGCGAAAATCAGGTGAACGCCGTTGACGATATTTCGCTTTCTGTTGAAAAGGGCGAGTTTGTCGCAATCGTCGGCGCAAGCGGAAGCGGAAAGTCAACGCTTCTGCACCTTATCGGCGGAGTTGACCGCCCCACAAGCGGAAAAATCTTCATTGACGGCAACGATATTACAAAAATGAACAGCGACACGCTGGCGATTTTCCGCAGACGGCAAATCGGAATTGTCTACCAGTTCTATAACCTCATACCGATTCTGACGGTTGAGGAGAATATTAAATTGCCGTGCGACCTCGACAAAAGCCCCGTTGATAAAAAACAGCTTGACGAAATTCTCGACACCTTCGGCTTGCGTGCAAGAAGAAAGCATCTGCCAAACGAGCTTTCGGGCGGTCAACAGCAGAGAACGTCAATTGCACGTGCGCTGATTTCAAATCCTGCGCTTGTGCTTGCAGACGAGCCGACGGGTAACCTCGACACAAAGGCGAGTGAAGATATTATGAACCTGCTGAAAATCTCGAACCGAACCTACAATCAGACAATCATAATGATTACGCACGACTTGGAGCTTGCAAAGCAGGCTGACAGGATAATCACGATAAGCGACGGCAGAATTGTTGAGGAGGGTTAAAGGTGAACACACTTAATAAACTCACGCTCAAAAATCTTAAACTCAACAAAAGCCGAACGATTGTTACAATTATCGGCATACTGCTTTCGACTGCGCTGATTACCGTTGTTGCAGGAATTGCCGCAAGCGGTCAGCAGACTATGATTGACGGTCAGATAAATTTTTCGGGAAATTATGATTTGTTCATTTCGGGAAATGCAACAAGCGAGGACGTAAAGGAAATCAAGGCAAACAGAAATGTTGAAACCGTCTATATGTGTGATTACGGCGATTTTGTCAGAATACCGAATTATGAAAACGACAAAAAACCTTACGCTTACGTTCAGGTATTAACTCCGAAAGCGTTTACCGACTGCTTTAATCTTCCGCTGAAGGACGGCAGATACCCCGAGAACGGCTCGGAGCTTGTCCTCACGCAGAGCTTTATCAATAACTCCGCAAAGGAATACAAGGTCGGCGACACAATCACGCTTGAAAAGGGAGTGCGCAAAACCGCTGACGGTACTGTTATTCCCAACACTAATCCATACGGACAGGAGTTTGTTTACGAAGAACAGGAAACTATGGGTGAAACCTCTGCTACAGTTAAGGAGATTGAAGAGCATTTTGAGGTTGAGTCGAGCAAGAAATATAAAATTGTCGGCATACTTGACGAATACTATACTCGCTGTTTAGAGCCTCCGGAAAGCGGTGCATACTTTCCAATTTTTACCGCAGCAGAGCCGGACGATATTTCAAAGGATGGCTGGCTGTATGTAAAATACACAGACGAGGGCGAGAAAAATTACATTCAGACCACGTCACAGCTTACCGGAATTTCCGAGGAGCGTTTAAGGGAGTATCTTAACGATAGCCGTGAGCTTGAACCGGACGAAACAAAGTATAACTATTTCTCCGTAAATACTACTCTGCTTTCCTACAAAGGCTATGCGTTGAGCGACAACGCTCTGCAAATGTTCTTCACGTTGGCGGCTATCATTATCGCAATTGTAATTGTCGCAAGCGTGTTTGTTATCCGCAACAGCTTTGCAATTTCAATCACCGAAAAAACAAAACTGTACGGAATGTTGTCCTCAGTCGGCGCAACGTCACGACAGATACGTCACAACGTAATTTTTGAGGGATTCGTGCTTGCGCTTATCGGCATACCGTTGGGTATTCTGCTTGGCGTGGGAGTAGTAGCAATTCTCATTCGGCTTTTGAATATTCTGCTTAAGGATATGATGAACGGAACTTCGTTTGTATACAGCGTTCCTGTTTTTGCGATTGTACTTGCGGTTGCGCTGTCGCTCCTTACCATTCTTTTCTCAACGCTCGGCAGTGCTTTCAGAGCCTCAAGAATTGCGCCTGTTGACGCAGTAAGGGGCAACAACGACATTAAAATCAAGAAAAAGCAGAAAGCCTACAAATGCCCGAAATTCATCAAAAAGCTGTTCGGTATGGGCGGTGAAATCGCCTACAAAAACCTCAAAAGAAGTAAAAAGAAGTACCGCACAACGGTAATTTCAATTGTTGTCAGCGTTGCCGTTTTCATAGCCGTTTCAAGCTTTATTCAGTACGAAACGGAGTACAGCTCAAAATATTACCACGAGATTGATTATAATCTCTCGGTGGACAGAATGGACTTTTACAAAGAGTTTGACGAAATCAATGCGGATTTTGAAACGCTTTCACAGCTTGACGGTGTAAAAAACTGCCGTCTTGAAATGAATGCAGGAGCTTATATTAATAACAACGACAGCTTAAAATCCGTTCTGACCGGCTACGCAACCGTTTATAACCAATATGCCGAAAACAACGATTTTTACTTCATCCAGCTTTTTGCATTTGACGACGTGACCTATAAGCAAAAGCTAAAAGAACTCGGACTTGATTATGATGAGGTAAAGAATAAAGGTATTCTTATTAACAATTTTGAATACAGGGACAATGACGAAAATCTGCAAAAGGGCGAGCTTTTCAAAGCTGACAAGGTGAAATCTCTGACGGTCAGAGAAAGCAACGACCCTGCAAATGACGAATACTACAAGAGCTTTGATGTTGAAATCGCAAAGGTTTATAACTCAACGCCCGAAACGCTGAAATATCTCCGTCCGTCCGAAAACGACGTCTATCTGCTTGTGAGCGCAGACACGCTGAAAAATAATTTTGATATGGATTATGTCAGCTACGGCTTTTTCATTGACGCTAAAAATTCAGAGGAGCTTGAAGCAACGATAAAGGACCTTAACGGCGGTCAGACCTACAGCGTATATAACGTTGAGAAAATGGCGAATATGTACAATGCAATGACGCTTGTAATCAGCATTTTTGCCTATGGCTTTATCATTGTAATTTCGCTTATCGGCGTGACAAATATCTTCAACACAATTACAACTAATATGCGACTGAGGAGCAAGGAATTTGCAATGCTTAAATCAATCGGAATGACAAAGCGTGAATTCAACCGTATGATTCGCCTTGAAAGTTTGTTCTACGGTGTTAAGTCGCTGATAATCGGGATACCGCTCGGACTGCTTGCAGGACTTGGAATTTTCAAGGCTTTCTCAATAAACCTTGCAACCGACTTTGTTGTGCCGTATTCGGCGATTGCAATCAGTATTGTGTTCGTGTTTGCGGTTGTGTGGCTGATTATGAGATTTTCAATTGCAAAGGTGCAGAAGCAGAACATTATCGAAACAATCCGCAACGACAATATTTAGTTGACAGGACGGCAATAATAGAGGATAATTGATATAGAGGTAACGTAATGGGACGTGTGGGAACCCGTCCCTTACGATATTACGCAGAAACCTTCCCTTTATATTCGTAGGGGACGGCATCCCTGACGTCCCGTTTCATAATTGCAACGCAATTTATGAAATAT
>DPHV01000037.1:4600-51274 GCA_003521625.1 Ruminococcus sp.
ACGCAATTTATGAAATATGGCGAACACAGTTCGCCGCTACAATGATTTCACACTCCACACTTAAAAGGTGCACGCTATGAACATTCTTCTGATTGAGGACAACCGAATAATATCAAAGGGCATTACATATGCGCTGGAGCAGAACGGCTATTCGGTCACGCTCTGCGAGAGCTTTTCTTCTGCTCTCTGCACTGCACCGTTTGACTTTGATTTGATTATCATTGACATCTCCCTGCCTGACGGCAACGGCTTTGAGCTGTTTGATGAAATCCACCGTTTAAGCGAGTCGCCGATAATTTTCCTCACAGCAATTGACGACGAGGACAGCGTTGTAAAAGCCTTTGACCTCGGCGCAGAAGATTACATAACAAAGCCGTTTTCAATGCGTGAACTGCTCGCCCGAATCCGCAGGCTGACTTCAAAGAACAGCGCAAAATCAAGCCTTGTCACAACGGGCGACATAAGCGTTGACCTTGAAAACCGAGGGGTTTACAGGGACGGAGCAAGGGTGGAGCTTACTGCGCTTGAATACAAAATCTTTTCAATCCTTGTGCGCAACTGCGGCAAAACCGTCACACGTGAAATTATCCTCGAAAAAATCTGGGATATTGCAGGAAACTACGTAAACGACAACACCCTGACCGTCTATATAAAGCGTATCCGTCAAAAGCTCGGTACGGACAGAATCAGGACCGTTAAGGGAGTCGGCTACAGGCTGGAGGAAGAATGAAACGCTCCCAAAAATTTTTAGTAATATTTCTTGTGCTGACAGCCGTTTTTTCAGCCGTCACCGCCGTAGTTTCGGCTTTTGAGCTTGAAAGGGTACGGCAGAACACCAACAGTGAAGTAGTTCAGATACTTGAAAATGTAAAAGAAAAATATCCCGAGGTTTCCGAGCGTGAGCTTGCCGAAATTTTAAACGGTAAGTCGGAAAATCCGCAGGCTGAAAGCAATCTGAAAAAATACGGAATCGACCTTGACAGCGACTGGGCGGTCTGCCAAAATGACGGTGCGAGTTTTTTTATAATTATTGCAAACGCAATTATATGCGCCGTTTCCTGCCTTGCGCTGACAGCGGTTTTTCTGAAATACTGCAAAAGTCAGAAAGAGGAATCGGAACGGCTTGCAGGCTATCTGCGGAAAATCAACCGCAAAAATTACGACCTTGAGCTGAAAGCGAGCAGCGAGGACGAAATGTCGCAGCTCCAAAGCGAAATATACAAAACCACAGTAATGCTAAGGGAGCAGGCGGATAATTCACAGAAGGACAAGGAAAATCTGAAACAGTCGCTTTCGGATATTTCCCACCAGCTCAAAACTCCGCTAACGTCGATTATGGTGATGCTCGACAACATTATCGAGGACGAAAATATGCCCGAGGAAATAAAACGTGACTTTCTGAATGATATAAGGCACAGCAGTAACTCAATCAGCTTTCTTGTGCAGTCAATTCTCACGTTGTCAAAGCTTGACGCAAATTCAATTGTGCTGAAAAGCAAGACGGAAAACGTCAGGAATATTCTTGACGAGTGCGTAAAAAACACCGCCGTCCTTGCGGAAATAAAGGGCGTTGAAACAAGCATTGAGTGCGACGACAGCTTAACGCTTGACTGCGACTTCAAGTGGCTTTGCGAAGCGATTACGAACATTGTCAAAAACTGCATTGAGCACACAGATGAGGGCGGATTTGTAAAGCTGAAGGCTGAAAAAACCTCGCTCTGCACAAAAATCACCGTAACGGATAACGGGTGCGGAATTGCAAAGGAGGATTTGCCGCATATTTTCGAGAGATTCTACAAGGGCAGAAATAGTGATGAAAACAGCGTTGGAATCGGACTTGCGCTTGCAAAGACGATTGTTGAAAAAAGCGGAGGAAGTATCTACGCCGACTCAAAGCAAGGCGAGGGAACGAAATTCACGATTACGATATTTGGTATGAACAACCGACAATAAATATGTATATAAAAACGTGAAAACACCTTGACAATCATATAAGTTGTGTTATAATAGAAGTATAAAAATATTTTACCACAATATTTTGTATGTTTTCATTACTGACGGGCGGATTGCAAAATCCGCCCAAAACTCTTTTTAGGGGATTTTTAATTAACATTTATGGTCGAGTGGATAGGCTGTAATAATTCAAAAGTTTAATGTCCGAATAAATTTATATGTTTAACCTCAATGTAGGGAACGGTCTTGACCGTTCCGATTACCTGAAAGTCAGATGTAATCTTGCGGAACAGTCAAGACTATTCCCTACACTAACCGATTAATTAAGTTTATTTGTAAACCAAATTTGACACCAAAAGTAAATTACGGTTGATTGTAAAGGTACATTTTATCTGTTATTCTATTGTCAAAGGGGTGTGAAAAAGTATGATTGGTATGAATCTGAAATATTTTCGCAAAAAGGAAGGTCTTTCACAGGAGGAGCTTGCCGAGAAAATTGAAGTTTCACGTCAGTCGGTTGCAAAGTGGGAAAGCGGAGAAACTCTGCCCGATATTGTAAAATGCAGAGAGCTTGCAAACCTTTTCGGCACGACGATTGACAACCTGATTAACTACTCGTTCGAGGAGGAAAAGCTCATTGAAAATGAAACCGACGGCAAGTTTGTTTTCGGAATCGTCAAGGTGGGCGAGAGAGGTCAGGTTGTGATTCCCAAGCACGCAAGGGAAGTTTTTAAAATCAACCCGGGCGACAAGCTTGTAGTTCTCGGCGACACAAAACAGGGCGGAATCGCTCTTGCAAAAATCCCCGGTCTGGAATCATCCTTTAAATAACCCCTAAAAATATTTAGTCGGTGATAAAATGTACGCAATTAAAACAACAAACCTTACGAAAAAATACAAGGACAAAACTGCCGTAAATTCGCTCAATCTTACCGTAAACAAGGGCGAGCTTTACGCTCTGCTCGGCGTGAACGGCGCAGGCAAGTCCACCACAATCAAAATGCTGTCCTGTCTTGTACCTCCCACAAGCGGCGACGCACTGTTGCTTGACAACAGCATTGTAAGCGACAGCGCAAGGGTGAAACAGCTTATCAACGTTTCTCCGCAGGAAACCGCCGTTGCCGAAAAGCTCTCGGTGCGTGAAAACCTCGAGCTTATCGCAAGAATCTACGGTGCTGACAGGAAAAGCGCAAAGAGCAAGGCTGACGATATGATTGAGAAGTTTGATATGCAGGAAATCCAAAACAGCCGTGCAAAAACTCTCTCGGGCGGCTGGCAGAGAAGGCTGAGCATCGCAATGGCGCTTATCTCCGAGCCTGAAATTCTCTTTCTTGACGAGCCTACTCTCGGTCTTGACGTGCTCGCTCGCAGAGAGCTGTGGAGTGTGATTGAAAAGCTCAAGGGCAGAATCACAATAATCCTCACCACCCATTACCTTGAAGAAGCCGAGTCGCTTTCCGACAGAATCGGAATTATGGCGAAAGGTGAGCTTAAAGCCGAGGATACGGCTGAAAATCTCAAACGCCTTGCCGATACCGACAGCTTTGAGGAAGCGTTCATCACAATTGCAGGGGAGGGTGTAAAATGAGAACTTTTGTCTTTGCCTCACGAAACACAAAGGAAATTCTGCGTGATATGATTACGCTGTTTTTCGGACTTGGCTTTCCGCTTGTGCTTATGGTGCTTTTGTCGGCGATCAACGCAAGTATTCCTCAGGAAGCCGCCGAGGCAACAAAGCTGTTTCAGATTCAGAACCTCGCACCGGGAATTTCTGTTTTCGGCTTGAGCTTTATATCGCTGTTTTCGGCTCAGCTCATTTCAAAGGACAGGACAACCTCCTTTGTTCTCCGCTTGTTTACGTCGCCTTTAAAAGCGTTTGAGTTCATTTTAGGCTACACACTGCCGCTTGTGCCTATGTCGCTTGCGCAGACTGTAATCTGCTATATTGCGGCAATCTTTTTCGGACTTGAAATAACTCCGAACATACTTCTTGCCGTAGTTGTCAACATACCGATTGCGCTTGTGTTTATCGCACTCGGACTGCTTGCAGGAACATTCCTCAATGAAAAGGCAGTCGGCGGAATCTGCGGCGCATTGCTTACCAATCTCTCGGCTTGGTTTTCAAATATCTGGTTTGACACTGCGCTTGTCGGCGGCTGGTTTGAGTCAATTGCAAACGCACTGCCGTTTGCTCACGCTGTAAATGCCGCTCGCTATGCCGTTTCGGGCGAATATGCCGAAATTATGCCCGAGCTTTTGTGGGTGATTGCCTATGCAGTCGTACTGCTTGCGCTTGCAATTTCGGCTTTCACAATAAAAATGAAAAGGAACAAATAAATGCAGAAATCCCTTTCCGCTCCCTCTGTGCGCTATCACCTTATTGACGCATTAAGAGGCTTTGCACTTGTCAATATGGTGGCTTTCCACCTTATGTACGATATTTTCAATATTTTCTCAGCCGGAACAGGCTGGAACAGCGAACCGCTCACAATAATATGGGAGCGGTTTATCTGCTGTTCGTTCATAATTCTGTCGGGCGTATCATTCAATTTTTCGCATCACCCATTCAGAAGAGGGATAATTTTAAATGCCTGCGGATTTTTGATTACGATTGTTACGGTGCTTGCTATACCGAGTCAGGCGGTTTGGTTCGGAATTTTAAACTTCCTCGGCTGTGCAATGATGCTTGCGTATCCGCTTAAGGCTTATCTTGAAAATATCAAGCCTGTCGTCGGAGCAATTTTAAACCTGCTTTTGTTTGCTTTTTTGTACGGTGTGCCCGAGGGATACGTCGGATTTTTCGGGGTTGAGCTTTTCAAATTGCCCGAATTTCTGTACGGAACAAAGGCGCTTGCGTTTATCGGTTTTCCGTCAGCCGACTTTCACTCAACCGATTACTTCTCGATAATACCTTGGATATTTCTGTTCATATTCGGTTATTTTACGTGGAGGGTAATTAAAAGCTGTAAAGCCGATAGTTTTTTTAAACACAGAATCCCGTTTTTTGACTTCATCGGACGTCACACACTGATAATCTACCTTCTTCATCAGCCGATTATTATGGGAATTTTGGAGATTATAAGTATATTGCAGTAGTGATTAGCAAACGTAACCGATTATATTAATATTATTGTGACATATAAACATTTCCGTAGGGGACGGCTTCCCAGACGTCCCTATGCATAAATTGTATAACAATTTATGCATTATGACGAACACAGTTCGCCACTACAATCATCTAAATGAAACGAGCCGGCATTTTTAAATGTCGGCTCGTTTCGGGAGAGAGTATATTTTAAGAAGAAAGAACTTTTACTAATATCTGAATTAAATCCTAAATATCTTTTTGGCATATTTTCCGCCATACTTCGTGAGCTGTCCTCGAAAGGCGACAAGCCTTTCTGTAGAATCTCACTCGTTTGCCAAAAAATCTGCTCAAAAATCCAATATAGTTTTTAATTAGATATTAGTATTGCATACTTTCGTAGCTCTTTAACTAATGTGTATGTATTACTTTTTGCCTACCGGCATACATTCGGAGCACAGCTCCATACTGTACACCATATTGTCTTTTGCAACCATTGTAATCGGAGTTTTCGGTGCAAGCTTGTTGAACATCACAAGGAAGCTCTCGTCGCCTCCGTCGTGCATACCCGTTACAACACGCTTGACGTTGTTTTCCTTTACAAACCCTGCCACGGCACTCGGTGCGTCGTCGTGGAACAGGACAGTCATATCCGCTCCCGACTCCTTTGAAACAAGGTAAAGATATTCAATCTGGTCGCTTACTGTTGTATAGTTGCTTGTCGGCTTTAAAATGCTGAGCACCCTGAGCTCACAGCCGCAGTCGTCGGCGATTTTCTTTGCGGTTTTGATGATTCTGTCGCAGTCGTACT
Source organism: Ruminococcus sp. (assembly GCA_003521625.1). Lineage (GTDB taxonomy): Bacteria > Bacillota > Clostridia > Oscillospirales > Acutalibacteraceae > Ruminococcoides. The sequence goes on from DPHV01000037.1 coordinate 10,450, forward strand.
GGCTTGTAACGCATGCGAGTACCGACGACCTGATTTCTTTCATTATTTTGTCACCTCCTTCTGTTATTGTGCTTATATCATACAAGTCGTTTATGAAAAACATATATTGTTAATGTGAATTTATTGTGAAAGTTTTACATTGTTTGGAAATCAAGCAATGCGTTGATAAACTATAATTTAGCAATGAAATAATAGCTAACGTTACCGTAGGGGCGGATTTGCATATCCGCCCAAGTAAACCAAACGTTTCTGCAATACGGGCGGATATGCAAATCCGCCCCTACGATGTTGTGCATAAAATATTCTTAATGTAATTCCAACGCTAAATTCTGGTTTACCTTACAACTTAAAATGTTTTCAAAAATAGTAATTGAGTATAAAAGAGTAAAAACGAGTATTATGGCGATTTCAAGAGTTTGTTCAGACGTAAATTAAATTTTTTCAAAAAAGTGTTGACTTTGACAAAAATATATACTATAATCATACCTGCACGAAAAAAGACAGGAGGAAATGTTATGTCAACATATTTAGCTAAGAAAAGCGAAATTGAACGCAGCTGGTATGTAATTGATGCAGCAGGCAAGCCCCTCGGACGAGTAGCAGCTCAGGCAGCTGTTCTTTTAAGAGGCAAGCACAAGGCTACATTTACACCCAACGTAGACTGCGGCGATCACGTTATCATCATCAATTGTAAGGACGCTGTTTTAACAGGCAATAAGCTTACTCAGAAGAAGTGGCAGCGCCACACAGGCTATATCGGCCATCTTAAAGAAACACGTTACGATACTCTTATGGCTACAAAGCCCGAAAAGGCTATGGAGCTTGCCGTTAAGGGTATGCTTCCCAAAAACACACTCGGCAGAAACGCACTTTTGAGATTAAGACTCTTTGCCGGTGCAGAACACAACCATCAGGCTCAGAAGCCCGAAACGGTTGAAGCTTAAGAAGGAGGCAGAATATAATGTACGATAAGACACCTTATTTTTACGGTACAGGCAGAAGAAAAAGCTCTGTTGCAAGAGTAAGACTTTATCAGGGCACAGGCAAAATCACAATCAACGACCGTGACATCGACGATTATTTCGGTCTTGAAACACTCAAGCTCATCGTTAGACAGCCCCTCGCTCTTACAGAAACTGACGAGAAGTTCGACGTTGTTTGCAGAGTAGCAGGCGGCGGCGTAACAGGTCAGGCAGGCGCAATCCGTCACGGCATTTCAAGAGCACTTCTTCAGTATGACACAGAGAACCTCCGTGGCAAGCTCAAGAAGGCAGGTTTCTTAACTCGTGACCCGAGAATGAAAGAGCGTAAGAAATACGGTCTTAAGGCAGCTCGTAGAGCACCGCAGTTTAGTAAGAGATAATCATATTATCGAAATCTTTACAGCACTATCTTCGGATGGTGCTGTTTTTTTCGTTAGACTGCGGGTCCTCGCAGCACAGCTGCTGCGGTCGAAGCTAAAAACAGTTCACCGAACTGTTTTCTTAACGCTCCGACAGTTCTCAAAGAGATAAAATTTATATTTTACGTTCATCAACTCCAAGGCTTTTCAGGCTTTGGAGTTTTTTATTTATAAATGTAGATACAAAGAGCATTGAAAAAAATGAAGATATATCGACTGAATTTTCAATAAACAATTGACAATGAAGAAATGAATAAATATAATATTAGTGTAAAAACTGTTGATATATCGACTGAATTTTCAATAGGAGCTTTGATATGAAAAGAGATATTTATTTGAATAAACTGATAAGAAGGAAACATAACGGACTGATTAAAGTTATAACAGGGTTACGCAGATCAGGCAAGTCTTATCTGTTATTTGAATTGTTTTATCAGCATTTGATAGAAGAAGGTGTGGAAAACAGCCATATTATCAAAATTGCATTGGATGACAGAATGAATAAAAAGTACAGAGATCCGGATTATTTGTGTGAATATGTACATGATTGTGTAAAAGATGAGAATATGTATTATGTCCTGTTGGATGAGGTGCAGTATATTCCGGAATTTGAGGATGTTCTGAACAGTTTTTTGCATATAAAGAACGTTGATACGTATGTAACGGGAAGTAATGCAAAATTTTTATCAAAAGATATTATAACTGAATTCAGGGGACGTGGTGATCAGGTTCATATATATCCGCTATCATTTGCAGAGTTTATGCAGGACAGGAAAGAACATCCAAGAGATGCTTGGTATGAGTATGCTATGTACGGAGGATTACCAAAGTTAATAGACATTAAAGACGAAAAGGATAAAACAGAATATTTGAAATCTATTTTTAAGGAGACATATCTGGTAGATATATTAGAGCGAAATAATATTCGTAATACTGCTGAATTAGAGGAATTATTAGATTTCCTTGCATCATCAATAGGCGGTCTTACTAATCCAAAGAAATTGTCAGATACTTTCAGGTCGGTAAAAAATGTTTCAATTCATCCGGATACAATAAAGAATTATCTGGAGTATTTAGAGGATTCATTTTTGATAATGAAAGCAAAACGATTTGACATCAAAGGAAAAAAATATATTAATACACCAATGAAGTACTATTTTACAGATATAGGTTTGCGTAATGCAAGAATAGATTTCAGACAGTATGAAGAAACTCATATTATGGAAAATGTTGTATATAATGAACTTTGTGTGCGAGGCTATAATGTGGATGTAGGTGTGGTTGAATATACGCAATATGATTCTAATAAAAAAAAGAAGCAAACACAGCTTGAAGTTGACTTTGTATGTAATATGGGTTCAAAAAGAATATATATTCAGTCAGCATATGCAATGCCCGATGTTAAAAAAGAGGAACAGGAACAGAAATCTTTAATCAATATAAACGATTCATTTAAAAAAGTAATTATAATTAAAGAGGGTAAAACACACTACAATGAGGAGGGAATCTTAATACTAAATCTGTTCGATTTTTTACTTGATGAAGATAGTATAAATCAGTAGATGCGAACAGTAATAGTTTGACTTAAGCATAGAACACATCTGACGTAAGGAGTCAGGGTGTTCAAGCTATCAAAAATATTTTATGCTGACCTACTCCAAGGCTTTTCAGGCTTTGGAGTTTTTGTTTACCTCAAAAAATATTGACTTTTACGCTGTTTTGGATTATTATAGAAACTGTATAACTGTAATTATACCTTTTAAAGTTTAAACAATAAACATTGATAATTTTTGCATACATATTTTGTGAAAGGAGCTTTGGGTGTGTTTGACCTCTCGGTAATTTTCGACATCGGCGTAGTTGCACTGCGCATAATTCTACCCGTCTATGCGCTGATAATCGTCTACCAGTGCTATGCCGCAATGCGCCGCCACAGACGTGGTGAAAAGCCGCTTGTTACGCTTTACAATCCGACTACGGGACTGAAACTGCCCGTTCTTTTCTGGGAAAATTCAATCGGCAGAAGCAAGTCGAGCGACGTTGTCGTGGACGACCCTGCCGTTTCAAGAAATCACTGCGTTCTTTTAAGGCGAAAGGACGGCTGGTTTATCACCGACACAGGCTCAAAGAGCGGAACCTTCGTGAACGGCAAGAGGATTCACGGCAGAAAGCAGGTGCTTATCGACGATGTAATCGGCGTGGGCAACTCTGAGTTTGAATTTAAGCGTGGTGCCGAGTATGACGAACAGCTAAAGTCGAGCTGGTTTTTCTCAAAGGTAAGCGATAAGCCTGCGATTAAATCGTGGAAGCTTATGCTGCTTGTGACGATTTTCCATTTCTTTATGTGCGTTGAAGCTATGTTCTGGAACGACGCAACAAATCAGTATGCGCCCTTGGTGCTTTTCGGAGCACTGGCGGCAGTTGAATGGGGATTTTTCTTTGTTTCAACGGTGGTTTTAAAGCGAATCAACTTCGAGCTTGAGGCTCTTGCGCTCTTCCTTACGGGAATCGGCGTAATGCTGCTTATCAGGCAGAACGAACGCTCTGCCTATACCCAGCTTATAGCGGCGGCAATCGGAATGGCGCTGTTCTGCGTAATCATCAAGGTAATCGAGGACCCCGACAAGGTGAATAAATTGAGAATACCTATGATGATTGTTGCGGTGCTGTTGCTTTTGTCGAGTATCGTGCTCGGCAAGATAACCTACGGTGCGGCTAACTGGATTGTTATCGGACCTGTTTCAATTCAGCCGTCGGAGCTTGTTAAGATAATTTACATTTTTATCGGTGCGAGTGCGCTTGATAAATTGCAGACCAACAAAAACCTTTTTGAGTTTATTATATTTTCAGCCGTATGCGTGGGCTTGCTTGCGTTTATGGGCGACTTCGGAACGGCGCTTATCTTCTTTATGACGTTCCTGCTTATTGCGTTTATGCGCTCGGGCGACTTCAAGACGATAATCCTCGCCGTTGCGGCGGCTGTTTTCGGCGTGACGTTCATTCTGAAGTTCAAGCCGTATGTTGCAGACCGCTTTAAGGTGTGGGGAAATGCGTGGCAGTATGCGCAGGCTGAAGGCTATCAGCAGACCCACGTGCTCACGTTTCTTGCAAGCGGCGGACTTTTCGGCGTGGGCATCGGCAACGGCTTTTTAAAGCAGGTCGGAGCGTCGGAGAGCGACCTCGTTTTCGGCATTGTAGCCGAGGAAATGGGCGTTATCGTTGCAATAACGATTGCAATTGCAGTCGGTGCGCTCGTGATTTACGCACGTGCAATCACCACACGAAGCAGAAGCACATTCTATTCAATTTCAGCGTGCTGTGCGGCAGGCTTGCTTGTTGTTCAGCTTTCACTCAATGTTTTCGGCGCAACCGATATTCTTCCGCTTACGGGCGTTACGTTCCCGTTCATAAGTGCAGGCGGCTCAAGTATTATGGCTTGCTGGGGACTGATTGCGTTTATCAAGGCGGCAGACGAGAGGACATACGCTGTTAAAAGGTAGTTTTAACAGTGTGGAGTTTGGAGTGTGGAGAGTGGAGTTAATGGTCGCTGCGCTCCGGATTTATAATGTTGCGTATTGTTTGGATGAATTTGTTTTCCTTGGATTGATTGATATATAGGCAACGTTTCGGGACGTGTGGGAACCCGTCCCCTACGAAAATAAATACAAACGTTTCCTCTATATGCGTAGGGGACGGCTTCCCAGACGTCCCGTTTTATAAATTGCAACGCAATTTATAAAATATGGCGAACGCAGTTCGCCGCTACAATAATAAAGTTTTATCTTTGCGGCGAAGCCGCATACAAATAAATTCGGGAACTAAACTTTCATATTATTACAACCTATCCACACGACCACAACTCCACACTCCACACTCCAAACTCCACACTTCACACTCAAATTAAAAGGAGGCGTTTATTTGAAAAGAGTATTACGGCGAAGCACATTAATTTTTATACTTACTCTTGCATTCATAGGCGGAATGGGTTATCTTACGTTTCAGCTTATTATGAACGCCGACGACTGGGTTGACCAGCCGTACAATGCCCACATTGCAGGCAGCGGCGGTCTTGCGCAGGCAGGCGCAATATACGACAGAAACGGCGAGGTGCTTGCACAGACCGTTGACGGCGAGCGTGTATATAATGAAAACGCAAGCGTGAGGAAATCGCTGTTGCACGTTGTGGGCGACAACAGTCTTAATATTTCAACGGCGGCACAGAGTATGTACCGCTCCCAGCTTTCGGGCTACAGCCTTTTCTGGGGACTGAATATGCCCCAGTCGCTGAGAAGCTCAAATGATATGAAGCTTACTGTTGACGCAAAAACCTGTGCGGCGGCTTACGACGTGCTTGCAAGCTACGACAAAAAGGGCGCCTGCGTGATATATAACTACAAAACGGGTGAGGTAATCTGCTCGGTCAGCACAAAGGGCTATGACCCGCAGGCTCCTCCCGAAATTACAAAAGAAAACGAAAGCGAGTACGAGGGCGTTTATCTTGACAACGTGCTTTCCTCGTCATACACACCCGGCTCAATTTTCAAAATCGTAACAGCTGCGGCGGCAATTGAAAATATCCCCGATATTTACGAGAGAACGTGGACGTGCACAGGCAGTGAGGAAATCGGCGGCAGTGACATAACCTGCGTTGAACCTCACGGAACAATGGACTTCAAGCAGGCTATGGCACATTCGTGCAACGTAGTTTTTGCAGAGCTTGCGGTTGAGCTTGGCGCAGATACAATGAATAAAACTGCCGAGAAAATCGGTATAAATATGTCGTTCGAGGTTGACGGAGTGAAAACCGCAAAAGGACACTACGACGCTTCAAAGGCTAACACCAACCAGCTTGCCTGGTCGGGCGTAGGTCAGTACGACAACGAAGTAAACCCTATGCAGATGGCGATAATCTGCGGCGCAATTGCAAACGGAGGAAAGGCGACTAATCCTACTCTTGTTGAGGACGGAGCGGCTTCGATTCTTTCGGCAATCGGTATCAACAAAAGCGGTAACGGCAGAGAGATGTTCAGCAAGGACACAGCCGCACAGCTTGATGAAATAATGAGATACACAATAACCGACTATTACGGCGACAATTTGTTCGGCGGTCTGACTGTCTGTGCCAAGACGGGTACGGGCGAAGTCGGCGACGACAAAGAGCCGAACGGCTGGATGGTAGGCTACTCAAAGGACGAGGACTGTCCGCTTGCGTTTGCCTGCGTTGTTGAGGACTCGGGCTCCGGATTCACCTATGCCGCTCCCGTTGTTGAGGCGGCTATGATTCAGGCGGCAAAATCCTTAGGCGCATCGGCGGTAGGTTAATTCGGAATTCGGAATGCGTAATTCGGCGGTGTGCCACCGCCGGCAAATCGAGTGGAAAAGTCGGATCGTTTTGAAAAAATGGATGCCCGAATTTTAAATTGATATATGGGTAACGTTTCGGGACGTGTAGGAACCCGTCCCCTACGGCTATAAATGAAACGTTTGTATTACAGCCGTAGGGACACGCACTCCGTGTCCGCTTTACAGTAACAACGGAAATATAAGTAAAAATACATACACATACACAGAAAGGAAAATCAGAATGAATTTTTTGAAAGCTATGTTTGGCAACTACAGCAAGCGAGAGGTCAAGCGTGTACAGCCGATTTGCGACAAGGTGCTTGCTCTTGACGACAAGTACGCCGCAATGAGCGAAAGCGAGCTGAAAAACCAGACTGCAATATTAAAGGAACGCCTTGCAAACGGCGAAACTACAGACGATATTCTCCCCGACGCATTTGCCGTTTGCCGTGAGGCAAGCTCACGTGTGCTCGGTATGAAGCACTATCCTGTTCAGGTTATCGGCGGCATCGTTCTTCATCAGGGACGTATCGCCGAGATGAAAACAGGTGAAGGTAAAACCCTTGTTGCTACCCTCCCCGCATACCTCAACGGTCTTACAGGCAACGGCGTTCATATCGTTACCGTCAACGACTACCTCGCTCGCCGTGACTCCGAGTGGATGGGCAAGCTCTACAGATACCTCGGTCTTACCGTAGGTCTTATCACTCACGAGATTGACAACGAGCAGAGAAAGGCGGCTTACAACGCCGACATTACATACGGAACAAACAACGAGCTGGGCTTTGACTACCTGCGTGACAATATGGTCGTTTACAAGGAGCAGAAGGTTCAGCGTGAACACGCATTCGCAATTGTCGATGAGGTTGACTCAATCCTCATTGATGAGGCGAGAACTCCGCTTATCATTTCGGGTAAGGGCGACAAGTCAACCGACCTCTACGAAAGAGCAGACGCTCTTGCAAAGACTCTCAAAATTCAGCGTTTTGCCGAGCTTGACTCCAAGGAGGATATGGAGGAGTACTACGAGGAGCACGGAATCGACTACGTTGTAGACGAAAAGCAGAAAACTGCAACTCTTACACAGAGCGGCGTTAAGAAAGCCGAGGAATTCTTCGGTATAGAAAACCTCACAGACCCCGAAAACCTCACAATTCAGCACCACGTAAATCAGGCTATCAAGGCTAACGGCGTTATGAAGCTTGACGTTGACTACGTTGTAAAGGACGACGAGGTTATCATCGTTGACGAATTTACAGGTCGTCTTATGTACGGCAGACGTTTCAACGAGGGACTTCATCAGGCGATTGAAGCAAAAGAGGGCGTAAAGGTGCAGAGCGAAAGCAAAACTCTTGCTACAATCACGTTCCAGAACTACTTCAGACTTTACAAAAAGCTGTCGGGTATGACGGGTACTGCGCAGACGGAATCCGAGGAATTTCAGGAAATCTACAAGCTTGACGTTGTTGAAATTCCGACAAATAAGCCCGTTATCCGTAAGGACTTGCCCGACTCGGTTTACAAGACCGAAAGAGGAAAGTTTAACGCAGTTATCGACAGAATCTGCGAGGCTCACGAAAAAGGTCAGCCGGTGCTTGTCGGTACAATTTCAATTGAGAAGTCGGAAGTCCTTTCAAAAATGCTCAAAAAGCGCGGCGTAAAGCACAACGTCCTCAACGCTAAACAGCACGATAAGGAAGCCGAGATTGTCGCTCAGGCAGGTAAGCTCGGAGCGGTAACAATCGCAACGAATATGGCAGGTCGTGGTACGGATATTATCCTCGGCGGTAACGCTGAGTATATGGCAAAGGCTTCAATGCGCAAGCAGGGCTTCCCCGAGGAGCTTATTGAGGAGGCAACAGGCTACGCCGAAACCGAGGACGAGGAAATCATCAACGCAAGAAAGACGTTCCGGGAACTGAACGCTAAATATAAAGAGGAAATCAAGGACGAGGCAGAGCAGGTTCGTCAGGCAGGCGGACTTATGATTATCGGTACGGAGCGTCACGAGTCAAGACGTATCGACAACCAGCTCCGTGGACGTTCGGGACGTCAGGGCGACCCCGGCGTAAGCCGTTTCTTCCTGTCAACCGAGGACGACTTAATGCGTCTGTTCGGCGGTGACAGAATGAAGCTTATGATGGAGCGTATGAACGTTGACGAGAATATGCCCATTGAAAACAAGATGCTTTCAAGCATTATCGAAGGCTCACAGGAGAAGGTTGAGCTTCGCAACTTCGGAATCCGTAAGGACGTACTCCAGTACGACGACGTTCTTAACCGTCAGCGTGAAATCATCTACGGTCAGCGTGACCAGGTGCTTAACGGCGAGGATTTGCACGAAACAGTGCTTAAAATGCTTGAGGATACAATCGACACATCAATCAAGCACTATCTGCCCGACGGACCCAAGGAAAACTGGAACTATCCGAGCCTTGTTGACTACTACAAGGGTTGGATAATCAACGATGATGAAAAGTACGATTTGAGCCTTGACGACCTTGAGGATATGGAAGCTGACGAAATCAAGCAGATGATTGTTGACGACGCACTCGCACTTATGAAGGAGAACGAGGAGCTTCTCCCACCTGAAACAATCCGTGAGATGGAGCGTGTATATCTTCTCAAGAGTGTTGACACCTACTGGATGGATCATATCGACAATATGGATCAGCTCAAGGCAGGAATCAGACTGCGTTCCTACGGTCAGCACGACCCTGTTGTTGAGTACCGTATTGAGGGCTTTGATATGTTCGACGAGATGATTGAGAATATCCGTGAGGACACTGTAAAGCTTATGCTCATTATGCCCAAGCGTGTTTATGAGGTGCAGAAGCGTCAGGAGGCAATTGAAGCCGCAAGAAAGGCGGCTGAAAAGCAGGCTGCGGCGGCACATCAGGTAATGCTCAACAACGGCGAGGAAAAGCCGAAGCCGAATGCTGTTGAGGCTGCCTTGAAGCGTGAACAGGTTGCAAAGCCCACACAGACCTCTTCCGACGGAACAGACACCGCCAACAAGACGGTAAGAAAGGGCAAAAAAATCGGCAGAAATGACCCGTGCCCCTGCGGCAGCGGCAAGAAGTACAAGAAGTGCTGCGGCAGAGATGAATAATCAATTAACAATTTAAAATATGTAATTATTAAAAGCGCTGTCCTGTTACGGGGCAGCGCTTTTTTGCGGTAAAACGTTAAATGGTTAAATAAATAGCAAAATAGTATTAATAAATCATTGGTAAAAATGACTAATAAGTATTAGATTTATGTAAAGAAATTGTAAAACGGCAAGTCGAAAATTGCGTTTTTGTAAATAATAAAGGCAATATTGACGTAAAAACGTCGCAATTAATCAAATATTTCAACAAATTATCCCTTTAAAAAATAAAATTTTGCCATGAAAAAATGCTTTGGAAATTATGTTAATTATTACCAAAAAATAATTTACTATTTGTTTATATTGCGACTTTAATAAAGCAATAAAATATTATATAATTAGTTCAATTCCGCATTAAATTAATTTATGAGCTTGAAAATAAGTGTAGATAAAGTGACAATCAAAATAGTTTTAAAAACTATACCTTATATTTGTATTTATAAAGTTTATAAAGGAGAGACACAAATGAGAGCTATTTTTATAGCAACCGGTGCTTACGGAAAGGAAGTGAGAACAGGTGTTTAAGGCAATCAGAAAAGCAGGAAGTATTTTCAGAAAGAGCCTGTCGCTTGTGCTCGCTTTTTCAATGATGATTTCCGTATGCATGGTGAGCGCATTTTCAGTAAGCGCAGCAGGAAGCGGTTCGGGTAATTTCTACCTTGTGACAACTGCTAACTCTGACTGGCAGGGCAAAACCGTAACCTATAAGTTTGCCAATTCCGGCGGAAGCGTTTTGAAGGGCGCAACGGCAAGCGGCACGGGCTTGTACACGCTGACTGCACCCTCGGGCGCAACAAAGCTTGAGGTATCAAGAGGGGCGGTTACACTCCCGTCAACCGTTGTAAAGGACGGTTATCAGCGTATTTTTCTGAACCGCAGTAACGTAACATCAAAGGGCGGCGGAATTTACACTTACTCGAATCCCTACATACACTATTATGAGGGCACTTCATCGGGTACTGTATGGCCGGGCAACAAGATGACGCAAATCGGTTCAACCGATATTTACTATGCCGATATTCCGAACGGTTACAAAAAGCTGAATTTCAGCGACCAGGACGAATCCGGCGGTAATAAGACAACAGTTCATCAGACGGACGACCAGACAATCGTTTATTATGATAACTACGCATACTTCTCGGGCAGTAAGTGGGAAAATCCTCACATCCGCACAGCCGACCTTTCGGGAATCAACAACTCGGAAGATACGGTTTATATGGACAAGGACGAGAACCTTGTTCTGAGCAAATTCAACTACGCAGGAACTAATATTTCGACAAGAAGCTGTTATGTATATAACGAAAACTGGAAAAGCTTCAGTCAGATTTATGCTTCCTACAGCCTTGTCGGCGCAACGCTCAGCGATTCCGACAGAACATATGTTAAAACTCTGACTCTTACCAAGGAAACAGTAAACGGTCTGACAATGTTCAGGGGAACAATTCCCTACGGAACGAATTTGTGCTTCCACGTAAACAGCGATAACTTCAAGGGTGCTTCGTGGACAACCACATATCCTACAGTCGGCTCCTACGACGGAAGCGGCTACACTGACAGCACAGCATCATATAAAATCACAACGACTTCCGAAGCGTGGATGATGCGTTCTGAAATTAACAGCGTAAACTATGACGCTATTGTTGACAGCAACTTCCCGAATGATGGCTCAATTGTCGGCGTTGAGGCAACCTACATTGATTACTGGTCCGATATGGAGCAGGAGAAGGGCTACCTTCAATGTCAGGGTAAATCCGGCGACGGCGACATCGAAAACTACTGGTATCAGTTTGATAACTTCAACAGCTACATCAGTCAGAAGGCAAGCGCTGTCAGCAGTAAATGGGAATATCCGCTGTACTTCGGAAATATGTTTAAGGGTGACAGCTGGTACAATACGTTTAAGAACCACGCTGACGAACTTACGAACATCAACAACTATGATGATAACTACTATTATGCGGTAAACAACTCCAACGGTATGGTATGGGGCGGAGGTAACTACAACCAGTCGCTCCAGGGACTTGTTTATCCCACTCTCGACAGCAAGGGCGACCTTCAGGTTGTAAACGGAGTAAAAGCTCCGTACTTTGATGCGGCAGAGCTTGCAGCGGCAAAGTACAACGATAAAAAGGTTGCAAGCGTGTTCAAGTCCTACTTCCCGTTCCGTGCGTCAACCGACAGCAACGGCGTTTCTACATATTCATTCACGTCAAAGAATGCAAGGGACAACGTTTATTTCACATGGGATAACCTCACTCCGAAAAAGGTAAATTACGGAGCAGGAACAAGCTACGGTGTTCAGGACGCCCTTACAAACTTTGGCGGCTCGTCAAACGGCTACGGTATTTTCCCGTTTAACAACACGAGCAACACGTCCTCGGGCAAGGGTACAAACTACAATCAGGACTACGGCTTCGGCATTCGTCTTGACATTGACTTCCGTGTTCCCGCAGGCGGCAAGCTTTCAAACGGACAGGACGTTGCGTTTGACTACACCGGTGACGACGACTTGTGGGTATTTATCGGTGAGGACCCGACAGGCGCAAATGCAGAGCTTGTGCTTGACCTCGGCGGCGACCACAAGGAAGCAAAGGGTAACATCAACTTTAACACAATGAAGGCAATTGTAAATGATTCCTTTGCTAACTACGGTACAGAAACTTATAATACTGAAACTATTACAAATACAATACCAAGTGATGAAATATGGGTACAGACTTCGCAAAAAGATTTCTGCCTTTATGTATGGCAGGATACATCGGTTGCAATTAATAATAACGGACAGTATTTTATTACACCGTATCAAACAAGCAACGGCTATTGCAAATTTAAAAAATCACAGCTTGGAAACAACAGCGAAGTAGTGTTCTGTAAATGGCAGAACGTAAATGACGGTAGGCTTTCAACAGGCAATGTTTCTGTTACAAATGTTACAGGAAAAACTGTATCTGAAATAGGTTCAAGCATAAACTATACTGTTAAGACAAAATCCTTCAACGGCGGCGAACAGCTTGACCCGAACAAGACCTACCATATGGTAGTGTTCTATATGGAGCGTGGTGAGTCCGAGTCGAACTTCTCGGTAGGCTTCTCAATGACTCCTGCAAACAACGACCTTGTTGTCAACAAAACTCTTGACACAGGCGACACAATCAAGGAGATTGCCGACGACTTAAAGGCAAACGAAAGCTACAGCTATACAATAACCGATAATGACGGCGTTTCTGATGCAGGAAAAACATATGTTCACCACAGCGCAGACACTTCAACAAGCAGTGCAACGCTCGGTAACAACGGCTCGTTTGGCTTAAAGGACTCCGAGGGCGCAGAGTTTGAAAATACATTTAAGACAGGTTCATCAATCACCGTTACCGAGTCAGAGCCTTCTCCGCTTGCGTACGATACAAGCTGGGAGCTTATCAATGACAAAAACGGTCAGGTAATTACCAACAGCAAAGAACAGCAAAGCAACATGACGTCTGAATTTACTCTGGAAGATCCCGCTGACAAAAGTGCATTTGCTACTCTTGAGCTTGAATATCTCAACACGATAAAAACCGCACCGCTTTCATTCAAAAAATCGGCTGTTGACGAAGAGGGCAATCCATACGAAGTTGCACAGCAGTTCAGCTTTAAGATTGAGCTTGACCTTGACGGAAACGGCAGTAAATATGGCTGGAAAGCCTACCCCGTAAAATACACGAGCAAAGGCTCAACATACAATGCGTCAAACGACGGTATCTTTACGGTAAACGCAGGCGAAACAATTGAGCTTATCGGACTTCCCGTCGGTGCCGGCTACAGAATTTCCGAACAGACCGCAGTAGGCTTTAAGCCGTATAAAATTTCAATCAAAGGCGGAGCTGAACAGGACTTTAACGGTGTATATATCGGTCAGGTTGAGGGTTCAGGCAATGAGATTGAGGTAATAAATCAGCTCAAGCCGATTAGCTCGAATATTACTGTTAAGAAAAACCTTGATAATTTGGCTTACACAGGCTCAAAGTTCAAGTACACTCTTTCGGGACTTCCACAGATGACAACGTCATATAAAGACGAAGACGGCACTGATGTTGATACTCTTTCAACCGAGGATATAAGCGAGAGCATTACCGCTTCACAAAACGGTGTGGCAAGCTTCAGTGCAATTCAGTACGAGGCAACAGGCTACTATCGCTTTAGAATTGACGAAGGCTATGCCAACGACCTCACAAATGAAGAAAAGAGTATCTACAACCTTGACGGCAGGGTATTCCTTGTTGAAGTCAGCGTTACGTCAGACGGCAGTGACTTTGTCGTAAACGCCCCGACTTACTACGTTATTGACGCCGAAACGGCAAAGAGCGATGACTTTAAAAACGGCAATAACTACAATGCTTATTTCACCAATAACTACAAGGTTAATAGTATTCCGTCCTTTGAGAATACAACGAATAAAGCAAAAATTATCGTAAACAAAAAGAATCAGGCTGACGAAAATGTTGACGATACTGTTTTTGCTCTTGTCAGAGTAACACAGGCTGACCTCTTTACTCACGATGAGCTTAAGCAGATTGCAACAAACGACGGCAACAACGCAAACAGAGTTTTAAAGGGCACAACCGTAAACGGTACAGTTGTCTTTGATAATCTTGATGTATATAAAGCAGGAAAAGGCTGTTACGGAAAAAATAATGACGGCACATTAAGCTGGACAGCTTCCGACATCAGCTACATCACAGGTAGACAGGAAAAGCAGGTTTACTGCCTGTTCGAGTACAATCCTGCGGACGGATACAACCCGACCTCGGTAGTTAATTACTACACCTTCCCGATTGAGGGCAAGCTTGAGGTTACAGCAGGCTATGTTGACGGTGTTGTTACAATGCCGAACGCAAGCGGAAGCGGAATGAATATGTTCCTGATTGTCGGTCTTGGAGTCCTCGGCACAGGTGCATTTGCCGTTACGGGCTATATGCTCTACGACAGAAATCAGCGCAAAAAACGCAGAGCAAGATACAAAGCTCGCCACTAAATCAGTTTAACCTTTTGGTTATCATAAATTACATATATTTATATTTAAAAGGAGAATGACAAATGAAAACAACAAAGAAAATTTTTGCGGCTTTCCTCGCTGTAATGATGATCGCTCTTATGATTCCGTTCACAGCAAGCGCAGCAGCACCCGACGGTCCTTACACTGCAACTTATGTATGCGCACCTAACGCATCAACAGAAAAGGACAAAGTCGGCGACTACGAATTCAGCTTCTTCAAGATTGCTGACCTCAACAAGACAACAGGTGAATACACTGTTATCAGCACATTAAGCTCAAACACAGCTCTTGTTAATGCAGTAAATGCAGCTGACTCTACAGAGAGATCAATGAACATCATTTCTGCTTGTGATGCAGTCTACAGCACAACTCCTGCAAAATTTGGCACTGCTGCAGCAACTCTTTCCTTCACAAGCACAGATACAACCGGCAAGACTGTAACACTTAACGACGCAGGTATCTACTACATCTACTGCACAAAGAAGCCTGCAAAGGTTACTAATGTTACAAACTCTTTAGTATCACTTCCCTACTATTCAAACAACAGCTGGGTTACAACTACAGACCAGACCACAGTAAACCTTGCTTCAAAGGTTTCAACAAGCCCTGTTACAGTTACAAAGACTGCTGACAAGACAAATGTAGGTGACAACGACAAGACAGTTACATACACACTTACAGCTTCAACAGCAGGTTCTTTAGAAAACAAGCTTACAACCTATGCAATCACAGATACAATGGACAACGCTCTTACTCTCAACGAGGATTCTGTAGAGGTTAAGCTTAACACAACAACTCTTACAAAGGGTACTGACTACACAGTTGAAAAGAATTATACTTACAACAACGGTACATCTAACGTAACAGCTACATTTGCAATTGTATTCACAAGCACAATGCTTGACAGCGCAGATTTCTATGATTCAGTAACAGCCGATGCAGCTAAAACAGTTACAGTAACTTACACAGCCGACCTCAACGCAAACGCTGCTTCAAAGTTTGCACAGGCTCTTCCCAACACTGACGGTCTTTACTATGGTAACAATTCCGGTATGAACTACGAGCCCGGTCAGACTGTAAACGTATACACATACGGCGTAAACGTTGCAAAGGTTGACGGTAACACAAAAGCTCCTCTTTCAGGTGCAGAATTTACAGTTTATACTGAGGATAAAGAAACAAAAGAGCTTAAAGAGCTTACAGTTGACGGCAAGAAGGTAATTGCTACAACAGGTACTGACGGCAAGGCTAACTTCGTTCTTAAAGACAGCACAACAGCATTCTGCTTTGACGCTGATTTAACTTACTATGTAAAGGAAACAGCTGCTCCTACAGGCTATAATATCAATGACACAATATTCACTGTAAACATTGATACAACAAAGGGTGTAACACAGGTAAACGGCGCTGCAATTCCTAACTACAAGCCTGTAGTTCCCGAGACCGGCGGTATGGGCACAATGATGTTCACAATCGGCGGTGCAGCTCTCATCGCTTGCGCAGGCGTTCTCTTCCTTATTGTAAGAAAGAAAAAATCTGCAAAATAATTTTTGAGTTATTAATTATACACTTGCAAAATATATGTAATTCAGGCGGACGTTTTTATGCGTCCGCCTCAGCTTGTATAAAAAGTTATATTTTAAACAAACGTAAAATATACAACAATAAAACTTTTCCATTATATCTTAGGCT
This sequence comes from Ruminococcus sp., assembly GCA_003521625.1. GTDB lineage: Bacteria > Bacillota > Clostridia > Oscillospirales > Acutalibacteraceae > Ruminococcoides. Next base: position 27,073 of record DPHV01000037.1, read on the forward strand.
CCCCTTTTGAGGGGAGCTGTCATTTTGCTTGCAAAATGACTGAGGGGTGGAGATGAACTTTTCTTGATATATACAAGTTCATCTGACCTACCACCTTTCCGTCACAGCGATAAATCGCTGTGACACCTTCCCTCAAGGGAAGGCTTGGCTATATAACAAAAGTTGACTATTACAATTTTTATGTATATTCTTTTTCGACAGTCTGAGGCGGACGTTTTTATGCGTCCGCCTTTTGTTTTAAAAAAGGGAGATTTCCTAAAGGCAGAAAACTAAACGTTAATGTAATATTGTAGCGAGCGACGCCCTCGTCGCTCACGAATAAAACTCAAATGTTTTGTATTCAATCGCAGATATAGAGAAAAACAAACTTTTCCTATAAATTAATTCCGAATTACGCATTCCGAATTCCGCATTAAAAAAGTCGCCACACCGTTCCTGACGATGTACCGACCAATATTTGTGTTATTAAGTTAACGTTAAAAAATATAATTTACTGCAATAACTACGGCGCCGGTAACAAAGCACACCGGTATTTTGATAATAAGTTCTATGATAAACACATCCTTTGTAATGCATACAAATAAACTGTAGCACATTATTGAGAGCGTGTCAATGAACAGCTTTTTCCTGATGTATAAAGCATCAATATGACATATCAAAAGCAAAAGAGCAAGCCGATATGTTTAAAAGCTTGCTCTTAATACCTATTTTATTGCATAATAATCAGATTATCTGTTTTTATTTAGAGGAAAGTTCATCAACTATATCGAGATTCAGACTATAGCAACGAATGTTACCAAAAGTTTTTTTGATAATAAGATTATTCTCCGATAATATTTTTAGCCTATTTGTTATCGTAGTTCTGCTTGATTTAGTTGCTTCCATTAGTTCCTGTGTACTGATTCCATTTTCAGAAAATAAACTTGCTTGAGTCAAAAGAAAATAAATATTAGCATATTTAGAATCCAGACCATGCGGTAAATATTTAATACAATCGCTATAATGCTTTAATTGCTGATAACGCTTTATTAGCGCAATTTCTAATTGATGGAGTGAATAATTGATTATGTCAGTAAACATAATTATAAACGGTGTCAAATCGCCTCTGTTATGTTTGCTGTTGCAGGTTCTGAAAGCCTGGTAATAATCTTTGATATTTTCTTTTATTGAGTATGAAATCCTATATCCGATTATTGACTCAAACTCCTTTGACAGTAAATAGCTGCTTATAAATCTTGATGTTCGCCCATTTCCATCATAAAAAGGATGGATATATCCAAACAGATAGTGAAATATTGATACTCTAAACAAAAATTCTATTTTGTCATCATTGAGAATATCAAGTGCTTTTTTCATACATTCAATAATCTTACTCTCAGGATAAATGCCACGATGAAGTTCCTTTTGAGTTGCGCTTACAACACTTGTTGAATCTTTTCTGAAAATCTTTCCGTCAGGAAGGTTATCGGGATTATCTTGTTTAATTTCCAAATACACAAGATCTTCATATAAACAACGAATATCTTCACATGTTGCAAATGACATTGTTTCGTTTTTTTGTAACATAAGATATTTTTGCACAAGTCCCATATATCGTCTACCGTGACTTTTCGTTTTTAACTCTGATAAAATACTATTAATCTCTCGCCTGGAGCTATATACTCCTTCAATGTCATTGGTTAATATAATTTCATCAATAAGACATCTGAGTGAAAAATGGTCAATAGCTTTCGGGGGAAGAATATGCCGTAACTCTTTTATTCGTTTATCTGTTTTATAAATATCTATTGTTTTGTGATAAAGTGAAGGTTCTAATACAAAAAAAGCAGGATAATCATTTATAGAGAAATCAATGTGCACAGCGTATTCACTGTTATACCTGTTTTGGTATTCTTTTTCATAGTTATCTTTGTCTGAATAGAAAAGTTTAGATAATGATATATATGCCATTGCAATCACCTGCCGTATTAACATTTTATTCACAAATTTGTTTATTATACTTCAATATTAGAAAAGCAATTAACAAAAACAAGCGATTTTTGTTAATTGCTTTTTATTTTACTGCTTGCAACTAACAAAATCAAGAGCTTTTTGTGAATTAGTTGGAATTTTTTATAAGCTTTTAGGATTGTTGCGGTGTGTGCAGTCTTGACGTATCATCAACGCAACGGGACCTCGTCCTTACCAAACGGTTTTTTTACTTTTAGTGAGATTTTGTAATCTTTAATAAATGGCTTTCTAATGCGGTTTTTATAGGCTTTATGTTTTGTGGGCTTTAGTCTGCTTTGGGGTTTATTTACCGAATTAAACCCCAAATAAACCCCAACTTTTACAGTGCAGTCAAATGCATATACCCCCCTCGTATGCGCACATGCGGAGTTTCAGACGTCACCACTCTTCGGTCTTTATGTGAGTTTAAAAATGCACACCCCCGGGGGGCGTTTCCGCTGCGAGATAAAATAATATTTTACACTGACTGAACGCAAGAACACCCACACAAGCATTATCGGCAAGCGTGGGTGACTCTTTATTTATTCTGATTCTGAATGTGCAGCGGAATATATAAGCCTTGCCGCTGCTGTTCTATGCAATATCTGTTTCAGTAACGGTTACACCGTCACGATAAAGCAAATCGGGTGCTATATCTATATCGCCGTCATTCCAGACGGTCACACCATAGTCAATGTAAACGCTATTGAACACTGTTTCATCAGCAAGCGGAGCAAAAGCAGGCGAACTTAACAAAGGTTTGACATCAAATATTTTAGCTTCACCAGTGTTAAAACGCACCCACAGCTTGTAATCTTTCACAGGCTTCACGCCGATTATCTTTATTGCAGGCTTTAACTCTCCTGCATACGCAACACCGTCAATGATATACATAATGTCACCCCTTATCTTAAAGGCTCAATCTTGTCGAAAGGCTCGTTTCTTACGGCTTTATTCCAAGCCTTGTATAATTCTTCCTCGTGTATTGTTGCCCAAGCCTGAACGAGCTTTAATTGCTTAACAGGCAGGCTTCCTGCTAATAACTCACCGTCAACACCCACAGAAGCTTCATATTCCGAATAATAAACGTGAAAATGAGGCTTGTTATGTTGTCCGTTGTCGGAAAAAATCATCTTGATTACGATATTATAAAATCTGCATAATTCGGGCAATGATTACAACTCCTTTGTTTTATATTACGCCATTGCAGCGGCATTATTCCGCTGCGGTGGGTTGTGTTTCTTTTTTGTCACGCTCCATTGTTTCATCAATTGAACGCTTAACAAAGCCGTTTATACTTTCGCCGTTGCTTTCGGCGTGGGATTTGATTTCATTGTATTTATCTATCTTCACATCTAACGGAATACGCTTTAAGTGCTTTTTGGCATATTCTAAATCATATTGCTTTTTCTTTTCCTTGTTATCCATATTTTCACCGCCTACTCTATTGACATAAATTTATTGTTGTGTTAATATAATAGTGAAAGGAACAGCTTGGGCTGTTCTGCTAACGATTATATTTTAATAAACCGCTCTGTATTCGCAGTACAGGGCGGTCATTTTTTTATGTATTTAATGATTTCTTTTACTGCTACCAAAACAATAGCAAAAGAGAGTAATAATATTACGTCTATCATTTTTTACACACCCCCTCTTTTAGGGAGTCAGAACAACCGCCGCCGTTCCTTTACGGTATTATTATATCACAATTCAGTTACTATGTACATAGTTATAATGTACAAATATTACGTACATAGTTTGTATAGTTTGCCTATTGATTTATTACTATGTACGTAGTATAATATAATCACAGAGTTAAGGAAAGGGGCGTTACAGATGAAACGCACACAGCACAGCAAGGTTATGACAATAGCAAACAGACTTGTAAAGCAAGGCTATAACAGAGCTAATGCAATGGTAAAAGCGTGGGTGCTTGTCAAGCTCCCGAACATCTGCACAAAGGTTGCAGGCGTGACCTACGGCAAACGCCAACAGGCTATTGAACACCTTACACACTACCGCCCCGAACACATCAGAATAAGCCTTTACCGGGATAAGGCAAACGCATATGACCGCAAAGCAGATTGAAAAAGAGGTTCAGCGGCAAGCCGTACTCTTTGAGGAACAATGTCAGAATGGCACAGCTCCCACAGACGGCAGAATGAAATTAGCCGATTTTGTGCCGATATACCTTGAAAACGCAAAACACAGACTTTCGCCCGTTGTGTATGAAAAGTATTGCCGAATGCTCGACATTGCCATTATCCCTATGCTCGGACATATGAAACTAAAGGACATCAAGCCTATTCACGTACAGAGGTTTGTAAACGCCCTTGAAGAGCGCACAACTCACCTTGACGGCACAGGCGGCAAGCTATCGGCTTCAACCGTGCGCAGATACTACACAATGGTTCAATCAGTCTTGCACAGTGCCTATAAGCTCGGCTTAATCGGCGTAAATCCTGCCGACAGTGACCGTATAACCTTGCCAAAGGTAGAGGAACAGAAAACGGAAATATTCAATGATGAAGAGCTTGCAAAACTTCTTGACTGTTTAGAGGGTGAGCCGCTGCAATTCAGATTATTAATTCACCTTGCACTAAATACGGGGTGCCGCCGTGGTGAGCTTGTCGGCTTGAAGTGGAGCGACATAAACTATAAAACGGGTATTCTGACCGTGAGCCGCAGTAATTACAAGCTGACGGGAGAAACGGAAATAAAGAGCAAAGCGACAAAGACAGGCAAGAGCAGAGAAATAATGTTGCCGCCGTATTGTCTTGCAATGATGAAGCAGTTTAAGGCACAGCAGGCGCAAACGCAATTAATGCTCGGTGACCGTTGGCAGGGTGACAACTGGATATTCACGCAGGCAGACGGAAAGCCTATGTACCCGACAACGCCAACACAGTGGTTCAGCAAGTTTTTAAAGCGCAACGGACTTGAACACAAAAAGTTTCACGCCTTGCGGCATACCTCGGCAACGCTTCTGTTGAGCAACGGAACGAACATAAAGAACGTAGCTTCAAGGCTCGGACACGCACAGTTAAAGACAACAAACCGATATGTTCACGCAGTAGAGCAGGCAGAAAAGGAAGCCGCAAACACCTTTGAAGCACTTCTGAACACGAACAGGAAAAGAGCCTGACGGCTTGAATAAATACGGAAATAAAAACAGGCTATGCACTCCGTAAAATGAATGAAGTGTATAGCCTTTATGTTTTTGTAATTCAAAACAAAATAAAGTGTTGTAAAGTGATTAAAAATAAAAGAAAAATGCACAATAAACGGCAAATAAACAGCAAAACGCCCTATAATTCTTTTAAAGAAATAGAATAACCGCAGCGGAAAAGCTCTGAAAACGGCTTTCCAATGCGGTTTTTACGTTGGAGCTGATAACGGGATTCGAACCCGTGACCTCGTCCTTACCAAGGACGCACTCTGCCTACTGAGCTATATCAGCATATATTCATTTTTCTGCAATGTCTGCTTTGCAAGCAACGTCTTTTAATATCATACCACATATATCTGACAATTTCAAATGTTTTTTTGAAAAAATAAAAAAATTTTTACTCACTTTTTAAAATTGCCGATTTACAAGGCTAAAAGCTAAAAAATAATTAAAAAACACTTGATTATTGAGAAAAACAGTGCTATAATCATAATGTTAAATAACTTAAAGTAAAGGAGTGGGCAACAAACCCGCTCCTTTGTATTTTGCAAATCGGGAGGTATTGTATGGCTAAAAGCAAGGGCGGAGTTACCGTTTCAAAGGTTCGGGAGCTTTGCGAGCCTATCGTAAAGGAATTCGGTCTTTCACTCTGGGACGTCCGCTATGAAAAAGAGGGTGCAGACTGGTATCTGCGAATCTTCATTGACAAGGAAGGCGGCGTTGATATTACGGACTGCGAAAAGGTTTCACGTGCAATCAACACTCCGCTTGACGAGCTTGACCCCATTGAAAACGCATACTGCCTTGAGGTCTGCTCACCCGGAATCGAGCGTGAACTTGTTCGTGACGAGCATTTTACGCAGTTTATCGGTGCTGACATTATGGTCAGAATGCGCCGTCCGATTGAGGGGATAGGCAAGGATTTCTGCGGCGTTTTAAAGGGCTACGACGACGGTATGGTTACAATTGCCGACCACAGCGGCGAAAACGAGGTTACAATCAACAAAAAGGACGCCGCTTGGATTAAGCTTGATGATTTTGACTGATAAGCTGACAATATTATTAGAAAAGGATGATTGGAAAAATGACTAACAAGGATTTATTTGAAGCATTGAGAATGTTTGAAAAGGAAAAGGATATTCCGATGGATTATATGCTTCAGCAGATTGAAAAGGCTATCGTTATCGCTTGCAAAAACTACTACGGCGGCAACGAAAACGTAGTGTTCAACATTGTTCCCGATAAGAACACATTTGACGTAAAGCTTGTTAAAACCGTTGTTGACGAGGTTTATGACCCGAATTTTGAAATAACAAGAGAGGACGCCGAGAAAATCAACAAGAGAAAGATTTACAGTATCGGCGACGAGGCGCAGATTCCGCTTGACCCCAAAAAGCTCGGCAGAATCGCAGTTTCTGCGGCAAGAAACGTAATCCGTCAGGGAATCCGTGCAGGCGAGAAGGGACAGACGCTTATTGAGTTCCAGAGCAAGCTCGGCGAAATCGTTACCGCACAGATTGAGAGAATCGACCCCAAGAGCGGCGTCGCTACAATCAAAATCGGCAAGGCAGAGGCTATGCTACCCAAGAGCGAGCAGATTGGCTGCGGCGAGCTTAAAGAGGGCGACCACGTCAAGGTTTATATCGCAGACGTAAAGGACAACGAAAGAGGTCCTCACGCTATTATTTCAAGAACTCATCCCGGCTTTGTAAAGCGTATGTTTGAACAGCAGGTTCCCGAAATTTTTGACGGAATTGTTGAAATCAAGTCTATCTCTCGTGAGGCAGGTTCCCGTACAAAGATGGCTGTTTCAAGCAACAACCCCGACGTTGACGCAATCGGCGCCTGCATCGGTGCAAAGGGCGCACGAGTAAACAGCATTGTCGAGGAGCTCGGCGGCGAGAAAATCGACATTATCGAATACAGTGACGAGCCTGAAAAGTACATTTCAGCGGCGCTTTCACCTGCAACAGTATGCAAGGTTGAAATCGTTGACGAGGAAAACAAGAGCTGTAAGGCAACAGTTCCCGACGGTCAGCTTTCACTTGCAATCGGCAACAAGGGTCAGAACGCAAGACTTGCCGCAAGACTTACAGGCTGGAGAATTGACATTCGTCCCGAAAGCGGTTTCTACGGCGAGGACGAAGAGGACGAAACAGAAACAGTTGAAGAATAATTCGGAATTCGGAATGCGTAATTCGGAATTAATTGATTGGAAAAGTTTGTTTGATGATTTTATGTTGCAATAACGGTGACGTTTCGGGACGTGTAGGAACCCGTCCCCTACGGCTATAAATGAAACGTTTGTAATACATCCGTAGGGACACGGCGTGCCGTGTCCGTATTGACTGTCAAACGTAACCGATTATATCATTATTATAGTGACCAACAAACATTTCCGTAGGGGACGGCTTCCCAGACGTCCCTGATGCACAGATAAAAACGTATCCTCGAGGTAAAATATGAAAAAAGTTCCTTTAAGAAAATGTACCGGGTGCGGTGAGATGAAGGAAAAGCGTGAGCTTATCCGTGTTGTCAAAGCGCCCGAAAAGAAAGATGAAAACGGCAATGTGATTTCGGGCGGAGAAATTTCGCTTGACCTTACAGGCAGAAAGCCCGGCAGGGGCGCATATGTCTGCAAAAACGCCGACTGCTTTGAAAAGGCACGAAAGGCACGAAGATTTGAACGCTCGTTGAGCTGTAAAATCCCCGAGGACGTTTACGAGCAGATGAGCAAAGAGCTTGAAAACGCTTCCGAAGATTAAGAGGTGAATAAAAATGAACGACAGAATTTTATCACTTCTCGGTCTTTGCAGACGAGCGGGCAAGCTCGTAATCGGCGCTGACCCGACAATTGAGTCGATTAACAAGGGCAAGTCAAAAATAGTGATTTTTGCAAACGACTTTTCCAAAAACAGCATTAAACCCGTGCTCACAGCGGCACATTCAGGCAATATCAAGGCATTTTGCATAAACAGGAGCAAGGATGAATTAAGCTTTGCACTCGGCAAGCTGTGCGGAGTGCTCTCGGTAGAGGATAAGGGCTTTGCCGAAAAGCTTTCACAGCTTATTGAAAATGAAAACGAACAGGGAGGAGAATTATATGATTAAATATAAGGTTAAGGATGCAGCGAATGATTTGGGGGTTCCCAACAAGAAGATTACCGAGATTCTCGAAAAACACTGCGGTGTTACAAAAAAGACTATGACTTCGCTCGAGGAAAGCGAGCTTGACGTAATTTTTGACGTTATCACAAAGGAAAACAGCGTTGAAAGCTTTGACGCTTACTTTGCAACACGCAACAAAAAGCTCGAGGAAGCACCCGAAAAGCAGGCGCAGGCTCCCAAAGAGGAGAAGAAAGCCGAAAAGAAGAGCGAAAATAAAAACAAGCCGAAGGCTGATAAAAAGGCTGAAAAGGCAGATAATAAACCCAAGGCTGACAAAAAGGAAACTGCTCCGAAGGAAGTCGAGGTTAAAAGCGAGGAGGAAACAACCACCCGCAAGCGCAGAGTTATCGATACCCGTGCCACAAACGTTGACGTTGAGCGTTACAACTCAAAGTATGACGATATGGCAAACGACAGCTCCAAGATGAGAAGCACGGACAATACGGTTAAAAAGCAGAAGTTCTCAAACCGTTCGCAGAAGCAGAAGGGCAGACGTCAGGGCAAGAGAGAAACAGAGGCAGAGCGTCTGAAGCGTATTGCGCTTGAGCGTAAGCAAAAGCCGATTACCGTTCAGATTCCCGATGAAATCGTTGTTTCAGAGCTTGCCTCAAGACTTAAGGCTACCGTAGCCGAGGTCGTTAAAAAGGCGTTCCTTATGGGCTCAATGGTAACTGCAACCGACACAATTGACTTTGACACAGCTTCACTTATCGCAATGGAATTCCACGCAAAGGTTGAAAAAGAGGTTGTTGTTACAATCGAGGAGAGAATTATTGACGACAGCGAGGACGACGATGCAAATCTCGTTGGCAGAGCTCCTGTAGTTGTAGTTATGGGACACGTTGACCACGGTAAAACCTCAATCCTTGACGCTATACGTCACGCAAACGTAACCGCAGGCGAAGCCGGCGGTATCACACAGCATATCGGTGCTTACAGAGTAAAAATCAACGACCAGCCGATTACATTCCTTGACACACCCGGACACGAGGCGTTCACAACAATGCGTGCAAGAGGTGCGCAGGTAACGGATATTGCAATTCTCGTTGTTGCGGCTGACGACGGAATTATGCCCCAGACTGTTGAGGCTATCCACCACGCAAAGGCGGCAGGCGTTTCCGTAATCGTAGCAATCAACAAGATGGATAAGCCGGGCGCAAATCCCGAGGCAGTAAAACAACAGCTCACAGAACACGAGCTTATTCCCGAGGAATGGGGCGGCGACACACCTTGCATTCCCGTTTCCGCAAAGACAAAGGAAGGTCTTAACGACCTGCTCGAAATGGTACTTCTCGTTGCCGAGATGAAGGAGCTTAAGGCTAACCCCGACAGAGCCGCAAAGGGTACGGTAATCGAGGCTCGTCTTGACAAGGGCAGAGGTCCTGTTGCAACAGTGCTTGTTCAGAACGGTACGCTCCACAAGGGCGACACAATCATTGCAGGTACCTGCGTGGGCAGAGTAAGAGTTATGACAAACGACAAGGGCGAGAGAGTTCAGGAGGCAGGTCCGTCCGTTCCTGTTGAGATTACGGGACTTGACGAAGTGCCCGTTGGCGGTGACATCTTTGACGCAGTATCAGACGAACGCCTTGCAAGAACACTTGTTGACCAGAGAAAGGCTGCAAAGAAAGAGGAAATCTTCAATGCGCAGACCAAGGTTACGCTTGACAACCTCTTTGACCAGATGAAGCTCGGTGAGGTTAAGGAGCTTCAGATTATCGTAAAGGCAGATGTTCAGGGCTCTGTTGAGGCTGTTAAGCAGTCGCTTGAAAAGCTCTCGAACGAGGAAGTAAGAGTAAACGTAATTCACGGCGCAGTAGGCGCAATCAATGAGTCAGACGTAATGCTTGCAGAGGCGTCAAACGCAATTATCGTAGGCTTTAACGTTCGCCCCGATTCCGTAGCCGCAGAAAATGCAGAGCGTTCGGGAATTGATATGCGACTTTACAGCATCATCTACGACTGCATCAACGAGATTGAAACGGCTATGAAGGGTATGCTTGCTCCCAAGACAAGAGAGGTTGTACTCGGTATGGCTGAGTGCCGCAACGTCATCAAGATTAAGTCGGTCGGCACAATCGCAGGCTCCTACGTCAAGAGCGGTAAAATCCAGCGTGGCGGCGGTGTAAGAGTTATCCGTGACGGTATTGTAATTGCCGAGGATACAATCGGCTCGCTCCAGAGATTCAAGGACGCCGTAAAAGAGGTAAACGAGGGCTACGAGTGCGGTATCGGACTTGAAAAGTTCAACGACCTCAAAGAGGGCGATATGTTCGAGGTTTATACTATAGAAGAATACCGTGATTGATTCAATTCGGAATGCGGAATGCGTAATTCGGAATTAATTTAACCAATTTAATGTAGGGAACGGTCTTGACCGTTCCGATTACCTATAGGTTAGCTGTAACAACTCGGAACAGTCAAGACTGTTCCCTACAGATATAGATGATACTTTTCCTTTACAGTCGTAGGGGACGGCATCCCTGACGTCCCTATGCATAAATTGTGAAACAATTTATGCATTATGGCGAACACAGTTCGCCGCTACAATAAATCAAAAGCAGGGAATGGTAGTAGGTGATGTAAAATGGCAAGTCACAGAATAGAAAGAACAACCGAAGATATAAAGCGTGAGCTTACGGCGATTTTCCGTGAGCTTAAGGACCCTCGTGTTACGCAGGCGTTTTTGTCAATCGTCAGGGTTGAGGTTACAAACGACCTCTCCTACTGCACGGTGCAGATAAGCGCAATCGAGGGACTCGACAGAGCAAAACAAGCCGTAAAGGGACTTAAATCGGCGTCGGGATTTATCCGCAGAGAGCTTGGCCACAGACTAAAGCTCCGCCACGTTCCCGAGCTGATTTTCAACGCCACAGACAGCATTGAGTACAGCGCTCACATCAGCCGTATTTTAAACGACCTTGATGTTGAGCAGGATGAGGAAGAAAATGATGAATCTGTATGAGATAGCCCGCTTTCTTGAGGCTCACGACAACTACGAAATCCTTACCCACGCATACCCCGACGGCGACACGCTCGGCAGCGGCTTTGCGCTCTGTATGGCGCTCCAGCAAATCGGCAAGAATGCAAGGGTAATCACAACAAACGTTCCGTCAAAGTTTCTGTACCTTTTAAACGGCGTAAAACAGCAGATTTTTGAGGCTGAAACAATAATCAGCACAGACGTTGCCGCCGACAGCCTTTTAGGCTCGAATATGGGAAAGTATATCGGTAAGGTGGACGTGTGTATTGACCACCACGGCTCAAACACGTTTACCGCAAAGGCGAAATTCGTCGATAAATTTGCGGCGGCAAACTGCGAAATCATCTACAAGCTTTTGCAGAGAATGAACGTGAGAATCACAAAGGAAATCGCAAACTGCCTTTATACGGGAATTTCCACAGACACAGGCTGTTTCAGATACACCAACACTACGGCGGAAACTATGCGTGTTGCGGCAAGTCTTATGGACTTCGGCTGTGACACCGCCTACATAAACAAGGCTATGTTTGAAACCAAGTCGAAGGAAAAAATCAAGCTTGAACACGCTGTTTACAATACGATAAAGTACTGTGCCGACGGCAGATGCGCCATTATCTACACAACGCTTGAAATGATGCAAAGCCTTGACATAGGCGACGACGAAATGGAGGGGCTTGCGTCCATCCCACGTCAGATTGAGGGCGTTTTAATCGGCATTACAATGCGTGAAAAGGAAGGCGGAATTTTTAAAATATCCGTGCGCACAAACGGCAATATCAACGCTTCCGACTTCTGTTCGCAGTTCGGCGGCGGCGGTCATCCCGCGGCGGCAGGCTGTACGATTGAGGGCGACCTCAAAACGGTGCGTAACAAGCTTATAAAAGCGGCGGAGAAGTTCCTATGAACGGCGTATTGTTAATTGACAAGCCGCAGGAGTTTACCTCCTTTGACGTTGTTGCGGTGATAAGAAAGCTTGCGGGGCAGAAGAAAATCGGTCATACCGGAACGCTTGACCCCAACGCAACAGGTGTGCTTGTTGTACTGCTCGGCAATGCGACAAAGGCGCAGGATTTAATTCTCAATCACGACAAAACCTATGTTGCGGATTTTAAACTCGGCATTACAACCGACACGCTCGACATATGGGGAGAGGTAACAAATGAAAAAAAGTCCTCAATTACGTTTGAGGACATACAGAATATAATTCCCGAATTTACCGGGGAAATCAGCCAGCTTCCTCCGATGTTTTCGGCTGTTCAGAAGAACGGTCAAAGGCTCTACGACCTTGCAAGACAGGGAATAGAGGTTGAGCGTGAGAGCAGAAATGTTACAATCTACAGCCTTGAACTGCTCAATTTTGACGAAGAAACGCAGAACGGAGCATTAAAGGTTGCCTGCTCAAAAGGAACGTATATCCGCACGCTGATTGACGATATAGGCAGAAAACTCGGAGTCGGCGCAGTTATGACGGGACTTAAGAGAACGTCAGCTTGCGGCTTTGACATCTCGGACTGCATAACGCTTGACAGGGCAAGAGAGCTTTCAGAAAGCGGCAAGCTTGAAGAAAAGCTGTTAAGCGTTGAGAGCCTTTTTGAAAGCCTTGGATATGTAAGCGTGTCTGACGCACAGGCAAGGCGATTTTCAAACGGCGGCGCACTCGACATTGACAGAACGTGCCTGAAAAAGCTTGACGTAAAAGACGGCGAAATTTTCAGAGTAAAGAACAGGGAAAACAACTTCCTCGGACTTGGCGTTGTTGATTTGGAAAAACGTTCATTGAAAATATACAAGCTGTTTTAGCCGAGTGATTTTATATAAAACAAAAAAGCAAAGCCTGAACTTTGCTTAAATTAGTATATTGACATATGAATTTAAGTGATATATAATAAGGTTACAGGGCAACCGTTAAAAGCGGTTAGCTTGTAAAATTGAAAAGATTAATAAATAACCGTTCAACTATTGGCAAGCAGTTGGGCGGTTATTTTTTTATGGTTACTATAATTAAAAATATTATATGATTTTCCCTTTTAGTAAGCTAAACTATAATTTGCGGCGTATTATAGCGATGTTGATGTAGGGGCGGATTTGCATATCCGCCCAAGTAAACCAAACGTTTCTGCAACACGGGCGGATATGCAAATCCGCCCCTACGATGTTGGCATACAATATTCTTAATGTAATTCCAATGCTAAATTATGGTTTATATTATTAATTAAGGCTGATTAAAAAGGATAAACAGAAAACAGAAAATAAATCAATTGCTTATTTTTCTATATTTTAATGGTTCAGTTTCGTACACATTGTTTCCCTCGCTGTCGATTGCGACAATGCACGGGAAGTCCTCAACGGTGTATCTGCGTACAGCCTCCGTTCCCAAATCCTCGTAGCAGAGAAGCTCCTCCGACTTAATGCTCTTTGCAATCAGCGCCGCCGCTCCGCCTATTGCGGCGAAGTACACGCACTTGTTTTTCACGATTGAGTCGATAACATCTTTGTTCCTTGCGCCCTTGCCAATCATACCCTTTAAACCGAGGTCAAGCAGTGCAGGTGCGTACTTATCCATTCTGTAGCTTGAAGTAGGACCTGCGGGGCCTACTGCATAGCCTTCCTTTGCCGGTGCAGGGCCTACATAGTAAATCAGCTCGCCATTAACGTCAATCGGCAGCTCCTTGCCCTGTTCAATAAGCTCAAAAAGCCTTTTGTGTGCGGCGTCCCTGCCTGTGAGAATCGTGCCCGTAAGCAGAACGCTGTCGCCTGCTTTTAAATTTTTAATATCTTCGTCCGTAATCGGAAGTGTAATTTTTTTAGCCATTTCAGTCCTCCGTCAGATTGTTGTGCTTGCGTGTCTTGCGGCGTGACAGCAGATGTTTACCGCAACAGGCATTCCTGCAATATGTGTGGGCGAGGTTTCAATATTCACGCCGATTGCGGTTGTGTTGCCGCCCAGTCCGGCAGGACCGAAGCCCATTTTGTTGATTTCGCTTAAAAGCTCATCCTCAAGTGCGGCGTAACGCTCGTCCTCGTTTTTGGTGTCAATCGGTCGGAACGTAGCCTTCTTTGCAAGCTGTGCCGCACGTTCAAACGTGCCGCCTATTCCCACTCCGACAACAATCGGAGGACAGGGGTTGGGGCCTGCCTTGAAAACCGTATCGAGAATAAACTGCTTTACGCCCTCAACACCGTAGGACGGAGTAAGCATTTTGATTGCCGACATATTTTCACTGCCGAAGCCCTTGCCGCCGGCGGTGATTCTAATTGTATTGCCGCTTACAATCTTCGTGTGGATAATCGCAGGCGTGTTGTCACGAGTGTTCACCCTGTCAAAAACAGGGTCTGCTACAACGCTCTTGCGCAGACAGCCGTCAGAGTACGCCTGACGAACACCCTCGTTGACGGCTTCGTCAAAGCTTCCGTCCTCAATAACAACCTTGTCGCCGTACTCAACGAACAGCACCGACATTCCCGTGTCCTGACAAAGCGGAATTTCCTCCTTTGCGGCGATTTTGTCGTTTTCGATAATCTGCGACAGAACGCTCTTTCCGACAGGTGACTGCTCGTTTTTGCAGGCGGTTTCAAGTGCGTTCATAATATCGTTGCCGATAAAATAGTTGCAGTCCATAAAAAGCTTTTTTACGGCGGCTGTAACATCACAGGCTTTTATACGTCTTATTTCCATATGCCAATTCCTCTCTGCAAGCTAATTTGTTTAAAATTTAACAATATCATTATATAACTTTTTCAACACTATTTCAATATCGGAATTTGTGTGTTATAATCAAGATAGTTTTCAAAACTTTTTCAAAAATTACATAATTTTATCACATTCGCACGATAAAATAATTATGGCTAAAAATTACCGTTCAAAGGAGAGGACAAAATGAGCAGGTTACTTGTAGTTGACGATGAATTCAGAATAAGACAGATTATCCGCAAATATGCGGAGTTTGAGGGCTACACCGTTGAGGAAGCCGTTGACGGAATGCAGGCAATCGAGATCTGCCGCAAGGAGGAGTTTGACCTCATCATTATGGACGTTATGATGCCCGAGCTTGACGGCTTTTCCGCCTGCAGGGAAATCAGAAAATTCCGCTCAACCCCGATTATTATGCTTTCCGCAAGGGGAGAGGAATACGACAAAATCCACGGCTTTGAGCTTGGAAGCGACGACTATGTTGTAAAGCCGTTTTCACCCAAAGAGCTTATGATGCGTGTTGCCGCCGTTATCAAGCGTTCAAACGGCGGTGAGCAGGGCGAACAGGTGAAAAAGGACGTATTCACCTACGAGGGACTGTCGGTTGACTTTTCCGCAAGAATTGTCACAATTGACGGCAAGAGAATTGAGATGACTCCAAAGGAGTACGAGTTGTTCTTTTATATGGTCAAGAACAAAGGCCTTGCCCTCACACGTGAAAAGCTGATAAGCGAGGTATGGGGATACGATTTCTTCGGTGACGAAAGAACGCTCGATACCCACATCAAGCTTTTGCGCAAGAGCCTCGGCGAATACAGCAAGTGCATTGTAACCCTGAGAGGAGTCGGCTACCGCTTTGAAACGAATTAGCAGAAAAAATATACCGCTTAATTTCAAGCTGTTGTGCTACTTTTTGCTCTACGGCTTGATAATTCTTGTCGTTTTGTGGGTGTTTCAGACGTTCTTTCTTGAGTCGTTCTACACAACGACAAAGTCGGCGCAGGTTGAAAAAAACGCCTCGATAATTTCAAAGTCAATTCAGGAAAACAAGAACGTTCAGGGCACAATCGAAAACGTTGCAAGCTACAATTCGCTTTCGGTTTATGTATACGACTCGTCGTCAACGCTGTTTAAGCTTATGTATGACTGCGAGTACGACAACCCTGCAACCGAGCTTAATTTTGAGTATCACGACGTTTATTCGTACTACAAGAGCGCAGTCGAGAACGGCGGTCAGTATATGTGCGTTACAAACAAGCGTGACAGGAGCATAGCACAGCAGAGCATTGACAGAATGATAAGCTTTTTAGCGTCTCCCGACTCTCCACGTTCGGAAATTCACTACTCGGGCAACGGCAAAAGCAATGTTCAGAATATGGTGTATGCCGACATAATCGAGCTTCGGGATTCAAGCGAGTGCTTCCTCATTGTTACCTCGTCAATCACTCCGCTGAACAATACGGTTGAAATTATAAAAGACCAGATGTTTATTGTGTCGGTTGTATTCATCATTCTGGCGGTTATTCTTTCAATTTATGTTACAAGGAAGATAGCACGTCCGATCTCAAAGACCAACAGTGCGGCTAAGGAGCTTGCAAAGAAGAATTACGACGTTGATTTTGACGCAACAGGTTATCTTGAGGTTGAGGAGCTTAACGACACTCTCAATTATGCAAAGACAGAGCTTGCCGCAACCGAAAAGCTGCAGCAGGAGCTTATTGCGAACATTTCGCACGATTTGAGAACGCCGCTGACTATGATTACAGGCTACGGCGAGGTAATGCGTGACCTGCCCGGCGAGAACACCCCCGAGAATATTCAGATTATCATTGACGAGGCAACACGTCTTTCAAGTCTTGTAAATGATTTGCTCGATTTATCAAAGCTCCGGTCGGGTGCAATTCAGCCCGAGAAAACACGGTTCTGCCTTACCGACAGCGTAAACGGTATTTTTGAAAGATATTCAAAGCTGAAGGAGCAGGACGGCTATAACATCACGTTTGAAAGCAGTGAGAACGTGTGGGTATTTGCCGACGAGCTTAAGATTTCGCAGGTAATATATAACCTTGTCAACAACGCAATTAATCACGCAGGCGAGGACAAGACGGTTAAGGTTGTACAGAGCGTTAAGGATAAAAAGGTGAAGATTGAAGTCACCGACTTCGGCGAGGGTATTCCTGCCGACAAGCTCGAGTATATCTGGGACAGATACTACAAGGTTGACAAACAGCACAAGCGAGGCGTAATCGGAACGGGACTCGGGCTTTCAATTGTAAAGTCGATTCTCGACGCACACGGCGCACGTTACGGCGTACGCAGTACGCTCGGCAAGGGCAGCACGTTCTGGTTTGAGCTTGACGCAGTTACGGTTAAGAAAAAGCCCAGGGATAAGAACGGTTGAGAAAAAATTAATTCGGAATTACGCATTCCGCATTAATATAAAACAGGGAGTTGTATGATGATTAACGGCGCAGTTTTTGATATGGACGGTCTGATGTTCGACAGCGAACGCCTTGTTTACGAAACGTGGCAGATGATGATGGACGAGCTTGGATTTGACTATAACCTCGATATTTTCAAGAACACCATCGGTCTGCGCACCGATATGGCTGAAAGCTACTACAACAGCCTCTACGGCGAGCGTTTTTGCTACAAGCCGCTCAAGCAGAAAAGCCGTGAGATTTTCCTCAAACGTGTTTCCGAGGAGGGCGTTCCGATTAAAAAGGGGCTTGTAGAGCTTCTTGAGTTTCTCAAAGCAAACGGCTTTAAAATTGCCGTTGCCACATCCACCTCGGCACAGACGGCTCACAAAATAATAAAAATGGCAGGCGTGTATGACTATTTCGACGCATTCGTCTGCGGTGACGACGTAAAAAACGGCAAGCCGCACCCCGAGATTTTCTTAACGGCGGCGGAAAAGCTTTCACTTTCGCCGAAGGAATGCGTTGCCTTTGAGGACAGCATAAACGGCATAAAGTCGGCGCATTCGGCAGGAATGATAACCGTTATGGTGCCCGATTATTTACAGCCGACACAGGAAATAATACCTATGATTGACTGCCTTTGCGATGATTTGTCGCAGGCGATTGAATTTATAGATAAAAATCGGAGATGATTTTATGGATAACGAATTAGAAAAAATCAAAAATCAGGCACGTCAGGCAACACTTGAATTGTGCGAAATCGCAAAGCTGAAAAGCGGCGACATTATGGTTGTCGGCTGTTCGTCAAGCGAGGTTTCGGGCGGCGTAATCGGCAAAAATTCCAGCCTTGAAACGGCTCAGGCTGTGTTTGACGGAATTTACCCCGTCTTAGAGGAGCGTGGAATTTTCCTTGCCGCACAGTGTTGTGAACACCTCAACAGAGCGATTATTGTTGAAAAAGACGCTGTTCCGTTCTGCGAGCCTGTCAACGTAGTTCCCCAGCCAAAGGCGGGCGGCTCGTTCGGTACAACCGCCTACCGCACCTTTAAAAATCCCGTTGCACTCGAGGAAATCAAGGCTGACGCAGGTCTTGACATCGGCGGAACTCTTATCGGTATGCACCTGAAAAAGGTCGCCGTTCCCGTAAGGCTCACGCTTGACCATATCGGCAGTGCAATCCTGCTTGCCGCAAGAACACGCCCGAAATTCATCGGCGGCTGTCGTGCGGTTTATGACGAAAACAATTTATAACCAATTTAAACTATAATTTGCGGCGTATTATAGCGATGTTGATGTAGGGGCGGATTTGCATATCCGCCCAAGTAAACCAAACGTTTCTGCAACACGGGCGGATATGCAAATCCGCCCCTACGATGTTGGCATACAATATTCTTAATGTAATTCCAACGCTAAATTATCGTTTGTCAGGCATTACCGTATAAAATTCTTCCTTATATTTAAGAAAATATTGACATTTTTTGCACTGTATTGTATTATTATTTTATCAGATTAGCACAATATGCTTATTGCTGTAAAAAATAAAAACAAATAAAAGGAGAATTAAAATGAAAAAATTAAGAATTTTATCGGTGCTTCTTGCTGTGCTGATGACTCTTACCTGCTTTTCGGCAGTTACAACGTCAGCCGCTTTGACAAAGTCTGTTTCATCAATTGAGATTGCCGAGGTGCCCGACGACATTTACACAAAAAGTCCCGAGGAAATGCTCTACGGCATTCAGATTAAAGTAGACTACACCGACAGCTCATCCAAAACCTTTACGGTTTCTGCGGATAATGTTGACGAGGTTAATACTGAAGACTATTCCGATTCATTGGCTGTAAGCTTTACATCAGCCGAAATTTCAGTCGGAATAAATTCAGAAGTTTATATCAGAGTGCTCAACTATATTGGCGATTACATTATGGTTGATGCTTCTTGCTATGGTTATGACTACTACACTTCGCAGACAACTCTCAGTTATCCCGAGGATTACGACCTGCCAGAGCTTTTCTGCAAGGATTACCTCGTTTACAGAAACAATCCCGACAATACATTAACGCTTGTTAATCATTGCTATGTTCCCGACTATTACAATTATGAGGAAGATTATAAAGAGCAGCCTGTTGTTATTCCCGAAACGATTAACGGCAAAACCGTGACCGCTGTTGCTGACTATGCGCTCCTCGGAACTATTCACCCGTCATCGGTTACTGTTCCGAAAACAGTTAATTCAATCGGCGACTACGCATTCGGCTATTGCTTTGACCCCAACGCTTACGGCGATAACCACAATGTTCCGGATAACGTATATAACTCAAGGCTTTCATATAAGCTTGCCAATGCAGAAGACGATGACACTTTTCTGGTTTGTATCCAATTTTACGGCGAAGACACTAAATCACAAAGCGATGAGTTGCAGGCTGAATATCTTTCGGAGTGTGCAGACTACGAATATGACGATGAAATGGGAACAGCTTATGCTACGCTTACAAAGGCACAGATTTATTCAATGCAGGACGTTGAAGACATATGGATTGAGCTGTTGTACGAGAGAGATTCATATATTTCGGAAGATGTGTATGACTTTGCAGAATATGCAGGAAATGATGCGGAAATGAGCGTTGTAATTGATGTCTACGCCGATACCGACAACGAGCTTGATTCTCTCTGCGAGGAATTGAGCAAAAAATACTTCGGCGGAAGAACCGACTACGTTGTTGATTATGCGTCCTACACTATGCGTGTCAATGCAACATTCAACCAAATCAAAGCCGCTACGGAGGACGATTCGGCAGGCTACGTTTATTTCTACGGCGCAGACGGAATTTACTATGACCTCTACAAAGAGCTTTATTTTGAGGACGATAATTACACAACAGACGTTTTCGCAGTTGACTACAGCGAAGAGCATCAGACAAGCGACTACACCGACTATGCCGATACATATTTTGCAGACTGCGAATATGACATTTTCTGCTTTGAAGGTCAGGAAACTCTGATTATCAAGTGCGCAACAAAACAGCAGATTTTCAATGCCGGTCAGGACACGGATTTTGGTATAGATTTGTTTGACTTTCCGCTGATTAACCGTTACAACGACATTGTAATCTACGGTGAAAACGGAAGTGCCGCCCAGACCTATGCAGATAATAATTCAATTGATTTTGTCGGTTCGGGCAGTGAGTATCAGCTCGGCGACGTAAACCTTGACGGCAAAATCACCGTAGCAGACTCAACGATGATTCTCAAAGCAAACGTTGACCTTATTACACTAACAGACGAGCAGAAAAAGCTTGCAGACTTTGACCAGAACGGCTTTATAAATGTAATAGACGCAACTGAGATCCAGCGTGCAATTGTAAATTCATAAAAAATAGATACAATAGAAATAAGATACAATACAAAGCAACCGCACCCGAATATGGGTGCGGTTGTTGTTTTAACAGCAATCGTTTTGTTTACTATCGTAGCTCGCTACAGATATACAATAAACGCTTGATTGTATATCTGTAGGGGACGGCTTCCCAGACGTCCCGAAACGTTGCCAATATATCAACCAACCCAAGGCAAACAAACCTTTCCGAACAATACGCAACATTATAAATTCGGAGCGCAGCGACCATTAACTCCACACTCCACACTTCACACTCCAAATTCCACACTCCAAACTAAAAAGGTCGGAGCACCGCTGTACTGCGATGTTCCGACCTTTGTTTTTAATTAAATACCAGATTACTTTTCTTTTACGGTTGATTTCTTTTTCTTTTTAATAATGTACGTGTAGGTGCAGAGTCCTGCAAACGTCAGCAGGCATATTGCCGTTACTGCAAATCCCGGCCAGAAGCCCTTGGGATAATAGCACAGCTTGATTTCGTGACTTCCCTTTGAAAGCGGGAACGCTAAAAGCGAACCGCCTACAGGAGTAATTTCAACCTCTTTGCCGTCAACAACAGCTGTCCAGCCCTCCTCATAGGGAATAGAGGTATAGAACAAGCCGTCCTCGCTTACGTCAATTGTGCCCTCCATTGAGCTTCCCGTAAGACTTGTCGTTGTCATAACGTCCTTGCTGACCTTTTCATAGCCTTTCTCAAAAACGTCCTGATTGAGAAGATTTACGTAAACCTGTGCCGAGCCTGACTGTCCCTGCTCAAGCTGGGAATAAACCGAAATCTTGTCGCCCTTGTTAAAGTAGCCTATGCAGGCAATATACGGACGTCCCATTCCGTAGGTGGAGCCTTGTGCGGCGTCGTTCTGCATTACCGTAACATTGTCACCTCCTGAAATTTTGGCGTACATACAGTACAGTCCGTCCTCGGGAGCCTCGTAATTCCATTTTACGTGGGGGGTGATTGATGCATCTGTACAGCTGAACGAATAATTGCCGTATGAGGTTTTGCTTACGGGGAATTTTTCGTAATCATAATGTCCCTGTGAAACAACGTCAAGCGAGGTGTATACATTCTCGTTAATTCCCGTTGCGAGCTTGAAGAATTCGTTTTGCTGGTCAAACGGATTGAACTGATCCTCGTTGTCGTTTTCAACCCACTGCGTAAGATTATTATTCACCATAAATCCCATAGGAATGTAGTGTTCGTTCTTCAACAGCTTTTCGTTGCCCACCGCATAAGCCTCTGACAAATCGTAGGTGTTGCGGTAAATTCCGTCACGTGAAATGATGTATTTCAGATTCATAAACACATTTGTAACGGGCGAGCCCTCGGCGTAGGTGTATCTGTTGCCGCTCTTCCAGCCCATCATACCGAAGTTCTCAAAGAAGCGTGTTGTGTCAACATTAGCCATTGAGTTGAACATTGAAAGACCGTTGTAGCCGTTGAGCGAGCCGTCGTTGAGCGTCTGTGTTGAGGTTGTTTCTGCACGCCATAATTCTGTCGTGTTTTCCTCAAGGCTGTTCATATAGTCAATAACCTGTTTGGTGGTTTCGCCGCCTCGGGGGTAGTCGTATGTGCCGGTAACCGTTGTGGTTTTTACGCCGATATACGCCGTTGCACCGCTTTCTCCGATTACGACGACGGCAAGCACAATCAGAAGCACCTGTTTAGGAACTATTCTTCTTGTATACAGGAAGAGCATTGTGCATACCACAAGGGCAACAACTGCCGTTCCGATGATTGCATAATCCTTCTGCGTGCCGATTGCAAACAGGATAACAAGCGCCGAGCCCAGTGCCGCCAGCAGAACGTCCCAGCACGAGCTGAAATCAATCAGCATAAACGCTCTGAATGCCATTACAACAAGCACAAAGCTGATAAGGTAGCTGAAACGGTAGGGAATCATATTTGTAAAGTGGAAGCCGTGCCAGATGTAGTCAAGCTGTCTGATGATACAGCTTAAAATCATAAAGAAGATTAGGCACATATCCACAATTTTTTCCTTGAGCCTGATTTTCTTTGAGGTGAGGAAAAGTATGCCGAGCACAATTGAAACAGTGCCGCAGGCGATGTTCGGCAATGCGTCTGCCTCTTTTGTAGCAGGAGAAATAAACGTGATGAAGTTTGAAAGAATCTGCTGAATTGCCGTCAGTACGCCGAGCAAATCATTGGACTTGCCGATGTTGATGCTGAACGTTGACGGGAACGAACTGCCCGATGCGTTTGTGTTCTGCAAGCCAAAGAATGCAGGCAACAGGAAAAACGCTGTAATTCCGATTGCGATAAGCGAGAACACGCCCATTCTCAGAAGCTTTGTAAAGAAGGTCTTTACGTTCTCCCACTTTACAATATTGTATGCGATAAAAATAAGCAGTACAAAAATGCAGGTAAAAAGTCCTATGTAGTAGTTTGCAAGGAGCGAAAGCGCAAGCGTTACAACATAAAGGCGGAACTTGTTTTCGGTTAATAGCTTAACCGCACCGAGCACGACAAGCGGGGTAATGCAGACGGTATCAAGCCAGATTGTGTTCCAGTAGTAGCCCATAAAGAATGCGCAGAACGAGAAACAACAGCCGAACAGAACGAGTGAAAAATCGTTTTTCTTGAATACACTGCGGAGAAAAATCGCCATAAACATACCTGCGCAGGCAACCTTTATGACAACCGAGAACATCAGAAATTCTCTGAGCCATTCGCTCGGAATGAATAACGAAACAAAGTTCAAAGGACTTGCAAGGTAGTACGACATCAGCGCAAAGTAGTTTACGCCGGCACCCTGCGTCCACGACCAGAACAGCGATTCGCCGTGCTTTAGCTTGTCCTGAAAGTCAACGAGGAACGGAAAGTACTGATGCCACAAATCCGTTACAAGAATCTGCTGGTCGCCGAACGGCGATACCTTCATCAGCGCAAACGCCGTTGTCATCAGCACAAACGGCACTAAAAACGCAAGTATGATGAAAAGGTTGTTTGAGAAAAAAGCCTTGAACCTACCCTGCTCCCTAAGCGTGGGCGCCTTTGCCTTTTTCAGAGCTTGTGTATTTGGCATATTAAAATAAACCTCCTGTTTGAATTAAAGCTGTTCGTTTTTTAATTCAGCACATATTTATAATATTGTACCACATCTTTTCAATAAGGTAAACAGAATTTATGTGAAAATTCAGAAATTATTTTAATCTGATTATCCCTTTAATTAAGTTTTTAATTTTGGCTTATTTAATGAGATAAACTATAATTTAGTGTGGAGAGTGGAGAGTGAAGAGTGGAGTTAAGGGTCGCTACGCTCCAAATTTATAATAGTGCGTGCTGTTCGGAAAGGTTTGTTTGCTGAACAAGTTTTGATATATTGACAATGTTTAATTTTAAAGTGTAGGGAACAGTCTTGACTG
>DPHV01000012.1:0-34702 GCA_003521625.1 Ruminococcus sp.
GGCTACAATTTTCTCCAAACAAACTGACTTTTCCACTCGATTTGCGAGCCGAGGCACTCGGCTAAATTATCGTTTAGCTTCTTGAATGCCAGGCTGTTTTTCAGAAATATATACAAGATACAAAATCACTGTAACCGATTTATGATTTTATAATAATATGGTAATGTAAACGAAAGGAGGAAAGCGTATGTGTAACTTTTTCGGAAACGGAAACGGCAATTGCTGTACTTGGATCATTCTTCTTATCATCATCCTCTGCTGCTGCGGCAACAATGGTTGTGACAACAACAACAGCTGCGGTTGCGGTTGCTGATAAATGAGTAACCGTCACTGAAAATAAGCTTTTTGGCTGAGGATGTTCATAATATAAGGGCAGACGTTGCGTCTGCCCTTTCATCTTTATATATAGCGAAGGAATACAAAACTGAAAATGTACGTGTTTATGACAGTTTAATATGAACTTGAATAATACATCTCATTATATTGATTTTCTGCCTGCTGAGCCTGCATTTCTCCCCTGCCGCACCTTGGACTTAAAAGTGAACAATGCTTACCGCAACCTGTGCAGTACATATTTCCTGATACTGTTTTTTCATTCTGGATTTATCATATTATTTTGAAAAATACAAGAAAAGACTGTGAAAAAACAGAAAAAATCCTCCGAAAACTTCGGAGGATTTTTCCTTATATTTATAAAGTGAGACAAATGAGCTGATTAACCGTTATAGTCAGACCATGAACCGTTTTCGTAAATCTTGTTCATACCGCTGATTGTCAAATCGAGTGTTTTTTTGCTGTCGCTGCCATTATTGAAAATAATGAAAGTAGCGTCACTCGGAACTTCTACACGATAAACATTGTTGCCGAGGCTTTCGGTTGCAACGCCCGGCCATGTTGTCATTTTTGTATTGCTGTCGCTCCAGTAATAAGCCATTACCTTGCTCCAGTTAGTGGTATTCTTGTAATAGAGGTAATTCTTAGAAACCGGCTCAGTTGCAGTTGTTGTTTCAGGCTCTGTGGGAGTTTCGCCGCCTGTATATGTTCCGCAGTAGGAGCCTGCATATGTAAGCTCTGCAAGATAATACTGGATAGCAGTTGCATCCTTGATGTTAATCTGACCGTTCTTGTCAACATCAGCCGCTGTAAGAGCGTCACCGGTGAGCGTACTGCTTTCAGAAGAATGAAGCTGAACTGCCGTTGCGTCAGAAATTGTTATTTTACCGTTTAAGTCAGCGTCGCCGATAAGCACTCTGTTCTGCGGCTGAGTAGTCGGCTGTGTAGCTGTTGTAGCCGGCTGGGTTGTTGCAGGCTGTGCAGTTGTTGCAGGTACTGTTGTAGGAGCCGAATAGCCCGGATCTGTGGGATATGTAACTTCCTTACTTTCCTTTGTAAAGGTGTAGGTAGCCGATGTTGAGTTTGTACCATCTGTAGCGGTAAGAACAACAGTGTACTCTGTTCCGATTGCATCACCTGCACCGATAGTAAAGGTTGTGTCCTTTGTGTATGTTACAGCGGCACCGCCGTTGATGCTGTATGTACCCTTTGTTGCATTATCAAGACCGACTGTGATGTCGATTGATTCAGCGGCAAAGTTCTCCCTGGGAGCTTCAATTGTACTTCTCGGCACTGATGTAGTGTTGTAAACAACTGCAATACCGTCTTCGTTTCCGATTGTACCTTTGATTGTTCCGCCTGAAACAGTGAATGTATTGCCTGATACCTGATCGGTATATGTACCATCCTTCATCTTGCCGCCGAGACTTACGCTTACGTCGCCTGCACCCTTTGTGCTTACAATAACAACACCGCTGTTGCCTCTTACGTTATAGAAGAGTGAGTCACCCGAATTACCGAGGCTTTCGCTCTGACCTACAAAGTGGTTTCTGAAACGGTTAACTTCTGCAACGCAGGTATCCATCCATGTTAATGTTCCGACCTCACCCATCTGTGTCTGTCTGATTTCTTTAGCCAGCTGATTCGGGTCTTTTCTTGCATCGTAACCGTTCTGGTCATCGTTAAGTCTTTCGTATGAATAGAAAGGTCTTGCAAAATAAAGACCTGTAGAATCTTTTCTTGAAGCTACAATTGCCCAAGCCTTGTTGATTGTCGAGTCATTGCAGTCGTATGAAGAGCCGCCGCCCATATATGTATCGTGAGATTCAGCCCAGAGAACTACTTTGTTACCCTGACCGTGAGCATAACCGCAGTAGCCGGAGTTTGAAGCACCGCCGACCTGACCGTATTTAAGCGAGTTTCTGATGTTGTCGCCTGTTGAGTTGTCGGTAACGGACATCTTGCTCAAATAATAATTTTCAGCCGCATTGCTGTCAATTCTGTTGAGAACCTCACCGTAATAGTAAGGAGTAAAGTTCTTTGTGCTCTTTGCATAGCTTGTTGCGCCGTCAAGAACTACATCCCAGAAATCACTTGCAAAAGCAGCGTCATCTTTCGGGGTTTCAATGTGCTTTGCGGCGTCAAATCTGAATCCGTCAGCACCGTTATCTATACATTCCTTGAGAAGGTTGAGAATCATATTCTGAACCTTTTTGTCACCCGTGTTAAGGTCGGGCATACCCATATTACCCTGAGTAACGTCAAAACGTCCGTCGCTTGAATGCACCCAGCTTGTACTTATGTGCCAGTAAGAGGGATCTGTGAGCATATCGGGATTCCAGAATGTTCCCACCTGAGGTGAAATATCTCCCATTACCTCTTCAACAGAGCCGATTTTCCAGCCCTGAATATTACCCATATGGTTTGCAACAATATCAACTATAACCTTGATTCCGTACTTTTCGGCTTCATCGCACATAGCCTTGAATTCAGCCTTTGTGCCATACCAAGTGTGACCGTTGTCGCAGATTTCTTCGGTTACGGGCTGATAGCTTTTCCACCAGTTGCCGTCGTTTCCGCCTATACCGTCGGGGATTCCGACATTACCGTAGGCTGTACCCTCCCAGTAATAGTCCTTCGGCTGTGTTACCGGTGATGTCTGAACAGCAGTGTAGCCTGCCGCAGCAATCTGGGGAAGATATTTTTTGATGTTGTTGTACGACCAGTTCCAGCAGTGAAGGATAACGCCTTCCTGAACGTTATCAGGCTGTTCGAAGTCGACAGTAGACGAAGCTGCAACTTCACTGCTGCTTGTCGTTACTGCTGAAAATCCGACAACGGATGATGACATTACCAAACCGGCAGCAAGCAACGAGCTGATGATTTTCTTACTCCATTTCATACTTAATTTCTCCAACTTCTAAAATTTCGACAAGATTTGACTCTTGTCATACCTAGACTATTATATTATAATATATTTGAAATATCTTGTACTAAAATATTCATTAGTGATACTATCCTATTTTATTTGAGGCTTTTATGAAAAAAATCATTGAAAATCCGAATGACGAAGAGACTGAAATTAAGGAATCGGATATGCCGTTTCGTTATTACCAATTTGACTATTCCGACGGCTTTTCGGGGTTTCAGTTTCACTGGCACGAGGAAATTGAAATACACTATGTTGTCAGCGGTAGCGGAAGCTTCTTTATCGACGACACCGAATACAACGTTGGGAAAGGCGATATTATTTTTATTGCTCCCAGAATTATTCACAGCGGAAAATCCGAAAACAACGACCTCGTTGATATTTGCTATATGGTTGATAACGACTACCTTATGTCAAAAAACAATGAATACAACACTGATAAATTCTTTACCGAGTTGATTAACACAAAGGTGGAATTGCCCGTTATACATATGCAAAACGAGGGATATGAGCAGTTGAGAGCGCCTCTGCACCTGATAGATTCCTGCGTTGAAAGGCGAGGACCGTTTTTTCAGCTTGAAATCAAACGTAATTTATTCGACTTTTTTATTGAGCTGTACAAGAACAATTATCTTTCTATGTCGTCACAGTCGTCAAACCACATTGAAACAAAAAGCATTGTAAAACAGTCCATCAGCTATATTCAGCAGAATGCATCAGGCAAGCTTACGATTGACGAAATTGCATCTCACGTTGGATTAAGTTCAAGCTACTTTATGAAGCTGTTTAAGGAATGTACAAAAATGACCTGCGTTGAATACATAAAAATTCTTCGTCTGAACAACGCCGCAAATATGCTGAAAGAAACCGATGAAAGCATTTTGCAGATTGCTCACACCTGCGGATTCTTTAACCTTTCGCTTTTTAACAGAGAATTTAAAAGATACTATTCTATCACGCCGAGTCTGTACAGAAAAAAATATAAAATGTCGGAAATTGAATTTATCACTTTTTAGCGCACAAAAATCCCCCGTAGCTCAATGCTTCGGGGGATAATTTTTTAATATAAAATTTAACCTGATTTATATTCAGCCGTTATATGTTGACCAGCTGCCGTTTTTGTAAATCTTGTTTGCACCGCTGAGTGTGATGGTTGAGGTCTGATTACTGCCGTTATTGCTAAAGATGATATACGTTGCAGCTGACGGATACTTTGTGCGATAAACGTTATTACCTACGCTTTCCATATCTACGCCGGGCCATTTAGTTAATGATGTATTATCATCGCTCCAGTAGTAAGCATTTACGCTGCTCCAGCCGTTTGAATTGTAGTAATATACATAATCGCCTGAAGGAGCAGTTGTGGGCTGGGTTGTAGGAGTTTCTCCTCCTGTATATTCTCCGCAATGTCCGGCTGACTCAGTTAAACCAACGAGGTAATACTGAATTACTGTAGCATCCTTGATGTTTATTGTACCGTTCTTATCAGTGTCTGCCGCAATGGCATTATCGCCCGTTAAAGTGCTATACTCACTGATATGGTACTGAATTTCAGTAGCGTCGCTGATTGTGATTTTACCGTCAATGTTAGTATCGCCGATAAGCACCTTATCAGCAGGAACTGTTGTTACAGGAACAGTTGTCGGTACAGCTGTTGTAGGCTGTGTTGTGGGAGCGGCAGTTGTTGCCGGAGTTACTGTGTACTCTTCCCAGCTGTGGTTAGCTCTCATAATCATTGTTTTTCCGTTGAGAGCCATGCCTGTTTCGCCGTCGGCAGGATAACGATTTGATGTAGCGTCCTTGCTCTCGGTTAAGATTACATAGCCATTAGAGAGTTCCTCGGGAACTTCAATAACATAGTAGCCTGTTGCTGAATCCTTTGTCATCTGTGCACCGGGCCATGCACCGTTGTTTGTTGATGAATCTGCATAGATATATGCATAAACGCTTGACCAGTTGTATGATGAATTATCAAAGTATACCTTCTGAACAAGGCTCGGGTCAACCTTTGTGTAGGTATATGTCTGAATATCAGAGGTTGTTGTGCCGTCAGTTGCCTTTACTGATACAGTTGTCTTTGTGCCGTAAGCAAGACCTGAACCGATTGTGATTGTCTTTCCGTCTGTAAAGCTCTGGTATGAACCGCCGTCAATTGAATACTGACCGCTTGTTGCATTCTTATAGTTAAGTGTAAGTGTTAATGTATCTGTATTGTAGCTCTGTGAACCGGGAGTTACGGAAGCGGAAGGACCTGCAGGCTTTGCGTTGTAAACAACAGCTACACCCGTGCTGCCGATTTTACCGCTGATTTTGCCGTTTGATACTGTAAATGTGTTGCCTGTAATCTGGTCTGTGTAAGTACCTGCTGCCATTTTGTGTGCAGTTACGCTTACTGATGTTGAAGAACCGCCGCAGTTTACAAGAACAACGCCCTCTGTGCCACGCTCGTTATATGCGATTGAGCCTTCACTCGAGGGATACTCTGTCTTACCGACAAAGTAATTCTTGAACTGGTTTACAGCCTTTACTTCAACGTCGCCCCATGCAGTTACGCTTGCTGTACCAATCTGGTTTGAGTAGCTGCTCGGACGAGCGAGGTACATACCGCAGGCCTGTGCTCTTGAGCCAACTAATGCCCATGTCTTTTTAAGAGTTGTATCGCTCTGTCCTCTTGAAGAGCCGTTTGCGTATGTATCGTGTGATTCGTTCCACAAAACAGCTTTTGAAGCCGCAGGCTGTGAGCCGTCGTTATAGCAGAAATCCTTTCTCTTTGCGCCGCTTGCGTTACCGCTGTTGACCTGACTACGAATATTGTCTGAAACAGTATTACATGTAACACTCATATAATTTGTGTACTGATTAACAATGCTCTGTCCACCGCCTGTTGAGTCAAGAATTTCACCGTAGTAATACGGAGTAAAGCCTCTTGAACTTTTGGCGTAGCTTGTTGCAGCTCCGAGAACATTAGACCAGAAATTACTTGACGCATTTTCATTGTCATTCGGAACTTCAATGTGTTTTGCTCCGTCAAAGCGGAATCCGTCAGCACCTGCATCGATACATTCCTTGAGGAATGCAATTTCATAATTTTGAATTTTTGAATTACCGGTGTTTAAATCGGGAAGGCCGCCCATACAGTTGTGTGTAATATCCCAGCGGCTGTTCCAGTTTGAGGTGTTAGTTGTTATGCTGTGCCAGCAGCTTGAATCATTTCTGATGTCAGAGGGAATTGTGGGTGAAAGTGTATTGTCGCCGTTGTTTGCCATATGATTCAGAACTGCGTCAACAATAACCTTTACGCCGTATTTATGCGCCTCGTCACACATTGACTTGAAGTCAGATTTTGTTCCCAATGCGTTCTGTGAAGATGTGTCAATCTTAAAATCTGAGGGCTGATAAAATACCCACCAGCTACCCGACATCTGTCTGTTCTGTGTGGTTTCCTTGATTGTCTGGATTGGCGAAGTCTGAATAGCACTAAAGCCCTGTTCTGCAATCTTCTGCATATTAGCCTTAATGCCGTTATAGCTCCAGTTCCAGCACTGAAGAATCTGTCCGTCCTGTACATCATCTACAAGACCGTAATCTGCTCCCGTTTCTACGGAAGTAGCCTGTGCAGAAACCTCTGCGGTTTCGGTTGTTCTTGCCTCAGCAACAATGCCGGCTGCGGTAAGGCAAGAAAGCGTCATACATAATGCGAGTATAACGCTCATGATTTTTTTGCTCAATTGTCTCACTCCTAAATATAATTACCTTGGAACTGCCGTTACAGTCCCGAAAAAGGGGCAATCCGCATATAATCGCCCATTTCAAATTAATAATAACAAAATATTAATACTTATGCAACGCACTAACTGCACAATAATGTATTTTTCTTTTTAGCTAATATGCCAAATTATGTATTTATTATGGTTTATCATGTACAAACTTATTGTAATTTATACATATATTGTCAACAACAGTTTGTGCTTTTGTTGTATATATTATATTGTCAAAATTGCCGAAATTCACCCCTAAAGTACGCTATTCAACCATACTTTTTAACAGCCTTATTTCATAAGCATATCCGTCTATATCGTTAGGAGTTTCAAGGAAGAACGGAAGATTTTTAAGACATGGGTGGTTTACTATTCTTTTGAAAGCGTCAATACCGATTGCACCCTCGCCTATTTTCTGATGTCTGTCCTTGTGACAGCCGAGGTAATTCATACTGTCGTTTAGATGAACGGCTTTGAGCCTGTCAAGTCCGATTACGCTGTCAAATTCATCAAACACTTCGTCAAGATGATTAACTATATCATAGCCTGCGTCAAAAACGTGGCAGGTATCAAGGCACACGCCGATTTTTTCATTATAATCAACGCCGTCTATTATTGCCTTCAGCTCCTCGAATTTTCCGCCGATTTCACTTCCCTTGCCTGCCATTGTTTCAAGCAGAACGGTTGTGTTCATTTCGGGGAACATCGCTTCATTCAGCGCAGAAATTATCTGCTCTGTTCCCTTTTCTACACCCTGTCCGGTATGGCTTCCGGGGTGAAAATTATAGAGGTTGTCCGGCAGGTATTCCATTCTCTGCAAATCGTCTTTAAGCGTGTTCAGCGCAAATTCCCTTGTTTCGGGTTTAGCCGAGCAAAGATTCATTGTGTAGGGTGCGTGAGCAAGAATCTGCGAGAAGCCGTTTTCGCTCATAAGGAACTTTAGAGCGTCAACATCAGCTTGCTCAATCTTGCGTGCGGAGCCGCCCCTCGGATTACGTGTAAAAAACTGAAATGTATTTGCTCCGATTTCAAGAGCCTGCTTTCCGATAGCCTCGAAACCGTTTGAAATTGAAAGATGACAGCCTATACTCAGCATTTGATTTCCTCCTTTGCCGTTATTCAGATTGAAAAATATCATTATATTATGTTTCTATTATGACTTGATCAACTTCGAAATATACTATAGTGCAAATTACATTGATTTTCTTTTTTGTTCAAGAAGAGTATCATAGATAAAGTACATTTCACGACCTAATACATTTACAGTATCTTCATTATCCATTCCTGTATCAACTATTTCCATGGTTATCTCATCCTGAAAATCAGCAACTTTATCAACATCAAAAAATACTTTATCATCAATTTCATTTATATTAGTTACCATTTTATATGCATAAGGAATTCGCTTTTCTAAAAAAATAAAATCTTTTTTCTGCAAAAAGAAAGTCATAGAATCACCCCTTATTTTACAAGCTCTGACAATCCAGTATTTTTAAATCTTCACGTTCGTACTTGTTGTGACCTTTTAAGCTTTTCTTATATTTCCAGCATTTTATAGCCTGTTCCAGATTTTTACCCTTATTGTCGGCGAAGAAATCTCTGATGTAGGTGTTATATTCAAACTGCCTGTCAATAGTAGTTTTGTTTTTCTTCTTATCCTCAAGAATCTGATAATATGCGTCTATTGACTCACTATAGGTTTTGCCTGCGTTGCTTTTGAGCCATTTCTGAAATAAAACATTAAAAGAAAAACTCTTTCCGATATGCTCCTTATAAAATGCCCTGTGCTTTTCGGAACACACAAAATTGCTTTCTATTACAGTATCAAGCGTAATTTCTCCTACAGACGGTGATTTTCTTTTAATATGCGTTGCATAATTTCTATTTCCCGTATCTAAAAATTCTGCAATCCTGTCGGTCAATTCAAGCTTACCGCCTGTTGCCTGCAAATTATGCT
This sequence comes from Ruminococcus sp., assembly GCA_003521625.1. Classification (GTDB taxonomy): domain Bacteria; phylum Bacillota; class Clostridia; order Oscillospirales; family Acutalibacteraceae; genus Ruminococcoides. The sequence goes on from DPHV01000012.1 coordinate 8,978, forward strand.
TTCTGCAAAAATCAACCAACTCTTCCTTAAGATAGTAATACTCCCTGAATGTTTTGCCGTCTAACGTTATATCTAAATCAGGTCTTTCGCTCATAACAAATCACCTCGAATTAACTTAATTTTTCTGTCATCAGGTTATAAAAAAAATAATGCCTCGATACGCAAAATGCGTGTCGAGGCATTAGGCTGGTCGGGATGACAAGACTTGAACTTGCGACTCCACGCCCCCCAGACGTGTGCGCTACCAAACTGCGCTACATCCCGATGCAACAGTTAGTATTTTATCAAAAAAAAGTCGTATTGTCAAGCGTTTTGTAAAAATATTTTTAATTTAATTCTTGCTTGACTAAAACAAAACAGACTGCGAAAAAACTTCCGCAGTCTGAAATATGTGTTAATTTCTGATTATGCCCATTTAAGGGTATCGTTGTAAAGATTTATGTAATCCTGCGCCGAACGCTCCCAGCTGTTGTCGCTCATCATTGCACGCCACATAAGCTGTTTCCAGCCGCCTGCATCACGAATGCCCCAAAGAGCACGTCTTACTGCAAGCTGCATATCTGCTGTGTAGTAATTCTTGAATGTAAAGCCGTTGCCGTATCTGTCAGCACTGTCAAATACGGAGTCTTTAAGTCCGCCTACCTCACGTACTACGGGGATTGTACCGTAACGCAGAGCAATCATCTGTGCAAGACCGCAAGGCTCTTGTGCAGAAGGCATAAGGAAAATATCTGCGCCCGAGTAAATCTTTCTTGCAAGCTCGGGAACAAAGCCGTGACAGAAGCAAAGTCTGCCGGGATATTTAGCCTGCATATAGTTGAAGTAATCCTCGTACTCCTTATCGCCCGAACCGAGAATTACAAACTGCATATTCTCTGTGTTCATAAGCTCTTCAAGTCCCATTCTTACGAGGTCAAGTCCCTTGTGTGCAACAAGACGTGTAACCATTCCGACAATCGGAACATCCCAGCGCTGTTCAAGGCACAAACGCTCCTGCAAAGCACGCTTACACTCGCCCTTGCCGCTCATATCGTCCTTTGAGTAGTTGCGGTAGAGCTGATAGTCGGTTTCGGGGTTGTAGCTTACGGTGTCAATGCCGTTCTTGATTCCGCACAGCTTGTAGTGACGGAGATTAAGCTCATCGTGCATACCCCAGCTGTACCACGGATCTCTGATTTCAGCCGCATAGCTCGGAGAAACGGTTGAAACACGTGTTGAGGTTTCAATTGCGCCCTTCATCATATTGAGCTTGCCGTTCATTTCAAGAATCTTTGTTTCTGAAGCAGGAATACCAACGCACTCGGTGTTAACTTCCCAGCCGTATTCGCCCTGATACTGAATGTTGTGGATTGTGAACAGGCTCTTGATGTTGTAGTACCAAGGTCTGTGAGAATAGAACAGATAGTAGTAAACAGGCACAAGAGCTGTCTGCCAGTCGTTGCAGTGAATAATATCGGGATGGAAATCGATATACGGGAGCATTTCAAGAATTGCACGTGAGAAGAAAGCAAATCTTTCAGCATCGTCGTAATGACCGTAAAGTGTTCCACGCTTGAAGTAATATTCATTGTCAATAAAGTAGTATGTACAGTCATGCCATCTTGCCCAGAAAAGTCCGCAGTACTGATGACGCCATGCTACAGGTACAGTAAAGTTTGTAATGAAATTCATTGAATTTCTGAGCTCCTGCGGAATTGTACCGTAAAGCGGAACTACTATTCTGCAATCCTGTCCCTTTCTGCAAAGTGTATGGGGCAGGCTTCCTGCTACGTCGGCAAGACCGCCGCTTCCGCAAAATGGATTTGCCTCAGAAGCACAGTATAAAATTCTCATTTGTTTTTCCTCCAGTTAAACAACAGATTTTTTTGCGATATAGATGGGATACGAATCGAATCCCATCAGTGAACGTCCGTCCTTGATTGTTACATCCTTATCTATGATAACATAATTAAGGTTGGTATTGCAACCTATTTTTGTATCCTGCATTACAATGCAATTGCTTATTTTTGCACCTTCGCCGACATAAACGCCCTTTGAAAGCACGCAGTTTTCAACCTCGCCGTCAATAACACATCCCTGTGCAATAATCGAATTTTTCACACTGCTTGTAAGACCGTATTTTGACGGAGCGTCGTCCCTAACCTTTGTAAAAATCGGGCGTTTGGGGTTGAACAGCTCATCTCTTACTTCCTTTTTCATCAAGTCCATATTGAACTCAAAGTAATCGTTAATTGAGCTGATAGCCGCACTGTAGCCGGTATTTTCATAAGCATATACGTTGTATTTCTCAATTGATTTCTGAATTATACGCTTTACGTCAAGCTGATTAAGGCTGAGAGAGTTTCTTATTTCATCCATAAGAAGGTCTTTCTTAACAAGAACAGAGCCGTAGAACTGGTTTACCTTATCATCACCGATTTCAGGTTTTATGAAAACCTGCTTAACCTTGCCGTTTTCATCAACGTCAAGTGTAAGCGGTCTGTCATAGCCGCTCGGCACAACGCCGTGCTTATAAATAAGCGTGATGTCAGCGTTATTCTTTGAATGGAAATCAAACACATTGCTGTAATCAAAATTAGTCACAACGTTTGAAGGTGAGATAAGAATATACTCCTCACGGCTGTTTTCAATGTAGCCGTGCATATTGTAGATTGTTTCAACGTAGTTTGAAAATGTCTTGCCGCCGTAAGGAGGAAGAATTGTAAGGTTGCTTCTTCTCTTTGAAAGGTCATACGCACTGCCCGAACCTACGTGATCCATAAGAGAAAGAAAGTTACTCTTGGCAACGATACCTACGTTATTGATGCCTGAATTTGACATATTTGAAAGCACAAAGTCAATCAGTCGGTATTTTCCGCCAATCGGAACGCTCGCCATTGTACGGGAAGCTGAAAGCTCCGGAATTTTTTCATCAAGCGTACCGGCAAATATAAAGCCGAGAACATTATTACTTCTCATTTGCAGTCACCTCCGTATCACTTTCTATCATTTCCTTTGCCTTGATTACCGCATTTTCACCGATTACGGTATTTGCGCCGATTACGGTAATTCCCCAGTTATCATGGTCGGTAACATCTTCGGGCTTTTCGCCGACTACGGCATTTTTGCCGACTACCGTATTTTCTGCAACAATTGCGTACTGAACAACAGCACCCTCCTCAATTACTGCGCCGGGCATAATGATTGAAGAATTTACCGTTGCGTTTTTGCCGATAGTTACGCCTGCAAAGAGAATTGAAAATTCAAGATTTCCGTAAACGTTACAGCCGTCGGCTACAAGTGAATTCTGAATGCTTGCATCACTTGAAACATAGTGAGGCGGCATCATAGGATTGCGTGAATAGATGTCCTTTAAGTCGAGAGTAACATTCGGGTCGAGCAAATCCATATTTGCCTCCCACAGGCTGTCGATTGTTCCGACGTCCTTCCAGTAACCCTCAAACGGATATGCAAACATCTTCTCGCCTGCATCAAGCATTGCAGGCAGAACGTCCTTGCCGAAGTCGTGACTTGAATTATCCTTTGCCTCGTCCTCAACAAGATACTTTTTCAGCTCTTTCCAGCTGAAAATATAGATTCCCATAGATGCGTTTGTGCTCTTGGGATGCTCGGGTTTTTCGTCAAATTCATAGATTCTTCCGTCTTCATATGTATTGAGAATACCGAAGCGTGAAGCCTCATCAAGCGGAACGTCAATTACCGCAATTGTGCAGGCTGCTCCCTTTTCCTTGTGAAATTCGAGCATTTTGTTGTAGTCCATCTTGTAGATATGGTCGCCCGAAAGAATTACAACATATTCGGGGTCATATCTCTCAATATAGTTGATATTCTGATAAATTGCATTTGCCGTGCCCGAGTACCAGTCGGCGCCGTCAACAGCCTGATAGGGACTCAAGCAGTTTACACCCGAGTGCATACCGTCAAGATCCCACGGCTGACCGTTGCCAATATACTCGTTGAGCACAAGCGGTTGATACTGAGTAAGAATACCCACAGCCTCTATACCCGAATTTACGCAGTTTGACAAGGGAAAGTCAATAATGCGATACTTTCCGCCGAACGGAACGGCGGGTTTTGCAAGCTTTTTTGTAAGCACGCCAAGACGTGAGCCCTGACCGCCTGCAAGCAGCATTGCAACTACTTCCTGTTTTGGAAACATTTAGAAATACCTCCGATTTATTTTTATAGCATATGCATATTATTAGCAATTTTCCGCTTTATAAAGCGGTATTGCGTAAAACCCTTATGGGTAAAATAACTTAATCCTGTGAAACCGGCTCAAGCTCACCCGTACATTTAAGATAAATTACTCCAAGTGGCGGCAGAGTAAGCGGAAGTCCCTGATTGCAGCCGTGAATCTTCATCATCTCCGGTATGATTTCACTTCCGTTTGAAACACCCGTTCCGCCGTACTCTTTGGCGTCTGATGTGAACACTTCGCTGTACAAGCCGTATTTCGGCACACCGATATAATACTTTTCGTGCTTTACAGGCTGGAAGTTGCAGACGGCTATAATTTCGTTACCGTCGCTGTCGGTTCGTTTAAACGCAATTACGCTGTTTGTGTAATCGTCGTGGTGAATCCAATCAAAGCCCTTCCAGATTGCATCAAGCTCATAAAGCGGCTTATTTTCAAGATAGAACTTGTTTAAATCGCAGAAGAAACGCTTTAAAGCCGAATGTTTTTCGAAAGAAAGCAAATCCCACTGAATGCCCGAATCAGCGTCCCATTCATCAAACTGACCGATTTCGGTACCCATAAATACAAGCTTCTTTCCCGGGTGAGCATACATATATGTAATAAACGCTCTGACTGCGGAAAATTTATCGTCATATTCACCGGGCATTTTATTTATTAATGAGCCTTTGCCGTGCGAAACCTCATCGTGTGAAATCGGCAACAGAAAATGCTCGGAAAAAGCATAGAAAAAGCTGTAGGTAAGGTTATCGTGATTGAACGGTCTCCATAGCGGATTGAGCGACATATAGTGGAGCATATCGTTCATCCAACCCATATTCCATTTGTAGTTAAAACCGAGTCCGCCCTCTTCAACGGGATGAGTGAGCTTTGGCCATGAGGTGTTTTCCTCGGCAAACATAAGCACATCGGGGTGGAACATATGAACAGCCGTATTGAGGTGCTTTATGAAATTTATCGCCTCAAGATTTTCCTTGCCGCCATATTGATTCGGCGTCCACTCGCCGTCTTTTTTGCCGTAGTCGAGATAAAGCATAGACGAAAGCGCACCCACACGCATACCGTCAATATGGAATTTTTCAATCCAGAACATTGCAGACGAAACAAGAAAGCTGATTACCTCGCTTTTTGAAAAATCAAACAGGCAGGTTCCCCACGCAGGACGTTCACCCTTGCAAGGGTCTTCGCTTTCATAAAGACAGGTACCGTCAAATTTTACAAGTCCGAACGGATCCTTCGGGAAATTAGAAGGAACCCAGTCGAGAATTACGCCGATATTTTCTTTATGAAGCGTATCGACAAAGTACATAAAATCACCGGGAGTACCGTAGCGTGAAGTCGGTGCAAAATAACCGGTTGTCTGGAAGCCCCAGCTGCCGTCAAACGGATACTCGGTTATTGGCATAAGCTGAACGTGAGTATAGTGCATCTCTTTAAGATACGGCACAAGCTCATCGGCAAGCTTTCGGTAATTAAAGAAATTGCCGTCCGGATACCTTTTCCACGAACCGGCGTGAATTTCGTAAATATTCATCGGCGACTTTATGCTGTCGCACTTTGAGCGGTAATCGAACCAGCCCTCGTCGCCCCATACATATTCAGCTATATTATAGACAATCGACGCATTGTCGGGGCGGGTTTCGGTGTGAAAAGCAAACGGGTCTGATTTCATACATTTTTCAAACCAGGGTGTTTCAATACAATACTTATATATATCATAGGGCTTAATTCCCTCAATAAACACTTCCCATGAGCCGTTTCCGATTTTGTACATATAATCGGAGGTCTTATTCCAGTTGTTGAAGCTTCCTACAACCGACACGCTCAGAGCATTAGGCGCCCATACTCTGAAAACAACGCCGTCTCTGCCGTCACGATTAACGAGGTGTGCGCCGAAAAAATCGTAGGCACGAACAGAATCGCCGGCACAAAATAACTCAAGCGCATTGCGGTCCTCGCTAAAGCTGTATTTCATACGTTCAACTCCTTAAAACACAATAATATCATTTCAAATTAACTATATTTTCATTCTTAATTATATAATACCAAAATTATATGTTGATTTCAAGCAAATTCAAAAATTTTTAAACTAATTTTTCGTGTATTTTTTATAAACAGTTACTAAATTTTACAATATAGCAAAGTTATTTACACAATAACCTAAAATATTTTATATTTTGCCACAATTATTCTTAACAAAAAACAAGCGGTGACATAATTGCCACCACTTGTTATGAAATTCATTTTATATATGCTGTTATTTTACTATCATCTTCTGAATTTCTGTTGCGTCAAGCACATTTATTGCGCCGTCTCCGTTCACGTCACCACAGCTTACCTTTGATGGAGTAAAGTATATACTGCCAACTGCATACTTCTGAATGTCTGTTGCATCAGCAATTGACAGCTTGCCGTCTTTGTTTACATCGCCGAGGATCTTCTCCGACGGAGTGTAATCGTCAGCCATTTTGCTTGATAACCATGCCGCACGGCTTGTCATCCAGTCAACGCAGTAATTGTACATTCCGGTAAAGTCCTGTGTATATGTTGTTGCCTTCGAATCAACGGTATATGTTTTCGTCGTAATGTCATAATGAGCCTTTGTAAGGCTTGAATGGTCTGCTATCCAAGAGCTTGTGTTTAACAACCAGCCGCTTTGATAATTCATCTCTGCGCTGTCTTTTAAAAGAGCATAATAATCATACGCTCTGTACATTTCTGTTGCACTGCTTGCTTTCGGTGTACTTCTGTCGGAAGCAAAATCGTTGATAACGGGAACGAAATCCTCAAACCAAACCGAAACGGACTTTTCATAAACCTTGTTGTTGCGTGAGATAAGGTTCATTACGTTATTTATAGACCTTGAGTTTGTGCTTTTTCCCTTGTATTTGCACCACCAGCCCGAATATTCTTCATAGTCGCTTACGCCCATATTTTTAAGCTCTCTGTCAACGCCGACTGCGTTACCGAGGGAATTATCGTAATCCCATACAGGAGAACCGTAGAATTTGTACTTACCGCTTGAATCCTGCTTGTAAACAAAGTACAGGCTTGATACGCCTGAATCCCAATTCTTTCCAAGCTCATTTATAAGATAAATCTTTGCAAGTGACTCAACGTCGGCATAGTCTGTCGGGTCGGAAGTTTTACCCTTAACAGAATTATAAAAAGCGTCAAACTTTTCTTTTACATATGCTTTGACTTCCTCATAGCCCGCATCTCCCTCTTCAAGCTCGGGAGCTTTAATTGTAATTTTGTTTCCGCTTGCAGACTCAACATAATAATCTTCGCCGTCCTTTGCACCTGAGTCAACCTCGCAGATAAACGGGAAATCACCGTTTACCGTTCCGTCATCATTGAGATAAGCTGTATCGTCAACATCGCTGACGAGGTTAGAGCTACCTGTTTCAACCTTTTCAGTCATCTGGTACGAACCCCAATAGAAGCCGTTTGCATAGAAATCAACATATCTTGAATCGGAGGCATAAGGCATTCCGACTGCGTCTGCAAGGTCGTAGAGAAATCTGTTTCTTGAAAGGGAATCATCCTGATAATTTGCAAGGATAGAATACTTTTTGCCCTTTTTCATTCCTGCAATTGAAACAGCGCCACTGTATGTAATGTTGTAAGCCTTCTTGGGCTTGTCCCAGGTTGTGTTTCCTCTGCCCTTGATTTTCTTGATTGCAGTATTGTCAACGTTGCCCTTTGCATCGACAATTGCACCTGTTGCCTTTGCGCTTCTGCTTTTATCGGCGTTAAGATACTTCATAAGCTCGGTGCCGTAACCGTCTGCGTTGCTGTTGTTGATGTAAATTGCCGCTTCGGCATTTGATTTCATAAACTTCAGCGTATATGTTTTGTCCGCCGTCTTAACCGAACAGGATGAATTTACATCGTAGTCTACGGTTTTAATCTCACCCGAAGCAATATCAACTCCGTTTACATTAACAGAGGACTTGTAAGCATTGTAAATGTCAACCTTTGTACTGTCTGCCGAGGTGGGAAGAAAGAAATACTTCACGTTTGAATTAACTTCCATATAATCTTCATCGTGCTCACTCTGCCAGGCCTGCCACGCTTCGCTGTCGGTTGAGCCGGTTACTGCGTGAGCATAAAGCGCCTCATATGTTTCAAAAGAAACAGGTGTATCCTGAGCTGCACTTACGGAACAAACAGACAATGCGCCAAGTGCAAGAATCAGCGCAAGTATGATTGATGTTACTTTTTTCAATTTAATCACTCCTAAAATTACTAATATTGCTTGCAAATTATTGCAATTTTATTGTATCATTCACAAGAATTTATTTCAAGTACATTTTTTATTATTTAACTTCACTATTTTAATGTTTAGTGAAATTATTGTGAAACTTATGTGAAACCGCTTTATTTTTATATTCAACTTTGCTATAATGATTTTGTAATCCAATCGGACGTATATTCAAAATATAAAGGAGTGGCAAAATGCACAACGGAAAGGCAAAAAAATCAAAGCACATTCTGACAATTGCTCTGGCTTCGTTAATTGTACTTTCAGCAACTTCTGCGGTTGTAATGTCGGGCTGCGGAGAAAACTCTGAATCAACTAACGAAACAAAAACTGTAAGCGAAACCCAGCTTGTTACGGTAGTGGTGGACGAAACGTATGCTACCGATTCAAAAGGAAACACTGTTCCGGCAGAAAACAAAGGTTCAGATACTTCATCTAACGGGAACAGTCAGAATAGCGCAAATTCTTCATCGCAAATGACCAATAATTCAGGTTCTTCCGCTAACTCTTCGTCAGGCGGCAGTAATTCAAACAATTCTGCTTCTTCAAGCAACAACAGCGGCAACAACAATAATAACAATAACAGCAACAGTTCAGGCAACAACAGCAGTTCAAGCAGTAACAAAACAAATACGCCGAGTTCAAACACACACAAGCCTGTTACTGATTCAAATGTCTGCAATCTTGACGGAAACAAATTTGCAGTTGGTGACACTGTAACCTGTGTATACAAGCTTACCTCTCCCGAAAAGCTTGAAAACTATCAGGCTGAAATCTCTTACGATACAAAATATCTCTCTGTAAAATCCGCTTATCTTGACGGGCCTGCCGATTCGGGCGGACTGCTCAACTATAACCTGAACGGAAAAATCAAGTTCAACGGTTCAAACATTTCCAAAGGATATAATTACACCAAGGCAGATAATTTTGTTGTTGTCAATTACGAAATAAAGGCTACGGGTTCAACTACTCCAACGTTTACCTGGATTGTTGCAACGGGATTTTCCGGAAAAGCTTATGTAAAGGATAACAAGGCAACAGGCGGGCTTAAAATTACAAAGGAATATATGTAATTATCGAAATTTCATCTTTCAGCTGTTTTTCAGAAATGGAAAGCGGCTGAATTTTTACGCCTTAAAAACTGTACTTATTATTTTTATTAAAACTGTCTATTTTTTAATACACAGTTTTATGCTAAAATTCAACTGTATTCAAAAAATTCCAAAACAATTCAAGTAAAAAGGAGGACAGTTATGATTAAGAAAGCCGCAGTCATCAACGACCTTTCAGGCTTCGGAAAATGCTCTCTGACGGCGACAATCGCTGTACTATCGGTAATGGGCATTCAGCCCTGCCCTATGCCTACGGCTGTGCTTACAAATCAGACGGGATATAAAAATCATTACTGTATTGACCTCACCGACGAGCTTTGTCACTATAAAGAAATGTGGAGTCTTAACAACGAAAGCTTTGACGGGATTTACTCGGGATATATCGCCGACAAAAGACAGGTTGACATAATCTTTGATTTCATCAATACATTCAGAAAAAGCAATACGGTTGTTCTGGTTGACCCTGTTATGGGTGACAACGGCAGACTTTATTCTGCTTTCAGCAATGAAACCTGCAAAAAAGTTTGCAGTCTTGCAAGGTCAGCCGACATAATCACACCGAATCTCACCGAGCTTTGTATACTTACAGATACAGATTTTGAAAAGCTTAATTCGCACTGCGAAAGCGATGATTTTCTTAACAGAATCAGTTATGTTGCAAAAGGTGCATTTTCCCACAGCGAACAGAAAATCGTTGTTACGGGGATTAAAAAAGGCAAATGTCTTTACAACGGCGTATTTACAAAACAGGATTGCAGTTTTGTAAAAGCAGAATGTCACGGCGGAAGTTTTTCGGGAACAGGCGATATTTTCGCATCCATTGTATTTGCCTCTGTGGTAAACGGCGAAAGCCTTGTTTCTGCTGTTAAGAAAGCCGTTTCATTCATAGAAAAAGCAACTGCCGATACGGCAAAAGAGCCGTACGACAGAAACGACGGTATTAATTTTGAAAAATTTTTATATCAACTTCATAATTAACAGGAGGAAAAAGTATGAACAATCAGAATGTAAAAACAAAAACAGGCTCAAATGTAAACGTAAAGCTGATTACAATGACCGCTATGTTTGCGGCTCTTGTAACGGTTACGACTGCATTTATTAAAATCCCCTCTCCCCTCGGTTACTCACACGCAGGTGATTCAATGATTTACCTCGGTGCAAGCATTCTTCCCGGACCGTTCGGAATTATTGCCGCATCAATCGGCGGCGCACTTGCAGACTTAATTGCAGGCTATCCGCAGTGGGCAATTCCTACGGCAATCATCAAGGCTTTCAATGCCGTTCCGTTTGTACTCTGCGCAATGATGCTTAAAAAGCACGGCAAGGACAACAAAATCATCAACATTCCCAACCTTCTTATGCTTATTCCGACAACAATGGTTACTGTCGGCGGTTACTTTATTGCAAACGGTCTTATGTACGGCTGGGCTGCTGCAATCGGCGAGCTTGCAACATGGTGGCTCCAACCCGGCGTCGGCGCTCTCATCTACATAGCAATAGGCGCAGGCCTTGACGCAATTAAATTCAAGCAGAAAATGCTCCCCGGAGTTTTGAGGTGATTGTATGGCAAACACAAGCGAAGAAATACTCTATGTCTACAAAGACAAGGTTTATCTTAACATAACAAACAAATGCCCTTGTGCCTGCACATTCTGCATTCGCAGTAAAAAGGACGCAATAGGCGACGCTTCTAACCTCTGGCTCAATCACAATCCGAGCTTTAAGGAGGTCAAAGCAGCAATTGACGCATTTGATTTCACGGGATATAACGAAATAATTTTCTGTGGCTACGGCGAGCCGACAAATTCTTTTGACGTACTCGTAAAAACCGCACAGTATATCCGCAGTAAGCTTGGTATAAAAATCAGAGTTAATACAAACGGACTTGGAAATCTTGTAAACGGCAGGGATATTTCAGCGGAGCTTTGCAGTAACGTTGACGCTGTTTCAATCAGTCTTAACTGCTCAAACAAGGAGGACTACCTCAAAACAGTCCGTCCGAAGTTCGGCATTGAATCCTTTGACGAAATGCTCGACTTTGCAAAAAAGTGCAGAGCACTCACCGAAAACGTTGCGCTCTCGGTTGTTGACGTAATCGGCGAAGACGAGATTGAAAAATGCCAAAAAATTGCAGAGGGTCTGAACATTCCGTTGCGTGTCAGAAAATATGACAACTCATCAGACAACTAACAACACATCACCATATTTCCCATTTTCAAAACAGGCACCGTCAGGGTGTCTGTTTTGTTTTTTCATTCCATATTTTTAAACTAATTAAAAATCAAAATCTGCTTATAATAAAATTAATGATTCAAAAGGGCAGGTTTTTGTTGTGAGAAATAGGAATTTCAGGCTTACGATGTCGCTTATCATAAACGTAATCATCATTGTTCTGGAAATAATCGGGACTACAATCTGTGCAGGCGGCACGGGGCTTGAAATGTTTAGTTTCTACACTACAGACAGCAATATTTTCGCACTGACTGTATGCATAGTTTTTGCATTTTTTACGGCTCGTTCGCTGTTTTCACCAAAAAAGCCCGATATTCCAAAGCCCGTAAGGACGCTGAAATACATTTCTGTTTGCTGTCTGAACGTCACTTTTGTTGTGGTTGTCACAATTTTCGCGCCCGTTTCCGGCGAGGGCGGATATGAATATATGCTGTTTAACGGCGACTTCCTTTACTTTCACTTTTCCTGTCCTCTGCTTTCGCTTATTTCATTCGTGCTTTTTGAGGGCGGTACAAAATACGACGTCGGCTTATCATTTGCCGCAACAGTTCCTACCTTTATTTATGCTGTTATAGCCGTAATTCTGAATCTGCTTTACGTGATTGACGGACCTTATCCGTTCCTGTGTATTTACGAACAGCCGCTGCACCTGTCAATTCTGTGGCTGATTTTGTTCATTGATATTGCGTTTTTGTCAGCGTCGTTTATTCAGAAATTAGGCAGTACGTTTGCAGGCTTTTCCGAAAGAATAAAAAGTTAAAAATATATATAACAAAAATATGACTGCAACCAAGAGAGTTTCTCAGATTGCAGTCATAATTTTTTATTCAATTATTCGCCTTTAAGCACAACCGTTGTTACGATGTGATTTACGGCTTTCAGGTATTTTCCGAAAACATCCTCAGTTTTCAGCTTTAGACTTGAGGTATTCACGCAGGGGTGACAGCCGACGTATTCGTCCTTGAGCACATCTTCGTCAACAAGCAGTTTTACGTGATTGTCCTTATCGTTCATAAGTCCCATAACGCTTACCGCACCGGGCTTTATGTCGAGATACTCAAGCATTGCGTCTGGAGATGCAAACGAAAGCCTTGCGCTATTAATCTGACTTGAAAGCTCCTTTGTTTTGAACGGCTTATCACCCGGCATCATAAGCAGATAAAAGTCTGTTTTCTGCCGGTTGCAAAGAAAAAGGTTTTTGCAGATTACCACGTCAAGCACAGCGTCAATCCTGTTGCAAGCTTCCATAGTGTCGGCGTGCTCGTGGTCTGTACGGAAATACTCAATACCAAGGCTGTCGAGTAAATCGTAAACCCTGACTTCCCTTTCTTCCCTGCCTTCTGTATCTTCGGGACGTCCCTTGTATAACTCCATAAAACCTAACCTCGATTAATAATCTACATCGAGCGACTTGTAATAATCGCTCTTCTCGTTAATGGTATTGTCGCTGTTAAGAACACCTATGTCCTTTAAGGCGCTGATTGTATTTGTGTAGCTCTTGGGGATAAGGTAGGTTTCCTGCTTCGGCATAATGTCATATACCGAAAAACTTCCGCCTATTATATCATTTATCAAATCGCTCGGATTTGAGTAACTGTTTTCTCCCGTATTCACCTCAAGCAGGCAAACTGCGTCCGGATATTCTTTCTGATAATATTTAAGATCTTTGACCTCGTAATAAGAAGAAAGTCCGTAATAATCCGAATAGAGCGAAACGTCATCTTCAGCAGGAGCAAGCACAACGGAAATGTCACTGTTATCAGCCTTGAAGTCCTTGCGGAAAGCTTCGATAACCTTACCGAAATCCTCCTTGCTCTTATCCGTATCATCGGACATACAGCCTGACGTTTCATTTGTTTTTACGGTTACTCTTGAAATATCGCTTTGATTTGCATTTAATGCCGCAGTATATTTTTCGGTGTATGTCTTTGTGTTTACAATTTCACTTGTATCAATAGTATCACTTGAAAATGAATCATATACAGAAGCAGGGTATGTTCTTGTTATAACACTGCCATTGTTCATTTTATAAGCGAAGCTGTAGCGCATTTCGTTTAAACCGATGTTTATATTATCGACAAGCATATCGTACCATACACTCTGGAATTTTTTATCCGATGAAAAATCCTTGTCGGTAATAATACTGCTGTGCGAGCTGATGATTGAATTAATTCTTTCTTTATCTGTAAAATCCTCTGCCGAATTTCTGACAATCTTATTTAAATTGCTGTCGCTTTCTCTGTAGAGGTTGCTTGAGTCAATAAGTCCTGCACTCTTAACATCGTCTGCTTTCGGAATAAATGTGTTATATCCGAAAACATCGTAACTGCATACAGCCATAACCGCAACAACAACGACTACCAATCCGCCGAGCGGAATTGAAGTCCTGATAAGCTTTGAAAAGCCCTTATAGAAAATCAGGTGAGCAATTACAAACGCAGGCACACTGCCGAGGATAAAGCCGAATACAAAGCCAAAATATCCGTTTCCGAGTACATTGAGCGAACCAAAAAGCACTCCGAGGAACATTCCGACAAGGAACGCCACGAGCACCTTTACAATGTGGCAGGGCAGGTAATATGCAAACGAAGCCTGTGCACGCTCTGCCTTTCTTCTCTTTACGAGGAATGCAGACGCTACAATGCAGACAGCCGAGAAAATCAGCCAGTAAATTATGTTGATTCCGTCATATGCTGCAAGGGGATTCAAAGCGTTCATTATAAAATGGTTCTTGAAAACACCCGTGTAGCTACCGTAGAAAAATCCGTTGGCAACGCCCTTGATAAACATAGCAGAAAGCGGATAAGCAATGCAAACGGCAATAAACATAATTACCGAGTTAAGCGTTGTTCCGCAGCAAACGGAAATAAGTCCGTATGCCGAAATGCTCGCAAGCGTTCCCATAAGGAGCTTTACGTATATGTTAAGAGCCTCATTGACTATAGGCTGACCAAAGCACATTGAAACTATAAATATAATTCCCAAAAAGAACATTGCAGGAATAAGCGTAAAGAGATAAGCCGAGGCTGACTTTGAAACGAACAGCATAATTCTGCTTATCGGAAGTGAGCCGTAAAGGTCAGCCTTGCGCTTGTTGTGCAGATAAGAATAAACCTTAACTGTGTAGATTATTGCAAAAATTATCGTCAGAAAATAAATTATCTGCGAGGCAATTATCTGGAAAACCTTTACCGCTACTGCAATTGCGTTATTCGTATCGGGAGCAACTGCAAGCGAAGAAATCGCCTGCGAGTATGTAGTATAAGCATCTTGTGCATAAAAGCCGAATACAAGGCAAAGCGTTAAAATTATTGTTGTGAAAACAGCTGCTAAAATAGCATAAACCGCCATTGTTCCCGAGCAGGACTTTAAATCCCATTTAAAAACGGAGTACGCCTGCTTTAGCTTTTCTTTAAAGGATACTGTTGACGTCATAGCCTGCTGCCCCCATTTCACTTATAAATATTTCTTCCAGAGTGAGCGGCATAGCCGAAATATACGCAGGATTAAGCGCATTGAGCTGCGGCATAAAATCTTCTTCCGTTCCTCTGATTGTAACGTTAAATACGTTGCCGTTCTGCCATACGTTCACAACATCAATTCCCTCAAAAATGTTAGGCAGCATCGGGATTTCCGAGAACGCAACCTGAACCTTTCTGAAACAAAGTCTTAATGAGTCGATGTCACGCTCCATAAGCATTTTTCCTCTGTGCATAAGGCAGATTCTGTCGCACAAATCCTCAAGCTCACGCAGGTTGTGCGAAGCTATGATAACCGTCATATTATGCTCGGAAACCTGTTCAATAATTATTTTTTTGAGCAGATGACGAACAACAGGGTCAAGACCGTCGAATATCTCGTCGAGGAAAAGGTATTTGGGACAGGTTGAAAGGGCAAGAATAAGTGCCGCCTGACGTTGCATACCCTTTGACATATTAATTATTTTAGCGTCACGCTTAATCGGGAAAACCGAGCAGAAGCGATTGAACTGTTCCTCACTCCAGTTCGGGTAGAGATTTCTGTAAAGAAAAGCGGTGCTGTTTATGGTGCTGTTGTTGTAGAAAAACGGGAAGTCGGGAATGAAGTAACATTCGCCCTTTGCCGCAGGATTGTCAAAAAGCTTTTTTCCTCCCACAAGCACTTCTCCGCCGTCGGGCTGATACACACCCGATAAAAGTCTTAACAAGGTTGACTTTCCGCTGCCGTTGCTGCCGACAAGACCGACAACAGAGCCTTCGTTTATCGTAAGGTTCATATTGTCAACAGCAGTGACCTTGTCAAACCTCTTTGTAAGGTTTTTTAACTCAATCAAAATCTTTACCTCCCTTAAAGGTATTTTCGAGTATTTCAGTCATTTCCTCCTTGCTCACGCCAAACAGGCAGGCATTTTTAGCCGCCTCCCTGAAATTTTCAATCGCAAGCATCTTCTGGGCGCAGTTCTCCGTAAGCTTGTCGGTGAGGAAACTGCCACGTCCGACTGTGGAAAAAATGTATCCCTGACTTTCAAGCTCTCTGTACGCCTTTGCAACAGTATTTGGGTTTATTCCGAGCTGTGAGGCAAGAATTCTTACAGGCGGAAGCTTGTCGCCCGACTTGAATACTCCTGCTGAGGCTAACTTGATTATGTTCGTGCAGAGCTGCTCATAAATCGGCACTCTTGAAGCAAAATCAATCTGAAACATAATTAACCTCCTAAATGTATTGTATTAATAGTTTTAGTACACTTTAATAATAATACAAAATTGCAACAGTGTCAACTGTTTTTTAGTGTGTTTTACAGAAACAGCTTTATTTATTAAACACAACGTTTACTATCGCTTTCTGTCTGAAATATTTTGGCAAAACACTTGAAAAAATCGACAAATAGTGTTATCATTAGAAAAGATAACGCATTGACGGAGAAAGTAACATTCAATGCGTACCGCTAAAGAGAATATGCGCCTTGGCTGAAAGCGCATTGCGGTGCCTGAAATGTGAAGTTCGCTCCCGAGCGGTGAGGTTGAAATTCAGTAGGCTTCAACGGCTGACACCGTTATATGTCAAGGAAGTGTTTGCTTCTAATTGATGCAAAAATCAGGGTGGTACCGCGGATTATTTCGTCCCTGCGTAGAGTTTACGCAGGGACTTTTTATTTTAAATTACGGAGGTATTTATGGACAAAATCGCTGTTTTAAAAGAAGAAATTACAAAAAAGCTTTCCGAAACTGCCGACCTTATCGACCTTGACAAAATCAGGGTTGCTTATCTCGGCAAGAAGGGCAGTATCACTGCCTTGCTAAAGGGAATGAAGGACCTCTCTCCCGAGGAAAGAAAGTCCTTCGGCGCAGAGGTAAACAAGCTCAAAACCTTTGCGGCTGAAAAAATTGAAGAAAAAATCACTGAACTTAAGGAAAAGGAAGTTGAGCGTGAAATTGCGTCAATGCCGCAGTTTGACATCACAACTCCCGTAGACCTTACAAGAGGTTCCTATCACCCGATTACTCTTGTTCAGCGTCAGTGCGAGGCAATCTTCAAGTCAATGGGCTTTACTGTTGAGGACTACCCCGAGGTTGTAACCGACTACGAGTGCTTTGAGTCGCTCAACATTCCCAAGCACCACCCTGCACGTGATATGCAGGACACCTACTACCTTGACAACGGTCAGCTTTTAAAGTCACAGACTTCTGCCGCACAGAACGCTATTCTCAGGAAGTACGGCAAAAACCTTGTTGAAAACGGCGTGCCGATTAAGGCAATCTTCCCCGGCAGATGCTTCAGAAACGAAGCTACAGACGCCTGCCACGAAAACACCTTCTTCCAGATGGAGGGCGTTATGGTTGACAAGGACATTTCAATTTCAAACCTCATTTTCTTTATGAAAACTATGCTTTCCGAGGTATTCAGAAAAGACATCAAGGTTCGTCTGCGCCCCGGCTTCTTCCCGTTTGTGGAGCCCGGCTTTGAGCTTGACATAAGCTGTCTTATCTGCGGCGGCGACGGCTGTCCGTCCTGCAAGCACAGCGGCTGGCTTGAGCTTTGCCCCTGTGGAATGATTCACCCGAATGTCTTAAGAGAGGGCGGAATTGACCCCGAAGAGTACACAGGCTTTGCGTTCGGTCTTGGTCTTACAAGACTTGCAATGATGAAGTACGGCATCAAGGACATCAGAGATTTAAACAGCGGAAGTCTTAAGTCACTTTCACAGTTTACCGATGATGAATAAGGAGGGTAACTAATATGTTTTTATCAATGAACTGGATTCAGGATTTTGTTGACCTTTCAGGTCTTGACAAGCTTGAGCTTATTCACAAGTTTTCTCTTTCAACGGCAGAGGTTGAAAACGAGATTTTCCATAAAGGCTCGAACATCAGCGGAATTGTTGTTGCCGAAATTAAGTCGGTTGAGAATCACCCCGACTCAAAGAAGCTCCACCTTTTAAAGATTGACGCAGGCAACGGCGAGCTTACCGACGTTGTATGCGGTGCGCCTAACGTCAGAGTAGGTATGAAAACCGCCTTTGCACAGGTAGGTGCGAAAATCGGCGATATTACAATCTCTCCTCGTCCGCTTGCAGGCTTTACTTCTTACGGTATGTGCTGTAGTGAAGCTGAAATCGGAATTTCCGACGACAATTCGGGAATTATGGATATTACCGACGACGTTGCAAACGGCACCGACATCAAGGATGTTTACGAGGTTGACGATATTGTATTCGAGGTTGACAATAAATCTCTTACAAACCGCCCCGACCTCTGGGGACACTACGGCATTGCAAGAGAATTTGCCGCTCTTGCCGGCAGAGAGCTTAAGCCGCTCGACGTTGACGATTTAAGGGCTTACGAAGAGCTCAAAAAGGTTGATATGAAGATTGAGGACGACCTCTGTCAGCGTTACAGCTGTTTACAGGTTGAGAACATCAAGAGAAACGTAAGCCCGGTAAATATGAGAATAAGGCTCTTCTACTGCGGTATGAGAGGAATCAATTTTCTTGCCGACCTGACAAACTACCTTATGCTCGAAATGGGTCAGCCTATGCACGCATTCGACTCACGCAAGGTTGAAAAAATCAGAATCAAGCGTTTTGACAAGCCGTTTACTTTCCGCACACTCGACGGCGTTGACCGCAACATTGACGAGAACACGCTGATGATTTGCAACGACAACATACCTGTTGCAATCGCAGGCATTATGGGCGGTCTTGACTCGGAAATCGTTGAAGATACTACGACTCTTACGCTTGAATCGGCTACCTTCAACGCTGTTTCAATCCGTAAATCTACCGTTCGTCTTGCTCACCGCACCGACGCTTCAATGCGTTACGAAAAGTGCCTTGACCCCGAAATGACTGACGTTGCAATCGCAAGATTTTTATATCTTCTCAAAAAGTACGACAACGGCGTTAAGGTTGTATCGGCTCTTACCGACGAGTACGCTTTCCATTATGATACAGTTACTCTCGACTTTGACAAAAAGTTTGTTGACCGTTACACAGGCATTGAAATTGACAACGACACAATTGTTAAAACTCTCACAAGCCTCGGCTTTAAGGTAACGCTTGACAACGATAATTTCACTGTTGTTGTTCCGTCGTGGAGAGCTACAAAGGACGTTACGCTCAAGGCTGATATAATTGAGGAAATCACAAGAATTTACGGCTACGATAATTTTGAAATCAACACAACTCGTTCTCCCCTCTACCCAGTCAGAGTTGACGCTGTAAAGAGCAACGAGGACAAAATCAAGGACATTCTTGTAAAGAAGTACAATCTTCACGAGCTTCATTCATATGTCTGGGCTTATAACGACGAGCTGAAAGCACTTAATATTCCTGTGGAGAATAATATCAAGCTTGCAAACGCAACTAACCCCAACATTGAAACAATCAGAAATTCGATTATTCCCACACAGCTTTGTCAGGTTAAGACAAACACATCCTACGCACCCGACTTCGGTATCTTCGAAATCGGACGTGTTGTAAACGGCGTTGACGAAAATAACCTCTGCATTGAAAGCAAAAAGCTTGCCGTTACGCTTTTCAGTAAGACAAAGGACGTTAAGACGCTCTACTTTGAGTTGAGAGATATGCTCGCAGTCATCACAAGCGACATAAAGCACGAAACGCTTTCATTTAAAAAGGCAGAGCCAAAGCACAGCTATGAGCACCCTGTAAACCTCAACGCCGTTATGATTGGCAATAAGGAAATCGGCACAATCGGAATCGTTCACCCAACTGTCGGCAAGAAGATTGACAAAAAGGCAAACATTGTATTTGCTGAAATTGATATGAGCGAGTTTACTCAGGCAGAGAATGCGGCTATTGTTTACGAGGAGCCGTCAAAGTTCCCGCCGATAGATTACGACATAAGCCTTGAAATTCCGAGCGGAGTATTCTACTCCGACCTTGCAGAGAGCTGGAAAAACGAGGGCGGTGCAATTCTTAAGAATACAAAGATTGTTGATACCTACGACACAGAAATCGTTCACAGCATAACCGTAAGATTTGAGTTCTCGTCAAATGAGAGAACACTCTCCTCAAATGAGGTTCAGGATATTATCGACAAGGTTATTGCAAATCTCGAAAAGCTCGGTGTAAAGTTGAGAAACGCTTAAACGTCTCAAACAGAGCAGTTTTCTATAAAATAAATGTGACAAACAAGGGACGGTAATACGCCCCTTGTTCTTTTTCCAAAAATAAAACTGTACTTTATTTTCTTTTTATTAAAAATGCTTGAATTTTGTTTTGGAATATATTATAATAGACAAATAGGAGGTGTTTCAGTATGTTGGATAAGACAATGATTTTTTCACTCGGCGAGGAAAAGGATGACCAGATTAAGGCAAGCCTTACTATCGTTTATGACGCACTCAGGCAGAAGGGTTACAATCCGATTAACCAGATTGTAGGCTATATCTTGAGCGAGGACCCTACTTATATTACAACGTACAACAATGCTCGTAATATTATAAGCAAAATCGACCGTGACGACTTACTTGAAGCACTGGTGAAATCATACCTCAATGTTTAAGAAAGGATGATGCCTTGTGGCAGATACCAAGAAACAGGCACAGGAATTTCCTACCTACAAGGGCAGACCGCTTGTGCGCTGCGGAGATGAGATTTACTACGGCAATATGGAAGAGCCGTATGTTATAAGGATGCAGATTAAGACAAAAAAAGAAGTTGACGGCAAAGAACTCCCCGATAAGATAACAGTTCAGCTTATGGCTACAGACCCTTACCTTTCACCGAGAAAACAGCTTGTTAAGTCAAGCGAGAAAAAGGGTATGTTCCTTGCAATGGATATTGCAGACATCTGGCTTGAAAGAGCGCTTGCAAACAAAATCTGATTATCCTGATTTACTCAAACAAAAGCACGTAAAAAAACTGACTTTGAAAATCAAAGTCAGTTTTTGTTTTGTATTAAATTACAGCAAGCTTTTCTGCTTTGTGTATTCATCATACAGCGTTTCGGAAATTGACATTTTTCTTATTATATTCTTAACAGTTATATCAAGGCCCGTATTTTCACTGTAATCAGCAGGATAAATATAGTCCACCCTACCCTTTTTCAGCAAATCCTCAACCTTGCTGTCCTTATTCTGATAAACGGCTATTGAGTAACCGCCGTATGCCTTCATCATCTTCATACAAGGAACATCCGAAAGTCCGTCGCCTATGTAAATCATATTGCAAAACGGCACTCGCTTGCTGTCGTCGGGCATTGAGCGATTGAGGTCATTATCGTTTGCAACGTCAAGCACACCCTTGTTGATTCTATAGACAAACTGTGTTTTGTTGGTATAGTTTACGTCGGTTTTCGGCCACACGCCATTGCCGTTCTCGTCATACAGAAACTCGCAGGCAAAGATACTCTTAAAGCATTTACTTATCGGAGTTCCCTCAATAATTTCTTTCATTCCCGATGAAATTACATAATGCTCAATCTGCATACCGTTGGCTCTTCCGAATTCGGTGATGCGGTCAAACCAGCCCTCAACACCTTTGAAAAGCTCAACGTTCTTACCCATATCAACAAGATTCTGACGCAAAAGCGGAATGTTTTTGTCCTTCGAAATTTTGACCATTGCATACATATAGGCAAGAATGGAATCCATATGCTCACGCTGTCCGAGTGAGTTTGAATACTGCCAGAACTCGCTCTCGGTCATTCCCAGACTCGGAATAAAGCTGTAATCCTGCATATCTTTGGTACACAGCGTTCGATCAAAGTCATACATAATCGCAACAATAGGTAAATCGCTCATTGACAAACACTCCTGAAGCTGCAAATCAATTGCATTATTTTTACTCGGCTGATGTTGTGCCTGTGTTCTGTGAGGTCGTCTGTGTTGTCTGCGGTGAGTATGTTGTAATGTCAATTGACTTGATAACCACGTTTTCAACAGGTTTGTCGTCATCATCGACCTTGACTACAGCAATCTTGTCAACAACATCCATTCCGTCAATTATCTGCGCAAAAACAGTGTGACCTCTGTCAACTGCGTTGTATGCACCGTCAAGATACGGATTTCCTCCGTTTGCTTCGTAAAGCGATTGAACTTCCTCAGGCACTATGTCAGTGTCATAACAATTATTTCCGTTTTTCTGAATAAACGCAGAAAGCAGGTTTGAATCCTTGTAGTTTAATAGCTGCGTTTTGATATTTTCCCAATTGCTTTCAAGCTTTGCCCAACCGCCGTTGTTTTTGTACGCCTCGGCACTCGTCTGGTTTATAAAAAACTGACTTCCGTTTGTATCCTGTGCAGAATTAGCCATTGAAACGGCTCCTCTTACGTTAAACAGCTTGTCACAGAACTCATCTTCAAACTCCGTACCGTAGGAGCTTGTTCCGTTGGGAGCGTTTTCGTCATTTCCGCAATGACCGCCCTGCACGATAAAGTCCCTTACAACTCTGTGGAAAGTTGTGTTGTTGTACTTTCCTTCTTTTGCGAGGTTAATGAAATTTGTGACAGTCTTGGGAGCCTGTTCTGGGAAAAATCTCATTGTGAAATCGCCAAGCGTTGTATGGACTACCGCAACAGTGTCACCCTCGTTCGGCATTTCGAGCTGAAAGCCGACTGCATTTTCAGTATCATGGAGAATGTTAGGTTCAATTCCCAGTGTGGAAGCGTCAATTCCAAGGCTTTCAAGCGCACCTACTGCCGTTGCTTCATCAGCAGTGCTTGCAGGCACCGGCGAGGTTGTTGCAACTTCGTCAGAGGTTGCAGACTGTGTTTTTCCGTTTTCACATCCTGAAAACGAAATAGCCGCAGAAATGCAAATCAAAGCGCATAAAGCAACGCTTGAAAGCCTTCTTAACTTATTCGTATTCATATTCTGTTTCCTTTCCGGATTTATTCTAAAACACACAAGTTTATTTTAACATATAAGCTGAAAAATTGCAAGTTTACGCATATTATGCAGGGATTGTGCCGTATTTAAAGTGTAATAAATCACTTCGTTTTTACATATGTTTATTTGTAACCAAATATTACGGAGGTTTTAAAATGTCAGAATATTTACCCGAGGGAAAACTCATTTCCGAACAGGAGAACATAAATATTATTCATTCACCGCAGCTTCTGTATGAAGCTATGTGCGACAGAAAAATACTTGAGGCAAAAGCATTTATGTGCGACTCGAATCACAACCTTATTGTCAATCTCGGCTCTATGAAGGGAATCATTCCACGAGAGGACGGTGCACTCGGCATACGTGAGGGTACAGTACGTGACATTGCGGTTATTTCAAGGGTTAATCGTCCCGTTTGTTTCATCGTAAAAGGATTTGATACTGACGAGTACGGCAAAAAATGCGCAATTCTATCAAGAGAAGCGGCACAAAAGCAATGCCTTGACAACTATATTTCAAAGCTAATCTGCGGAGATGTTGTCAACGCAAGAATAACTCACCTTGAAAATTTTGGTGCGTTTGCAGACATCGGCTGCGGAATCGTTGCGCTTATGCCGATTGACACAATATCAGTTTCACGTATAGAACATCCAAGAGAACGCTTTACTGTAGGTATGGATATAAAGGCGATAATCAAGTCCATTGAGAACGGACGAATCAGTCTGAGTCACAAGGAGCTTCTCGGCACATGGGAGGAAAACGCCGCCAATTTCTCCCCCGGTGAAACTGTTTCGGGAATTGTGAGGAGTGTTGAGAATTACGGAGCATTCGTTGAGCTTTCCCCTAATCTTGCAGGACTTGCCGAATGTAAGGAGGGAGTAAAAGCAGGACAGCAGGCGAGCGTGTACATAAAAAGTATTATCCCCGAAAAAATGAAAATTAAGCTGATTATTATAGATACCTTTGACTACAAATACAATCCGCAAAAACCGCAGTATTATTTTTCGGAAAATCACATTGACAAGTTTATTTACTCTCCGGACAACTGCACAAAACGAGTGGAAACTGTTTTTTAGGGCAGACAAAACTACTCCGATTAGTTGACAGAAAATTACTCCGATGATATGATAATAATATATTATTTTTCGAGGAGTAAAATATGGAATTAACTGAAATTCTTTTAATCATTTTGTGTGCTTCTGTGTTGATTATCAGCATTATAAGCATTATTGTAATTCTTAAAAAAGGCAACGGAGGTACACAGGCGAGCACAGACGAAATCACAAATATAGTCCGAAATGAAATCGGCAGTCAAATGAGCACACAGCGACAAGAGCTTTCCATGCAGATACAAAGCACCGTTAAAAATATGGGCGATATGATTTCCGGAAATCAGACCGAAAAGATGTCGCAGCTTGAGGAGAGAATTAAAACGTTTTCTCTTGAAAATGAACAAAAGCTTGAAAACATCAGGCATTCTGTTGAGGAAAGACTTGAATATCTGCAAAATGATAACAACCGTCAGCTTGAAAAAATGAGAGAAACTGTTGACGAAAAGCTGCAAAAAACGCTTGAAGAGAAGATGAATAAGTCTTTTTCACTTGTCAACGAACGTCTTGAGCAGGTGTATAAGGGACTTGGCGAAATGCAGAGCCTTGCTGTCGGCGTCGGTGATTTGAAAAAAGTCCTGTCAAACGTCAAAACAAGAGGTATTCTCGGTGAAATTCAACTTAAAAGCATTTTGTCCGAAATACTTTCACCCGAACAGTATGAGGAAAACATTGCTACAAAGAAAGGCTCAAAAAACGTAGTTGAATTTGCAATCAAACTTCCCGCAGACGACGACAGCGTTGTTTATCTTCCTATTGACTCAAAATTCCCCGGTGACACATACGCAAACTTGCGTGACGCTATAGAAAAAGGTGATAAAGATGAAATAGAAGCATCTGTGAAAGTTCTTGTCGCAACAATCAAAAGTGAAGCAAAAGATATTCACGACAAGTACATTGACCCGCCTAACACAACAGAGTTTGCAATTATGTTTTTACCCTTTGAAGGACTTTACAGCGAGGTTGTCAACCGAGGACTGGTTGAAATATTACAGCGTGATTACAAAGTGAATATTGCAGGTCCGAGCACTATGGCGGCTCTGCTCAATTCCCTGCAAATGGGATTTAAAACGCTTGCCGTTCAGAAGCGAAGTGCAGAAGTCTGGGAGGTTTTAGGCGGAGTAAAGCAGGAGTTTGATAAGTTCAACGATGTACTTATTCTGACTCAGCAACGTCTTGACCAGGCAAACAAGGAACTCGATAAGCTTGTCGGGGTAAGGACAAGACAAATTCAGCGTAAGCTAAAAAACATTCAGTCGCCGACAAATTCAATTAATGATTTTTCTGAATCAGAAGAATAGAAAACACTTAATAACTTATAGGTGAGCAATACGACTTTTGCTCACCTATTTTCTATAAATTATTAACTTTTAATGTGATTATCCCTTTAATGCGCTTGTACTTTAGGCATATTTAATGGAGATAAACGATAATTTAGCGGTGTAAAATTAATTATTGTAGCGGCGAACTGTGTT
>DPHV01000012.1:34982-35273 GCA_003521625.1 Ruminococcus sp.
CCACTCGATTTGCGAGCCGAGGCATTTAGCAAATTATCGTTTAATTTCTTAATATATTAATAATTGACACTATCATCAAATCTAAAAAAATAGGGCTGACCAAATGGTCAGCCCTTAAATGTTAAATAATAATCAGAACATTTCTCTCTTACGGAGTACAAACATTACGCATGTTGCACCAATAAGAATTGAAAGAATGATTATAGCAAGTGATGTATCACCTGTCTGAACAGTTCCGTTACCGCCGTTAGATGTTGTACCACCTGAAGGTGTATCAGCTGTTCCGGGATT
>DPHV01000003.1 GCA_003521625.1 Ruminococcus sp.
ACGCAATTTATGAAATATGGCGAACACAGTTCGCCGCTACAATCATTAATTTTACACCGCTAAATTATAGTTTAGCTTACTAAAAGAGATAACCTGAATTTAAAAATTCCCTCCTGTCAGATACATTGTACCTAATAGGAGGGACATTTGCGAATATGTCAAATCGCTTAATTTAATTTTTCTTTGCAGAATAATTTTTCTTTTTGCCGTAAACACCCGGTATCACTCATTTTACCGGCGTCGTCACCTTGTTTTCCAGTTCGCAGCGTGTTACGTCCTCCCAGTTGCGTCGAATGGCTATCTCGGCGGTAAGGTCAGTATTGTTATATGAAATAGACCATTGTGTGTTGCTTGTGATGTCATCGGGGTTGGGGTCTTGTGCCGCCGATTTCAATGCGTTCCACACGGTATCGTTTGTGTAATTGCCTTTTTCCGTATCCAGCACCTTCAGCACGGCGTCATAGCGTTCCTTGCCGTGACCGTAGATACCGTTTTTCTGATTCGGAAGCACCTCATCCTTATGACGAATTAAGAAATTAGTAACCGCCTCTGATGGGGTATCTATAAGCTCTCTTGGTTCGCCGTTAATGTCATACTCTATTACTCTGCCATCGCCTGATGCATCGGTTATGTAGAAATGGTAATCTCTACCGGCTGTTGCGAACATATCATAGCTTCGCAACAGTTCCACCGCTTCCTCTGTGGTCGCCGCCCGGTCAAGCACAAGACGTATAGCAAGCGTAGTTGAAATGACGGGCTTGCCGGTGTTCTGGCGCACAGGCTCGCTGTCCAGCGTCAGCACGGCGATGGACACACCCTTTTCGTTCATACCGTCAAGGCATATGAACGGTGCGGTCAGGCTCGCCAGCTTACTTTTGATATTCTCATCCGGCACATTTGCCGAAGCATTGTCAAGCGCAGCAAAGGCAATTGATTTATAGCCGTCCTTCGGGGTGCAGTAGACCAACATAGCAGATGTATCTTTACTAAAATCGTAATTACGTCCCATATGAACGTCGCCGTCCTTATCGGTCAGTGTAAACGCCGTACAGCCGAAATTGGGGGCTTCGATCTTCACAGGCAACAGCGGCATTGCCTCTTTCACAAATGCGTCGATCATCGACTGATCATCCTTAATGCCGTAATCGATAATATTGTCAAGATTGTAATCGTATTTGACATCCATGCTATAGAGATTGTAGCCATCCTCATAATCTGTAAGCTTCTCAATACTGCTGAAAGTCTGGATTCTGGTAAAATACAGCACCAAAAACGCAACTGCGGCTATTACAACAAGCGACAAAAGCACCAACAAAACTTGCAAAATTCGCTTCAAAACCTTATTCATATCATTTCCTCCTTTTAGCTTTGTTAAAAATACCATTGGTTAATAGATTTTTTATTTCTTCATCAATATCCGTATCTCTTCTTAATGCTTAACTTATTCTGTCAGAATACGCGACCTTGCTTTCGGGTTGTATTTCAAAACAAAGAGTTCCAAGCTTTCTTTCAGTACTTCTATCTGGGATTTCAGATAGAATTCGTCCTCAAATAATGCGTAATGTACACAGGCTCGAATCAGAATGAAAATCAGCGGCGTCAGTTTTTGATAGGGAATACCGAGTTTACCTTCTAATTTTTTTGCGTATTCAGGATAACGCTTATCAACACCTGCAAAGAATTTCTGACCGTATTCTCTGTATTTCGGGTGGGTATAAACCTGATACATCAGGCGGTATTTCTTTCCGTGTTTTTTTGCCGTCCAGTACGGTATCTCGTCAATAAACCGCCATAAGTCCTCAACATCTGTGGGGGCTTTCGCCATAAAATCATCTTCTACCTTACTCATACAGTATTCGGTAGATTGGATGATCAGATCATCTAAATCCTTAAAATATGTATAAATCATAGATGTGTTATATCCGCAATACTTAGCCAAACCTCGAATACCGGTGCCGTGAAGTCCTAAATCGGCAAAACCGTTAAAGCACTTTTCCATAAGCTCAATTTTTTTGGCATTCCATTGTTCCTCTGTATAATTCGCCAGATAATCACCCCTCTTTTTCATTTAAATCGTTCGTTTTGAATAATAGTATAACATACATATGATTAAAATGCAATATATTTCAGCATTTTAATGTACGAACTTTTCCCTCTCTAATCATATTGCATAAGCGCAAATTTGATATGGAAATAAAATAAATTTAATATGTATTTCACGAATACCTACATCAAATTTTTACTGAATTTTTGCTCATCTGATAATCTGATTATTCATAGCAGCCATCCTTGTCTGAATGCTTTTCTTGATTTAAAGTATATTCTGTCCGTCCTTATATTCATAAGTAATTTCATTTGCCGGTGTAAATACGTCATTTATTTCTTTTCCTGTCTCTGCAAGACTTTTTATCAGCGTTTTTAAGGCATAAAATGAACCTCAATTAGGATACGTTTTGTATCCTAATTGAGGTTCTTATTTGTCGATTCACCGAATAAAAGATATTTTGTTTTTCGGGGATTCTATTTTTTGCCGATAGCAGTCCATTCTGTTCTGTCTACACAAAATGGTGCAGTTCAAATCGGATATTTAATAATTAATTTCCGTTTCTTCTCTTTCTCAGGAAGAAAACAACTGCCACAGAGGCAAGCATAATAAGTATAATTATTGTCATTGTTATTCCGCCTGTCTGCATTACTCCTGCATCACCGTCGGTATGAGCTCCGTTACCTTTCGAAACGGACGGCTGAGTGTTATCTGTATTCTCCGTAGATCTGATATTCCCTGTCGGCTCTGTTTCGGAAGGTTGGGTTGGTACGGGAGTGTTGCTGACGGTTACCTCGGCAGCATCAGAAATTCCGTCTATTTTGGCAGTAATAACTGCTTTACCCTCCTTATGACCCGTAACAACTCCGAAATCGTCAACCGTTGCGACGCTCTCATCTGACGAGGAATATGTAATCTGACTGTTGATAAGCGAAGATACAGGCTGAACACTCTTGCTGAGCTTTTGCTGTTTATTAACCTGAACGGTAATATCGCTTATGCTTAGTGACTGCGCCGTTTTCGGAACAGGCTTTGAAGTAAGTCCGGAATAGAATTCGGAAATTGCGCTGAACTTTTCTTCTGAATTGCGTGTTTTCCAATCAGGTTCGTTCTTATCGGAAATTATACATTCAAGATATGCCGTATCAGTTCCCGTCTTTTCGAATACCTGCGACGGAATATCCTCCGAAATAAAGCAAACCTCGGTTGTATTTCCTATTTCAATGCTGTTTATCAGTTCTCTGCCAAAGGAGGTGTAAATCGGATTTTCTGCTTCATAGCCGTCCTCTATAGCTTTGCACATTTCCTCAACATCATAGTCAACAAGTCTTACATAATCTCCGCCTGTATAATTCTCGTTACCCTTATTCTGAACTGTTGCACGAACAAAGAATTTTGCGTTATCGTTATCCTCAGTTATGAGATTTATTTCAGACAGTGTAAGCGCTGTAATTTCAAGGTCGACTCCATACTTGAACGCAAACGAATCAGAAACAAGCTTTTCTTCTCCGTCTTCCGTTACTGTGAAATACATTGATACATCGTCTGCCCTCTGACCCTTTGGCAAAGTGTAATAGAAGTCAAACGCCTTTGCCTGTGCCGAAAGCCAGACGCTTTCCGTTATACTGTCATAGGCTTTTCCGTTTACATACAGCGTAACAGTTACATCTCTACCGGAATTAACGCCGAGATTTTCTGCGTGGCAGGTAACATTAACCGTTTCTCCGCCGGTCGGGTATTCGTTGCTAAACTCAATTGCATCTATTTCCTCAGGCATATGGTATTCGGAATCCGTATTATATTCAGAGATAACAAGCATATTGTTTACGTATTTACAACCGTCTTCGGTAATTTCCCTGTCGAAGGCGTTGAATGCAGTAAGCAAATCGCCGTTCTCAAGCACTGCCGCTGAGAAATCATCCTTATACATTCCGAAGCTGTCGCTTCCGTAAACGCCGCCTTCTGTAAGATAGGTTTTTCCTCCCCAATATCCGTTAAGCAGATATATCGGGTTATCAAGCTTTTCCATAACCGGATTTGAGTTTTCATCATATATAATAATACCGTTGGAATCAAGCTTGCCTACCTCTGTTACCTTATCAAAGCGGTTGAATACAAACTGTCTTGCCCATATTTGCTGTTGGTTGCTCTCGGTTGTGGTCCACAGTGCGTAAATATCGCCGCTGCCGTTAGTGAAAACCGAGAAATCATCGTTTGTGGTGTAATCTTCAGTTTCCGATATAAACTGAGGTTCAACGTACGCTTCGCTTATCTGCGAATATCCGTCCAAATCTGTATAAAGTCCGTTTGTAAGAATATTTGTTATATTCTGATAAGCATACGCTCCGTTGCACCTATAGAACAACAAAGTATTTTCAACGCCCTGTGTGCTTATGTTAATAAACTCGGGATTCGCCGCTACATATCCGTCTTTGGTAATACGCATCGGGTTAGAAGCTGTGAGCTTACCGTCGCTTATCTCAAAGCTCTGGATATATAGAGAATTGTTTGCTTCAAACGGAGAAACGTCAAAGTCGCTTTCAACCTCAAAATCTTCAATTGAATCAAGCGTAAAACCGTATGTATCCGAAGCTACATATGAGAGCAAAATTTTATCTCCGTAAGGTGCCGCATCAAAATACTTAAGATACTTCCCGTTGATTGATACCGGCTCACCGTCTGACCAATCGCCTCCGTCTGCACTGCAATAAGAGGTGAGCAGAACTGTTGGGTATGACTGCAACTCCTCAAGTGTGGTATCAAGAGTGATTTTTTCAATATTCATTGCCTGATAGAACAGCTGAACAGTATCGCTGCTGCTGTTATATACAAGCTGAGGTGTCATATACAAGTACTTTTTATCCTTGTCTGATATTACTTTGTAATCGTGGAATTTGCCGCTTTCCTTATTGTAGTAAATAGTAGCAATACCGACTGAATTCAGCATTTTACTTGTATCGTTGAGTGGAGCTATCATACACTTATTCCACGCAATAAGAATATCGTCACCGCAGTCTGCCATAACGGCGTCATGGTCTATTTTATGATAATCTTCAGTAAGCTGTGAAAGTTTCTCGGCGGTTTCGTTGCCGTAAGCATCTTCAATTGCACGCTTAAGAACCGAGCCTGAGTCAACAACGCTGTTTGAAGGTTCATCATAAATATAGAAATGAAGAACATTATCCTTAAAGGACGAAGTATCTGTTGACGCACTTACAACAAGGTATCTGCCGTTGCCGATTGATATGATTTCAGGATTCACAAGGGTGTCAGTAGCTTCTACAACCTTTTCCTCGGTAAGTCCTCTCGGAGCTAATCTGCTTTTTGAAGCTTCCGCCGTTGAAACAACCATATCGCCTATTGTTGTATTCTTAAGCAAATCGGTTTCAACCTGAGCCTGAAGCTTGCGTAAATTCATTATATCGTTTGAATCACCAAGTGTGTTAAACATCTCGGTTGTAAACAAGTTATCGCTCCACGTTGCCTTCAGAAACAACAGTTCAAGGGTTATGCTGCCCGACATACCAACAGTTCCGACTCCTCTCAGATAGTCATTAAACTGTATGTCAAACTTAAAGTCAACACCTCCCGATGCAGACAGCAGTCCATCGAAGCCTATACCAACGCCTGCTCCGAGTCCGATTTTCAGCTCATATACACCCTGGAAGGTTGAAGCATTCGCATCACTGAGCTGATCGAGAGTAAGAGCAACCGATGAACCCGGTTCGCCGTCATTATTGGCAAAAATACCCATATAGATATTTACGTTAATTGACGCCGTAAAGTATGCAAAGCACGGAATGTAGCACAGTACAAACGGCATACTCACTCTGATAGAGCCGCCGGCACCTGCTATGAAGAGGTTTCCGACAAACTGCCATTCGCCCTTATCGTCTACATAATAGTTACCCTGATAGCATAAGGTTATGCTGAACGAAAGCTTAACTGCAGTTTTCATATTCAGAGAATTTGCCAGGGATTTGCCTATTGCATTTTTCGGTAGCCCTGCTGCGGAGTTGTTTGCAGCATCGTAATTACTTAATATATCTCCGAGTTTTTTTGCCTTGTCAAGGGGTCCTGCCGAATTCCATTTGCTATCCTTTGCCGCAGCGTCCTTAAGCTTACCGAAGCTTACGCCTATTGTAATTGTATTAATTTCGTGACCGTCTTTGTCTTTTCCCGCTGTACCTGTATTGATAATCGGAGTAAAGCCCTTAATTGAAACAGTCGGGCTTACCGGTCCCAAAACAGGTATAGGCTGGCTCATTGTTGCTGGGGCGCCAACGTCGGGAGCGTAGGTTATTGTATCCGTTACAGAGGTTGCAACAAAGCTATAGCCTGTATCGAATTTGC
This sequence comes from Ruminococcus sp., assembly GCA_003521625.1. Taxonomy (GTDB): domain Bacteria; phylum Bacillota; class Clostridia; order Oscillospirales; family Acutalibacteraceae; genus Ruminococcoides. The sequence goes on from DPHV01000003.1 coordinate 6,398, forward strand.
CGTAGCTTGAGAAGATTTCGTTTGCTTTATCGTCATAGCCCTTCCACAAAAGCTCTACATACAGCTTGTCGCCCTGCTTGATTATCTCGGACAGAGTATTTGCCCAATGAGAAACAGTCTGACCCTTTTCAAGCGCAACATCATATTTTGACTTTATTCCATCTTCGTTTTCAACTGACCAGCGCACAAGGTTTACGGGCTTGTCTGCACTTTGTCCCTTTGTGTCCAGGGTTACGTCAAACTGAACTGCGTTTGCTGTTATAAGAGTAATCGTGTCGCCGTAAACAGTTCCGTCAGAAGACACAGCATTAATCTTTGTGGGGGTTACACCGTTTGTTTTATACTGCATTTTCAGCTTTGCCGTTATACTTGATACATCGCCTGATGAAAGATATTCAGCCATATTGATGTCACAGATAAAGTAGCGGTGATTATAGAACACCAACGCTCTGTGAATTTCATCCTTTGAAGCAGAAATCTTTACTATTTCAGAGCTTTCGTTGCCCGGATTTGTTTCAAGGTGGAACTCTCCGTTTTCATCAGACAAGGCAGAATAGCAGTCCATAGTTATCTGTGCTCCGCTGACAAGATTGTATGTATCGGTCTGGCTTGTCGGCGGATTTATAATTGAGCCTTCCTGCAACAGCGTCTGACCGTAGAAGCTGAAGGTCTGATAATCGTCGCCTGTTTTTTCAAACGTCAATGTAATGTGGTTATCATTGATATCGTAAGGATTTTGTATTGCAAAGAAGAAGCTGTTTCCGTAATATGTTTTAGTCCGGTGCGACGCACTGTCTGTATAGCTCCACTTTGCGCGATAGCCTGAATTCGGTTGAGCGTGGAAGGTGATAATCTCGTTTACGGACATATCGCTGAAGATTGTATCGGTTGCACCGTCCTGTGCGGAATAGCCCTTGAGAGTAACCGAGCCGTCGGAATTCTTGGTTGCGTATTTTCCACCCTTACCGATAAAATCACCATTGTCGGGATTTGTAACATTCAGCACCGTTGTTGTATCGGCAAGACAGAAATTCGGCGTTACCGAGAAATACAGGTTTGAAAGCTGAATATCTACTGATAATGTACCCGTATTTTTTGTTATAATATCGGCAGTAGACAGCAGGCTCTCTGTTGAAGCCGCCCTCGTATCAAGCTTCATATTCCAAAGGTGGGACGAAATACCGTCTGCATATTCAAAATTGAATTTGAGTGTATCTGCAACAAGATAGTTCTTGGTATCGGTTCTTGGCTGAGTCCAGCTCAATGTACCGATATGCTCGTTTAAGTAATAGAAATCGCCTTTGCAGTTGTCATTATCGGCAACAAATTTTTGTCCTGTTGTTTTTGTATTGTCAAAGCTTTCAACACGCAAAGATGAATCTGATACTGAATATACAGGCTGAATTACTATCTTGTTATCCTTTATATAGGAAGAATATTTTTCAAGAATATCCGCCGTAAGAGTAAAGGAATCACTTTCAAGCTTATAAAGCTCGGAATGATTTGAAGTTTTGCCGCTTTCACAGAAATATACACCGTCAAGCTTTGCCAGACCGTTAAACTGTGAATCAACAGAAGCAGAAATAGCCGAAGTTTCATCTCTGTAAATATCAAACGACGCACCTGTGTTGCGGTCATTTCCGTGCATTGAAGCAGGGTCAACAAGCAGGACATTTTTTGCGACCTGAACATCAGCAAGCGTTCCGTCAACATAAATCTTCGTGGTATCAGGTTCTATAACGGTCAGGTTATACTTTGTCATATTAAGGCGCAGGTTGTGGCTGATATCCTCCGTACCACGATTATACACTTTGTATCCAGCATAGCCGACAACGGCTCCCTTGTGGAGAGCAAGATACAGATAATGCTCTCCCTTTACCTTGCTCCGATCAAGATTTGCAGTTCTCTGAATAAAGGAATCGCCTATGTTTGTCATATTCCAGCAGCCGCCTATTCCGCCGAGATTATGTACCCAGTCATAGTTTGAGGTATTGGATTGGAATTTATCGTCGTCAGAAACATAAAACAACTGATCGTCCGATGCAGTGGAACCACCGAAGTTATCAATTGCGATTGTAATTGAATCAACACCCGTGAAGTTGATTTTCTCCCTTGAACGAGCAGATATGCAGTTGTTACTACTGCTCCAGTGATTGTTGTATTCAAGCTTCATATCACTGCCGTCTTTGTTATATCCGTGACTCTGACTGCCCGTTCCTCTGTCGGTAACCGTAGCAACATCAAACTGCGAGGCATCAATTATCTGTACGCCTCTTGAACCGGTATTTGTATTTACCATTGACGACGTAGTAAGATACTGCTGTGACGCTGTGAACGTAGTTTCGTGACTTAATTCAGCTCTCACCTTATCAGTAATATTCATTTTCTTTTTCTGATTTTTACTGTCTGCAACCGTTACGTCCTCAAGACAGGCATTGAAATATGTACCGCTTTCAGCCTTGTCAAGCATTGTGACAGGCACCTTGATTTCAGACATTCCCGGAGTAAATTCAAGCGGCATCTGAACAGCCTGATACGCCTGACCGGCCTTTGCTGAAGCAGACTCCGTTCTTATTGTAAATGTACCGGTGGTACCCATATTACCGCTTCTTTTAACGGTAATGTATGCTTCCTCGCTGTCAGGATTTACACTGCCCTCAAGGAGTTCAAGATAAGTAGGAGGAATTTCTCTTTCTTCAAGTATTGTAAAGGCACAGCTTGTCTGCACGCCTATACTGCCGCCCTCAGGGTTGCAGAGATTCAGCGTGAACTCAAGGTTTGCCGTAACCTCATCCTTCTGAAGAGTCTGAATAAATATTGTTTTTGAGTTTTCGCCGTCTGCAAAATTCAGCGTAAATTCGCTTGAGGTTGGCATCACTTCATTGAGAAGATAATCGTTGTATTCGCTTGCGTCCTTTCGCACCTGCTGAGTGTTTTCTTCATTGTTTGATGCGTAAACAACCTCGCTTTGGGTATGCGTTGCAATAAAGCTGTATTCCTCCATATCGTAATACGGATTTGCTTCACCTTCAACAGGCGAGGAGATGTTCTTATTATCAAGGAAAAGCTCATAGTCAACACCATACTGTGCTGTCATATCAACCGATTTTACCGTGATGGATGCTTCTCCCTTTGTTCCGCCTTCTCTGAACACCTCTACAGCGTACAGCTCGTTCTGTTTAAGCTGTGAAGATGAGAGTGGGAACATAAAGGCTCCGTTAGGGTATTCGGACTGCGCCTCTTCATTCTCCGAGAGATAGCGCTGTGCAAGCTCGTCATAATTGTACAGCCGTGTATAGCTCTTTTCCGTTTCTTTCGCCGCAGCTGACAAAGACGGAACACCGCATAACAGAATTGACAGGCTCAGAACAAGCGCAAGAATCTTTTTAGCGATTTTTTTAGCACCTTTTCTTACGGTCATTATAATTGCACCTCCTGAAATTATTGAAAACAATAATAATTATATTATTTTTATCATATTTTTAAATTATTAATTATTTTAATAGATATATTCAGTGTTTCCTTATACTAATTCCTGATAGAAAGTGGACTTATATTAGTTAAAATCAAAGAAACCAAGGCCTCGAAGTGCATTAATAAAGCGTTTCATATAGTCAAGCGATGTCACAGGCCAGTGGAAGCCCATTCTGTAGAGTACCTGCATGGTGTATTTATTGCTCTTGCCAACGGAGAATATCTTCTGACCGTGCGCCATATTCTGGTAGGCAAGCATACTTGACAGAATTTTTGCCTTTTCGGGATTTTGCTTTGCTTCTTCAAGCGCCTTTTCATATTCCTCTGTTTCTGCCGCCTGCGAGTGAAGTCCGATTCTATCCATCTCCATATACAAATCGCCCATCATAAGCATATGATTATTGAACGGGTGGAATACAGTACAGTTCTTTGGAGTCTGTGACAGAAGGAGGATTGCCTTTGCAACAAAATCTATCGGAGAAAGCTCAAACGGCGTTTCTATCATATCATACGGATATTTTCCGATGATAATATTGGATTTGAGCCTGCCCATAAATGTGTTTGTGGTAAAGTTAATCTGATACTCACCGTCGCTGTTTCTTGCGGAAAGCGTACCGACACGCATAATTTTTGCATTAAAGCCTTTTGAAACTTCTTCAAGAATAGCCCTTTCGGCAAGGAATTTTGAAAGCGTGTACTTAGATGTTGTCTGCTGTCCGAAATAAAGCTGATTTTCCTTCAGATGAGTTACCTCTCCCTGCTCGCCTACATATATACCGCCGACGCTCATAGTTGAAACGTGGATAAGACGTGCATCCGCCTGCTTACAGAAATCTATTACATTAAGCGTTCCGTACAAATTGACATCTTCAATGTCTGTTCCCTTTGAAAAATGCTTTACATTTGCGGCACAGTTAATAACAGTGTCAATATTGAAGTCAAGGAACTTGTCAAACGATTCTCTGTCTGTGACATCTCCGCTTAAGACAGTTAATCTGTCAGAATAGTTTTCTTTCAGACTTTCTTCAAAATAATAGAAGAAAATCATATTAAGTCTATCCTCTGCGGGATTGTTATGCTTGTCACGCAACAGGCAGTAAACCTTGCCGCTGTATCTGTGGAGCAGTTCATAAAGAATATGTATGCCAAGGAAGCCTGCGGCACCCGTAAGGAGTACATCGCCTATCCCCTGCATATCTCCGTTTTTGAAGCTGTCAAGGTTATTATTAAGCAACACATTTTCTATATTACTGTAATCATAGTTGCCCAGATCTTCAAAGTCATTCTTCGGAGCATCTTTTTCGCAAAGCTTTGCAAGTGCGGCAGGAGTCGGGTTTTCAAATACATCGCCGTACGCAATCTCTATACCGCTCTTATTGGCAAGAATAATCACCCTTGTTACGGTAAGCGAGCTGCCGCCTATATCAAAGAAATTATCATCGGCGTAAACCTTATCAAGCTCCAGAACCTTTGAGAATATATCGCACATAGTTTTTTCAAGAGCAGTCGTCGGTTTAGCTCCTGTTTTCTTTTCGGACGACTGAGGCTCGGGCAAAAGCTTGGTGTTGATTTTGCCGTTAGGGGTGAGCGGCATTTCAGAAAGCTGAACATATGCCGCAGGCACCATATAATCGGTTAAGGATTTTTTAAGCTCATTTTTGATAAATTCTGCATCAAACTGAACATCCGATGTGTAGTAGGCACATATAGCGTCAGCGTTATTCACCTTTCTTATTAAAGCAACTGCGCTCTTAATGCCGTTAATGTTTGACAGGCACTTTTCGATTTCGCCGAGCTCAATTCTCAGACCTCTGAGCTTAACCTGATTATCGGTTCTGCCGAGTATTACAACATCACCGTTCCTCGTCCACTTGGCGTAGTCGCCCGAACGATAGGTTCTTTCGCCGTTAAATTCAATAAACGCCTTTTTCGTCTGCTCGGGAAGCTTATTGTAGCCAAGTGCAACTCCGCAGCCTGAAATCAGAAGCTCGCCGACAACTCCGACAGGGATAAGATTATTGTCAACGTCAACTATATGCTCCACATAGTTCAGAAGCGGCTTTCCGACTGAGATTTCATCAGCGTTTGTCAGATCTTTACAGTTTGACGAAACTGTAATTTCGGTTGGTCCGTAGGTATTAAGAATTTTTGCATTGGTTTTTTCACGAAGAAGCTTCAGGAGCTTATAAGTATATTTCTCACCGCCCGAAAGAATAACCTTACAGTCAGCCATCGCTTCTGCAAATTCATCAAGCTCCATATACTGCAAGAGCCTTGAAGGAGTTGAGTTGAACGCATCAACCTTATTCTCCTTAAGAAATTTTGCAAGAGCAATCGGGTTAACCGTCTGTTCATCGCTTGCAAAGACAAGCGTCAGACCGTTGCATAATGAAAGCACTGTTTCCTTGAGCGACATATCAAATGATACTGTCGTTACAGAGCCGTAAGCCTTGCAATTATCAACAATATACTTTACCTGGGGGTTTGCGTCGCTGTAGCTTAAATAGTTTGCTATTCCTATATGTCTTAGCATAACGCCCTTTGGCTTTCCCGTTGAGCCTGATGTGTAAATAAGATAAGCCAAATCCTCGGGACTTACGTCAACCTGAGGTGTTTCGCAATTTTCACCGCCGAGAAGTAAATCTACATCTATCGTTTTATCGTAAGCATTGACAAGCTCGCCCTCGGTTACTACGAAGTCAGCCTCACTGTCCTCAATAATGCTGTTGATTCTTTCCTGCGGATAGTCGGGACAGGTCGGAATAAATGCTCCGCCTGCTTTGAGAATACCGAAAATGGTCGAGAAAATTTTTGAGGTTCTGCTAAGCAGCACAACAACTCTTCCGCCCTTTTTCAGACCTCTTGCAATAAGCTCGTTTGCAGTAACGTTTGCACGGCGGTTAAGCTCTCTGTATGTAAGAGTTCCGTCACAGGCAGTAATTGCATTGTTGTCGGGAGTTTTTTCAACCTGATTCTCAAACCTTTTATGCAGGAGCTTTGTTTCAACAGGAGCAATACGTGTTAAAGAAAAGCTGTTCAGCTCATCAATCTGACTGTCATCAAGCAGAGAAATTTTCCTTATCTTGCTGTCAGGCGCAGAAATAATGTGCATAGCCGTATTGAAAATTGATTTTACAAGTGTTTGCATCAAATCTTTACTGTAAAGCTCTTCATTGTAACGGACAACAATACGGGGCTGATTTTTATAATTTTCAATATAGATTGCAGTTTTAAACTTTGTGATTTCCATATCAAAGAAATTTCTCTCAACAGCTTCGCCGTCAATTTTCAAATCGTCCGTTACACCAATCTGATATTCGTACATTATATTCGGTGCAAAACCATATTTTGAGCAAATCTTTGAATAAGGATAAATTTCATTTTCTATAGCGCCCGTAAAAACAGACTTGCTCTTTTTGACAAATTCAAGTGTCGAAATATCTTCAATTTCAATTCCGAGAGGCAATGTTTTAACAAACATACCAAAGCAATCCGTCAGCCGCATATCGCTTCTGCCGTTGCTGATTGTGCTGAGATATACGTTTCTTGAATTTGTAAAGCGTGATACTGAATAGAAAGCGGCTGCAAGGAAAAGCTGCGCAGGTGTAACGCCGTTTTTATTACAGAAAGCTTCTATCTCTGCTAAATCAAAGGGAACATTTACTTCTGCAAGCTTGCCGTTATCTCCCTGTGAGCCTATATCCGGAGTTATTTCGGACGCCGACTCAAAATTCTTCATCATTTCATCAAAGAATTTTTCAGCCTTGCTGTATTCTTCACTGCTTTCAGCTTTGATTTCGTCATCAATATAGTCAAAATATGTATAATCCTCCGACTTGATTTCAGCACCCTCATATGCCGCTTTGAGCTGATTCAGAAATACGTTGTAAGAAGCACCGTCAAAAATAATATGATGAAAATCAGCGAAAAGATAGATATTTCTCTCTGTTTCAACAACAAGGATTCTGAACAGAGGAGATTTGGAGAAGTTAAACGGCTTGACAAATTCTTTCTTTAAGAATTCAAGCTCGTTTTCGGTCATCTTCTTTACGGGAATATCAAGCTGCCTGCTGTCCGGATAAACCTGCTCCACATCATCGTTTTGCGTTGTAAGATGTGTGAATATGTACGGATGCGCAAGAATGACCTTTTTTGCACTGTCAGCAAGCTTTTCTGCGTTTATTGACTTTGTGAATTTTAAAAATGACGGAATGTTATAGAGCGTAGTGTACGGATTTTTCATACAGTCAAGGTATACACCCAACTGCGTCTTTGACAGAGGATATAAGGACTTGTAAGCTTTTTGCTTTGTTTCAGCCGTAATCTTTGCCAATGCTCCGCTCATAAGGTATTCCTGAAGTTGATCCTCAATAGAAATAACCGAGCATTCCTTCATCATCTGCTTTACATTAGCCTCAAAGCCGAATTCCTTATGGAGTTCAACCGCAAGCTTAATTACCGACAGAGAATTGAGTCCTGCAAACAAAAGATTTTCAGTAACGCTGAATTTATCGTTACCGAGAATTTTGGCAATGATTGAGTGAATTTTCTTTTCAAGCAAGGTCATAGGCTTTGATGATGGTTCGCTGTTCTGTGCTTTCTTTTCAGGTTTGGGCAACGCACGCTTGTTGACCTTCTGATTCTGATTAAGAGGAATTCTGTCAATCTGCATTGTAACGGCAGGAACCATATACGGCGGTTTGTTAGCAAGTATAAATTCATTTAGTTTCTGAATATCTACTTTCTCATCCGAAACAACATAAGCCGCAATAAATTTTCCTCCGCCTGCTTCATCAAATGCCGCAACGGTTGCGTCTTTTATTCCGTCAAATTCACGGATAATGCGCTCAACCTCGGAAAGCTCAATTCTGAAGCCTCTGATTTTTACCTGACCGTCATTTCTGCCGACAAAGTCAATATTGCCGTCAGGTAGATAGCGCACTATATCTCCTGTTCTGTAAACTCGTTCATAGCCTTTTTCATCGGTAAACGGATTTCTGATAAAGGCTTTTTCATTCTGCTCGGGGCGGTTTAAGTAACCTCTTGATACTCCGTGACCTGCAACCCATAGTTCACCCGGAACACAGGGCGGCAAACGTCTGCCCTGCTTATCAACAACATAAAGCTTTGTGTTGTCAAGTGCTTTTCCTATGGGAACTCGCTCATAAAGCCTGTCAAGTTCAAATGCTGTTATACAAACTGTGCTTTCGGTAGGACCGTAAAGATTTATCATCTTATGATTTTTCGGAGGAGCAAGCGGCACAAGCTTTTCGCCGCCAACGGACAATTCACTTATTGAACTGTTGTCAATTTCAACAGCAAACTGTCTGCCGACCTGCGTTGTCATAAAGCTGTGAGTAATTTTGTTTTCATTAAAGTACTTGTCAATTGCCAATAAATCAAGACGGATTGCTTCGTCAATGATATAAACAGCCGCACCTGTTGTAAGTGCAGGATACAAATCCATCATATCTGCGTCAAAGCCGTAGCTTGCGTAAGCCGCAACCCTTGACTGAGGTGTAAGATTATAGTAATTTCTATACCAATTGCAGAATGATACAATATTTCTGTGTTCAAGCATACAGCCCTTTGGCGTACCTGTTGAGCCTGAGGTGTAGAGCATAATGAACAAATTCTCGGGATTGGGATTTTCTTTGATTTTTTCGCAAGGCGGCAAAGCAGGAATGTCCTCAATAAGTAGTACTTTACCATTATAATTCGGGACAAGCTTGAGCAAGTCTTTGCCAGCAATCAGCAGTTTTGCGTCAGCGTCCTGCATCATAAATTCAAGGCGCTCCTGCGGATATGACGGGTCAAGCGGCTGATATGCCGCACCCGATTTCAAAACACCGAGGGATGCAAGCACCATATATTCACATCTCGGAATAAGAACTGAAACAACGTCTTCTCTGCCGATTCCGAGCGAGGAAATATACGCTCCTATTCTTTCCGAAATTTCGTCAACTTCTTTGTATGTATAGCTCTTGTCAAGATATACAACGGCTGTGTTGTCGGGATTCTGTTCTGCCTGCCGTCTGAACAGCGTTACAATATCGGTCTTTTCGTAATCTCTTTCGGTATTGTTAAAGCTGTCGAGAAGTGCAAGTTGTTCGCTGTCTGTTATATCAATATCATTTATGTTTTCTTTTCCGATAAATTCAGTTACCGCTTTTTCAAATGATTTCAGGAAGCTTTCTGCAGATTCTTCTTCATACAAATCTGCACGGTATTCAAATCTTAACGAAAATCTTCCGTTAATTCTTGAAAGCTCTGCCGCAATATTCGCCTTTGCATCGGGAACATCTATGCTGTCAGCAAATATTTCCTTGCCGCAAAAGTTAATATTTCTGAATATATCGCCCTGATAGGCAAAAATTGTCGGCGGATTTATCTTTAAATCAGAACATATATCTGCATATGAATACAAATCATATTTTCTGTTGTCTTGAAGCTGTGAATCAAGATTCTTAAGAAATTGTACAATACTTTCGTTCTTACTGAAATTACAGTAAACAGGCAATGTCTTAACAAACATTCCGCAGGAATTTGAGAGCTTTTCGTTTCGTCCGTTATGAATAGTTGCAAAAAGGCTTTCTTCAGCTCCCGAAAATTTTGCAAGCAAAAAGCCGTAAACACCGCAGAAGAAGGTGCTTGTTTTTATGCCGTTTTTGCGGCAGAACTTTCTTATATCGTCAGCATTAAAGGAGGTAAACTCGTAATCAACTGCTTTTGCAAGCGGTTTTCTGTCATTTTTATCGTTCAGCATAACGGAATCAAGCTCAATGCCGCCAAAAACAGAATTATAGTATTCCTTTGCCGCTTTAAGCTCATCTGTCTTTAATCTTTCCTCTTCTTCATCCGAAACATCGTTTCCTGTAAAATGCTCCGGTTCAAGCGGCAGACCGTTGTAGGCTCTGTCAACGTCATTCAAAAAGATTTTAGCTGACGAGCCGTCAAAGATAATATGGTGAAAATCGCAGAAAAGCATTACATATGAATCAAGACTAATAATACAGCACCGATAAAGTCTTTCGCTGAGCAACTCGAAAGGATAAACAAGACTTTTCTTGTCAAAATCAGCGTCGTGCATTTCTTTAACTTCCACAACTGCCGGTTCATCGGACGAAAGCTTGTAAACAACTCCGTCACTGTCGGCAGTTAAGCGTGATTTAATGTACGGATGATTTTCAATAACCGCTTCAACCGCCTGCTTAAGTCTTGTAATGTCGATATCCTTGTCAAGCTTTAAAAACAGCGGAATATTGTAAGCAATACTGCCGGGATTGTTTAAATAGTCAAAATAAATTCCGTACTCTGTCTTTGAAAGGGCAGTCTTTTTGTTGTTATTCATTTAAATCACCTCAATAAATTATTTTTAAGTTTTACAGACAACTCTTAAATGTATTCTTCTGCTTTAAATTTTAATTATCAATCTGTTAAATCCCAGTACACTTGAATATTCAACACTTTTTGAAACAGCTTTTACTACCTCAATTTCCGAAAGTGTTTTTTCTTCACCGTCATTTGAAACAATATCATACGGCTCTCCGTTGTCACGAATAGAAATAATTGCGTCATTTCCGTCAATCATAATACGAATATCAATATCTGCTTTTTTCTTCTTACAGGTACGCTCTGCAATGTCTGCCGAAATTCCTTCAACAGCTACGGCTATCCTGTTAGCAATGTTTTTTTCAATATTGTGACTTGTAAGAAACGATGTTAAATATAAAGAAACACCGGAGGCGTTTTCCTTAGAGCCTTTGAAAGACAATGAAACAATCTCATTATTATCATTGGATTCAATAAGATAAAAGCTGTCATACTTACCTTTTGATTTTCTTTTAATAACGAGAGTTATAAAATATAATACAATCAAAGTGCCGACCTGAGCTGTCACAAGTGAAATCCACACGCCTGTTATTCCGAAAAATGCCGAAAGGATCAAAGCTGATGGAATCAGTATCACAATGCCGTTGACAACAGCAATTGTTGTTGATAATGTCTTTCTCTGAGTAGCCATATAGTAATACAGAAACAGAAAAGAAAAAGCAAGCGCAGGAAACGACAGAGCGTTTATCCTGAGTGCTGGAACTGCATTTGCAATATCGTTTTCAGCAGTTATTCCGAAAAGTCTTATTACAGGTTCGGGCGCAGCCAGAATAAACAGCATAGTTACAACACTTACTACGGCAAGAATTGTGAATGCACGTCTGAAGGCATACCGTATTCCGTCAAAATCCTTTTCTCCCAGACAAACACCTATAATCGGTATCATTGTCTGCGACGCACCTGTTATGAACATAGACATAAAAATCTGACTTGATGAGCATATTGAATACGAAGCCATTGCGTCCCTTCCGCCTGTACTCATGATAATCCAGTTGAGAAACAGCATTTTGACCGTTATAAGAAGCGTTCCCAACGCACCGGATAAGCCGACAGTAATCAGCTCGGAAAATATCTCAAAAAGCTTTTTCGGAGCTTTCAGAATTGAAAAGTCAAAATGCAGCGTGCTCTTTTTGGAAACGAAATGCGTAATCATCATAATAAAGCCAACAGCGTAGCCGGTAACGGTGGCTATTGACGAACCTGCAATACCCATACCCAAAACGCCCATATATACATAATCCATAATCAGATTTATTACATTTGCCACAATAATTATATTTGAAGCAAATCTCGGTCTGTTGTCCGTTCTGATAAAATAAGCTGAACACAGCAGAATAAGATTAAGAGGCGTTCCCAGTATATACGGTATGTAATACTGATATAGAAGAGGATTAAGAACCTTATCCTTGGTAAGCAAGGAGCATATTCCGCCTGCAAGCGGCAGTTGTATTGCCATTAGCACGACGCATAATAACACAACTGCAATAAATGTTGTCGTAAAAATGCGGTTTACAAGCGTTCTGTCATTCTTGCCCTTTGCAACGGCTATAACGCTTGAAGCGCCGAGTCCGAACAAAATTGTCAGCGAAAAATAGAGCTGAGCAACAGGTGATAACAGGTTTATTGCAGCCAAAGCATTCTTACCGAGAATATTGCCGGCTATTATTGAATCGACAATCATTGCAATATTTGTAGCCATAGCCGTAAGAACGGTAGGCAAAAAATATTCCGAATACTTCCTGTTTATTGTGACAGAATTACGTTTTAACGCTGTTTCGCTCATAACATCACTCTCTTTAAAAATATTATGCTTTATCTATCTCAAGAAAACTGTCCATTCCTGTCATAGTGAATATTTCCATAATCATATCATTTACATTAACAAGCTTGAGCTTACCTCCGACACTTGCAAGTTTCTTATAAAGCATTAAAATAACCCTGAGCCCTGCGCTTGAAATATACTCAAGTGCTCTCATATTAAGAGTAACCATTTCAATTTCATCAAAAGAATTGCGGTTAATCTCATTCTCTAACTGCGGTGAGGTAATAGTATCAAGTCTGCCGCTTAATGAAATTATAAGATTCTGATTACTGATATTCGTTGTGATTTGCATAATGATACCTCCAATGTCAAATATTTATTTAGTTGTAAAAAATTCTGTTAAGTTACAAGTAAATTTCGTTTTCTCATTAAATCTAGGGGAACACTGATTAAATCGTTTGTGCATATTGCGTAGTCAGATTTTTCGTCAGGTTGGACAAATAAACCGCAGTAATGCTGGCGCATTACGAGGATTTTTTGGTCAGGCTGACGGAAAATATGCAAGCAAGATGTGCAAACAGCTTTCAGCGTGATTTATTCAGTGTTTCCCTAGATACTAAGAGATTATTTTTGAATTTACCTTATTCAGTCAAAATATCCGACATTGCTTTCGGGTTATATTTCATAATAAAGAGCTCTAAACTTTCTTTCAGCACTTCTATCTGTGCTTTCAAATAAAACTCATCCTCAAACAGTGCGTAATGTACGCAGGCTCTGATTAGAATGAATATCTGCGGCGTCAGCTTTTGATAGGGAATACCCAACTTATCCTCTAAGCTTTTTGCGTATTCGGTGTAACGCTTATCAACACCTGCAAAGAATTCTTGACCGTATTCTCTGTATTTCGGATGGGTGTACACCTGATACATCAGCCTGTACTTCTTTCCGTGCTTTTTTGCTGTCCAGTAGGGTATTTCGTCTATAAACCGCCACAAGTCCTCAACATCTGTGGGAGCTTTCGCCATAAAATCATCTTCTACCTTACTCATACAGTATTCTGTGGATTGGATGATAAGGTCATCTAAATTTTCAAAGTAGGTATAAATCATAGATGTGTTATATCCGAAATGCTTTGCCAACGCTCGAATACCTGTGCCGTGAAGTCCTAAATCGGCAAAACCGTTAAAGCACTTTTCCATAAGCTCAATTTTTTTGGCATTCCATTGTTCCTCTGTATAATTCGCCACCTAATCGCCCTTTCATTCAAATCGTTTGTTCTGAATAAAAGTATAGCATACACCTGAATAAATTTCAATATGTTTCAGCATATTAATGTACAATCAGATAAAACAGAAAAACAGCAAACGTCTCTTTTTTATATTATTTTTACAATATACAACAAACGTAACCGTCAAATAAAGCACACCCTAATAAAGGAACAACCCACCTGAAGAAATTCAAGTGGGCTGTTTGTGCTTAACAAACATATTTAGATTTCGGGCTGACATTCTGTCGGTGCACAGCCTTTTTGCAGTTTTTCAAATATTTGTTCAAGATGAGCTATCGGGTTGATGTTATTTGCCTTAGCTGTTTCTATGGCGGAATAAATTATCGCTGATAAATCCGCTCCGTCAGGCGTGTTGC
>DPHV01000034.1:0-6911 GCA_003521625.1 Ruminococcus sp.
AGGTAATATGTAACCGTAAGGGGGTGCTGTTATGAACAGAATTGTTGAAAAAGTTAATTTTGCGATTCCGAAACAGCCGAAAGCAAAAAGAGTAGCGGCATATGCAAGGGTATCATCAGGGAAAGATGAAATGTTACATTCACTGTCAGCACAGATAAGCTACTACAGTGAATTGATACAAAGCCATCCGGGCTGGTTGTACTGCGGAGTGTTTTCCGATGAAGCATATACCGGTACAAAGGACAATCGCACTGGCTTTCAAAGCCTGATAAGTGAATGCAGAGCCGGAAACATTGATTTAATTATTACAAAGTCAATTTCGAGATTTGCACGAAATACGGTTACATTATTAGAAACGGTTCGAGAGCTGAAACTGTTCGGTATAGATGTTTTCTTTGAAGAACAGAATATTCATACTATCAGTGCCGACGGTGAGCTTATGATGACTATTCTTGCGTCATACGCACAGGCAGAAAGCCTGTCGGCAAGTGAAAATCAGAAGTGGCGTATTCGCAAGGCTTTTGAAAACGGAGAAATTGTTAATCTTCGCTTTTTGTTTGGGTATAGAATTAACGGTGCAAAAATAGAGATTGACCCTGCACAAGCTGACATAGTGCGTGAAGTTTTTGAAAGAGCCGTTAATGGTGAGAGCTTTACTTCAATAGCAAATGATTTGAACAACAGAAGTATTACTCGCTGTTTAGGTGGAAAATGGAATTCACAACGAATAAGGGATTTACTTTCAAATGAAAAATATCTCGGCAATGCACTTTTGCAAAAGAAATACCGTAATAATCACCTGGAAAAGAAACTGATTCACAATGACGGTCAGTTGCCTAAATATTATGCCGAAGGAACGCACGATGCCATTGTTGACGAAGAAATGTTTGCCAAAGCTCAAGACATACTTTGTTATTTGGCAAAGCGAAGAGAAACTTTGAAAAAAACTAAATATAGATAAATTTCACCGATTAGTCTATATTTTTTTGTACAGTTTGATTATTTCATTAAAATTTATAAGGAAAACTCCTGCCCAACTTTTAAATATGCGTTATTATATGAATCTTTCTGACCGGATTAATTCAGTCCACTACCTGCTAAAAGCCCCTTGCCGTTTAAAGCAAGGGGCTTTTAATTAAGGTAGATTTATATCATTTTATCCTAACGCACTGCTTAAACCTACAACATACCTCTGAATTTCTGTTGCGTCCTTGATATCGATTTTGCCGTTATTATCGACATCTGCAGCCTGCATCTGCTGACTTGTCATACTTACAATCGATGCAATATACCTCTGAATAAGTGTTGCGTCGAAAACATTAATGTTTCCGTCACCCGTTACATCGCCCTTTTCAACTGATGGAGTTGTTGGCTTAGTTTCCGGCGGAGTTGTTGGCTGAGTTGTTGGCTGTGTTGTTGGCGGAGTTGTTGTAGGCGGAATATAGCTTGTTATATCGCCGTTTGACATATTATATGAATATGTTTCTGACGCCAGACCCTTTCTCTCAACATCAACCTTGATTACAGATGAAGCTGTGAGTGCAGTTGCCTCAACAGTAAATTCGCCTGTGATTTCATCTGAATGTGTTTTGTAGGACTTGCCGTTCACTGTTACCGTGATGTCTGCGTCCTGAACTGCAACACCAACTATTGTAGTTTTGCCCTTAACAGCATATGAAAGACCTGCATTTGCAAGCACGAGTGCTGATTTTGCATTTATAAGCGACTCAAGTGTGCTTTCAACAAGCGCTTCGTCTGCAACGCCCTCGCCCTGTGCGATGAGCTCATTGGATGTTGTCATAACAGCAGAAACATTGTTCCAGCTTGAGGCAGTATAGTCGCTTGATGTCATTGCAAGTACTTCCCTTGCCTCTTTCTTGAGCGTCTGGAATTTTGAAAGAACAATCTCAGGCTTAGTGAGCTTAAAGGTTGTGCAGTCCTCGCTTGTTATTTCAATGCAGGAACCGTCGATAATGCCTGTAATATCTTGGGTCCTTTTGCTGTCGCTGCCCAAACCTACGATTGCGCTAACCTTATCGTAGCCGTTTACTGTGAATATATAGTTACCGTCAGCGTCCTTTTCTGTAAGTTTCATGCCCGGCCATCCGCCTGTCAGTACGCTACCGTCGGCATCCCAGATATAGAGATGATAGCTTGCCGAAGGGCTGTACGGCTTAATTGTGAATGTAACTGACTTTTCAGACGGTTCGTCACCGCTTCCGCTCATAACCTTTGCCGCACTGTAATTGCCTGACGGAACTTCAAGATATGTATCTCCGTTGAGATTTTTGAAGTCTCTGCTCTTGTTTTTGTCGCTGCCGTTATTGAGAACAACATTGTAGGTATCTGTTGTGTTAAGCTCCATAACATAGTAGCCGTCGCTGTTCTTCTCTGTCATCTGTGTTCCCGGCCAAGCACCGCATTGCGCTGTGTTTTCACCTGTCCAGACATAAATATAAGGTGCGCTGTCGCTCTTTACATAGATCTTTCCTGGCTGAGGAGGAACTGTAGAATCAGGATCGCCTGTTGTCGGCTCTTGTTCGCTCTCAAACATCTTATAGAAGGATGCAACCGATCTTGATGAACCCTTTTCGTTTGTTGCCTCGAGTGTGATTTTGATTGTGTCGCCCTCGTAAGCAGTTTTACCGATTTCAAAGGTTGAGCCGTTTGTAACAACGAACTTATTGCCGCCGTCGATTGAGCAGGTTGCGCTGTCACATTCCTCAAGTGATACCGTAACAGTCTGTGTACCCTTGAACTTTGCCGCGCCTTTTACGCTCATAATAGGTTTGCCGTCCGGCTCCTGAATGAGAATTGTTCCGTTTTCACCGCTGTTAAATGTTACCTTGCCGTCTGTAACTATTGCAGATGTATGGTCATAGGTGTTCATAAGCTGCTGACCGTCGCTCCATATTGAAGAAACATCAAGAGTTATATCTGCATTTGAAGAAGCACCGATTACGGCTGCTACCTTGTCAGAAACACCGTTCTTGTCATATGTTCTTGCAAATGCAACGCCGTTTGTTGCAGAAAGCATTGTGTTGCTGCCTCCACCGACTGCAACATGGTCGTTACGGAACTGACCAACCTTCTGCCAGTGAGCGAGAACAGTTTGGTCAAGGCTGTCCCAGTTCATATCACTGCGCAGTGAGTGACCCGAACCACCGGCGCCGTCAAAGGCTAAGCCATCAAACATCGGACGGTTTGATTCGTCACCGTAGTAAATCTGAACGCCGCCCGGAGCCAGGAGAAATGCCGAGCCGTTGTAAATCATTGCGCTTGTATCACCACGGGTTAAAAGCGCATCGTGTGATGAAATGAACGAAAGCGCATTGAAATCTTCCTTTGTGTTGATTTCATCAGCATAGCGCTGATACAATCCGGCAACCCTTGAACTTGCAAACACGCCTGCGCCCCAGGTCTCGAAGTTAATCATGGAGTCAAAGCCGCCCTGTGTATAGTATTCATCATAGCCAACGCCTTTGTCCCAAGCCTCGCCTGTCATCCAGAAGTCCTGCTGCCAGTTTGCACCCGGCTTGTCAGGGTTGTTCTTACGCCAATCTGCAAGTGCATCTACGCAGGCAGTTTTGAGCTGTTTCCACGAGCTCTTCTCAACATGCTTTGCTGTGTCACAGCGGAAGCCGTCGACACCGTATTTTCTTACCCATTCGGCAAGCCAGCTTGTAAGATAGCCTGTTACGGTATTTGAACTGCCGTACTTTTCGATTTTTTCTTCGTATGTGCCCTCTTTTGTCCACTTTGTCTTTAAGATCTCAGGAATTGAAACAGGCGTTGTCTGCTCTGTTTTGAAGTCAGGCAGGCCGGCGAGGCTCATTGTAAAGTCACTGCCGCCGCCTTCGGTGTATCCCGGAAGGCCGCTTCTTACCCAGTTGGGGCCCCACCATTTGCCCCAGTCTTCAGCTGATGTTTGGTAATCAATATGTTTGTTGAAATCACTGACATTTTCAATGACATACTTATAATCAGTTACACCCTCTAAAAGTGTACCGAAACCAAACTCCTCCATATCAGCTACTGTATTGTAGCCGCAGTGGTTCATAACTATGTCCATGATAACTCTGAGGCCGTGCTCGTGAGCAGTGTCAACCAAAGTTTCAAACTCCTCGGGTGTACCGAAGTTTGCGTCTGTTTCGGTATAGTCAAGCACATAATAGCCGTGATATGAATAGTGCGCAAAGTGGCCTGTGCCTGAGTCGCAGTATCCGTGAGTCTGCTCATACGGAGCGGAAATCCACAGTGCATTTACGCCGAGGTCGCTGAAATAGCCCTCCTCGATAGCCTGTGTAATACCTGCAAAGTCACCGCCGTGGAATGTGCCCGGAGCAGTGTCCCAGCCGGAAATCGGCTTACCGTTTTTGTCGAGTGTTCTGCCGTATGAGTGGTCGTTTGATGTGTTGCCGTTTTTGAAACGGTCAGTAAGCAAAAAGTAAACTGTTGCATTGTCCCAAGTAAAACCGTCGTTTTCAACAACAGAGCCTGCTATTGCAGAACCAGTTGCTTTGTCATTGACCGTCACAGCCGATACATCGACAAACGCAAAGGACATACAGCAAATTACCATACTAAGCGCAACAAGCACGCTTATAAGCTTTACTGTTAATTTGGTTTTCATTTGATTTACTCCTTTCAAAACTTCTGTATTTATTTAGGAAAACCTAACAAAGTTATAATATCATATTATGGCCAAAATTTCCATTAATTTATATAGTTATAAACAAAACGGCGATTTGAATAGATTTACACACAACTTTTTATGCGATTTTTATAACAAAAATTACTGATTATGTGAAAATTATACAAATATATTTTTATTATATTATGCTTTTTGCTAAGTATATTTTTTAACAGTTTTCAAAAATTTCATATATAAAAAAGAAAAACGACTGCCAAAGACAGTCGCCCGAATTCTATGTTGTTTATTTATATAACGCTTACTGAATAAACGGCAACACGCCGTTGCCGTTTTGTAAAAACACCGAAAAGCAGTAATGCTTGTTTATGGTCTTGACTTTTACACACCTCAGACGCTTTTAATAAATGACGGCAGACGAATTATGATAGCGTGGATGCTATTTGATGAATAGTTCGATAATGTAATTTAGTCTGGACAAAAAGGTATTTCTGTCCTTATACTCTTGAAGAAGAATTGTGCCTATGGACTTCGGATTTTATTAATTGTTTTTGCCTATAGACACATCAAAGAAAACAGAGGTGTCTTTTATGAATAAGGAACAGAAAGCAAGTATTATACGGATGCGTTCAGATGGAATGACTTTTTCTGAAATAGCAAATCAACTGCAACTTTCAATAAATACGGTTAAATCATTCTATAGGAGAAATGCAAAAACTGAAACACCGCTTGAAGCCTGTATGAATTGCGGAAAACCGATTGTGCAGACAGAGCATAAACGGCAGAAGAAATTCTGCTCGGATAAATGCCGTAACGTTTGGTGGTCTGCACATCCCCAAAACCGCAGACCTAAAAAATTATATAGTCATATATGCGCACATTGTGGCATTGCTTTTCAAAGTGACCGTGCAAAAAGCAAATACTGTTCCGTTAAGTGCTTTGCCGATGCAAGGCGCAAGGAGAACAGAATATGACAAAACAACTTTATGATAAGGTGGTTGCTTACAGAATATCAATGTCAGTTATAAAAAACATGCTGAAATCAAACATAATATCTGCTGATGAGTACTCTGAAATTGATACAATTATCGCTCGTGAAAACGGCTTATCTTCGTGTACCATATTCGGAGAAATGAGTGGATAATATAGGCTTTCAGAGGTAATATGTAACCGTAAGGGGGTGCTTTTATGAACAGAATTGTTGAAAAAGTTAATTTTCCGATTCCGAAACGACCTAAAGCAAAAAGAGTAGCGGCTTATGCAAGGGTGTCATCTGGTAAAGATGAAATGTTACATTCATTGTCAGCACAAATAAGCTACTACAGTGAATTGATACAAAGTCATCCGGGTTGGTTGTACTGCGGAGTGTTTTCCGATGAAGCATATACCGGTACAAAGGATAATCGTACAGGATTTCAAAAACTTATAGGTGAATGCAGAGCCAGAAACATTGATTTAATTATTACAAAGTCAATTTCGAGATTTGCACGAAATACGGTTACATTATTGGAAACGGTTCGAGAGTTAAAGTTGCTCGGTATAGATGTTTTCTTTGAAGAACAGAATATTCATACTATCAGTGACGATGGTGAGCTTATGATGACCATTCTTGCGTCATATGCACAGGCAGAAAGTTTGTCGGCAAGTGAAAATCAGAAGTGGCGTATTCGCAAGGCTTTTGAAAACGGAGAAATTGTTAATCTTCGCTTTTTGTTTGGGTATAGAATCAACGATGCAAAAATAGAGATTGACCGGGCACAAGCTGACATAGTGCGTGAAGTTTTTGAAAGAGTCGTTAATGGGGAGAGCTTTACTTCAATAGCAAATGATTTGAACAACAGAAGTATTACTCGCTGTTTAGGTGGAAAATGGAACTCACAACGAATAAGGGATTTGATTTCGAATGAAAAATATCTCGGCAATGCACTTTTGCAAAAGAAATACCGTAATAATCACATGGAAAAGAAACTGATTCACAATGACGGTCAGTTGCCTAAATACTATGCCGAAGGAACACACGATGCCATTGTTGACGAAGAATTGTTTGCCAAAGCCCAAGAGATACTTCACGATTTGGCAAAGCGAAGAGATACTTTGAAAAAACCTGAGACCGCCGAAAAGTTTGTGTAAAAGTGAATGATGAACTTCCTTTCAAGCAATAATGGAAATAGAAAAAACAAAGCTTGAAAGGAAGTTTTATTTAATGACAAAAGTACCGGCAGAAATGATGAGAGAGTTTGTAAGAAGTCAGAATTTCACC
>DPHV01000034.1:7150-35670 GCA_003521625.1 Ruminococcus sp.
GCAGATGAGCTCGGCTACGAGAAAGGTGAAAGAACGTCGAATAATGAATGTAGCAATAAGTCGAAAAATTACAGAAACGGCTACTCAAAAAAGACGATAAAAACACAGATGGGAGAGCTCGATATTAAAGTTCCGAGGGACAGAAACGGCGAATATGAACCTAAAATAATCGGCAAATATAATCGTAATGTTGACGGTACGGAAATTAAGGGGTAAAATACGGAAAATAAAACAGACTGCAGTTTACTAAGAAATTGCAGTCTGCTTTATTGTGTCAATTACGATATTATAAAAAAACTTCTGTTTACATAAACTCAACTAAGCAGCAAAGTATTCCGTCGCCGTAAATTCCCACCGTTTCCTTGGACTCTTGAGAAATATATTTCAGAGTAACAGCGTTGTTCTCTGTGACAGGCTTCTTGTAAGATATTCTGATTTTTGAAAAAGAACAGTCATTTGAATTTGTGAAGTACAAGCTTGAACCTTGTTTAATTAGGTTGAAATTATCAAGGCCACACAGAACATAAAGTAACAGCTCCCGGCGATTTGTCGGGAGCCTTTTGTATCGCAATTAATTTGTTTCCGAACAGTATTTTCCTGATTATTACTTGTACCAGTAAACACCGCTTCCGCTCTGTTCGAGCTTGCCGTTATCGGCTTTGAATGCTCCGCTCTGCATTCCGTAAGAGTGGTAGTATACATAATTTGATGATGTGTTAAGGAATACCATACAGCTTCCGTCACTGTTTGTTGTTCCTCTGATGTCGGAATTATATGTGTCAAAATCGTCCATAATTTTGAATACTGTTCTACAGGTCGATTTAATCATTTTTGCATTTGATGCAGCTCCGCACACATCTGTATTGTATCTGATTTTGTTCCAGCCAAAGAGCTTGATGTCTGCTGTGTTGCAGCCCCAGGCATCTGCAAATACTCCGCCGCCTTCCTTTCCGCATTTGTTGTTTTCAATGGTCATATTTCTGAAGTAATGATTTGTACTTCTAAGCTGTCCGAGGAAGATTGCACCGCCGTTGTTGCCACATTTATTGTTTGATAAATTTGAGTAGCTGATGTCAAAGTCGGTGTGTTCCGAAACAAAGATTGCGCCGCCGTTCTTTTTTGCATAATTATTTGTGAAGGTTGACCTGCGAATTGTCGGCTCTGACAGACTTTCTGTATAGAATATTGCACCACCGTTTTCTCCTGATTTATTATTGTTAAAGGTACAATTCTCTATATAATTCTTTCCTCCGAAAGAAGTTATTGCACCGCCACATCTCTCTGAGTCGTTGCTTTCAAATGTGCAGTTTTTAATTGTAAAGTCTGCGTGTGAGTCAATTGCGCCTCCGTACCTTGCAATGTTATTTTTGAAAATACAATTGTTTATGTCAGCGTTTCCGCCTGAATTACGAATTGCACTTCCTGTATATTTTTCAAAAATACAGTTTTCTACTTTCAGAGAGCCGTCTTCATTTACTATACACGGAACTCCGCCGATACGACCGGAGTATTTAAAAGAACCATTATCGATGCTGCTGTGGATTTTGAGAGATCCGCCATTTCTAAGAACCAATGCTTCTTTTGTATTGATTTTGTGTCCCTGAAGGTCAAGCTCAATATTATTTTTATGCTCTGTGCTTGTTCCAAAAAATCCTGTTATTTCAGTGTCTTTACATAATGTGATTTTTGTATTTGTATATTTTGTCGCATAGTTCCACGCTTCGTCAAAGCTTTTAAAAATTTCCGTTTCCCCGTTGCAGCTAACCTCTGCTACCTTTTCGCCGACTGTGTTGTCCTTGAACTTATACATACCGGAGCTTTCGAGCATTTTCGGGAGAATTGTTGTCATATAGTAATCGTGAACATCTATGGCATTAATTTTGTTATCGAGAGTATCTGTGCCTCCGCTCGGATATATGCCTGTCATAAAGCTGACATATTCCTGGTTATTTGCATCTGCCTTATCTGATTGTTTGCGGTCGTTGAGATATTTGATGTATGAAGGAGCAAGTGCGGAGTACATTGTGATGCCAAGCTCGTAGTAATTCCAGATTGCTTCGTTATCCTTTATGCACTGTTCAATAATGCTGTCAATCGAGGTGCCTGCTTTTGCGCCTTCAACCTTTGCTTTGAAGTTAATGAGGAACGGATTGCCTTCTGCTTTGTCTGCTTTAATGCTGAAGCTTGTGCCGTTCATATACTGTGTGCACTGCTTAAGGCTATCCCTGAGTCTGTATAAATCGTTGAGGTTGTCGTCACCGAAGAAATTGTCGATGAGCTTCTGGCTTTTGCTAAGCTCGTTTTTCGCTTTCCCAACTGCTTTCTCTGATTCTTCGATTTTTTTAGCGTCTTTTTCCTGTATTGCGGCTTCAAGATTTTTATTTGCATCTAAAAGCTTTGCCTTGTTTTTAATATAGGACATAATTACAGAGCCTTTGTCGTTGTAAACGAGAACAATCTGATTCAGACATTTGTAAAATTCATTGTTTTCGTTCTGCTTGATAGCCTCTTTAAGAGAATCAATTGATGTTTTAATGGTGCCGAGCTGTTCTTCGATTTCTTTAAGGGAAACCTCGGGAACAAGATCGGGTTCCTCTGGTGCAGGTGTGAAAAGAGTTGTGAACAAATCTATAACACCTGAAATTATTCCGCCGTACGGGAAAAGACCGACAACATTTTTTACTGCACTTACATATTCGCCCTTGGCAATGTTGTTGACTGCTTCAACTCCGGATGTAACGTATTTTTCGATTCTGTCATTGCGTTTCTGAAGCTTTTCTTTTTTTGACGTTTTTTCGCTTTCAGCTTTGTAATCGTCAACAAACTTCTTGATTTCCTTAATATCTTTTAGTGCCTGTTTTTCGGCTGTTGTTGAAACCTTGAGCAGATTAACGGTGTTTTTATTTACGACTGCGCTGATTGTCTGTGAGCTTGTAGCCGCAGAAGCTGTTGTTAATGACATCGTTGCAAATGACGATAATGTGATTACCGATAATGCGATTGCGATTATTCTTCTTTTGATGTTGCTTTCTTTCTTTTTCATAATTATTACCACCTTTTTATTTAGATTTAGTATAAGGTTTTTGGTTGTTCCTTATCTTGTGACTACAGTATAACAGGGCGACTGTGACAAGATACGGACAAAAAACAGGGATTTTAAAAAAATATTTGAAAATTTAAAAATTCAAGACTGTAATTGGTGCAGTTAGTATTATTGCTGTTGTTATATTTGGCAGTGTTGCTTTTGCTTTAAGGTAATTCCTTTTTATTGAACTTTGAAATTTCTTGTGATAAAATTTATAAAGGTGGTGCGTATATGAACAGAGGCTTTAAAGATATCAAGTTAATATGCTTATTGACAATTTTAATCTTTTGCGTTTTTCTATTTGGTTGTTCTGAGGATAAAGCAAAAACAAAGCCTGCCTCCGAAAAACAAAGTACGACTGAAAAAACTGATAATGATGATTTTACTCTTCTTATTTATATGTGCGGAAGCTCTCTTGAGAGTAAGAACGGCTCTGCATCAGACGACATTTCCGAGCTGTTAAGTGCAGAAATTCCCGATAAAGTTAATGTCGTGCTTGAAACAGGCGGCTCTTTGAGATGGAAAAAACATAGTATTTCGAGCGATAAACTGCAGAGGTATGAGGTGTCTGACAATAAGCTTGTACTTCTTGAGGAGAGTAAACTATGCTGTATGGGTGACTCCTCAACGCTTAAGGACTTCATTGACTGGGGGATAAAAGAATTTCCGTCTGAAAGGACTGCACTGATTTTATGGGATCACGGCGGAGGATTCCTCAAAGGTATTTGCAAAGATGAGATGTACAATAATGACTGGCTGACGGTGCAGGAGTTTGATGAGGCGCTTTCAGAAAGCACTTTTTCCGGAAGCTTTGAATTTATAGGATTTGATTGCTGTCTTATGGCGAATTACGAAACAGCGCTGACGGCATCAAAATATGCTGATTATATGATAGCATCAGAGGATGATGAACCGACAGGCGGCTGGGACTACAAGGCTGTTGCAGAATCTCTCGGTACAAAAAGTTTTTATGATGTTATTCTGAACAGCTACGAAAAATCCCATCAGGACAGTGATAATTACACTCTTTCGGCAATTAAGCTTAATGAGTTCGATAAGGTAAAAGCCGTATTATCGCAATGTATTGACAAAGCCGAAAGAAGTAACAACAAGCTTATTATGTCAAAAGCAGTTCAGGAGTGTGAAAGCTTCGGTTCGTCAATTGCATATTTATATGATTTCGGCGATATTGCAGATTACTTTGATGTTGATTATGATTTCAGCAGAATAATAAAAGCTGTGAAATCCGAAACAAAAAGTAACATCTCGGGGTTGAATATATGTTTTCCTTCCGATGATGAAAAAGCTCTTGAAAATTATCTGATGATTTCAGAGGACAAAAATTACTGCGATTATCTCAAAAACAATTATTAGGGAACAGGGGACATATATGTGGAAAATCTCAATAATAACATTGAACTTAATGTCGGACTGCTCTGGTTTTCGGCTGTAATTACGCTGTTTATGTTTTTGGGAACAGTTACGGACAAAACTCGAAGCAGACCTTTTATGAAGTGCTTTTCAGCCTTGCTTGCAACAAATATTCTTATGATTATCGGCGAAAGCGGATTGTGGATTTTTGGCGGTTCACTGGACAATATTCCAATTTTAAAATTATGTGCGTTTATTTCATTTGGTTTAGGGGCAGTGCTCGAGGTTTTGTATGCTTATTGCCTGATAGGCTTTGTCAGAGAACGGCAGAAAATATCGTGGAAATATGCGAAAGTAATTGCAGTTATCGGCGCAGTTTATCTTTGTATTGTTGTAATTTCCCTGTTTAACGGAATGCTGTTTGACTTTGACTCAAACGGATATTATGTTGACGGAGAGTATTACTTTATAGTGAGATTTCTTGATTTCATTATCCTATTGCTTGAAATTTTTACGGTAATCAGATTCTGGAAAATACTCACACTAAAAGGCACGATTTCTCTGCTTTCGTTCAGCGTACTGCCATTGCTAACAATGACGTTGATTTCATGCTGGGACCCGACTCCTCTGTATATGGCAACCACGGTTTCTTTGCTTTTGATTTATATGCTGTTCCGAGGAGAGCTGACACGACAGCTTTCGGAAAAGGAAATTCAGCTTGTTGAAAAAAACAGGGAGCTTGCGCAAAAGGAACGGCTGATTACCGAAAACCGCATTTCAACAATGATAAGTCAGATACAGCCGCATTTTATATATAACACCCTCGGAACAATACATCAGCTGTGCCTTGAACAGCCCGAAAAGGCGGCGGAATTAACACGCAGTTTTTCTCAATATCTGCGAGGAAATTTCAGCGAGCTTAACAACAGCGTGCCTATTCGTTTTTCACAGGAATTGAATCATATAAAATGTTATATGAGCATAGAGCAGGTTCGCTTTCCCGACATTCAGACAGAATACGATTTGAAAGCTGAAGATTTTAATCTGCCTGCGCTTTCGGTTCAGCCGCTTGTTGAAAACGCCGTAAAGCACGGACTTATGGGACTTGAAAGCGGCGGTAAAATAACCGTATCTACTTATGAAACCGATACAGATTACTGCGTGTGTGTAAAAGATAACGGAGTAGGCTTTGATAAAACAGCCTTTTATGATAAAAAGAAGCATATCGGTATTGAGAATATCCGTGAAAGACTTACTGCTATGTGCGGCGGCACTCTGACGGTTGACAGTGTTTTAGGCAAAGGCACAACTGCCGTCATCACTATTCCAAAGGAGGAAGCAATATGAGAGCATTGACTGTAGACGACGAGCAGATTATGCTTAATGCATTGACTTCGGCTGTAAAGGAGTCGCCCGATATATCGTCTGTTGCACAGTTCACATCCTGTACAGCATCCCTGGAGTGGGCAAAAACCAATCCGATTGATATTGCATTTCTCGATATAAGTATGCGTGGAATGGGCGGACTTGCACTTGCAGAAAAACTGCTTGAAATTCAGCCGAATTGCAAGATTGTTTTCTGTACAGGCTTTTCGGAGTATGCGGTTGAGGCATTTAAAATTCATGTTTCAGGATACCTTTTAAAACCGATTACGGCAAAGGCGGTTCAGACTGAAATTGACCACATAAAGCAGGAAAAAGCCAAGGAGAAAACCACATACAAGCTGCTGACGGTTAAATGCTTCGGGAATTTTGAGGTGTACGCACAGGGGAAAATTCTTAACTTTAAGCGGTTAAAATCAAAAGAGCTGCTTGCAATTCTTGTTGACCGCAGAGGAGCAGGAATGACGGCAAAGCAAATCTGTTCTATAATGTGGAGCGGTATTGAAGATGACAGTAAGCATATGACATATGTACGCCAACTGTTTGTAGATTTGCGAAATGCTCTTCGTTATGCTGATGCAGAGGAGGTTCTGCAGCAAAACGGCTACAACTATTTTCTTAATACTGAGCTAATTGACTGCGATTATTTCAGTTATCTGCAAACAGGGGAGCCAAGGTTTCACGGCGAGTATATGATGCAGTACAGCTGGGAAGAATCAACCTGCGCAGGTCTGATGCAAAATAACAACTGAAAATTTATTTATCACGGTTGGGCAAAAGCTCAATCGTGTTTTTATTTGCAAAAATTTAAAAAATTTTATTTTTATTGAAAAACATATTAATTTGTCACGCATTTGTCACACCCTGTATGTTAAAATAAGAAATAACAGATGATATATACCCGAAATTTTATAAATATTGAACATTTGTCCGTATTTTGTCATAGTGGGTATGTTATCATCAGTACACAAACTTAAATTAAATTCATTAACGGAGGAAATTATTATGAACATTTTTGAAACAATTCCGGCATACGATTACATTATTGCAGTCTTAGGCGTGTTGGACGTGATACTGGGTATTGCTCAGCTTGGTGCAAAAAGGTGTATCGGTATTATGAAAATCGACCAATACACAGAAGAAAGTGCAGGCAGATTTGCCGTTATATCTTCTGTAATTTACATACTGGGCGGAATATTAACTGCCGCCGCACCGTTTGCAGTAAGCTACATTAATTCGCAGAATTTCGGTTTCAGTCTGCCCACACAGCTTCCAAGCTGGATTCTGATTGCAGTAGTTGCAGTGGTATTAATTGCACAAACTTCAACTCTCAAGAAAAAGCTTTAATACAGCTTTGACAACATCTGTCTTGAAGAAAGCACCACACCCGAGGCAAAAATAACGACAAACCTTAAAAACGGTCAGGAAAACCCGACCTTGGAATTAAAGCTTACAAATGCAAAGACTGTTGAGAATATAAAAGCCGAAGAAATAATCTTATCAGGTGCATTTGAAAATCTGAAAGCAACCGCTGTAACATCAGACGGTGACACTATTACAATTAAGACCGAGGGCGAGGTTGAGGCAACCTCTGCCGCATACGGATATGTTCAGCTTTCGGAGAATGCTACCGATGCAGGGGCAAAAATTCTTGCAATGCTCGAGGTTGACAATCTTGACGCATATATTGATGCGGAATCCTTTGCACTTGAAAACGGACTTTTAGGCTTTGATGTAGATGTTTACGGCAAAAAGCTTGAAATTTCAAACGATGAGCTTGCACCTCTTGTAACGCTTGAGGGTTATAAGGTTGACAGCGTAAAAATCAGTGATGACAAAACCTCATTCAGGCTTTATGTAAAGACGGAAAAATCAAGTCTTGATGATGCAGTAAGTGCTTTAAACGGCAAAGCACTGGAAATCGACTCAAAGGCAGTCGGCGGCGACGGAATATATGTTGAGATTACGGCAAGGACGGCAAATTAGCAATACCCGATAAAAACAATTCGTTATACAGCGTGGACGCCAAGAAGATTGATACAAGCAAAACAGTAACAATCAAGCTTGATGATGATACCTTCCAATCCTGTGATGAAGTATTTGCTAAAAGGGGATTTAAATACAGCGACGAGCTGGTAAAGGCACTCAAGACAGACCTTGGCAATGCGGTTAAGAAGATGAATGAAAACGGAGATAAATCTATTGAATATACGGAAAAAACAGGCGATATACTCTACGGCTATATTTATATGCAGATGTCATTCAAAAATCTTACAAACGATTTTATGAACAACATCAGAAATGATTATGTAAACTTCTGCAAGCAGATTTACGAGGGGCAAGCTATACTTAATACCTTCGATGAAATGATGAAGTACAAGTATAATTTCCAGTCGGAAGCAAAGCAGGATATGGAAAACATAAGAAAATCCCTTGTAGTAATGCTTTACAATTACGGCATTACAGCAAGCTTTGTGGAAAAATATGATACATCAACAGACAACAAAGATATAACCGAGGCTAATCACAAGGCGATTGATTACATAAAAAATCATAGCGGTTTATATGACGAACCCGAGGGATAT
The DNA here is from genome assembly GCA_003521625.1 of Ruminococcus sp. Lineage (GTDB taxonomy): Bacteria > Bacillota > Clostridia > Oscillospirales > Acutalibacteraceae > Ruminococcoides. Next base: position 15,575 of record DPHV01000034.1, read on the forward strand.
TCATATTGCTATGTTGTAAACAGACCCATTACCTTGCGTGTAAGCGGTGTTAGGTATAATATGAAAATCAAAACCTATTATAGATTCAATTCAAGGAAGGTAGAAAATTGGGGCTATGATGGCTATGAAGATAACGGAACAGACCCTTATGTTTATCGTTCCTACTACCGTGATGAGCAAGTATATCAAACCCCTACTGCGGGTGCTCCAATAATATATCGGATTCCTGCAGGTGTTTACATGTACACTTATCACAGTAAATACACCGAAGAAAAAACAAATGTGCTTTCAAGTAATATACTCTCATCAAAGGATTTGAAGATGATGAAAGCGCGCTTTAGCAGTCTTAAGTCAAGCGATAGGTTTGCGTCCTACAAGGATATGACCTTTGGCGATTATATGACAAGCGGCAAGTTGATAAATGCTACGTCAAAATATATGGTACATCAGGTTGACGCTAAAGATACGGTAAACGGTTATACTGTAAAACCGACAAAAATATTGACCTTGGGCGTTCTGGAAAAGGAGATGCCCCTTGACGGCACACGCACTTTGGTTTACAACAAAGACGGATTATCTTTCGGATATAAAATATATGAAGGTACACCGAAACACTATATATACGGTGGAGGATTCTATTTCACTCAGGAAAAGAAATACAGCCTCATCAATCCGGATTCATCAGACTATGACAGAAAGGCGTCTAAGGAATACTTCCATATACACAAGGAATATGACGCAACAGTATATGACTTTGAAACCGATTCAATGAAGAATAATTATGTTGTGCTGCAGGCGGCTCTTTACGGAGAATCACATTCTTCCTGGGGCTGTGACGAGGCTGCATACTTCTACAACACAAATTACAGAGAGCCTTATTTCATCTTCCCGATAGGATAACTCAAAATTTATAATTAAAATTGCAAAAGGAGAAGTCTGATGAGGGCTTCTCCTTTTGATAGAAATGTTTTTACCTAAAATTAACAAAAGAAATCCCCCTATACAAAAAGAAATTTGCATAGGAGGTATTTATTGTATTTCTGTAATCTATATGTTATACTCAAGAAAAAAGGTGATGCTAAGATGAAAACAACAAAGATATTATCATTATTGCTTACTGCTGTGATTCTTACTTCAACAGTATTTTCGGTTACAGCGTTTGCTACGGCAGAGGACGGTACTTACAAAAACTTCAAATATACTGTTACTGATGAAAATTCAGCAGTAATCAGCAAATATACCGGCAACGAATCCTCGGTAGAAATACCGGAATCCATTAACGGCTATCCTGTTACCGAAATCGGGTAAAGTGCCTTTAAGGGTAATTTTTCTCTTAAAAATGCAGAAATCCCTGACGGCGTAAAAACCATTGGCGATTACGCATTTAATGACTGCACAGGACTCGAAAGCATCACTATACCCGAAAGCGTAGAAAAAATAGGCAGGTCGGCTTTTTTCTATTGCACAAGGTTAGAAAATGTCAAAGTGTCTGACGGTATTAAAACAATCGGCGACGGTGCTTTCTTTGGTTGTTACAGCCTGAAATCCTTTAAAATTACCGAAAGCGTAAATTCAGTCGGCGAGTATGCGTTTGGCAGATGCAGTGAGCTTAAAAGCGTTACTGTTGAAAACGGCATTAAGAGCGTCAGCAATCAGATGTTTGCAGACTGCACCTCACTTAATGAAATAGTATTGCCAAACAGCATTGAAAGCATTGGAAGAAGAGCCTTTTTAAACTGCTCAGCATTAGAAAGTTTTGAGTTGCCGGACAGTATTGATACAATAGCCGACTATGCGTTTTACGGCTGCTCCGGGATTAATAACCTTTCAATTTCGGCAAAAACAATAGGCGATTATGCTTTTTCACTTTGCAGCCAGCTTGAAAGCGTGAGCTTTTCGGATAATCTTGAAACAATCGGTGACGAGGCTTTCAAAAGCACAGGCTTGTCAGAGATATCTATTCCGTCAGCTGTTTCCCATATCGGTGAAAGGGCATTTGAAACCAATAGTGTCAAAAAAATAGATGTAGTCGGAAGTAACAAGTACTACACTTCAATAGACGGTGTGCTGTTTAATAAATCGGAAACAGAAATTATTGATTATCCAAATTATACAGTAGCTGAGTTTTACGCTGTTCCTCAAAGCGTTACAAGCATAGGCGAATACGCTTTCGGCGGTGATATTCCGTCATTAAAGACTGTTATTATTCCTGATACCGTTACCGAAATAGAAAACGGTGCTTTTATGGATTTCTATGGCTTGGAATATATTGATATTCCGACTTCCGTAACAGAAATCGGTGACAACGCTTTTAACGGATGCTCACAGCTTGCTTCAATAACAATTCCAAATTCCGTAACTGAAATTGGAGCTTCTGCTTTCCGTTATTGCAGCAGTCTGCAATCCGTAAGCCTTACAGAGGGTCTGAAGAGTATAGGCGATTATGCTTTCAGCGGAGATTATGAGCTTTCAAATATTAAACTGCCGAACAGCTTAAATGATATTTCTCCTACCGCATTTTTTTACTGCGAAAACTTTTGCGAATACCTGACAGATGTCAGCAATCCGTATTTTTCGGTTACAGACGGAGTTCTTTACAGCAAAGATAAAACCGAGCTTGTATCATATCCGTGTGGCAAAAAAGGTAATGAATATTCAGTGTTGTCGGGAACAAAATCAATAGGCGACTACGCAATAATCTGCAATAATCTTGATAGCGTGTATGTACCGCAGAGTGTTGAAAAAACGGGAAAGGACAGTGTTGGGTATATTACAGACTTCACCTCTGACACTTGTGTTATTAAGCCTGATTTTATGATTTACGGTGCAATCGGAAGTGCCATAGAAGCATACTGCCTTGAAAATGACCTTGCTTTCTTTACCGATAAGCCAAGTCAGAATATCGAAGTCGTATCATTGAATGCAGGTGAAAGCACAACATTCCGTATTGAAAACGCAAATCCTGAAAATGTAGTGTATTCCACAAGTGATAAATCTATTGCCGATGTTGACAGCAATGGTAAAATTACTGCTAATTCAAAGGGAACAACACAGATTATTGCAAGCGTTGGCGTAATGAATTTCTTGTGCTCGGTAAATGTAAAAAACGGTGCTGCACAGCCGTCAGACTATACATATTCGGGCTTTGATACAAGCACTTACAGTCCGATAACCAAGCAGGCTTATCAGAACTGGGAGGATTCATATTACAGCTTTAATAAGTCTAATCCCCCAACAAGACTTGATAATCCTGCAATCTACTGCTATACGACTTCTGAATATATCCCGATTATGGCAATTCTTATGGGCGGTTTCTATCTTGATACCACAATTGAGCAGATGGGCGAAGATTACCATCAGTACGAAACAATAGCTGACAATCTATCTATGGAACTGAACCGATATAACGCTGATGCGGATATGCTCCTTTACTCCGGCACAGATGATGTAAGCTCAATCACAGGCAAGACTTCTTCTTTAAAAGATATGAAGGAGGCAATCGGCAAATCGTATGTTGACGGCGGTGTTGTAAGCACATCTGTAGACCACGGTGTGGCTGACCATTTCGGAGACGGTATTTATCATACGGTACTTGAAGTTTACGCTCCAAAGTCAGCAATCAAGGGCGCATATATTTCAAAAATGTCAGACTTTGCGTTAGAATACGAATATTTGCTTGATAAAAATCTTGAATATCAGGTTATTGATGCCGGTGTAAGAAATGTTACTTTCACAGGCTATATCACAGAAGAACCCACAAACAGAGTCGAAAGATATATTAAACTGAGAATTGTTGACAACTCAAAGCCTGACGAGCCTTCAACCGCCGAGCCGACTACAGGCACTGTTGAGCCGTCAACCTCTGTTACAGAAGCAACAACACAGCAGGCAACACAGGCTGCGGAACAGACCAAACCTACACAGCCGACAACAAATCCGTCAGATGCTCCTGTTGCAACCGGTGACAATGCTTTTGCTTACTGTGTGCCGGCACTTCTGATGCTTGGTGCAATATCGGTAATCATATACACAAAGCGAAAAAGCAGTGAAAACAAATAAAGATTTGTAAAAAACTGCGATTTCTATTTTTGTTACAACTCAACCCAAAAATGAATATTTCATATCCAAGCGGCAGTAGAGTAAACTGTCGCTTGTTTTTGTGCCGTAAAAGACTTTTATTGAAAAATTATTCTACAGTAGGATATTTTTTAAAAAAGTTCTGTTTTTTGTCCCTGTTTTGTCATACTCTGTTTGATATACTCCAAGTAATCACAGTCAAGGGAACAAACCCAAGACGAGTAAAATAAAAAATAAAAACCTTGAAATTTGTCAGTATGTTGTCACAGTCGGTATGATATAGTACAGACAGTGAAGTAAGAAAACAAGTTTCACAAAGCCAAACGGCAAAACAAAAATTTTTTAAATTTAAAGGAGTAATCAAAAATGAAAAACACAAAGAACACAAAGAACAGAGTAATCGCAATCATCACAACAGCAGTAGTTACAGCGTCAATCGCAACAACAGTATGTTTCACCTGCTCGGCGCTCGCAAATCTAAAGGCCTCAACACCCGATACGGCTAAGACATCAGCTTCGGAACACATCGACTACACCTGTGGAATGCCGAACCCGTTTACAGAGTGCAAGACGATTGAAGAGGCACAGAAAATTTCGGGCATCAAGTTTGCAGTTCCCGAGTATTCACAAAGCACAATTCTTGCTTGCGAGGGAATGATTGAAATTCAGATTGCAAAGGACGAAATTCATACAATCACAATCCGAAAGAGCGCAGACGAGGGCGACAATACAGGACTCTTCGGAGATTATCAGCTTAAGAAAATCAACATCGGTGACTGCGAGGTAACGCTTAAAACGGAGAACGGCAAAATCTATGCGGCATACTTCACAGGCGAGGACGGCACAATCTCAATCAGTTGCAATACACCGCTTAAGCTCAGCGAGGTAAAGGCGATGCTTCAGCAGCTTATTGACGAAGGAACAAAGGCAAAGGAAGATTACACTTCCGCAAGCACAGGAATGCCAAATCCCTTTATCGAATGTAACACTCTTGAAGATGCGGCAAAAATTGCACAGGTAAACATCAAGCTTCCCGAATATTCACAGTGCACAATTTATGCAGTAAAGAACAGCTTTGTTGAGGTTCAGTATCCGCTTAACGAAACAAGCAATATCACAATCCGCAAGAGCGCAGGAGAAGAGGACATCAGCGGTGTGTATGACGGCAAAGAAATGCAGCTCCATTCAACTGACGGAGTAGATGTGAATGTCAGACTCAAGGACGGCAAATTCATTTCGGCATACTTTACGGGCGACGACGGAACATACTCAATCACCTGTGACGAACCCCTTGAAGCAAATGAAATTATAGCAATCGTAGATAGCATTGTAAGCGTAAATTCATAAACCAAAACAGAATATTATGCCAATATTAAGCGGTCAGGCGTAAAAGTCTGACCGTATTTTTTTAGTGCAGTGTTTTACAGGCGAAACCACGATAACAAATGAAAAAAATTTTCAAAACATAACTTTTTATTGAAAAACGCCCGAATCTGTCACGCATTTGTCACGCCCGATATGTTATGATTAATACAGATATATCTATAAGCTTCTGCAATTTGATTTTTATAGGTTATATATATAAATTTTTGAAGGGAATGATAAAATTGAAAACCCAAAAAACCGTAAAGCATGATTGAATTACCGATAGTTACGGTGTAGTAAATAATACTTTTATGTTATGCTTGTTTATCGAAAACATAAGGAGTGAGGGTATGTTAAAAAAGAGGTCTTTTTTTGCAGCTGTTTTAATAATTATTTTGACTTTAGGTGTATTCCTGTATATGGTCACATTTTGTGGGAGCTACTCGGTTTACATTCCTGAAAACTATATAAGCGATTTGTCTGAAATAAAGGTTACATATTCTCAGGACGGAATAGCTAATCACAGTGAGCCTGTTTATGATAACGGATTTATAAAGCTGACCTTTAATTCGCTGAAGCAGGGAAAAACAGTAGCAGAAATCTTTGCTTTTAAAGAAAGTGATCCGCAGTCGTATTTCTCGCAGTTTGTCGATTTAAGGGTAAACGCCTTCAATATACTGACTAACGGCAATTTTCATGACAACCTTGTGCAGGATATATCGGGTTATCCTGTATTTTACATTGCAGGAGCGCTGTTTTTCGGCATAATGGCTGTATATATGATTATCCGTTTCAGAAAAAGCCTTAAAGAGAATATGTACTCATACAGCACGGTTTTTGACTGTTCACTGATGATAGTTTTTGTCGGATTGGCAATCCTATTTATTGCTTTGTCTGTATTCCTGCTTATCCACTACCGAGCATATCAGCTGTCAAGCATAGACTACCTGACCGCAGTAATAATGCTCCTTACAATTCTTTTTTCTACTCCTTTTGTTTTGCTTTATTCATTATCAATGACAGTCAGCAATATTTCGCTGATTCACCACGAGGGTTTTCGTGTTGCAAATGCTTTAGGAATAATTATCAGTGCTGTTATGACTTTAGGAGTATTTGTTTGCATTATTGTTCCGTTCAGATTCATTATTATAGACAGGAATTCCCATATCGTTTACTCAATTATATGCGCTCTCTATGTTTTTTCGGAGGTACTTTTGCTTGGAACAAAAATATGTGCCTTAAAGGCTGCAAAGCATAAGCCTGAGTATGATAAGGACTACATAATTATTCTTGGCTGCGGAATAAGAAAAGACGGAACATTACTGCCTCTTTTAAAAGGAAGAGTTGATAAGGCGATAGAATTTTACAATGAGCAATTACAGGCAACAGGCAAAAAAGCAGTGTTTGTTCCCTCGGGAGGTCAGGGCAGTGATGAGATAATCTCTGAAGGCGAGGCAATGCAGCGTTATCTTCTGGAGCAGGGAATTCCCAAGGAGCAGATAATGCCTGAAACCAAGTCAACAAACACTTTTGAAAATATGAAGTTTTCAAAAGAACTGATTGCTGACAGTGATGCAAAAGTTGTATTTTCAACTACTAACTACCATGTTTTCAGAAGCGGCATTTTTTCAGCTCAAGCAGGACTCAACGCTGAGGGAATGGGCAGTAAAACCAAGTGGTATTTCTGGCCTAATGCATTTATCAGAGAATTTATAGGCTTGATTTTAAGTCAGAAGAAAAAAATCATTGTTCTTGCTGTTCTGACATTGCTGATTATTGTCGGCACGGCATTACTGACAGTGTAATTGATATTTTACAATACAAAATAAGATATTATTTTATTAATAAAGATTTATAATGTTAAGGAAATGGGCTGTTGTAAATTTTACTCATTTGCAACAGCCCATTAATAATCTGTATGAAATTTTGTTCTGTGGAGTAATGCCTAAGGAACCACTGATTAAATCACGCATAAATGCTGTTTGCACATCTTGCTTGCATATTTTCCGCCATATTGCCCCAAATTTTGCACACAGGCGTCAGCCTGCGCACAAAATTTTAGACAATCTGACGAAAAATCTGACGGCGCAATATGCACAAACGATTTAATCAGTGCTTCCTTAAGTAACCGATTAATCAGTGTTTACTTAGTAATCCTCATCATAATCGTAGTCATCAAACATAAAGTCTGCCCAATAATACTGCGCCATATATTCGCTGTTGTAGGAATTAACGGCACCTGAGTCAAGCTCCTTAAAGCGATAGTAATCGCAGTCAAGCTTGCTTACATTTACAGAAAGGCTGTTGTATTTTTTAAACACTGCGTCAGCCGCACCGCATTTTTTCAGGCTTTTCATCATTGCCGAAATAATTTTCTGAATATATGCCTGTTGCTTTAGGTCATAAGGTTCATCTTCAAACAGAGCCGCCGCAATTTCTTTGATTGTGCAGGAGCTTCCGTGTCGGTGAACAAGATAGGCAAAAACCTCTTTTGAACGGCTTCTTTCAAAATGAACAGGAACTCCGTCGGGTGTAAATACATCAAAATTTCCAAAGCACTGAACACGAAGAAGTACATCGCTTTTTGGTTCAATCGGGTGACGAAGCTCAGCAAGCTCCGCCTCAACCTTTTCCTTTGTTACGGGCTTCATTATATATCCGCTTGCGTGAAGCTTCATTGCGTCGCCCGTATATTGGTCAAAGCCTGTTACAAAAATGATATTCAGCTTTGGATTGATGTCCTTTAGCTTTTTTGCAAGCTCTACACCGTTCATTCCACGCATATGTATATCAAGAAATGCGATTTCGCAGGGTGGATTTTCCGATGCAAATTCAAGAAGCCGGGACGGTTTTGCAAAATCAAATATTTCGGCATCGGGCAAAGCTTGCCTTATAGCGTCAGTCAGCATTTCACGAGCCAGAGTTTCATCATCAGCCGCTAAAATTCTCATATTAAATTTCCTCCTTTGGGATTGTTATTGTTGCAACCGTGCCTTTGCCAACCGTACTTTCAATATTAAGCACGGCATTGCACATTGTTTTAAGTCTGTTTCTCACATTTTCCATTCCAATATGAGTTCGTCCGTCATTCGGTTTTTTCGCTGTGTCAAATCCCACGCCGTCATCTGAAACAATGACCTCATATCGGTCATCAAATTCCTTTGTAGCAATAGTGACCGTTCCGCCGTCCTCTTTCATACCTACACCGTGCTTTACGGCATTTTCAACAAGAGGCTGTACTGTGAGGGATGGGATAAGAAAATCTGTTGCTTCTATGTCATATTCAATGTTAAGCTCATCGCCAAAGCGCATTTTTTCAAGTGACAGATAGGTTTCAAGGTGCTTTAGCTCACTTTCAAACGGTACGGGAGCCTGTTCCTTGAGTGAATTCATATTCCTGCGCAGATACTCAGAAAATTCAATAGTAGCCTTCTTTGCTTTTGAGGGATTTTTTTCGCAAAGCTGTGCGATTGAAGTGAGCGAATTATAGAGAAAATGCGGTTGTATCTGCGATACCATAATTGAAACACGCATTTGCAGCATTTCATTCTGCATTTCCTGATAGCGCAAAAGCTCCTTTTGATGTTCTCTTGTTTCACGTAACAGAAGATAAATCTGAATGACAACTGTGATAAGCAGACCTAATCTTATGAACACACGGTCTTGTGTGAAACCTGTTAAGGAGTTGATAAAATCAATAAGTCCTGCCACGACTAACGGACAAACCGAAATGAGAACTGCCCTTGAATTTTTACTTTTGAGCTTGAATGCTTCGTAGATAAGGCAAATAGTACTGCCCACACTTCCGAGCAGGATAAACGGAAATACAAAAATCTGACTTTTCAGAATATCCATAACGCCGAACAACTGCAAGAATACTGCTGCCATAGTCAGAAGTATAGATACAATAATGAGTATTGAAATATATCCTTTGCAACGCTTGTCTTCAACATTCACTCTGACATACAGAAAAGCCGCAATCGGCAACAGATATGTAACAAATTCGTCAAACACCATACAGAGTACCGGGTTGCCAATCCATAATGGGAGATAGGTATAAATTGAATCAGTAAGAACATAAACTCCGCCTGTAATTGCCATAAGAGCAAGGGCGATGTTTCTAATCATTACATTCTTCCACAACAAGCCTGCAAGGGTAAATGCAAACAACCCTAAAAAGCAAATTGCAAGACTTATTAAAATAGCAGGCGTATTGTTTTTAAGTAGGTCATTGTATAAGGTATCCTTATTACCGACCGTAAGCTTGTTAAGTGTATCCTGTATAGGATTAAAACCGGAAAAAACAGTGTAAGGATTTGAAATTGTCAATTCAATTTCTGTAATATTGGGAATTTCATCAGCCGATACATAAGCAATAGAATTGCCGGGTGTTATTGTTGAAGCTCCGGTATCATAATGATTTGTGGCTACAACTTCTCCGTCAGCCTTAATCTCAACCCATACATCACACATCGAAATAATTAAGTACTGATTTTTCGGAATGTCCTGAGAAAGCCTTCCTCTGAAAGTCACCGTTTCGTAATTATCATTAATAAAGTCGTTGCTTGACTGAATTTTATTCCAACTTTCGCCGTCTGTGGTATATTCCCCGATAATTGATACTTTTGCAGATTCTGTATCGACTGCTTCTGTTTGATAACTAACGGCAGTCCATACAAATAAAAAGGCAAATAAAAGCAATATGCCAAGAGTACCTGTGAGAATAAAGGCTTTTGTATTATTCTTCAATTCTGAATCACCTCTGTTTCCTTAATTATACACTATTATATACTGATTTTGCAACAAAACTAATGAATTTAAAAAATCAAAGAAATCTTATAATTTTTAAAATTTGTCCGTATTTTGTCATAGTCGGTATTATATTATATGACTGTAACAAAGAGAACAGCTCTTAATACTTAAAAGGAGGTCATCAAATGAACAGGCAGTAAATGAATTATCCGGTCATACATTATTCTTATTTATTCAATCATTACATTATTTAATAAAATTTTGGAGGAAAAATTATGTTTGATTATTTACAAAACTATTTAAGTACGGTTCACATTTCCGCATTATTAATTTTACTCGGAATTGTTCTTGGAACATTACTTGTTATTTACGCAGTTACCGTTATTGCGTGGTGGAAAATTTTTAAAAAAGCAGGTCAACACGGATGGAAATCTATTATTCCGTTCTATAACGGTCATATAGTGTATAAAATTTGTTGGAAACCTGCATTTTTCTGGCTTATGTTAGTCCTTGCAGTTGCAGGAATGGTTATGACAGGATATATATTCTCATCAGGCGGTTTTGAAACAATTATTTATATTATCGGTTGCGCTTTTCTTCTGCTTGCACTTTACATTGATGTTCTTCATTCGTTCAAGCTTTCAAAAGCATTCGGTCACGGAACAGGATTTGCAATCGGATTAGTTTTTCTGCCGACAATCTTCGTGTTGATTCTTGCTTTTGGAAAATCGCAGTATATCGGCATAACGGAAAATGCTACTAATACTTCTGGAACCATTGATTAACTCACACTGAAAGCTGTTTGCACATCTTGCTTGCATATTTTCCGTCAGCTTGCCCCAAAAATCCTCGTAATGCGTCAGCGTTACTGCGGTTTATCAGTTTATCCTGACGAAAAATCTGACTGCGCAATATGCACAAACGATTTAATCAGTGTTTCTCTAAGCGTCCAAATAGCTACGATGAATGGGTAAAACGAGGATTTAAGAAAACTCCCGATGAAATGGTTGATATTTTTTATCAAGTAATGAATGATAGAAATTATAATTAATTCAACACCGATGAAAATGCACCAAACAACAAAAAATGCACCCGTAACACAGCTTGGGTGCATTTGTATTAAAACAAGAAATTTATTCCAAATAAGAACCGCAATTTTGATACAAAGCGTATCTAAATTGCGGTTCATTTTTTATGTCATAAAAACGGCTTGTAATCAGTATTTACGGCATTTTTGACCTTTAGTAGAGCGTCAGCGTGATTATTAAATACGGCTGTTTTGTAATAAAAAAAGCAGCCGTTGAGTGTGTTTTTATGCCCGATTTTTTATTCTGACACTAAACTCCCAGACCGTTTCATTCTGAGCGTTCTTTTCAATAGTATCACGCGGATCCTTCAGGTTTTGCGGATTGAAATATCCATAGGATTAGCCAAGGTGTTGAGCACCTGTGAAACCTTGAGTCCGAACCTGTCTTGGAAGAAACCGTAGATGACATCTGCGGTATTTCCGCCCAGCGCCTCGTTGTCGCTCTCCTTGCCGCAGGCGGGACAGAATTTTGACGTTGCCTTCAGCTATGCACCGCATTCGGCACACTTCTGAGCGGTTGGCAGAGTCTGAGCTTTTACAGGCTCTCCGCACTTGTTGCAGAACTTAGCGCTGTCCTTCAGCTGCGCACCGCATTTAAAACAAAACTTTGACATTTTTAAACACCTGTTGCTTTATGGCCTTACAAGATATACTTCTGCCTTGTTGCCGCTGGTCGTTTTTAACTCGCCTATTCCGTACTGGGTTCCGCCGGATTCTATGAATTGATATATATCGATTTTTCCGTAGCCGCCGGAGCCATATACACGGTTGATGTCGAAGGAACCGCTGAAATCGTAGGACGGATTGCCCGACTCGTCCTCCCAGCCGTCGCCGTAGTTGATCTTATACGGTTGAACTGTGACCGTGCCGTCTGTATCTATCGTGACGTAGACGAGCTCCCATATGCCGTCGAATATGAATTCGCCTTTCCACTTTCCGAGAAGCTCGTCTTTGCTGAGGAAGGAGCCGTCAAGGCTGCCGCTCATAGCATCGGATATCCAAGCGAAATCATAGTTTTCGATCTTACCGAGGCTGTCAGTGTAGGGCAGCTTGGATGCCGGCTTAGTGGGTTTTTCTGTGGGCTTTTCGGTAGGCTTTTCGGTAGGCTTTTCGGTAGGCTCTTCGGTGGGAGCTTCGGTCACATTCTCCGCAACAGAGGTTGTGGTGGTCGGCTGGGTATTTCCGACTTGCCGGAACTTAGGTAAGAAAAAGAGCAAAAATACAACTACAGCCGCTATCACTACAACTCCGGCGATAACTAGAGAGATGATAAGAGCTGTGTTATTCTTTTTCGGCGGTTTTTGATTACCGTATTGAGGATAGGTCTGAGCCGACTGCTGATAGAGTATGTTTTCTTTAGGCGACTGCTGTGGTTGCTGTGGCTGCTGTGACTGCTGTGGGGGTTGATTATAAGCGTCACCGTAGGACTGTGTCCGGGTCTGTTCAGGCTGAACGCTCGCCGGAGAGTCGAGTTTCGCGCCGCAGTTGTTACAGAACACAGATCCCTCTTCGATAGGATTTCCGCAGTTAAAACAGAATTTTGCCATTGATATTACCTCCGCTGAATTTTTTGTCATTATTTGATTAGTGTTTATACTCCCGGCATCGGCGAGAAGGTAACCTCCCCCGATACCGCATCCATTTTAAAAACATCCTCGCTGAATTCGTCTGCCGCAAGTTCTCCGCTGATTTGATAAGTCATCAGCTTTTCTGCAAAGTCATTTGCCTCCCAGCCGTAAGACCAAAAATCGACTTTTATATATACCTTCGCTTCCGAAAAGAATTGAAGCCTTGTTTCGCTGTTATCCTCAAAATCCGAGAATACGCTGAGATTGTCGCCGAACAGCGACCCCGGCTCAAGCGATATCTCATATTCGCTTTCGGGCAGAAGTTCATCAAGTGTGTTGCTCAAATAAGCGTATGCCTCAGCATATATTTCCGAGGACAGGAACGTCTGACGCTTTTCGTTATTCGCCCTGTTTAAATCAGTTATCTCTTTGAGGTTTTCATCGTGCGTTTTGTCATCTCCCGGTTGACCGCAGGCTACGAGCAACATTACGGAAGAAATCATAAGCACAGATATAATGATTAATATAATTCTTTTCATAATATGATTCTTGTTACTTACCTTTTGTCAGGATAGTGAGTTGTGATGTAATGATAAACAAAGTTGTATTGATGGGGCGTTTTGAAAAGATAGACTTACAGAAAATAGCACCAAATCAAAACAGCGCCAATGAGAAGGAATACAAGTCCCAACGGCAGCGGAAATGGGTGCCCGACAAACCGTATTAGTTCGGGATTTTTCGGGTTGTAATAAATTTTCATTTCTGAATCAATCGGATATTTCATTTTCCGATAAGTCCGAAAATATGCCTCTTCGGTATAGCTTTTGCCGTCAACGACATACCTCACGACCGGACGATAATGGGTATGCTCTACGCCACGGAAAAAGGTATATTCTATTTCCAGTTTTACGACTGTTGCATTTATCGGCACGTTGCATCTTATGTAAGTCGTAACCTTTGCCATTATCAAAAGCAAACCGATAACGGAAATTATAATGCCGACAACTAAAAAAAATACGTCACTCATAGCGTCACCCATTCGATGTGGAGGGAAGAAAATATTACCCCGACAATTATCAGCATAATTCCTATAAACGGCAGAATAAACCCTCCGCCTTTGGTGAAATTCTCATTCGGCTTTTTCGGATTGTAATACACCTTGATATTGCCGCCGATTTGGATTTTTCTGCTTTTAGAGTAACCTTTATTTCCTTCTCCACGGTAAATTTGTCCGTTTACTACATATTCAAATTGGGGATAATAAAAATAGTAGTTGAAGCCATCGTCGTCGGTTTCCTGATACTCACGCACACCGATTATTCTTCCGACGGTTCTGCCCGAGCATTTAATGTTTTTTCTGATGCCTAATATGATTACAACTACTCCGATGATGATAAATCCTGCGCCTACTAAAATGTTGGTTGATGTCATAAAAATCACTCCTTTTGTTAATTTGCCTTGTTTTCTTTACCGCAAAAAACACAACAATAAAATTGGCTTTTGTTTTATCAAATATTTCAATCAAATAAACAAATTCCTGGCGATAATCTGATTTTTTTCATATACATCGCACTATATTTTGGTGGTTTAATTGTAGCATACTTTTATTATGGGAACAACAACTGCCACGGCATTGTCATTGACAAATTGTGTGGCAGTAATTGTTTTAATAATAGGAATATGATATTATAGTTATAATAAAAAGCGAGGAGACGGCTATGTTTACAGAACGATTAAACAAAATTATGAAAATAATCGGCGCAAAGCCAACTGACATTGCCGGTATTATCGGATGCGACCGTTCTGCGGTTGACCGTATCTGCAAGGGGAGTCGTGTGCCGCAAAACGGCGGAAAAAGTGCGTCAAGAATTGTTTTGGCTATTTATTCGTTTGCTGATGAACACGGAAAAACAGAAGATATTTTGAATGAAATAGGCTGTTTCGCTTCATTTTCCGCAGAGCAAATCAAAGACGAAATAATGCGTTGGCTTTATGACGGTGAAGAGCCGATAAAAGCACACAAGGAATCGCCCACAGCTTTACATACCCACGATAAATTCGGACAGCGCTTTTCCGCAATACTTGATTTGGCGGAATTTTCCAATGTTCGGTTTGGAAAGCTCTTGAGCATTGACCCGTCGTATATCAGCCGTTTCCGCAACGGACTGCGCACACCCATATCAAACTCTAAACTTACGGAGAAAATATGCCGTGTTCTTTACAATCGGTTCAAAGACCAAAAGCGCCTTTCCAAGCTTGCAGGCTTAATGAACATATCGCACGAAAATCTCCATAACGACACTGATTGGGAAAAAGAGCTGTATTCCTGGCTGTTCCTTTCGGAGGACAACACTGTTTCATCATTTGTTGTGGGTATGGTAGACCAAATCGGCTCGTTTTCTGCCGATATAATAAAACCGCCTATGTCCTTTGAAACAGCGACAGAAAAAACGGCTTTAAGTGATAATCAACCCCTCTATCACGGAATGGCAGGTTTGCAAACTGCCGTTCTCCGCTTTCTGGGAAATGTTATAGAAAGAAAAGAAAAGGATTTATATCTATACTCCGACCAAAATATAGATTGGATTACCGCCGACAAATCCTTTCAACAAAAATGGATGTCGCTGATGATTCAGTGTGTAACAAATGGCGTGAAAATTCACATCATTCATAATATCGAACGAAACCTGGTTGAAATCGGCGAAGCAATTCGCAGTTGGCTCCCTCTTTATCCGTCGGGACAAATTGAATCATTTTACCTTGACGGACAGAAAAACACGATTTTTTCAACAACACTATTCTTATGCCCGGGCTATGCATGTATTTACGGCAACAATGTTGTGGGCACGGAAAACAAAAGCGGAAATTATCTGTACGAAACCGAACCTGAAAAGATAAATCTGTGCCGTCAGTTCTTTGATACACTTCTCAGCAAAGCTCACCGTCTTATAAGAGTATGCAAAACCGCCGATTTTTTTCAGTTTGAAACGGTTTCATCCGATATTACGGTTTTAAGCAGCTGCCCAACTGTATTCTCAATGCCGGAAAATCTTTTTTCGGAGTGCTTTAACCACTCTGAATTATTAACCGAGGCAAATGATTCCAAAGATATTTACAAACAAATGAAATGCTTTTTTGAGAATGCATTGTTGTCGGGACACTTTCATGAGTGTGCGCCTTTGCCAAGCGATGAGGACTTATTTGACGAGAAAATATATCCGGAATTTCTATCGACGCCTTATTCTCCTCAGGAATTTGCAGAACACACAAAAAACATAATAAATCTTTTGGACAACACAAAATACAGATTTTATCCTTTGCCTGAACCCGGTTTTTTGGATGTTCAGCTCATTATTTCCGAAAAAAGCGTTGCCGTAAGCCGGTTAAAAGCACCGTTCTTCACGATTTTCTTAGAGCATCCGTTCCTATGCCGTGCTTTTGCCGAGTATGCAGATTCAGTAAAAAAGCAGTACACTCTGGATAAAGTAACGCTGAAAAGAAAATTGGAGGGATATTGCTGATATTACAATAACGGAACAATTATACAAAAAGCGTTATCTCAAAACAGAGAGGTAACGCTTTTTATGTCGAAATATAGTTGCTTTGGAGTAAGCGTCAAATAATCCGCATCTCCTGTAACCAACTCCACCCGTGTATAATATAATCTAACTAACACCATAGACCAACTTAGATATTCTAAATCGGTATATAGAGTTAGTTGGATTTTTAACATGGGAGGAACATAAATGGAAGCAATTACAGGTCCCAGTTTCGACATCTTTGTGTCCAGCGTTCGACAATCTTTTGCGACGCTAAATACAACATTTTGCGCAGGACGGATAGGTTTTGCCCCACTTATCCTTAAAGATAATCAGGTTGTTCATAGCTTCTTCCTCGCTGATTGCCTGATAAACTTTCTTAAGGTCAGCCATCAGTGCTTTGCTGTGTTTGTAGCTGACAAACCTTGTGCTTGAACGTATTTGATGAATGATGCAACGCTGAATTTGTGCATTCGGAAAAGCGGCTTCAATACACTTATGACTCAAAGGGCAACGCAACGGCTCTTGAAGCAAAAAATTCTGATGGTGATATGTCGCTGAATAGTACATCTGAATACACTTTAAACGGAGCTTTCCTGACAAAAACAACTGATCAGGAGGGTACAGCAACAACATATAACTATGACCAGAACTCCGGCTTGCTTATGAGTGCGCAGGACAGCAGCACAACAACCTCAATCCATTCCGATATTGTGAGTTTTATTTTGATTAAAACCAAATTAAAACGTATACTCCGTCCATAGCCGTTAGGCTTGGGCGGAGAGGTTCACAATGCGAGTTTTGTATTGCTCGGAGTCTTAGGTACAATGTGATTATCAATTCATCGCCAAGTCTCCAAATAAAAACACGCCATTCTTCCGAATAATAATTTGCCAATCTTCCGAAAAGACTTGTATTATTCATAATTTTGCTGTATACTATAGATACTATGAATGGAATCGAGGAATGCTGGATGAAAAATTATAGAAAAAGAATTGCTGATGATATACTTTCGCGAAAACTGGAAGGCAAAGGTGCTGTTTTGATTGAGGGACCAAAGTGGTGTGGCAAAACAACCACTGCAGAGCAGATTGCTGCCAGTATTCTATATATGGATGATCCGGAAAAGAAGGAACAAAATATTGCAATGTCTGAGCTGAATCCAAAACGCTTGCTGAAGGGCTCAACACCGAGATTGATTGATGAATGGCAACTTGCTCCAAAGCTTTGGGATGCTATTCGATTTGAGGTTGACCATCGAGGTGAATTAGGTCAATTTGTTCTTACCGGCTCTGCTGTACCGGCTGACACAAAGGAAATCACCCATTCCGGCACGGGGCGTTTTACATGGTTGACCATGAGACCCATGAGTCTCTATGAATCTGGTGACTCCACTGGTGAAGTAAGCCTGAAGGATTTATTTGGTGGCGTTGAAAATATCGATGGAGCATCATCGCTCGGCATTGACCGCTTGGCTTTTCTTGTATGCCGTGGTGGATGGCCTCAGGCTGTGAATATGCGTGATGAGATTGCCTTGGATCAGGCAATGGATTATTATGATGCGGTAGTGCGTTCTGATATTAACCGTGCTGATAATGTACAGAAGAATCCTGAGAAAGTGCGCCGCCTTATGCGTTCGTATGCCAGAAATCAAGGAAGCCAGGTTCCTAATACCGTACTTGCGCAGGATGTGGCTGCAAACTATGAAATGCCTATCAGTGATGAAACGGTAGCATCTTACATTAATGCGCTTCGCAAAATTTTTGTAGTGGAAGATATGCCTGCGTGGAATCCAAACTTGCGTTCCAAGACCGCCATTCGTTCCTCCGATACAAGGTATTATATCGATCCTTCTATTGCTGCAGCGGCATTGGGCATTGGACCAAATGACCTTGTAAATGATCTTAAGACATTTGGCTTCTTATTTGAAACACTCTGCATTCGTGATCTCCGTGTCTTCGCCGATGCATTGAATGGCGAAGTTTATCATTACAGAGACAAGGATGGTCAGGAGTGTGATGCTGTTGTTCATTTGAAAAACGGCAAGTATGGTCTGATTGAAATAAAATTAGGCGGTGACAAACTCATTGAAGAAGGAGCAAATAGCTTAAAGGCTATGGAATCCAAAATCGATACTGACAAAATGAATGCACCTTCCTTCTTAATGGTTCTGACGGGCACCAGCGACTATGCGTACCGTCGTTCGGATGGAGTTTATGTTGTTCCAATTGGATGTCTGAAGAATTAAGCAATTCTCTCAAAAGAAGATAAAGAAGGAGGACATAGTTTGCTTAACCTGTTTAAGTCAGGCGGTTCAAAAAAACGAGCAATAGTGTTCGTATGTGAAAAAAAGTTCGGATTTGCTTAACTCACCTACACCAAATAAGAACCGCAATTTTGATACAAAGCGTATCTTAATTGCGGTTCTTTTTTTATCTCTTAAAAAGGCTTGTAATCAGTATTTACGGCATTTTTGACCTTTAGTAGAGCGTCAGCGTGATTATAAAATATGGCGGTTTTGTAATAAATAAGTCAGCCTTTAAGTGTGTTTTCAGAGCCGGTTTTTTATTCTGACACAAAACTTTTTGACCGTTTCATTTTTAGAAATAAGCGTTTCATTTTCTGATTTTTGCATAAGAGAGAGCAAAGAATTGCAGCGGAAAGGCTTGTGATGATTATTCCCTTTTAATTTTTTACTATTGACAAATAAACGGTCGTTTACTATAATTAATGTAAACGACCGTTTACTCACACAAAGAGAAATAATTAACATTTTTTTGGGGATGCAATATGGGTGATACTAAGGAAAAAATTTTATTGACAGCACTACAGTTATTTGCAAGAGATGGTTATGAGGCTGTTTCTGTCAGAAACATTGCAGAAGAACTTGGAATTACAAAAGGTGCTCTATACAGGCATTATAAAAATAAGCGTGATATTTTTGACAGCATCGTTGACAGAATGATACAGATTGATGCTCAAAGAGCAAAAGAATATCAGATGCCGGTTGAACAGTATGATGAAATGTCGGAATCCTATGCAAATACATCATGGGAGAATATAGAAAAATATACCATTGAACAGTTGAAATTCTGGACGGAGGATAGTTTTGCATTGCTCTTTCGAAGAATGCTGACTTTGGAGCAATATCGAAATGCAGAAATGGCAGAGCTGTACAGTCAATGTATTGTTGAAGGACCGGTTTCCTATATGGAAGATTTGTTTCGTGAACTGACAAAAAAAGGTGTATTAAAAGAAGAAAACCCCGGACTGCTTGCAGTAGAGTATTATGCTCCGCTTTTTCTTCTTATCAGTATGTCCGATAAAAAGGGAGAAAATGAGGAGTATGTTGAAATTCTGCGTAATCATACAAAACAGTTTATACAGAGCTATGGAGTGAAATCGGGAGGAGAAAAATGAATAAAGAGATTACTATTACGCAGTATCGGAGGCAGTAGAGAATGGTGATATAACAGAAATTTTAAAACATATCTAAAATAAATAAAATGAATAGAAAGGTTGAAAAAATAATGATTAAAAATAATATTATAATTCGTTTAGAGAAAGAGGAAGAATACCGAGAAGTGGAAAATATGGTAAGAGAAAGCTTTTGGAATGTATACCGTCCCGGATGCTCTGAGCATTATGTATTAAATCAGCTTCGAAACGCTCCGGCATTTGTTACTGAGCTTGATTTTGTTATGGAGC
>DPHV01000034.1:35883-36093 GCA_003521625.1 Ruminococcus sp.
ATTGGTCAGAATATGTTTATGAGAGCAATTATTAAGGCAGATGACGGAAGAAGCATTCCCATAATGACAATGGGACCGATTTGTATTACGCCGAACCTCAAAAGAAAGGGATATGGAAAAATCTTATTAGACTATTCTTTAGAAAAAGCAAAGGAGCTTGGATGCGGTGCTGTCTGCTTTGAGGGCAATATTGATTTTTATGGAAAGAGC
>DPHV01000034.1:36285-36595 GCA_003521625.1 Ruminococcus sp.
TATTGATTTTTATGGAAAGAGCGGTTTTACTTATGCAAGCAAATTCGGCATACGTTATCATGGTTTGCCGGAAGGTGAAGATGCGTCATTCTTTTTGTGTAAGGAATTGATACCGGGATATCTGGATGGAATTACGGGTGAGTATTCAACACCACAGGGGTATTTTGTGGATGAAGCAGAGGTTGAAGCATTTGATAAAGAGTTTCCGATTAAGGAAAAATTAAAGCTTCCGGGTCAATTATTCGAGTGATTAAAATGTTTGTAAATTAAAAGGAAAATAATACTTGTGGACTATAGTCAATAAAGTGGA
>DPHV01000034.1:36768-48692 GCA_003521625.1 Ruminococcus sp.
GTGGACTATAGTCAATAAAGTGGACAGAAAATTTTACGACGGAGGGATTGGATTGAAAATTATTGAATTTTTTACAACAGAAAATAAAATGCATTGGTTAAACGAAATAAAAAAGTGTGATTGGGGAGCAGGACAATATCTGTACCGGCTTTTGTGTGAAAACAATCTCAAAAAAATGGTAGGTGAAACTGCATTAGTGCCGATGCTTGTTGAGGGTGATGAACTGATTTCATTTTGCACCTTTGCACCGCTGGATGATATACAGCCAACAGATTTATCGCCTTGGATTGGCTTTCTTTATACATTCTCTGAGTATCGTGGACATCGCTATGCCGGAATGCTTTTAGACTATGCAGAGAGTATCGCAACTGTTATGGGACGTGAATACATATATATTTCCACAAATCATATCGGACTATATGAAAAATATGGATATGAGTTTTTTACGACGGAAAAAGACATCAACGGTGAGGATTCACGGGTATATCGAAAATCTCTCCCAACAGAGGGGTCTGAAAAGGACAGGCGTTACGAGAATGGTGCAAAGTGGAAAGCAGAGATTGTAAAGGGTGCAAGAAAAGATGTTGAAACGGTTGCATATTGCGGGTTTTCCTGCAATCATTGTTTCCTTGGGCAGTGGTGCGGAGGATGCCGTTCTGTATTCAGTTGTTGCTCCTATGGTGCATTTCAGGAAAACGGAAAATGCCCGAACGTCGTTTGTTGTCAGGAAAAGGGAATTAACGGCTGCTATGAATGTGATGAATTGGAAAATTGTAAAATTGGTTTCTATCAGCCTTCCAACGATGGGGCAAATGCCTGCAAGGCTCAGGCAATGTTTATTAAAAAATATGGAAAAGAAAGGTTTTTAAAGGCGCACGAAAAATTGCATAGAGTTTATGATTTCAAAAAAACACAGGAAATACTCGGAACAAGCGTGGAGGAAGGATTAAAGATATTGGAGGAAGCAGTAAAAAACGGATAGTGTTGTACCTTCATTTTATTTTTGGAGAAATCCACATTAATAGGAGGAATTTACAATGAAAAATATGTGTGTAAATGGAAAGTCATACGAGGTCAAAAAATTGTTAGGTCACGGAAAAGGGGGATATTCTTATCTGGTAACGGATGGAACGAAGGAATACGTGCTGAAACAGATTCACCATGAACCCTGTGATTATTATCAGTTCGGAAACAAAATTGAATCGGAAATGAAGGATTATAAACGATTGAAAGAAATCGGAATCCCTATGCCTGAAATGTTTGGGGTGGACATTGAAAACGAAAGGATTCTGAAAGAGTACATAAAGGGAGATACTGTATTTGATTATGTTTTACGAAATGAGGTAAAACCGACTTTTGTAGAGCAGATGAAAGAAATGTGTGCAGTTTTGTATCCTGCCAACACTAATATCGATTATTTTCCGACTAACTTTGTGGTACAGGAAGATAAGCTATACTATATTGATTACGAGTGTAACGATTATATGGAGGAATGGAATTTTGAAAACTGGGGAATAAAATACTGGTCACAAACAAAAGAGTTTTTGGAATATGTCAATAAGGGGTAAAATTGAAATAGAAAATCAGAAATATGGTGTATCCTTATAAATAACGCTAAGTTGAATTGTTAAATCTGTATTATATTTTTTGTTTTATTACGTAAAATTTCTATATTTTCTACAAATATAAAGTAATTGAATATTGTCGAACAATGTAGTATAATAATTTTATATTTTTATTTTAAACAGAGGATGCAGATATTATGAAGCTTTTAGAGGATAGAATTCTCAAGGACGGCCACCTCGGTAAGGGTAATGTATTAAAGGTTGACAGCTTTTTAAACCACCAGATTGACACGGGTTTTATTTCCGAGTTAGGCAAGGAGTTTTACAGACTTTATAAAGATGAAAAAATCACAAAAATCCTCACTATTGAAGCTTCGGGAATAGGTATTGCCTGCTTAACTGCACAATACTTTAGTGTTCCTGTTGTATTTGCAAAGAAAACACCAACAATTAATATATATTCTGACGTATATACCTCTAAGGTGTACTCGTTTACCCACAAAAAAGACTATGATATTTATGTATCAAAGCAGTTTATCAATAAAGATGATCGTATTCTTATTATTGACGACTTCCTTGCAAAGGGCAGTGCATTATCTGCCCTGATTAATCTTATCAATGACGCAGGTGCCAAGACCGTCGGTGCCGGAATCGTAATTGAAAAGGCTTTTCAGGAGGGCGGAAAAATAATCCGTGATATGGGAGTAAGAGTTGAGTCGTTAGCGATGATTAAGGAAATGACTGAAGAAAACGGCATTGTTTTCTGCAGTTAATTATAATCGGAGAGCATAGCTCTCTGACATCTTTTGAGGAGGAATTTGAAATGTTCAAAAAGTTATTATCAATTACACTGGCTGCACTGATGGTGCTTTCATTTGCCGCTGTATTCACAGGCTGTGGTTCAAACAACGGCTCAAGCAGCAGTTCAGGTGAAAGCTCCGGCAAAAGTGCTGAAAGCCTCAAGTTCGGTTTCATCTATCTGCACGATGAAAACTCAACATACGACAACAACTTCTTAACAGCCGCAAAGGAAGCTTGCGAGAAGATGGGCGTTGAGATGATTAACAAGACAAACATTGACGAAAGCGACGCTTGTAAAGAGGCTGCTCTTGATTTAGTTGATCAGGGTTGCGACATCATTTTTGCAGACAGCTTCGGTCACGAGGACTTTATGATTGAGGCTGCAAAGGCTAATCCCGATGTTCAGTTCCTGCATGCTACAGGTACAAAAGCTCACACAGAGAAGCTTGATAACTTCCACAATGCTTTTGCTTCTATCTATGAGGGACGTTACCTTGCAGGTGTTGCAGCAGGTATGAAAATCAACGAAATGATTGAAGCAGGAAAATTCACAAAAGACGAAGCAAAGATGGGCTATGTAGGCGCACATCCCTATGCTGAGGTTAAGTCAGGCTACACATCATTCTATCTCGGTGCAAAGTCAGTTTGTCCTACTGTTACTATGGAAGTAACATTTACAGGCTCATGGTATGACGAAACTCTTGAAAAAGAGGCTGCTAACAAGCTTATTTCCGACGGTTGTGTACTTATCAGTCAGCACGCTGACTCAATGGGTGCTCCTACAGCTTGTGAGTCTGCAAAAGTTCCGAACGTTTCTTACAACGGTTCAACTGTTAAGGCTTGCCCCAACACATTTATTGTTTCTTCAAAAATCAACTGGGCTCCTTACTTCGAGTATGCAATCAAGTGCGTACAGGAAGGCAAGGCTATTGATACAGACTGGACAGGTACAGTTGCAACAGGTTCGGTTGAGCTTACAGAGGTTAACGAAAAGGCTGCTGCAAAGGGCACTCAGGAAGCTATTGACGCCGCAAAGGCTGATTTAGAGTCAGGCAAAGTTAAGGTGTTTGATACTGCAAACTTCACAGTCAAGGGTGAAACTCTGAAATCATATATGGCTGACGTTGATTCAGACGCTGAATTCAAGGGCGACACAGAGGTTATTAAGGACGGCGTATTTGAGGAATCAAAATATCGTTCAGCTCCATACTTTGACCTTGATATCGACGGAATTTCTGTTATCGAATAAGTTTAGGTATCAGGTCACCACATAAACTGAGTATTCCGTGACCGTTATCTTGCGGTCACGGATTTTTTTACGTTATAAGAAACTGCTGCGAAACAGTCGGGCAAAAAAGGTTTGATAATATCAACCTGTCCGCCCGGATTGCGTGTCGAGGCACTCGACTTTTTTAGGAGGCATTATGGCTGAAGCTTTGGCATTAGAATTAAAAGGCATAACCAAAACCTTTGGCAGTGTTGTTGCAAACAAGGATGTTGCCCTTAAGGTAAATAAAGGCGAAATCCTTTCTATACTCGGAGAAAACGGCTCGGGCAAGACAACACTTATGAATATGGTATCAGGTATTTATTACCCTGATTCCGGCGAGATTTTTGTTGACGGCGAGAACGTAATTATCAAATCACCGAAGGATGCGTTTGCGCATAAAATCGGAATGATACATCAGCATTTCAAGCTTGTTGATGTTTTTACTGCTACACAAAATATTGTACTCGGAGTTAAAGACGGAAAATTCAATATTAAGGCTGTTGAAAAGAAAGTACGGGAAATTACCGATAAGTACGGCTTTAACATAGACCTTAACAAAAGGATTTATGAAATGTCTGTATCCGAAAAGCAGACTGTTGAAATTATCAAGGTGCTTTACAGAGGGGCAGATATTCTTATTCTTGACGAGCCTACTGCCGTACTTACACCGCAGGAAACGCAAAAGCTTTTCAATATTCTCCGCAAGATGAAGAAAGACGGAAAGTCGATTATTATAATTACCCATAAGCTCCACGAAGTGCTTGAGATTTCCGACAGAGTCACCATATTAAGAAAAGGTATGTATGTTGATACTGTTGAAACAAAGGACGCAACGGAGCAATCTCTTACCGAAATGATGATGGGCGAGAAGGTAGAGCTTAACATAACGAGGGAAGAGCCGAAAAATCCTGTTGAAAGGCTTGTTGTAGAAAATCTTTCTGTTATGAAAAGCGACGGCACTGTTGCTCTGGATAATGTCTGCTTCAACGCATTCGGCGGAGAAATCCTCGGGGTTGCAGGTATTTCGGGATGCGGTCAGAAGGAGCTTCTTGAGTCTATTGCAGGACTTCAGATTACCACAAAGGAATCAAGCATTCTGTACAAGCCTGATGATTTAGACCCCCAACAGCTTGTGGGAAAAAGTCCGAAAGAAATCAGAAAGCTCGGCGTTGCTCTTTCCTTTGTCCCCGAGGACAGGCTTGGTATGGGACTTGTAGGCGATATGGACATCGTAGATAATATGATGCTGCGTTCCTACAAATCAGGCAGAGGTTCTTTCCTTAACAGAAAGCAGCCGAGGTCGCTTGCTAATGAAATCATTGAAAGCCTTGAGGTAGTTACCCCGAGTGCAAATACACCCGTAAGACGCTTGTCGGGCGGTAACGTTCAGAAGGTGCTTGTCGGCAGAGAGATTTCCTCTGCACCGAAGGTGCTTATGGTAGCCTATCCGGTAAGAGGACTTGATATTAACTCGTCATATACCATCTATAATCTCCTTTCAGAGCAAAAGAAAAACGGTACAGCCGTTATCTTCGTCGGCGAGGATATAGACGTGCTGATTGAGCTTTGCGACAGAATTATGGTAATGAACTCCGGTAAGATTAGCGGAGTTGTTGACGGCAGAACTGCAACAAAGGAAGAAATCGGTCTGCTTATGACAAAAAGAGTAGAAAGGGAGGACAGTAATGAATAAAACAAAAAATCACGAACCTCTCTTTCATATAGTTAAGAGAGATGCCCTCCCGTTTTATAAATCATGGGCAATACGAATAATAGCAATTCTTGCGGCATTAATCGTTGCAGGCGTTATTACAATGCTGTTTACAGGTGAAAATCCGATTCAGGTTTACCTGACAATGTTTAAAGGAGCGTTCGGTACAAACAGACGTATCTGGAGTTTGTTGCAGAGCCTGTCAATGCTGCTGTGCGTTGCTTTAGCCGTTACTCCTGCCTTTATGATGAGGTTCTGGAATATCGGTGCAGAGGGACAGGTGCTTATCGGCGGACTTGCAACTGCCGCTTGTATGATTACTCTCGGCGGCAAAATACCAAATGCGCTTTTGATTATTGTAATGATTATCGCAAGCGTTACCGCCGCCGCAATCTGGGCGCTTATTCCTGCGTTCTTTAAGGCAAAATTCAACACCAACGAAACGCTGTTTACTCTTATGATGAACTATGTTGCAATTCAGCTTGTTTCCTACTTTGAAAAGCTGTGGGAAAATCCGAAAGGCTCAAGCAACATCGGTATTATAAATCAGGCTACTCACGCAGGCTGGCTGCCGACTATCGGTAACTTTGATTATCTGCTGAATGTAATCGTAGTACTGGCTTTGACAATATTTATGTACATTTATCTTAAATACAGCAAGCACGGCTACGAGCTGACAGTTGTCGGTGAAAGCGAAAACACAGCAAGATACATCGGACTGAACGTAAAGAAAGTAATTATGAGAACGATGATTTTGTCAGGTGCTATCTGCGGTATTGCCGGTTTACTTCTTGTCGGAGGCACGAACCATACAATCACAACCACAACGGCAGGCGGCAGAGGTTTTACTGCCATTATGGTATCGTGGCTTGCAAAATTCAATCCGATATATATGATTCTGACTGCTTTCCTTATTGCTTTCCTGCAAGCGGGTGCAGGTGAAATTTCAACAGTTTTCGGACTCAACGAATCCTTCTCCGATATAATCACCGGCATTATTATTTTCTTTATTATCGGCTGTGAATTCTTTATTAACTACAAGCTGCATTTTCGCAGTTCGCACAAGGAGGTAAAGTAATATGCTGGCAACATTTATCCAACGTGCCGTAATGCAGGGCATTCCGCTGTTATTCGGCGCAACCGGCGAAATTCTGACAGAGAAGTCGGGCAACCTTAACCTCGGTATTCCGGGCATTATGTATGTAGGCGGCATCAGCGGTGTTATAGGCGCTTTCTTTTACGAAAACTCCCTTGCCGCTCCCGAAGATGCAAATGCCTTTCTGGCTATTTCAATCCCCTTGCTTTGCAGTATTTTAGGCTCGCTTATTATGGGTTTAATCTATTGTTTCCTGACGGTTACGTTAAGAGCCAATCAGAATGTAACAGGTCTTGCAATTACAACCTTCGGCGTAGGTTTCGGCAACTTTTTCGGCGGCTCGCTCATTAAGCTTGTCGACACAGATGTTCCGTCAATTTCTTTGACAACAACAAGTAACTTTTTCAGGACAACCTTACCCTTTGCAGACTCAACAGGTTGGTTTGGCAAGATATTTTTATCCTACGGCTTTTTAGCATACGTTGCAATTATACTTGCACTCGGCTGTTCGTTCTTCCTTAACAGAACCCGTGGCGGCTTACATTTAAGAGCTGTGGGTGAAAATCCTGCTACTGCCGACGCCGCCGGTATCAGTGTTAGCAAAACAAAGTATCTTGCAACCTGTATCGGAAGTGTGATTGCAGGCTTAGGCGGTCTTTACTATGTAATGGACTACGCAAACGGAGTGTGGTCGAACGACGGCTTCGGCGACAGAGGCTGGCTTGCAATTGCCCTTGTAATCTTTGTTATGTGGAAACCGAAGTCGGGCATTTTAGGCTCAATTCTGTTCGGCGGACTCTATATCATTTACCTGTTTATTCCGGGACTTCCGCTCCGTACGCAGGAATTGTTCAAAATGCTCCCGTACGTTGTTACAATCATTGTGCTTATTCTTGTAAGCATCAGAAACAAAAAGGAAAATCAGGGACCGCAATCCCTCGGACTTTCATACTTCAGAGAAGAACGATAGAAAAATAAACATTAAAAGCTCCCGATTCTGAATCGAGAGCTTTTTTGTTTAAATATGATGCATTTTTGTCACTAATATTTTGCGAAAATCAAGCTATATCACACATTAAACCTGAACAGAACAACGTCACCGTCCTTCATAACGTACTCCTTGCCCTCACTGCGGACAAGGCCTTTTTCCTTTGCGGCGGTCATACTTCCGCACGCAATCAAGTCGTCGTATGCGATAACCTCTGCTCTGATAAAGCCTCTTTCAAAATCGGAGTGGATTTTTCCTGCCGCCTGAGGTGCTTTTGTGCCGTTCTTGATTGTCCATGCTCTTACCTCCTGCTTGCCTGCGGTGAGGTAGGAGATAAGTCCGAGAAGTGCATAGCATTCCTTGATAAGTCTGTCAAGACCGCTTTCCTCAAGTCCCATATCGGCAAGGAACATCTGCTTTTCTTCCTTGTCCATTTCAACGATTTCTTCCTCAATCTGTGCGCAAATCGGCAGAACGCCTGCGTGTTCCTCTGCGGCAATTTCCTGAACAGCCTTGTAGCCTGCATTGTTGTCAATTCCGTTTGCAAAGTCCTCGTCGCTCATATTAGCCGCATAGATAACAGGCTTGTTTGTAAGCAGTGCAACGTCTGAAAGCAGAGCCTTTTCATCGTCATCACATTCAACGCTCCTTGCCGGCTTACCCTCTTCAAGAGCGGCTAAAACTCTTTCAAAAAAGTCTACGTCTTTCTGATATTTCTTGTCACCCTTGAGCATCTTTTTAGTCTTGTCAATTCTGCGCTCCATCATCTCAACGTCGGAGAGAATCAGCTCAAGATTGATTGTTTCAATATCTCTTGCAGGGTTAATGTTTCCCTCAACGTGGATAATATCGTCGTTTTCAAAACAGCGAACTACGTGAACAATAGCGTCGCACTCACGAATGTTTGAAAGGAACTTGTTGCCGAGACCTTCGCCCTTTGATGCACCCTTAACAAGACCTGCAATGTCGACAAATTCGATTGATGCGGGGGTGTACTTATCGGGGTCGTACATCTCGGCAAGAACGTCAAGTCGCTTGTCGGGAACTGCAACAACGCCGACGTTCGGCTCGATTGTGCAGAACGGGTAGTTTGCACTCTGTGCACCTGCGTTTGTGATGGCGTTGAAAAGTGTGCTTTTGCCTACGTTCGGCAGACCTACTATACCTAATTTCATTTTGAACTCTCCTCAAAAATAATTTTTGGCAATGACTTGCCTATTTTTCAATTATATTGTATTATGATAACATAACGTTTACATCTAATTATATCACATTTTATTTGTTTAAACAACAGGAAAGGCGATAATTATGGCTGAAAAAACAATTTCAAAGACGATTAAGGTTGAAGAAGAAAACCTCGCATGTGCAATGGGAAGCGGAAGCCTTATGGTGCTTGCAACTCCTGCGGTTGTGGCTCTTATGGAAAATGCCGCCGCAGAGCTTGCGCAGAATGAGCTTGCTGACGACGAGCTTACAACAGTCGGAACGATGATTTCAATTGAACATACAAGCCCTACTCCGATTGCGGCTGAGGTGACGGCGAAAGCAATTCTCACAAAAGTTGACGGCAGAATGTTTTATTTTGACGTTGAGGCATATGATAAAAAAGGCTTGATTGCAAAGGGCACTCACACAAGAGTAAGCGTAAAAGCTGGAAAATTTCAGGCAAAGGCGGACGGAAAATTCGATGAATAAGTATAAATATGTTCTTTTTGACCTCGACGGCACAATCAGCGAGAGCGCAGGCGGAATACGAAAGTCGCTTGAACACGCAATAACAGCACTCGGCAAGCCGTTACCCAACCTTGACGACTATACTTTGTATATTGGTCCTCCGCTGATAGATACATTCAGAAATGTCTGCCACTTCTCGGAGGAGGACTGTCAGAAAGGCGTTGAGCTTTATCGCAGTTTTTACGACGAAAAGGGAAAGTATATCAACGATCTCTACGACGGAATAAAGGCCGTGCTGATTAAACTTAAAGAAAACGGCGCAAAGATTGCAGTATGTTCTTCAAAGTATGAAAAATTTGCAGAGGAAATTGTTAAAAATCTCGGTGTTTCCGATTGCTTTGACGCAGTCTGCGGTTCAACTCTTGACGGCAGTCGAAAGGACAAAAAAGACTTGATTCCTTATGCTGTAAAAACTCTCGGCGGAGATTTTAATTCTGATAAAGAAAATATTGTTATGCTGGGCGACACATATTTTGACGCAAGGGGAGCAAGACAGTGTAGCGTTGACTTCATAGGCGTTGAGTACGGCTACGGCAGCATTCAGGCTATGGAAGACGAGGGTGCAGAGGTGTTTGCTAAAACTCCTGCCGACCTTTTGCCGCTTTTAATCGGCTGATACTATCATTAAAGCAAGTACTTCGGCATACTTATAATATAGTATAAGTATGTTTGGAGGTCTTGCTTTGTTTGTGTTTAATTTTAAGGTTACCGATTCCAAAAAAGTTTTTGCAATATTTGCCGTTGCGTCCGTTGCTGTCGCAGTAGTCTGCATAATATCTATGATTTCAGTGCAGAACAGTCTGCCCGACACTGCAACCTGCGACGAGCTTGGCTGTTACTCTCTTAAGTGCGATAAAGACGATGAACAGTGTATTTTTCTTGAACAGTTCGGTTTGTCATCCGAAAAAATTACGGACAGCTGCGAAGTTACAATTCCGACAGATTTCAACGATACCTATGAGCAGTACAACGAATTGCAAAAGGAAATCGGACTTGACCTTGAAAAATTCAAAGGCAAATCAGTTCAAAAGGTTACATATGAACTGAAAAACTGCAAAACAAAATTCGCCGTGCTTCTAATATATAAAGGAAAGGTAATCGGCGGACATCTTACAAACGGAGAGTACGGCAGTGAAAATCTGTCGCTTATTTGATATGGAAAGACTTGACAAAATCCTTGTATCACAGGGAACAGGAAGCAGAAAAGAAGTGCGTGAGCTGATTAAAAGGGGAGAAGTCTGCGTAAACGGTGAGGTAATCAGAAAGGCTGATTTCAAGGCAGACCCCGAAAACAGTTCAATCACCGTAAAGGGACAGGCTGTAAATTACAGCAGGCATATCTACATAATGCTCAACAAGCCCTCGGGCGTGGTGTCGGCAACAAATGACAATCACGACAAAACGGTTATTGACATTCTGCCCGAGGAATATAAAAGAAAAGGACTTTTTCCCGCCGGCAGACTGGACAAGGACACCGAAGGATTGCTTATAATTACCGATGACGGAGATTTTGCACACAAAATGTTGTCACCGAAAAATCACGTAGAGAAAAAATACATTGCAAAGCTTGACAAAGAGATAACAGAAGACACAATAAAAGCATTTAAAAATGGTATTGTTTTTGCCGATGGTACAAAATGTATGCCTGCAAAACTTAAGATAATGCCGGATTCTGACAATAAAAAGGGTATTGTGACAATCTGCGAAGGTAAGTTTCATCAGGTTAAAAAAATGTTCTTATGTTGTGGAATAAATGTTGTGCACCTTCAACGAATATCAATCGGAAATTTGTATTTGGATAGCAAATTGCCCATAGGTTCTTGCAAATTGTTGACGAAATTAGATAAAGAGTTGATTTTTATCGGCAATATACACTAAAAATAGTAGTCGTTTTTTATTCTGTGTCATTTTTAAATAAAATATTGAATGAATATTTAGTCAAAATCGGTATAGTAAAAATTTGTTCAAAGTGGTATATTATTAACTGTAATGAAGTATTATTACTTTCTGGATTATTGGAGGTTTATTAAATGGCAAATGTATCATTAAAACATGTCTACAAAATTTATGACGGCGGCGTAACAGCCGTTACAGACTTCAACCTTGAAATTGCCGACAAAGAATTTATCATTCTCGTTGGTCCTTCAGGTTGCGGTAAATCAACAACTTTAAGAATGATTGCAGGTCTTGAGGATATTTCAAAGGGTGAGCTTTACATCGGCGATATGCTCGCTAACGACGTAGCTCCCAAGGACAGAGATATTGCAATGGTTTTCCAGAACTATGCGCTTTATCCGCATATGACGGTTTTCGATAATATGGCGTTCGGACTTAAGCTCCGCAAAACTCCGAAGGATGAGATTAAGCGCCGTGTTGAAGAGGCCGCCCGTATTCTTGATATTTCTCACCTGCTTGAGCGCAAGCCGAAGGCTTTGTCCGGCGGTCAGCGTCAGCGTGTTGCGCTCGGTCGTGCAATAGTACGTGAGCCTAAGGTATTCTTACTTGGCGAGCCGCTTTCCAACTTGGACGCTAAGCTTCGTGCACAGATGCGTACCGAAATTTCAAAGCTTCACCAGAGACTGGGTACAACCTTCATTTACGTTACCCACGACCAGNNGGCTTTTGGTCTTAAGTTAAGAAAGACTCCCAAGGAAGAGATTAAGCGCAGAGTTGAAGAAGCTGCTCGTATTCTCGGTATTGAACAGTACCTCGACAGAAAGCCGAAGGCTCTCTCGGGTGGTCAGAGACAGCGTGTTGCT
>DPHV01000034.1:48784-49273 GCA_003521625.1 Ruminococcus sp.
CCACGACCAGACCGAGGCTATGACAATGGGTACCCGTATCGTTGTTATGAAGAGCGGTCTTATACAGCAGGTTGATACGCCTAATAACCTTTATCTCTATCCCTGCAACCTCTTCGTTGCCGGATTTATCGGTTCGCCGCAGATGAACTTTATAGAGGCAAAGCTTCTTAAAGAGGGCGAAAATTATTTGGTTGAGTTCGGTTCTGAAGATACTAAGACCCGTGCGGGCGTTAAGTATAAAATTCAGCTTCCGGCTTCTAAAAACAAGGATAACTGCCTTGAGGCATATGCCGGTAAAGAGGTTATTATGGGTATACGCCCCGAAAACGTTCACAACGAGGAAGATCTTATTGAGCTTCATAAGGACGGTATTGTTGAGGCAGACGTTGAGGTTACCGAGCTTATGGGTGCAGAGACATATCTGTATATGAACTGCGAGGGTCAGTCGATCAACGCACGCGTTAGCCCGACTAATACCGCGCGTCCCGG
>DPHV01000044.1:0-10979 GCA_003521625.1 Ruminococcus sp.
AACTACTACTTTATTATACGAGGAATATAAATTATGCCAAAGTATGACAAACACTCGCTCAAAGCCGAGGAATTTATCAATGACGGGGAGATTAAAGACACCCTGAAATTTGCCGACGAAAACAAGGATGACCTTGAGCTTATCGATAAAATAATCGAAAAAGCAAAGCTCCGCAAGGGACTTGACCACAGGGAAGCAAGCGTGCTTCTCGCCTGTGAAAACAAGGAAAAGCTTGATGAAATTTTCGCCCTTGCACAGCAGATTAAAAAGGACTTTTACGGCGACAGAATCGTAATGTTTGCGCCGCTCTACCTTTCAAACTACTGCGTAAACGGCTGTGTTTACTGCCCCTACCACGCAAAGAACAAGCACATCTGCCGCAAAAAGCTCACGCAGGAGGAGGTTAAAAACGAGGTCATTGCCTTGCAGGATATGGGGCACAAGCGCCTTGCGATTGAGTCAGGCGAGGACCCCGTCAATAACCCGATTGAGTACATTCTGGAGTGCATAAAGACGATTTATTCGATAAAGCACAAGAACGGCGCAATCAGACGAGTGAATGTCAACATTGCCGCAACAACGGTTGACAATTACCGCAAGCTAAAAGAGGCAGGAATCGGAACGTACATTCTGTTTCAGGAAACCTACAACAAGGAAAGCTACGAGGTGCTCCACCCGACAGGCCCCAAGCACAATTACGCTTATCACACAGAGGCTATGGACAGGGCAATGGAGGGCGGAATCGACGACGTGGGAATTGGTGTTCTGTTCGGACTTGAGCTTTACCGCTACGAGCTTGCAGGAATTTTAATGCACGCCGAGCACCTTGAAGCAGTCCACGGCGTAGGCCCTCATACAATAAGCGTGCCGAGAATCAGACGTGCCGATGACATTGACCCCGACGTGTTCGACAACGGAATCGACGACGAAACCTTTGCAAAAATTGTGGCAATCATCAGAATTGCCGTACCGTATACGGGTATGATTATCTCAACGAGAGAGAGCCAGAGCGTGCGTGAAAAGGTGCTTAAGCTCGGCGTTTCGCAAATCAGCGGCGGCTCACGCACAAGCGTAGGCGGCTATGTTGAGCCTGAGGAAGAGGAAGAAAATTCGGCGCAGTTTGACGTTAGCGACCAAAGAAGTCTTGACGAGGTTGTACGGTGGCTTATGGAGCTTGGCTACATTCCGTCGTTCTGCACCGCCTGCTACCGAGAGGGCAGAACAGGCGACCGCTTTATGTCGCTCTGCAAGAACGGTCAGATTCAGAACTGCTGTCACCCCAATGCACTTATGACGCTTGAGGAGTACCTTATGGACTACGCAAGCGCCGAAACAAAGGAAATCGGCGAAAAGCTGATTGAAAAGGAGCTTCTGAAAATTCCGAACGAAAAGGTAAGAAAAATTGCAACCGAGCATATCGCCGACATTGCAAAGAATAATAAACGTGATTTCAGATTTTGATAGTGTGGAGTGTTGAGAGTGGAGTGTGGAGTTTCGGTCGAGTGGATAGCTTGCAATAACATAAACGTTAATTTCCCGAATTTATTTATTTTGCGGCGTTGCCGCAGAGAAGTATTTTATTTATCGTAGCGGCGAACTGTGTTCGCCACAACCTGAACAATATATTAAGGAAACTTAATGCACAAACTTTTACATACCACACGCACCATTATAAATTCGGAGCGAAGCGACCCTTAACTCCACACTCCAAACTCCAAACTCCACTCTTCAAATAACCCATTGAGGTTGAATTTACAATATTAGTGAGAAATCTATATTTCATAAAGAAAGAAGGCACATAAAATGGGTCTTAACGACACTCCGCAGTCGGAACGCATACACATAGGATTTTTCGGCAGGCGCAACGCAGGCAAGTCAAGCATTGTGAACGCCGTAACAAATCAGCAGATTTCCGTTGTATCCGACGTAAAGGGAACTACCACCGACCCCGTAACAAAAGCAATGGAGCTTTTGCCGCTGGGTCCCGTTGTGATTATCGATACCCCCGGTTTTGACGACGAGGGCGCACTCGGCGAAATGCGTGTAAAGCGCACAAAGCAGGTGCTTAACCGAGTTGACGTGGCGGTGCTTGTCGTTGACGGAACTGTCGGCAAAACGGGCGCAGACAACGAGCTGATTGAGATTTTCGTTGACAAGAAAATCCCCTACATAGTCGCCTACAACAAAAGCGATATTTCAGAGCAGTCCGACTGTCCCGACGGCGTGGCAGTCAGCGCACTTGACGGAACAAATATAGGCTTGCTAAAGGAGAAAATCGCTAACCTCACCAAGACAGATGATACAAAGCTTAAAATCTGCGGTGACCTTATAAGCGAGGGCGACTTTGTCGTGCTTGTCGTGCCGATTGATTCAGCCGCTCCCAAGGGCAGGCTTATTCTGCCCCAACAACAGACGATTCGTGACGTGCTTGAAGCAGGAGCAACGGCAATTGTCGTTCGTGACACCGAGCTTAAGTCAACGCTTGAAAGCCTCGGCAAAAAGCCAAAGGTTGTCATAACCGACAGTCAGGCGTTTGAGAGCGTTTCAAAAGACGTGCCAAATGACATTTACCTTACCTCGTTTTCAATCCTTATGGCAAGGTACAAGGGATTTTTGAAGTCGGCTGTTGAGGGAGCGGCGGCAATTGACAGGCTCAAGGACGGCGACAGGGTGCTGATTTCCGAGGGCTGTACTCACCACCGCCAGTGTGACGACATTGGTACGGTTAAGCTCCCGAGGTGGCTGAAAAATTACACAGGCAAAGAGCTTGTTTTTGAAACTTCGTCGGGCAAGGGCTTTCCCGATGATTTAAGCCCCTACAGCCTTGTAATCCACTGCGGCGGCTGTATGCTCAACGAGCGAGAGGTACAGTACCGCAGAAAATTCGCCGAGGACAGCGACGTGCCGTTCACAAACTACGGCACCGCAATTGCATATATGCAGGGAATTTTAAAGCGAAGTTTGCAGATTATCCCCGATATAGACATTTGAATATAGCATAAAATAACAAGCACCAACCGGTTTATTACTTCGGTTGGTGCTTTTGTTATCTTATTTTACGTTTATTTTATCCAGCAACTCCCCGACCTTTTCGTGGAAAACGAGGCTTGCTTTGCTGTCAAACGGTGTTTCGTCACGGTTGATAAGCACAATGTTGTTGCCCTTGAAATAGCTTATAAATCCTGCAGCAGGGTAAACCGTAAGGCTTGTTCCTGCAATTATCAGCGTATCGGCAGACTGAATTGCGCTGAGCGCACCCGATACCGTGCTGTCGTCAAGTCCTTCTTCGTATAGCACAACGTCGGGCTTGATAACTCCGCCGCATTCGCACTTCGGAACACCGTTGCTGTTCTTTATGTACTCGGCAGAATGGAATTTTCCGCACTTCATACAGTAGTTGCGCAGAACGCTGCCGTGCAGTTCATACACCTTTTTGCTCCCTGCCGCCTGATGTAGTCCGTCAATGTTCTGTGTGACAACCGCCGTCAGCTTTCCTGCTCTTTCGAGCTCGGCAAGCTTTAAATGTGCCTTATTCGGCTTTTTGTCAAGGCAGAGCATTTTGTCACGGTAGAACCTGTAAAATTCCTCTGTGTTGTGCAGAAAGAAGGTGTGGCTTAAAATCTGCTCGGGCGGATAGTCGTACTTCTGATTGTACAAGCCGTCAACACTGCGAAAGTCGGGTATTCCG
This sequence comes from Ruminococcus sp., assembly GCA_003521625.1. GTDB lineage: Bacteria > Bacillota > Clostridia > Oscillospirales > Acutalibacteraceae > Ruminococcoides. Next base: position 3,689 of record DPHV01000044.1, read on the forward strand.
CTCTCGGTTGAAACGCCTGCACCGCCGAAAAAAACAATCCTTTTGCTGTTGTCAATCACATTTTGGAGCTGTTCTGCGGTACTCACGAAATCGCTTCCTTCATACTTTTAACATAGTCGCAGACGGGTTTTATGCAGTCTTTGCCGTACTTTGCGACGATTTTTACAATAGCCGAGCCGACGATTACTCCGTCGGCACTTTCTGACATTTTCTTTGCCTGTTCGGGAGTTGAGATTCCGAATCCGACAGCACAGGGGGTGTCGCTTACCGACTTTACAAGGTTTACCATTTCACCGATGTCGGTCGTGATTTCACTTCTCACGCCCGTTACGCCCATTGACGAAACGCAGTAAACAAAGCCCTGTGACTCCTTGGCAATCATCTTGATTCTGTCGTGCGAGGTCGGCGCAATCAGCGAAACAAGCTCAACGCCGTACTTATCGCAGTAGGGAGCAAGCTCCTGTTTTTCCTCAAACGGTGTGTCGGGAACTATTACCGCCGAAATTCCGCACTCCTTGCATTTAGCCATAAATTTGTCCGTTCCGTACACAAAAATCGGGTTCATATATGTCATAACCGCAAGCGCACACTTGATTTCAGAGCGCACACGCTTTACCATTTCAAAGATTTTGTCGGTTGTTGTGCCCGAAGCAAGCGCGCGGAGGTCAGCCTCCTGAATTACAACGCCCTCGGCAATCGGGTCGGAAAACGGTATGCCGATTTCGATGATGTCAGCGCCGTTTTTGCTCATTTCTATCAAAAGCTTTTCGGTTGTTTCAAGGTCGGGGTCGCCTGCCGTTATAAACGGAATAAACGCCTTGCCGTTTTCAAAAGCCGCTTTTATATCACTCATAAAGATTCTCCCCTCTGTAACGTGCGATAGCCGCAACGTCCTTGTCACCTCTGCCCGAGAGGTTGACAACGATTATTTTATCCTTGTCCATAGTCGGCGCAAGCTTGATGCAGTGCGCAACTGCGTGAGAGCTTTCAATTGCAGGGATAATGCCCTCTGTTCTTGAAAGGTACTCGAACGCACAAACAGCCTCCTCGTCGGTTACGGGAACGTACTGCGCTCTGCCTGTGTCGGCGAGGTTTGCGTGTTCGGGGCCGATTCCGGGATAGTCAAGACCTGCCGAAATCGAGTAAACGGGCGCAATCTGACCGTACTCGTCCTGACAGAAATACGACTTCATTCCGTGGAAAATGCCGAGCGTACCGTTTGCGATTGTGGCGGCGTTCTTCGGATTGTCAACTCCGAGTCCTGCGGCTTCACAGCCGATAAGCTTTACATTTTCGTCCTTGATGAACTCATAGAATGCGCCCATTGCGTTGCTTCCGCCGCCTACGCAAGCCATAACAACGTCGGGCAGCCTTCCCTCTTTTTCAAAAAGCTGAGCCTTGATTTCCCTGCCGATAACGCTCTGGAAATCCCTTACGACAGTCGGGAACGGGTGAGGTCCCATTACCGAGCCGAGAACGTAGTGGGTGTCGGAAACACGGTTTGTCCACTCACGCATAGCCTCGTTTACAGCGTCCTTGAGGGTCATTGTGCCTGTTTCAACGGCGTTTACCTTTGCGCCGAGGAGCTTCATTCTGTAGACGTTGAGAGCCTGACGGATTGTGTCCTCCTTGCCCATAAAGATTTCACATTCAAGTCCGAGCAGAGCCGCAACCGTTGCGGTTGCTACGCCGTGCTGACCTGCGCCTGTTTCGGCGATTACACGTGTTTTGCCCATCTTCTTTGCAAGCAGACACTGACCGAGGCAGTTGTTGAGCTTGTGCGAGCCTGTGTGGTTCAAGTCCTCACGCTTTAAGTAGATTTTTGCGCCGCCCAAGTCCTTTGTCATCTTCTCTGCGTAGTAAAGACGTGACGGTCTGCCTGCGTACTCACGCATAAGCGTGTCAAGCTCCGACACAAACTCGGGGTCGTCCTTGTAGCGATTGTACGCCTCTTCAAATTCATTTATCGCATTCATCAGCGTTTCGGGGACGAACTGTCCGCCGTGAACGCCAAACTTTCCTTTTGACATTTCTATATGCTCCTTAATGTTTAAGTGATTGGTATTGTTTGAAAATGTTTATCTGTTGAACTTATGTTGATATATCGGTGGCGTTTCGGGACGTGTAGGAACCCGTCCCCTACGGAAATATTTGTTTTCCTCTATTACTATGGTTTAATTGGCAAAGTTTCACAGCCACTGCGGACACGGCACGCCGTGTCCCTACGACTATAACTAAAACGTTTGGATTATATCCGTAGGGGACGGCTTCCCAGACGTCCCATTTCATAAATTGCAACGCAATTTATGGAATATGGCGAACACAGTTCGCCGCTACGATTTAATTTTACTGCCTTTAAGCTCGTCAAGCATTGCCTTTTTGTCCTTGCTCCTCATCAACGTTTCGCCGATTAAAACGCCGTTTACGCCTGCGTTTTCAAGCTCGGCAACGTCAGCTCTTGTCTTGATTCCGCTTTCAGCAACAAATATAATATCGCTCGGCACAAGATTTCTTAATCGGATTGAGTTTGTAATGTCAACCGTAAAATCACGCAAATTGCGGTTGTTTACGCCGATTATCCTTGCGCCTGCGCTGACTGCCGACTTTACTTCTTCCTCTGTGTGCGCTTCAACGAGCGCCGAAAGTCCGAGCGTGTCGCAAAGCTTTATCCACTCTCTGATTGTTTCTGTGTCGAGCAGTGAGCATATTAAAAGCACCGCCGACGCACCGATAAGCTTTGCTTCGTAAATCTGATATTCGCAGACTGTGAAGTCCTTGCGGAGCAGAGGGATTGAAACATTTTTTGAAATTTCTTCAAGATATGCGTTTTCGCCCTTGAACCACTGAGGCTCGGTCAGAACCGAAATTGCCGATGCTCCCGACTTTTCGTAGTCCTTTGCAATCTCAACATACGGAAAGTCCTCTGCAATAATTCCCTTTGAGGGGGAGGCTTTTTTAACCTCGCAGATAAACGACATTCCGTCCTTTTTGAGTGCCTGCTCAAACGGAAATTTTGTGTCGCAGTTCAGCGAAAGAGCCTGCTTTCTGACTTTTTCAAGCGGAATTTGCGCCTGTATATCATTATACCTTTTTACGTTAGCATGTGCAATAGTTTCGAGTATCATAGTTTATTTACCTGCAATCAAAATATGTTAAACGTTGTTTGTTGCTTTTGCAAACTCTGTCATCTTGTCGTATGCCTTGCCGCTGTCGATGATTTCTTCTGCAAGCCTTACGCCGTCTGCGATTGACTCTGCTTTGCCGCCTGCGTACAGTCCGAGTGCCGAATTGAGCACTGTAATATCACGCTTTGCGCCCTTAAGCTTGCCGCTTAAAATCTGCTTTGTGATTTCAGCATTCTCTGCGCCGTCACCGCCGACAAGCTCCTGCATCTCGTATCTGCCGAGTCCGAACTGCTCGGGAGTGATTTCATAGGTTATAAACTCACCGTTGTTGATTTCGCAGACCTTTGTTGCGCCTGTTACGGTCACCTCGTCCATACCGTCGCTTCCGTGGAAAACAAAGCCCCTCTTAACGCCGAGGTTTGAAAATACCTTTGCAATCGGCTCAACAAGCGAGTCCGAATACACGCCTGTGACCTGAAGGCTTGCGCTTGCTGGATTTGTGAGAGGTCCGAGGACGTTGAAGATGTTTCTGATTCCGATTTCACGTCTGACGGGGCCTACAAAACGCATTGATGCGTGGTAGCCCTGTGCAAACATAAAGCAGAGGTTTGTTTCCTTTAATACCTTTTCGTTCTGTTCGGGAGTGATTGTGATGTTTACGCCGAGCTGTTCAAGGCAGTCTGCCGAGCCGCTCTTGCTTGACATTGAACGATTGCCGTGCTTTGCAACGGGGATTCCGGCAGCAGCAATTATGAATGAAGCTGTTGTTGAAACGTTGAATGTGCCGGTACCGTCGCCGCCTGTACCGACAATGTCCATAACGTCGGTTTCGTGCTTTACGTGGAGAGCCTTGCTCCTCATTACTTCTGCGCAGGCTGTGATTTCGTCAATCGTTTCGCCCTTCATTCGAAGTGCCGTGAGGAATGACGCCATTTGTGCCTGTGTAGCCGTACCCGTCATCATTTCTTCCATAACCTGTTTTGACTCGTCATATGTCAGGTCACTGCCCGATACTACCTTTAAAATTGCCTCTTTAATCATATCATCAAACCCTTTCAAGAAAATTTCTAATCATCTGCATACCGTGTGAGGTGAGAATCGACTCGGGGTGAAATTGCAGTCCGTAGATTTCGTAATCTCTGTGCTTTACCCCCATAACCTCGCCTGTTTCGTCCTGTGCCGTAACCCTTAAATCTTCGGGGATTGAACTGCGGTTTGCAATCAGCGAATGGTATCTCGCTCCCTCAATCACGTTCGGCATATCTTCAAAAATTTTACAGTTGTTGTCAACAATGATGTTGCTCTTTTTGCCGTGCATTAGCTTTTTTGCGTGGGTGATTTCTGCGCCGAAAACCTCGCAAATCGCCTGATGTCCGAGGCAAACGCCGAGAATAGGTAATTTGCCCTTTAAGTTTTTTATAACTTCCTCGCACACGCCGGCGTTTTTCGGATAACCGGGGCCGGGTGAGAGGATAATGTGTGAGGGATTCAGCTTTTCGATTTCTTCAACTGTGATTTCGTCGTTGCGAACAACCTTGATGTCGGGGTTTACGCTTCCGCAGAACTGCACAAGGTTGTAGGTAAAGCTGTCGTAGTTGTCAATAAAAAGTATCATAGCTCGTAAACCTCCCCTGCGTTTTTGACTGCGTTCATAACGGCGAGCGCCTTGTTGTAGGTTTCATTATATTCGTTTTCGGGAATGCTGTCGGCAACGATTCCGGCCCCTGCCTGAACGTAAACCTTGTTGTTTTTCTTGACAGCCATTCTAATTGCAATGCAGGTGTCGAGGTTGCCGTTGAAATCAATGTAGCCGACTGCACCGCCGTAAACTCCTCGTGGAGTTTTTTCAAGCTCCTCGATAATCTCGCACGCTCTTATCTTCGGCGCACCTGAAAGAGTGCCGGCAGGGAGCAAGGCTTCAACTGCGCTGAGTGCGTCAAGACCGTCCTTGATTTCGCCCTCAACCTCACTGCAAATGTGCATAATCTTTGAAAAGCGGAGAATTTTCTGATATTCGGTGACCTTTACCGAGTTGAATTTTGAGATTTTGCCTATGTCGTTTCTGCCGAGGTCAACGAGCATATTGTGCTCAGCAAGCTCCTTTTCGTCACTGATAAGCTCGTTTTCAAGTGCGACGTCCTCCTGCTTTGTCCTGCCCCTCGGGCGTGAGCCTGCAATCGGGAAGGTTGTCAGCGTGCCGTTTTGGAGTTTAACAAGAGTTTCGGGAGATGCGGTTATAATCTCGTCGCCGTCAATCGACATATACACCATATAAGGCGAGGGATTTGTCGTGCGGAGAACCCGGTAGGCGTTAATCAGCGAGCCTTTGTAATCAGCCTCAAAACGCCTTGAAACCACGCACTGGAAGATGTCGCCGTCGTAGATATACTCCTTTGTTTTCTCCACCATTTTGCAGAATTCGTCTTTTGTGTAGGTGCTTGTAAATTCAACGTTTTCGTCGGTTTCAAGCCTTGGCAGAGGAGCGTTGTCTGTTATTATTGAAATGATTTTGTTTATATCGTCCTGCGCCTGCTTGTACTGACGTTTACAATCGTAGGTTTTCATATTTACAATGACCGTCAGCTTCTGGCTAAGGTGGTCATATGCGATGATTTTGTCAAAAAGCATTAAGTCAAAATCGTTTGTATCTCCCCTCTTGAGCTTTAGAACAGGCTCGGCACAGGCAATCATAGCGTAGCCGTAGTAGCCGACAAGACCGCCCGTAAAGGGAGGAATGTCATCAAATTTCGGAGTTTTGTAGTTTGCAAGGTACTTTCTTACCTCGTCGTACGGCTTGTCGGTATTTACTGTTTTTTCGCCCTCTCCCGTAATGGTCAGCGTGCCGTTTTTGTAGGCAAGACGTGCCTTGGGGTTAAAGCCGATAAAGGAGTATCTTCCCCACTTTTCACCGCCCTCTATGCTTTCAAGCAGAAAATATTTGTCCGAGATGCCTGCGATTTTGCGAAGCAGGGTAATCGGAGTTACTACGTCTGCGTAGATTTCCTTGTAAACGGGAATTACGCTGTAGCTGTCTTTGAGGTTTAAAACCTCATCATAAGACGGTTTAATCATAACCTTACACCAACCTTTCGGAAATAGTAATATAGTGTGGAGCTTTTTGGCGAACACAGTTCGCCGCTACAAAGCCGCACAAATAAAAAAGACTTCTGTCCCACAAAGGGACAAAAGTCTGAAATAACAACTTCTGCGGTACCACCCAAATTGACGATAATCGCCCACTTAAACAGCATACTGACATATGCCTCCTGCTGTAACGGTCAGGCTCCGTCGGAAACTACTTGCAAATGCTTTCGGTCCGCCCTCACAAGTCCATTCAGGTAAATCTCCGCTGTCGGCTCACACCACCCGCCGACTCTCTGAAAGTTTTGATAAATCCTACTATTCTTGTTCACAGGTTTATTTTTATTGTCAATATTATAATCCTCAAAATTTGCTTTGTCAATACTTTTTTCGACTTGCTTTTTAAATTTTTCAGAAAATAATTCGAATTAAGAAATAATACGGTGCGGTGATTAGAGTAATAATAAGCGAAGAATACAGCATTTGTTTTCTCCGTAAATCTGTTTTAGACAAAATCTTGAAATAGCTGAACATAAATGTTAAAGCCATTGAAATAAGGATTTCAATTATAATAATATTCAGTGTTGCCGAGTCGTAAGGCAACGGCGTGCCTAAAAACAATTGCCAATAGTCGGGATGCCCACAGCTTATCTTCGGTTTAAATATAAGCAAGAGAGTACTTATTATATATGCGATGAAATCAGCCAGCAAGCTAAACAAAAAAGCACGTGTGAATGTTTTGGCAAAAATTTCTTTATCCGTTTTCTTATAAATAACCGAAACGGTTTTAACAGCGATAAGGTTTAAAAACAGCTTTATAATTGTTTCCGCCAGCATCACGAAGAAAAGTCCTATTACTATAGCAATCATAATATCGGTCAAGATAAATCATCTGCTTTTGTTATAATTATATTAATGTTATAATACAATTATAACACATCTGTTTTGTTTTTTCAAGAGGTTTGCGTTATAAGAGTATTTTTTACATAAACGATAATTTAGCCGAGTGCCTCGGCTCGCAAATCGAGTGGAAAAGTCAGTTTGTTTGGAGAAAATTGCAGCCCGAATTTTAAATTGATATATAG
>DPHV01000044.1:11315-97234 GCA_003521625.1 Ruminococcus sp.
CAATATTATAATACCATCTCTGCGGCAACGCCGCATATAAATTAATTCGGGCACTAAACTTTTCTATTATTGCAACCTATCCACTCGACCACAACTCCACATTCCACACTCCAAACTCCACACTTAAGTTATAGTTTAGCTTACCAGAAATGCATAACCATAAATTACCAAGAAAGGATAAATATAAAATTTTATTGTGTATGCCTTCATCTTGTGGTATAATAATATGAATAATATTTATAACACAAGGTGGAAAAAATAAATGAAAATAAATAATATATTCAATAAAAGCGACAGGGCGATTTTGTCCTTTGAGGTTTTTCCTCCTAAGAAAACCTCTCCGATTGAGTCGGTTTACAGCAAGCTTGAAGAAATCTGCGCTTTAAAGCCTGACTTTATCAGCGTTACCTACGGTGCAGGCGGTACGGGCGGTCACAGCAGAACGTGTGAAATTGCGTCAAAAATCAAAAACGATTTCGGCGCTGAGTCCGTTGCCCACCTCACCTGCGTGAACAGTACAAAGGCTGATATTGACAGCACGCTTGAGGATTTTAAGGCGCATAACATTGAAAATATCCTCGCTTTGCGTGGCGACTACGTTGACGGCGTTGAGCCGAAAAAAGATTTTATTTATGCAAGCGATTTATGCGAATACATCAAGTCGCACAGCGACTTTGACCTCGGCGGAGCGTGCTATCCCGAGGTGCATTTAGAGGCAAAGGACGAGGTTGAGGACATTCTCAATCTTCGCAAAAAGGTTGAAGCAGGCGCAGAGCACCTCATCAGTCAGCTTTTCTTTGACAATTCCGTTTTCTACAGATTCCTCGAACGTGCTAAAATTGCCGGAATCAACGTTCCGATTGAGGCAGGAATTATGCCCGTTACAAATAAAAGTCAGATTGAAAGAATGGTTTCGATGTGCGGTGCAAGTCTGCCGTCGAAGTTTGTAAAAATTATGCAGAAGTACGACTCAAAGCCCGATGCTCTGCGTGACGCAGGAATCGCCTATGCGGTCGAGCAGATTGTTGACTTGCTCGCAAACGGAGTTGACGGAATACACCTTTACACGATGAATAATCCGTATGTTGCAAGGAAAATTTCCGAGGCGGTTGTGAGCCTGTTATGATAAAGCTTGAAAAACTCAACAGAAACGAAGCCGTGCGCTACCTCGGCGGTTCGGGAATAGCTTTGAACTACCGAATGGACAGGCTTATGGACGAGTGCGAAAAGGAAATTATCGCAAAGTCAAGTCCGAAGTATCTTTATGTTGAAAGGGATTTACCTTTTGAGGAGCTTATGCAGGGCGAGGATATAAAAAAACACCTTGACGGCTGTGAAAAGGCGATTGTAATGTGCGCAACGCTCGGTGCGGAAATTGACAAAATAATCAGAATAAATCAGATTTCCGATATGGCTAAAGCCGTTGTGCTCGACAGCTTTGCAAGCGTTGCAATTGAGCAGGTATGTGCAAAATTTGACGAGCTGATTGCCGAAAAATACGAGGGATATTTTCAAACCTTCCGATTCAGCCCCGGTTACGGCGATTACCCGATTGAGCTGCAGAAAAGCGTGCTTTCAATGCTTGACGCTCCGAGAAAAATCGGACTTGCCACAAACGAAAACAGTTTGCTTACTCCCACAAAATCCGTTACGGCGGTTATGGGACTTTCAAAAACACCGATTGACCGCAAAAAACGAGGTTGTGCGGTGTGCAATATGCGTGACAGATGCAAATTCAGAAGAAACGGAGAACACTGTGGATTTTAAGAAATTTTTAGTTTTAAAGGAGTTCGTACTGCTCGACGGAGCAATGGGAACTCTCATACAGAAAAGCGGAGTGAAGTACGACTCCGTACCCGAAACATTGAACATCACTCATCCCGAATTAATCGAGTCTTTTCACAAGGCTTATGCCGACGCAGGCTCGGATATTGTCTATGCAAATACCTTCGGTGCAAACGGCTATAAGCTCAAAGAAAGCGGTTATTCGGTTGAAGAAATCATAAAATCGGGCGTTGAAAACGCAAAAAAAGCCGTACAGGGTACGGATTGCCTTGTTGCGCTCGACATAGGCCCTATCGGTCAGCTTTTAGAGCCGGCAGGCTCGCTGAGCTTTGACTCGGCTTACGAATATTTCAAGGAGCAGATTGTTGCAGGACAGGGTGCAGACGTTATCGTTTTTGAAACGATGACCGACCTTTACGAGCTGAAAGCCGCCGTCCTTGCGGCAAAGGAAAACAGCGACAAGCCGATTATCGCAACGATGACGTTTGAGCGCAACGGACGCACCTTTACAGGAGTTTCTCCTGCGGCAATGGCAGTCACTCTCACAGGACTGGGCGTTGATGCACTCGGCGTGAACTGCTCTTTAGGTCCCGACGAGCTTGAGGGCGTGGTAAGCGAAATTTCAAAATACACTGATTTGCCGCTTGTAATCAAGGCTAACGCAGGTCTGCCCGACCCCAACAGCAACGAGTACGATATTCTGCCCGATAAATTCGCAGATTGCGTTGCGGATTTGCTCAAATACGGCGTGAAAATTATCGGCGGCTGCTGCGGCACAACCCCTGAATATATAGCGGAAATCAGGAAAATGCTTGAGGATAAGAGCTATCAGCCGCAGAAGAAGGGCGTTGATACGACGGTTTGCAGTGCGAGCACTGTGGTTGAAATCAACGGTCCGAGAATTATCGGCGAAAGGATTAACCCGACAGGCAAAAAGCTTTTCAAGCAGGCGCTTGTTGACAATAACATTGACTACATTCTCACGCAGGCTTTAAGTCAGGTGAGCGGCGGTGCGGAAATCCTCGACGTAAACGTTGGTCACCCCGAGATTGATGAGAAGAAAATGATGGTGCGTGTGCTCAAGGCGATTCAGAGCGTGTGCGACGCACCCTTGCAGATTGACTCCACAAAGCCCGACGTGCTTGATTCAGGCTTGCGTTACTACAACGGCAAGCCGATTGTAAACTCCGTAAACGGCGAGGAAAAGAGCCTTTCGACAGTGCTCCCGCTCGTCAAGAAGTACGGCGCTTCGGTTGTCGGACTTACACTTGACGAAAACGGAATCCCAAAGACTGCCGAGGGCAGATTTGAGATTGCAAAGCGCATTGTCAGCCGTGCCGAGGAGCTGGGAATTGACAGGCGTGACGTTTACATTGACTGCCTTACTCTCACCGTTTCAGCCGAGCAGGACGCCTGCCGTGAAACGCTTAAGGCGCTCCACAGGGTAAAAACCGAGCTTGGCTGTAAAACCTGCCTTGGTGTTTCGAATATTTCGTTCGGTCTGCCGAACCGTGAGCTTGTCAACAGGACTTTCCTGACAATGGCTCTCGAAGAAGGACTTGACCTGCCGATTATCAACCCGAATGTTGATTCTATGACAGGCGCAGTTCGTGCCTACAGAGTGCTTTCGGGCATTGATAAAAACTCGGTTGAGTTTATTAACGCATACAATGACGCCGCTCCTGCGGTGACTTCTGCTCCGAAAAACACCGAGGTTGATATTTTCACCGCCGTATATAACGGACTGAAATCCGAGGGTGCGGCTGTTACGAAAAGACTTTTAGACACCACCGACGCAATGCGGATTGTAAATGAAATGCTCATTCCTGCGCTCGACAGAGTCGGTGATGATTTTGAGAAGAATAAAATTTTCCTTCCGCAGCTTATTCAGAGTGCGAATACTGCGCAGGAGTGCTTTGAGGTAATAAAAAATCACATTTCAAAGACAAGCGGCTCGCCTGTAAGCAAGGGCAAGATTATCCTTGCAACGGTCAAGGGTGACATTCACGATATCGGCAAGAATATTGTTAAGGTACTGCTCGACAATTACGGTTACACAGTTGTTGACCTCGGCAGGGATGTTGACCCTCAGCTCGTTGTCGATACGGCTGTTGAGCAGAACATTAAGATGATTGGACTTTCCGCACTTATGACGACTACGCTCAAGAGTATGGAGGACACAATCAAGCTTATAAGACAAACAAAAGAACTGCAAAACCCCGACGGCACAAGCAAGTGCGTTGTGTTCGTAGGCGGTGCAGTTCTGACAGAAGATTACGCTATGAAAATCGGTGCCGATTACTATTGCAAGGACGCCAAGGAAAGCGTTGATACGGCGAAGAGAGTGTTGGGTTAATTTATTTTAACAACAGTTATTTCAGGGCAGTTGTTCAATCTCAAAACGGGATATGCGTCGCCCAATCCTGCGGAAACTATCATTTTTATGCCGTTTATCTCAAATTCGCCCTTGTCGTATTTCGGGAAAAATCCCTGATTCGGAGCGAACACTCCGCCGACAAAGGGAATCTGAATAGCTCCGCCGTGCGTGTGACCGCACATAATCAAATCAATTTTTGCACCGTCGACAGTGCCGTTGAGATATTCAGGCTGATGATGAAGGAGAATGGTGTAGCAGTCTTTAGGAGTTGCCTTGAAATCCTCCCAGAACAGCTTTTCGTTTATATTATCTTTGTAATACGGAAAATCCGACAGTCCTCCGAGCAGAATTTTCTCTCCGTTTATATTAAGCGTTACCGATTCGTTGTCAAGAAGCTTTGCGCCTGTCGAGTCGATGTCGTTTTTGAAGTCAATTTCGTTTTTGAGTGCAAGCTCGTGATTGCCGAGTATGCAGTAGGTCGGTGCAATTTCGGCAAGCTGAGGCAAAAACTCACGCATAACGTGGTCGTCGGTTGAATATTTGTTGACCATATCTCCGCCAACGGCTATGAAGTCGGGATTCTGCTCTTTGATTTTTGCAACGAGGTCAGAATTCTTATTGCCGTATTCCTTGCAGTGCAAATCGGAAATAAACACAAATTTGACTTGTGAGTTAATTTTGTCGGAGTTTATTGTGTAATGCTTGATTTCAAGCGTATTTGAACAGTACAGACCGTATATAATTGTTACGACAGCGACAGCAAGTACGGATGAAATAATAATTTTCAGTGCTTTTTTCATTTGCGTCACCTGTTTGAAAGTTGATTTTGTAATATAATAATATCATAATTGACTATATTTTAATTATAATTATCAACTTTGTCAAATGGTGTCGGCAAAATTTGTCGGTTATGGCGATATGTTGAAAACCTTGTTGATATTACTGCATTTTTGTGGTATAATTAATTTGTATAATTTTGTTTTGTTCAGGGGTTTGGTATGAGGAGAGAACAGGATTTCAATTTCAAAACTGTAGATGAAGTTGATGTAAACGTAATTACGGGGTATAAAGGTATATATAATCGCTTTTTCAAAAGAATAATTGATATTGTTATGTCGCTTTTCTTTTTGATACTTCTTTCCCCGATAATATTATTAGTTGCTGTTGCTATAGTAATTGACTCGGGATTTCCTGTTTTTTACAGGGCGCAGAGAGGCGGCTATAACAATAAGCCGTTCAGAATTTTTAAATTCAGAACAATGGTTAAAAATGCAGATAAAATCGGCGGAGGTACAACGGCTTTAAATGACAGCAGAATTACAAAAGTAGGTAATTTTCTGAGAAAGACAAAGCTTGATGAGGTTGCCAACCTGTTCAGCATAATCAAGGGTGATATGAGCTTTATCGGTCCGAGACCTGAGCTTTTGAGATATACAGACGCATATGAGGGTGCTGAAAAATACATATTAAAGGTTCGCCCAGGCATAACAGATTACAGCTCAATTGAGTTTATCAATCTCGATGAAATAGTCGGAGCTGAAAATGCTGACGAATATTACGAAAAATATGTTTTGAAAAAGAAAAATCTTTTGAGAATTAAGTATGCTGCAACAGTTTCGCTGACTACTGATTTAAAACTGTTCTGGTTTACTGTCTGGAATGTAATAAAAAAAGCTTTGAAGTTTATATTTGTAAGGAAAGAAAAAGATGGAGTACATAACGCTTAAAAATTCAGATTTAAAAGTATCAAGAATGTGTATGGGCGGTTGTCCTATGGGAGGATACGGCTGGGGCTCAAATGTTCTGGAAAGTGAGCTTTTAGATGCGGTGCATTGTGCACTCGACAACGGAATTAACTTCTTTGATACAGCCGATACTTACGGACTCGGTCAGTCTGAAATAACATTGGGAAAGGCTTTGAAGGGCAGACGTGACAAAGCTGTTATTGCTTCAAAATTCGGAGTTCACGCAAAAAAAGGAACGCCTACCTTTTACGATAATTCACCTGAGTGGATAAAAAGCTCTATTAAGGGTACTCTTAAAAGGCTTGATACAGATTATCTTGATTTGTATCAGATACATTACAGAGATGAAAAAACGCCTTTGGTTGAAGTTGTGGATACGCTTGAGGAGTTAAAAAAAGCCGGGTACATAAGATATTACGGCTTGTCAAATATTCATAAAAGCGATATATCTGAATTAAAAGAGTATAAAGGAAAGTTTGTCAGCTTTCAGGATGAATACAGTCTTGCATGCAGAAAAAATGAAGATGATTTTATTAATCTTTCGAAAGATTTAAGTCTTACGCCTTTGACATGGGGAAGTCTCGGACAGGGAATCCTTACAGGAAAATATGATAAAAATACTGTTTTTGCTGATGATGACAGACGTTCAAGAGATATTTATGTTAATTTTCACGGTGAAAAGCTTGCAAAAAATCTTGAAATAGTTGAGGTCTTGAAGAAGATTTCTAATGATACGGGAAAATCAATTCCGGCTGTCGCAATACGTTTTATTCTTGATTTTCTGACAGATTCAGTTGTGCTGGTCGGAATTAAAAGACCGTCACAGCTTAAGTCAAATATTGAAACCTTTGGCTGGAAGCTTGATGATGAACAGATAAAAATTCTTGATGAAATATCAAAGGCTTAATTTGGAGTTTTTAGATGATAATTTATTGGTCAATGGTTCTGTGGGTTCCGCTGATTTATTTTGTGTATTCTATGGGACACAAAGAAGATGTTATGCTCACAGATTATAATATACAGCAGGGAATCCGGAAGAAAATACCGATTGCATATGCGATAGTTGTATTCGGGTATTTTATTTTCTGGATTGGAATGCGAAAATATGTTGCGGATACCAAAGCATACATAAGCGGATTTGAGGCTATACCTACAGATTTTTCAACAGCGTGGAGTCAGATTAACTGGGAAGGAAAAAGTCCCGGTTTTGATATTTTCAATATAATTTTTAAGTGCTTTATTTCGCAGGATTCTCAATGGTGGCTTATGACAATTGCCATTATATCCGGTGTATGCATTATGGTCGTTTTAAGAAAATATTCCTGCAGCTTCTTTTACAGCGCATTTTTGTTTATGACTATGATTACATTCACATGGTTGATGAACGGTATGCGCCAGTTTATCTGCGTTGCATTTCTTTTTCTGTTTTGTGACTGGATCAAAGACGGAAAATTTATAAAATTCCTTATACTTGTTTTGGTAATGTCGACTATTCACACGACTGCACTTTTGATGATACCTATATATTTTGTAGCAAGAAGTAAGCCGTGGGACAAAAAGATAGGTCTTTTTATCATCGGAATTATTCTTATTTGTGTTTTTGCAGAGCCGTTTTTCAACGGTGTTGAGAGTGCTTTAACCGGTACTGCTTATGAAGGTTCTACAGAACAGTTTAAAGAGGATGACGGTGTAAATCCAATCAGAGTATTGTTTTACGCAGTACCACCGGTGATTGCTTTTGTATTCAGGCAAAAGCTTGAGCCTTATTATGGAAAGAATCCAATAATACCAATTTGTGTTAATATGTCGTTAATTACCGCCGCACTTTATCTCGTGGGCGTATTTACAAGCGGTATTCTTATTGGCAGATTACCGATTTACTGTGAAGTATATAATTTGATTCTGATACCTTATTTGTTGCATTGCTGTTTTGATAAGGAAACAGGCAGAACAGTTCGAATAGTATACACAGTTATGCTTTTAGTATTTTTCTATTTACAACAGCCCACTTATTATCACAGTGATTTAACGGGCGTTATTAAATAAGAGAATATATTATTAGGTAAATGTGTTATCATTGCGGGAGGTAATTTAGTGGATAGACATGCATATTTGATAATGGCATATAATAATTGGGATTTGTTAAAAAAGCTGCTCATTCTCCTTGATGATGAAAGAAATGATATTTTTGTTCATATAGACGAGAATTCTTATGATTTTAATATAGAATATTTTAATGATGTGGTGAAAAAATCTGAGATTTTCTTTATTCCAAGATATCAAGTATATTGGGCGGATTTTTCACAAATTAAGGTTGAATTAAATTTATTGAGTTTTGCTACCGAACACTCAAACTATAAATATTATCATTTGATGAGCGGCAGTGATTTGCCTATAAAATCTCAGGATGAGATACATAGTTTCTTTGAGGATAAAGACAGTGAGTTCATAGGGATATGTCCGCAGGAGGTTTATTACTCTGTACGCAGAGTAAAATATTACCATCCTTTTCTCCACAACAAATTTTACAGAAATAACAAGTTTTTAAAGATTACTGACAGATGCTTTGAGTATTTGCAGCATTTATTTTGTGTAAACAGATTAAAAAATAAGCAGATAAAAATAATAGATGGGTGGCAATGGTTTTCAGTTACCGATGATTTTGCAAGATACATTATAAGCCGAAAAGATTATATTGAAGAAACATTTTCAAAAACTATTGCCAGTGATGAATTGGTAATGCAAACTATGATTTACAATAATCCGGATTTTTATAAAAGGATTTATAATGATAAAGATCTTGTTAAAGGTTCATTGCGCTATATCGACTGGAAACGAGGCAGACCTTATACGTTCAGAAAGGAAGATTTTGAAGAAATCATAAATCAAGACGAAGCTGTTTTTGCACGTAAATTTGATCCAAATGTAGATTCAGAAATTATTGATAAAATTTATAGCTATATTAATAGTAAGCAAAATGCAGATAAATAAGTTAAAACTAATAGCAATATGTAAATTATTTCGATGAATTATGGAGGAAAGAATGAACAGCAAAGAACTTGCGTGGCTGATACGCCGCCACGGAATTGAAATGACGCATTTATCGGGCGGAAGCCATATCGGTGCAATACTGTCTGTTGCCGATATTATGGGTGTTCTGTATACCGACATATTAAAATTTGACAGCAGCAATCCCGAATGGGACGGCAGAGACCGCTTTATTCTGAGTAAAGGCCACGCAGGTGCGTCGGTTTATGCTGCAATAGCAGAAAATGGCTTTTTCCCTGTCGAGGAGCTTAAAACTCACTATGCGAACGGAAGCAGATTATCAGGTCATGTGTCGCATCATCTGCCCGGCATCGACTTTTCAACAGGCTCGTTAGGTCACGGACTGCCCGTTGCGGCAGGAAGAGCGCTTGCGGCAAAGCAGGATGGAAAATCTTTCCGTTCTTTTGTCGTTATGGGCGACGGAGAGTGCAACGAGGGCTCTGTCTGGGAGGCGGCTGAATTTGCCAACCACTATAAGCTCGACAACCTTGTTGCAATTGTTGACCATAACCATATGCAGAGCCTTGACTACTGCAACAACACCCTTGAGGTTGATATGGCTAAACGCTGGGAGGGCTTTGGCTGGAATGTGATTGAGGTTGACGGACACAATCACGACGAATTGAGAAATGCTTTAAAGGATACTTCAAATCCCGAGCATAAGCCGACTGTTGTAATTGCACATACGGTAAAGGGCAAGGGCATTTCGTTTATGGAAATGGATATTCTCTGGCACTACAGATTTCCGCACGAGGGCTGGGAGTATAACTGTGCCGTAAACGAGCTTCATAAAACGAAGCCCGAAACGGTGACTGACCCGTACACACCCGACGGTTGTACCGAAACTCAGGCTGAACCTGAAAATTGCAGACATACCGTGTCCGAAACATATCATCCTACATACTACACAAGGGAGGTTGAAGACAGATGAGAGATACAGTAATCAGAACTTTAATCGAACTTGGCAAAGAAGATAAGGATGTTGAGCTTATCACGGGCGACCTCGGATTCGGCGTACTAAAAAGCTTCTGGGAAACACTTCCGAATCAGTTTATCAACGCAGGAATTGCAGAGCAGAATATGACAGGCGTTGCCGCAGGAATGGCGCTTGAGGGCAAGAAGGTATTTACATACTCAATCGGTAACTTCCCGACGCTCAGATGTCTTGAACAGATACGCAATGACTGCGCATATCATAACGCAAATGTGAATGTAATCTGCGTAGGCGGCGGCTACGTTTATGGTTCGCTCGGAATGAGCCACCACGCAACGGAGGATATTGCAATTCTTCGTGCGTTGCCCGATGTGACGGTAATTTGCCCAGGAGACCCTGTTGAAGCAGCGCTTGCCGTTAAAAAGATTGCACAGACTGACGGCACCTGCTATCTGCGACTCGGCAGAGGCGGAGAGCAGAATGTGAACACGGTAATCAAAGAATTTGAAATCGGCAAGGCATATAAATTGCGTGACGCAAAGGATATGAACAAAAAGGTTGCCGTTTTCTCAACGGGCGCAATTCTTGAGGAAACAACAAAGGCTTGCGATATGCTTGAGGAACAGGGAATTGCAGTTGAACAGTACAGCTTCCCGACAGTAAAGCCGATTGACAGAGCTGTAATAGAGGACTGCGCAAACAGATTTGACAATATATTTACCGTCGAGGAGCATAACATAGTCGGCGGTTTTGGCGGAGCAGTTGCAGAGGTGCTTGCAGAGTGCGGCGGCAAGGCAAAACTCCACAGAATAGGAATTGATGATTTTTACTGCATTGAGGTCGGCTCACAGGCTTACTTGAGAGAGCAGGTCGGCATTAACGCAGAGGGTATAGTAAAGAAAGTAAAGGACGTTTTCGGTGAGTAAGAAAATTTGCTTTGTAGTGACGGTTTCAATGACTGTAGATCAGTTTTTGAGATTTGGTTTTGAGGAATTTCATAATAATGGATACGATATATCGCTGGTTTGTGATATGGACAAAGATTATGTGACCGGTTTGCCGGATTATGTTCATCCCTATCCGATAAAAATGAGCAGAGGTATTGACCCTTCGGGACTGGTAAATGCAATAAAAACAATGAAAAGGATTTTTACCGAAAATAAATTTGACATTGTACAGTACAGCACTCCAAATGCTGCATTTTATGCGTCAATTGCTGCAAAAAAGGCTAAAATTCCAATCAGACTGTATTGTCAGTGGGGCTTGGTGTACTTAGGTTTCAGCGGCATAAAAAGAACGATCTTCAAAACAATAGAAAAGATTATTTGCAGAAAATCAACTGATGTTCAGCCTGACAGCAAGGGAAACCTTGATTTTTGCAGGCGAAACGGATTCTACAACGCAGAGAAAAGCAGGGTTGTATGGAACGGCAGTGCAAATGGAATTGATATAACAAAATTTGACTATTCTAATAAAGAAATCTGGAAAAAACAGATCAGGCAAGAATACAATATACCCGACAACAAGATTGTTTTAGGTTTTTTAGGTCGTGTCGGTAAAGATAAGGGTTTTGAAGAATTAATGGCGGCTTTTAAATCATTGAAGTCTAAATATACTAATATTGTCCTGCTTTATGTAGGACCAAATGAAAAGCCGGATACGGTAAGTCAGGAAAGTTTAAAATATTTTGAGGATTGTCCTGATATTATCTATACAGGCGGCTGGGTTGATGACGCTGAAAGATATTATGCCGCTATGGATATTTTCCTTTTCCCAAGCTACAGAGAAGGATTTGGAAATGTTGTAATTGAAGCAGAAGCAATGGGCGTTCCCGTTGTTGTATCCGACATTCCCGGACCGCAGAACGGTATGGTTGACGGAGTAACAGGATTTAAGGTACCTGCAAGAACTGTTGAGCCGTTAGTTGAAAAAACTTCGGTATTAATTGAAGACGAAGCTTTGAGAGAACAATTTGGCAAAGCAGGTGCAAAATTTGCAGTTGAAAATTTCGACAGCAAAGTTTTGATAAAGAAAATAATTGAAAACAGAGATTGGCTTATTGAACGCAGCAAAAGGTGATTATATGAATAAAACCCCTTTAGTATCGGTTTTGATGGCAATTTATAATTGTGAAGATACGCTTGAGGAAGCAGTAGATTGCATATTAAACCAGACATATGAAAACTGGGAACTGATTATGTATGACGACTGCTCCTCTGACAATACATACGAGCTTGCAAAAAAGCTTGCGGAAAAAGACGGGAGAATTAAGGTTTTTAAAAATGAAAAAAATCTGACTCTTGCTCCTACCCTGAATGAATGTCTGAAAAAAGCACAAGGCGAATATACAGCCCGTATGGACGGTGATGATGTTTGCGACAGCACACGTTTTGAAAAAGAGGTTGATGTCCTGAATAATCACAAAGAATTTGCTGTTGTAAGCTGCCTGATGAATATGTATGATGATGAGGGAATATACGGCAAGGTCGGGTTTCCCGAAAAACCGCAGAAAATTGATTTTGCCAACAACAGTCCGATTTGCCACGCAGGCTGTATGATGAGAAAAGCCGTTCTTGAAGAGCTTGGAGGATACAGTAATTCGCCGAAGGTTGAAAGAATTGAAGACTATGATTTGTGGATAAGGCTGTATGAGGCTGGATATAAAGCCTACAATATTCAGGAATATCTTTACAGTATGCGTAATGACAGAAACGCAATCAAGCGTAAAAAATATAAATTCCGAATAACGGAGTATCGCTTGAAAAAGGATATGTGCAAAAAATTCGGACTTCCCGTTAAATACAAAATCCAGTCATATAAACCGCTGATATTGGGACTTGTCCCGTCGTCGGTATATAAAATGCTTCAGAAAAAAAGGTATAAGGTTTAATGAAATACTAAAAATATTTTTTTATTCCGAATCTATCTGTCAGCGGAGCCGAAAAGGTGTTTGTAAATAATATGGATAGAAAAAACAGAAAGGAATAGTTTTTTATGATTCCAAAAGTAATTCACTATTGCTGGTTCGGCAGAGGAGAAAAGCCAAAGCTTGCTAAAAAGTGCATAGCGAGCTGGAAGAAATATTGTCATGATTATGAAATAATTGAATGGAATGAGGATAATTTTGATATTAATCAAAATGAGTACACCAAAATGTGCTACGACCAAAAAAAATATGCTTTTTTAACCGATTATGTACGATTAATTGTTGTGCAAAAGTACGGCGGTATTTATTTTGACACCGATGTAGAGGTGGTTCGTAACTTCGATGATTTGCTTGATAACATCGCTTTTTTTGGATTTGAAACAAATGAGTATGTTAATACCGGTCTTGGTTTTGGTGCAGAAAAGGAAAATGAAATTGTTAAGCAGATGATTAGAGAATATGACCGATTATTGGACGGAAAAAACGGAATGATTGGTTGCCCTACTTTGAATACCAAAGCACTATTGAAATTCGGTTTGGTTCAAAACGGAGATAAACAAAGGATTGACAAGGCTGTAGTTTATCCAAAGGAGTATTTTAATCCAAGGGACAGTGCTACCGGTGATTTGAAAAGAACAGACAATACATATTCAATTCATTGGTATTCAATGTCCTGGTTGCCGAAAAGATTAAGAATAAGAAGTAAAATTACAAGAGTGTTTCACAGATTATTTGGAGTGAACTGCTTTTCTGTTTTAAAAAAAGACTAATTAATTATTTTTAATTATCAAGTAGTAAAAATGGTGGTAAAAACAATGGGAAAATTAAGGAGCCTTTTGTACCGTATTCGGGGAGAGGTCAGCACTGAAGATTTAATTGAATTAGGCCTTAAAGTCGGCAAAAATTTTAAAAGAAATGAGCACTGTATTATTGATCAGTCACATTGTTGGCTGATTGAAATCGGTGATGATGTAACATTGGCACCAAGAGTACATATTTTAGCTCACGATGCAAGTATGTGGCAGGCTTGCGGATATACAAAAATTGCTCCTGTTCATATAGGTAATAATGTTTTTATCGGAGCAGGCAGTATAATTTTACCGGGTATAACAATAGGTGACAATTCAATTGTGGGCGCCGGAAGCGTGGTAACAAAAGATGTAGCTCCTGAAAGTGTAGTTGCCGGAAATCCTGCACGATTGATTAGAGGTTATAATGATTTTATTGATGAGCATAGAAAAAATATGAAAGTAAAACCATGCTATGGAGAAGAATATACACTTAGAAATCCATCTATTTCTGAACAACATAAACTAAAACAAAAGAAAGAGGTTGAGGAAAACCAATTTGGTTATGTAAGGTAGATGAAGTATGAATCCAAAAGTTAGTATAATTGTTCCTGTTTATAAAACAAAAGATACAATTAAAGAATGTGTTGACTCTTTATTAAGTCAGACCATCAAACAGATAGAAGTTATTCTGGTAGATGATGGTTCTCCTGATGAATCAGGAAGAATTTGTAATGAATTTTGCAGGGACAAGAGAGTAAAAGTCATTCACAAAGAAAACGGCGGACTTTCAAGTGCCCGAAATGCAGGTCTTAAATTGGCGACAGGAGATTACATTGGTTTTGTTGATTCCGATGATTATGTTCATCCGGAAATGTTTGAAAAGCTGTATAACAGAATTATCAGAGATAGGTCTGATATTTGCATTTGTTCTCATTATACCGTAGATAAATCAGACAATATTAGTGAACATTTTTTTAAAAATATCCCTGAAATTTTAGATAAAGATAAGATTTTAAATTATTTGATTCTGCCACTTATAGGAGCCGATAAAGAAAGAAATGAAAGTGAAATAGAAGGATTTGTGGTGAGAAATTTATATCGCAGGGAATTAATAAGAGAATATGAGTTTAAATCGGAACGGCAATATTTTGCTGAAGATATAGTTTCGGATTTAGAACTGTACATTAAGTGCAAGCAAATCTCTATTTTAAATGAGTGCCTTTACTACTATAGATATAACGGCGAATCCTTAAGTAATTGTTACCGTCCAAGGGTATATGTGTTGTTGAATAACTTGCTGAAATGGGAAGAAGAATATCTGAATAAACATAATTTGTTTACAAAAGAAAAAGGACGATTATATACTACCGGAGTAAAATTTACGCTATTTTCAATTCAAAATGCTAAAAAAGGCAAATTGGGAAAGAAAAAAGAAATAGAAGAGGCAAAAGATATATTGAACCATGATATGTTAAAAAAGAGTGTACACAATGTTAAATTATCAATATATAATTTAAAAATGAAGGTGTTTATTTTACTTTGCAGGTTTAAATGCGTTAGATTGTTAATCAGGTTATTATGATTTGGAGGTAACGACTATAATGAACATCGGACAACTTACATTTCATGCGTCGCATAATTACGGTTCTGTTCTGCAGGCTTATGCGTTGTCTAAACAGCTTCAGCTAATGGGGCATCATACTGAGTTTATTAATCTGAGGCCTCAGAGTCAGAAAGATGCCTATAAAATTATCAGAAAATATGACCGTGGTATTCACAAGGCTTTTCGCTTTTTAATATATCCGGCACTTAAGAAAAGATTTAATAATTACGAGAGATTTATAAATAAAGTTTTACCTGTTTCAGCCAAGGAATATTCGTCAACGGAGGAATTAAAAAAGGAAAATCTCAATTATGACGCATATGTTTGCGGAGGAGACCAGATTTGGAATCCGGCTTGTCAGGATTTTGAAACAGCGTATTACCTGCAGTTTTTAAGCAAGAATGATTCTGCAAAGAGAATAGCATACTCACCAAGTCTGGGAAAAACGGAGTTTGATGAAAAGACGCTTAATAAGATTTCAGAATGGGTAAAGGCTTTTGACGCTGTTTCTGTTCGTGAACCGAGGGGCGCCGATATTATTCAGAAGCTGACAGATAAGCCTGTGCAGTCTGTATGCGACCCTGTAATTTTACTTGATAAAACAGAGTGGGAAAAGCTTGCAGTAAAGCCTAAATATAAGAAACCGTATATTTTAGTTTATTTTCTTGAGAATAATCACGGAAGCAGGAATTTGACAGAATACTTGCGTCAGATTACAGGATACGATGTGGTCATTCTTAATGAGTACATAAAAGACTTTGTAAAACCGTATCATAAGGCTTTTGGGGCGAGTCCGGAAGAGTTTGTAGGATTGTTTATGAATGCGAGTTTGGTTTATACAAATTCATTTCACGGAACTGCATTCTCGACAATTTTTGAAAGACCGTTTATTACGGCTATCGCAGAAGATCAGGAACATACTGCTAATAATAATGACAGCAGAAAGATTGATTATTTAAAGAAAATAGGTTTAGAGGGTCGCCTGTATACAAATGGCAATCCGTCCAAGGAATTTTTGCTTAATATAGATTACACACAACCAAGAGAAGAAATCAGAAAATTCAGGGAAAAATCGTTAGACTATCTGACGAAGGCTTTACAGCAGATATAATCGGGAGTATAAGTATGCCAATTTTCAGTATTATTGTGCCGGTGTATAACACAGAACAGTTTTTGGATAAATGTGTTTCGAGTATTCTTGCACAGACCTATAATGACTTTGAGCTTATATTAGTAGATGACGGTTCTCCTGATAATTGCCCGCAGATATGTGATAAGTATGCACGGAGTGATTCAAGAATTAAGGTTCTGCACAAGAATAACGGAGGTGTTTCTTCGGCACGTAATCTTGGTATAAGTGTTGCAAGAGGAACTTATATATGGTTTGTTGACAGCGACGACTATATTGAGCCTTTTTCACTTCAACGACTGTTTGAGGTTCAGAACAGCTATAATGCTGAATTGTATGTATTTAACAACAGGTCGGTTTGTGAACTGAGTACTGAAAATGTTAATGATTTTTTCAGAAAGTATTATTTTACATATGTGCTTGGTTTTGAACCGTGGAATAAGCTTTATAAACGAGATGTTATTATAGAAAATCATTTGCAATTTGACACGCAGGAAACAATAGGCGAGGATTTGTTATTTAACATTAATTACTATAAAGCGATATTTTCAAGCGGAGCAAAAGATATTTATTTTGTCGGCGAAGATTATTATCATTATGTTGACCGAAATGATTCTGCTATGAATACTGCGTCAAAAGGAAGGATTTATCAGCAGCTTCGTTTGTTTGACAAAATCCTGAAAAGTATGTCAGGCGTATTGTCAGAAGAAAGCTTATCTTATTTGTTCATTTTGCATTTGCTTTCGGGTATCGGGCAGTCTTTGCAAGGCGGTCTGTCAAGTAAGGAGTTTGCTGAAATAGACTTTTCAAAATATCAAAAATGGCTGAAAATTTTTGAAAGGATGAAAAAACTTTTCTTTGAAAACGAGCATACCGGAATGTTGGGAAAGGTTAGAATCAATTTGTTTCTGCGCCTGATGTTATGTAAAAAGTATAAAATTTCAGGAAAGATAATGGGGCTAATATAAGTATTATATTAGCCGTAGTGGAGGAGAATCCATAAATGAAACTGAACGAATTCAAATATGATGTAAAATCTAAAATATATACTACATTATGTCGGATAAAATATATGTTTGAAAAGCACAAGTATGTAATGCCGAATGTAAAAAGTGTAAATGAAACAATTTCAGAATTTGTAAAAGAAGGCATTTCTTGTGGTCGTTTCGGTGATGGGGAAATTGCAATAATTTATGGGCAAAGTATAGGATTTCAAAAGTATGAAAAAGATCTCGCAAACAGGCTGAAGGAAATATTAAGTCTTGATTCCAAAGAAAAGAAGTTCCTTGTATGCATACCTTCGATTTTTAATGGATTGGATTTTTGTAAGAAGGAAGCCCGAAAGTATCATTTGCAACAGCTTGTAATGAATTATAAGAAATGGTATGAATCAATTAATTGCGAAAGAGATTATTATAATGCATTTTCTTCGAGATTTTACAGCCTGTATAAAGATAAATCGCATTGCGCTAAAACAGTGGATCTATGGAAAAAAGTTTGGGACAACAAGCGTCTTTTAGTTATTGAAGGTGAGTATTCCAGACTTGGAGTCGGTAACTCTTTATTTGACAATGCTGCTGAAATCAAGAGGATACTTTGCCCGTCAAAGAATGCGTGGTCATGTTATCCTAAAATTCTTGAAAACGCATTGAATTTTTGCGAAGAAAACGACCTTGTGCTTGTTGCGTTGGGGCCGACTGCAACTGTTTTGTGTTATGATCTTTATAAACAGGGAGTCAAGGCTTTGGATGTAGGACATATAGATATTGAACTTGAGTGGTTTCTAATGGGTACTGATACACGAGTAGCTGTCAAAGGAAAATTTGTTAATGAAGTTAAGGACGATGGATATATTGATTATGAACTCAACGATGAATCGTATGAAAAACAGATTATTATGAGGATAGAATAGGTGATGAGAATGGATAAACCGTTAATTTCAATAATTATTCCGGTATATAAAGTTGAAAAGTTCTTAGATCGTTGCTTAAAAAGTGTTGTTAATCAAACATACAAGAATTTAGAGATTATTCTTATTGATGACGGATCGCCTGACAGATGTCCTGAGATGTGTGATTTTTGGGCAGAAAAAGACAATCGTATTAAAGTGATTCATAAGAAAAATGCAGGAGTATCAGCGGCAAGAAACGACGGACTTGCAGTTGCCAAAGGTGATTTAATCGGTTTTGTTGACTCTGATGATGTTATTCACCCATCTATGTATGAAGAAATGGTTAGCTATCTTGTTTCTCAGGATTGCGATCTTGTTTCCTGCGGTTATTCTGATTTTTCGGAAGATAATGATGTAAAATTAAATATAGAAATAGATTCGTATTCTAAAGTGTTATTAACTCGTGATGAAGCAATGAGATTTTCGTTTGAGAAAGACAGAAAAGAGAAATTTATAAAAGCTGTATGGACTTTGCTAATTAGAGCATCAATTGCAAGAAGCGTTAAATTTGATTGTAGCTTAACTAATGGCGAGGATATAAAATTTTCTTTTGAAGTTCTTATGAAAGCAAATCGTGTTGGTTGGCTCTTTGCACCGTTTTATATGTATTATCAAAATAAAAACGGTGCTGTTGCAAGTATTACTTCAAAAAAACAAGTCGAATGTATAAATGTGTTTTACGAAATATATTTAACAGTTTGTACATTTAATGATAAAGCTTTGAAAAAAGAAGCTTATCTATGCTTTTTAAGAAATTTTTCATATTTTATTTTTGGTGTTGAAAAAAAGGATTTACGGGAATTGCGTGGATTGATATTCAAAAATATATTTGGAATAATTAGATCCCCGGATATTTACTGGAAAGAGAAAATATTGATAATATTAAAATTATTTTAAAGGATTCAGATATGAAAATTGCAATTGTTACAATTACAGGAGAGGCGAATTACGGGAACAGCCTTCAGAATTATGCAGTAGAACGAACATTCCAAAAGATGGATTGTAAATCTGTAACATTAGTCGACCAAAGTGAAACTTTTATTGGTCGGATTAAGTCTATTATATATTCTGCGTTATTTGACAAAAGCCATAGCTATATAAAAAACCGGAGAAAAAAACAAAAAGAGCCATTGACATTACGCAGAAAAAGGTTTCGCAAATTTAATAAAAAGTTTCTTAATATGAAAGCAGAAAGGTCATTTGATGATTATGATTTCGTAGCCTGTGGCTCGGATCAGGTGTGGAATTTTACTTTTGGAGCAATTAATAAAAACGCTCATTTTTACCTTTGTCAATTTGTTCCAAGGGATAAGAGAATATCAATTTCTGCCAGCATAGGAACAGATGAAATTCCTGCTGAATATTTAACGACTGCAAAAAAAGGCTTTGAAGAGATGAAGTCTGTTTCTGTCAGAGAAGAAAAAGCAAAACAGATAATTGAAGATTTGACGGGGCGTAAAGATGTGGTTGTGACAATTGATCCTACATTAATGCTGTCTGTCGATGAATGGAGAAAAATCTCAAAACAACCCAAATACATAGAGCCAAAGCAAAAGATACTGTTGACTTACTTTTTGGGAGATATGTCAGAAGAAGTCAATCGGTTTATTGTGAAGATTTCAAAAACATATGATTTGAAAATTGTCAATTTGAGAAGTGAATGGATTGCTTATGATAAGTCGGTGAATGATGAATATTATACCGACCCGTCTGAATTCCTTTGGCTGATTGAGCATTGTGAACTGGTGATGACAGATTCGTTTCACGGGTGTGTTTTTTCAACAATTTTCAGGAAACCTTTTCGCTGGTTTTCAAGAAACGAGAAAAATTTAGCAAATATGAATAGTCGTATGGATACCTTATTTAAGAAACTTAATCTGGGCGAATGGTGCATTGGAACAGTAGAAGAACCTGTTGATAATGTTATGTACTCCGATTTTAACGGAGTTGGAGAGAGAATTAAGTCAGAACAGGATATATTATCTAATTATTTGCGAGGTGCTATAGGTTTCAATGAAAATTGAGAGGACAAAAAACGCAAGCAGAAATATGTTTTTTGGTATTATTCAAAAAATATATACAATAGCGGTACCTTTCCTGATGCGTACAGCTATGATTTATTTTATGGGAGTGCAGTACCTCGGCTTAAACAGTCTTTTTACGACCATTTTATCAGTACTGAATTTGGCTGAGCTTGGTGTCGGAAGTGCAATGGTGTTTAGTATGTATAAGCCCATTGCAGAAGACGATTCTGAAAAAATCTGCGCTCTTATGCGATTATACAAAATATATTACAGAGTAATAGGTTTAGTGATTGCAGTTCTTGGAATTGCTTTAATTCCTTTTCTGCCAAATCTTATAAAAAGTGATGTACCGCAGGGAATTAACATATATATTTTATATTTACTTAATCTGGGTACGACGGTATTTACATATTGGCTGTTTGCGTATAAGAATTGTTTATTAAGCGCACATCAACGAAATGATGTTGGCACAAAAATAGGAATGATCATATCAACGTTTACATATATTCTGCAGTTTTTATGTTTATGGCTTTTAAGAGATTATTATATATATCTGATAATTGCTTTTGCGACAGGTATACTGTCAAATATTGTAACGGCTATAGTTACCACAAAAATGTATCCTGATTATAAAGCGAAAGGCGAGCTCCCGAAAGAAGAAAGAAAACAGATTAACAAAAGAGTCAGGGATTTGTTTACAGCAAAGCTTGGTGGTACTATAGTAAATTCGGTAGATACTATCGTTATTTCTGCTTTTTTAGGACTTTCAACGCTTGCAATATATCAAAATTATTACTTCATAATGAACTCGGTTATGGGTTTTGTTATGATTATTTTTACTTCTTGCACAGCGGGTATCGGCAACAGTCTTGTAACCGAAACGAAAGAAAAAAACTATTTTGATTTTAAAAAGCTTGCTTTTCTGATAATCTGGATTGCAACTGTATGTATAAGCTGCTTTATTTGCCTTTACCAACCTTTTATGAAAATCTGGGTTGGAGAAAAATATCTTTTAGGTATGGATATAGTAGTACTGCTTTGTGTTTATTTTTATTTATATTTAGTGAATAACCTGTCGTGCGTTTATAAAGATGCAGGGGGTATTTGGCACGAAGACAGGTTTAGACCGTTGATCGGAGGCTTAGCAAACCTTGTGATGAACCTGATGATGGTTCAGTACATAGGCATTTATGGTATTTTGCTTTCAACTATAATAAGCTATATTATGGTTGCAATGCCATGGGTTATCCATAATGTGTTTAAGCTGGTGTTTAAACGGTCACCAAAAGAATATGTTCTGATGATTTTAAAAGGAGCCTTGGTTTCCACCGTAATAGCTTCGTTGTGTTATGTGATATGCCAATTGGTGCCGCTTCAGGGTATTTTACAGCTTATAGTCAATGGTGCTATATGTTTAGTGGTTAGCAACACAGCGTTAATAATCATTTATCGGCATAATAAAATGTACATACCGTTTTTAGACCTATTAGACAGAGTGACGAAAAATAAATTTCATTTTATTATAAAGAAATTGAAGTAAAAAGGGAGAAAGATTATGTATTCGAATCTTAAAAATGTTCAGTATCTTTTGGGTGCATTGAAAGCATATCAAATAAATAAGGTTGTTGTGTCGCCCGGCAACAGTCATAACGCTATTGTCAGATCTTTGGAAGAGGATTCGTTTTTTAAAACATATAATATTGTAGATGAACGCAGTGCAGCTTTTTTTGCATGCGGTTTATGTCAGGAGTTTCAGGAGCCTGTTGCAATATGCTGTACTTCGGGCACTGCCGCATCAAACTACTTAACGGGTATTACAGAGGCTTCACGCCGAGGCTTACCCATTGTTGTAATTACGGGTGATAAAAATCCGTATTATCTGGCTCAGTATGAAGACCAGATGATAGAAAATATGAGCATATTTAGTGAGGTTGTAAGATACGGATGCAAATTACCGATTGTTGAAACCGAAAAGGATGCATGGTATTGTCAGAGAGTATTAAACGAAACATTACTGGAACTTAATCATCATGGCACCGGCCCTGTTCATATTGATGTACCAATTGAAAGCGGAATGTTTGCGATTGGTGATTCTTTTACATCGGAGTCCTTACCGAGCTTTAGAAAAATTGAACGAATCGATATGAATGTTAATGATGAACCGCTTCTCGACCGACTTTTTGCGTCTTTAAAAGGCAAAAAGGTGTTTGTGATGTGCGGTCAGGATGATCATATCTCGGCAAAAGAAAATGAATTGATTGAATCCATCAGCAGTAAGTATAATTGCGTTTTTGCGACAGACAAGCTTTCAAATCTGCATTGCAGGGGGACTGTTGAAATCTCACTTGCTGCTAAAGCATTCCCGGAAAAGTATTGTGATCTGATGCCTGATGTTATAATCTCTATAGCAGGAAATCCGGCAATGGATTATAAATTCAGCTTAAAAGGAGGTTCTGCCACAACCGAGCATTGGATTGTAAATGAGGAGGGTCGTATTGCAGATCCCTTCAAAAAACTGACCGCAGTGTTTGAAGGTAACACAGTTCAGTTTCTGACATTGATGAATCATTATGGAGAAAACGATTCCAATGATTATTACAATAAATGGCTAACATATTCAGAACAGGTAGATATACCGCAGTTTGAGTATTCTAATCTGTATGCGGTTCAAAGCGTAATGAAAAATATGCCGCAATACTCAAACTTTAATATCGCAAACAGTACAACAATAAGAATTGCGCAGTACTTTGATCTGGATGACAGTATTCAGGTGTACTGCAACAGAGGAGTAAACGGAATTGACGGCTGTGTATCGACTTTTATCGGACAGGCTGCTGCATCACCTGATAAACTTAATTTTCTTATTGTAGGCGATCTGACATTTTTCTATGATATGAATTCTGTCTGGAATCGCTATATTGGAAATAATGTCAGAATTATGCTCAATAATAACGAAGGCGCCGCATTGTTCCACTTTAATCAAGGCCTTAAAAACTATCCTACCCTGAACGAGAATGTTGCGGCAGAGCATTTTGCAACAGCAAAGGGATGGGTTGAGTCGCAGGGGTTTAAATATCTATGTGCTTCAAACAAGGAAGAGTTTGACGAAAATCTGAAAAAGTTTATGTGTAAAGAAAGCGATAAGCCGATCTTTTTTGAAGTTTTCACTCACAAGGAAGAGGACGCAAGAATTCAACATGAATTTTATGATAAAATCGTTGTAAGAGAAACAACAAAATCAGTAAAAGCCGTAGCAAAGAGGCTTCTGAAATCTGTATTAGGAGAAGATATGGTTCGCAAGCTGAAAGGAAAGCAGTAATTGATTATGAGAAATATAAAAGCATATTTAAAGCGTGTAGTAAATGCGGTAATTAATAAGCCAGTACAGCAATTCACTATGGAACGTGAATATGTAATTGAGAAAACGGAACACGCACAGAGATTTGCAGGAAAGGTTGCTGTTGTTACAGGAGCTTCCGGAGCAATCGGCGGTGCTATTGCCCGTAGGCTTGGCTATGAGGGAGCTACAGTTTTTCTTGGAGGCAGAAATGAAAAAAAGCTTTCTTCGCTCGTTGATGAAATGACTCAACAAGAGATTACTGCTTTTTCGCTGGTTATGGATGTAACGGATTCACATTCGATTGAAATGGCTGCTTCTGAGGTGGTTTCAAAAGCAAACAGGGTTGATATCCTGGTGAATTGCGCAGGCGGAAGCACCAGAAGTCATTGCGCAAATCTGGTAGACCAGAGTGTAGAGATGATTGACGAAATGCTAGCTACCAATTTGCGTGGAAGTATGCTTTGTACACGTAAATTCGGACAGATGATGGTACAAGCGGGAAAAGGAAAAATAGTAAACATAGCTTCTGTAATCGGTGACCATGGAAAACCGAAGTTTACGGATTATGCAGCATCAAAAGCAGGCATTATCGGTTACACAAAATCTGTTGCACAGGAACTCGGACCGTTAGGTATCAATGTAAACTGTGTTTCTCCCGGTTTTATTCAGAGAGGTTCATTTAGTGAACAGCAGCTCCCGTACTTGCTGAATTCTAACTTTATGCATAAGGTTGGAAGTGCAGAGGATGTAGCTTCTGCGGTTGCTTATCTGGCAAGTGATGAAGCCGGATTTATTACCGGTCAAAACCTATGCGTAGACGGCGGTCGCAGTCTGGGTTTACATGGAGATTGATTTTTGAAGGATTTACCGATTCTATACAACAAAAAGAAGATTGTTGCGGTCGTACGGCTTTCAATGCTGTTTGTCCGAAAGAGATGACGAAAGAAAACAATATTCTTTTTATTTATTTATAATTTGACACAATAATATATATGTAGTATAATAATTTTAAGTATAATTTTTATTTATTTGTTTTTTGTAAATGATTTTAGCGGATTTAGGGGTAATGTGGCTTATGAAAAGGATTAATTTTCGCAAGCTGGTTCTTGCGTTGGCTGACGTCTTTATTATTGTAATCAGCGGCTTGATTGTAAATTTCATACTGTCCTTCTTTGATTTTATCGGTGCAGAGGCAAGTAAGGGCTTACTTTACTACATCATAGTTGATTTGCTTATGTGCGTCGTTATGATGTTCCTTATGGGCGGATATTCAAGGCTATGGCGTTATTTTAATGTTAAAGACTATCTTGTGTGCGCATTAGCGATGGCGTTCGGATTTACTCTGGGATATGTTGTTTCTATGTTCTTAAAGGTTCCGCAGAGAATCATATTCGTTTTATGCTACTTCCTTGTTGCGACAATCGGTGTGCTTGCGTTCAGGCTTATATTTAAACGCACTTTCCTTGATTTGACCGAGGCAGGTCGTGCCGATGCGTACGAGCGTACGCTTATTGTAGGTGCGGGAAATGCAGGCAGAATGATTCTGACTGAAATCGAAAACGCACGCTATGATGAAAACAGCCCTGTACGCAACATTCTTCCCGTCTGCTTTGCTGACGATGACGTAACAAAATTGAGAAGCAAAATCAACGGCGTTGAGGTTGTTGGCACTACCCCCGAAATTCCGAAGATTTGTACAGATTATCATATTGACAGTATCATTGTTGCGCTCCCGTCCTGCGAAGAGGAGGACAAGCGCAGAATCCTTGACTATTGCTCGGCAACCGAGTGTAAAATCAAGGTTATTCCCTATTTAAGCGAATTGCTTTTTGACGATAAGCACACTCAGCTTATCTCACAGGCAAAGGAAATTAAAATCGAAGATTTGCTCGGCAGAAAGCCGATTGAGTTCAACAAAGAAGAAATCCGTAGCTTTATTACAGGCAAGGTTTGTCTTGTAACAGGCGGCGGCGGTTCTATCGGAAGCGAGCTTGTAAGGCAGATTGCCAAGTATTCGCCCAAGCAGATTATTATTGTAGACATTTACGAAAATAACGCATATGATATACAGCAGGAGCTGGTGCTTGAATACGGCACGTCGCTCAACCTTGTAACGCTGATTTCTTCGGTGCGTGATTACGACAAGATGGACGTGATTTTCAGAAAGTACCGTCCTCAGCTTGTTTTCCATGCAGCGGCTCACAAGCACGTTCCGCTTATGGAAACAGTGCCTGAGGAAGCTGTTAAGAACAATATCTTCGGCACATTCAACGTTGCAACGCTTGCCGAATTTTACGGCGTTGACAAGTTTGTTATGATTTCCACCGACAAGGCTGTTAATCCGACAAACGTAATGGGTGCGACAAAACGTGCCTGCGAGATGATTATTCAGTATAAGGCTCAGACGAGTACGCACACGGAGTTCGTTACAACTCGCTTCGGCAACGTGCTCGGCTCAAACGGTTCGGTAATTCCGCTTTTCCGCAGACAGATTGAAAGCGGTTCACCCGTAACCGTAACTCACCCCGATATTATCAGATATTTTATGACGATTCCCGAGGCTGTTTCGCTTGTGCTTGAAGCAGGAGCAATGGCAAAGGGCGGCGAAATATTTGTTCTTGATATGGGTGCACCGGTTAAGATTACAACGCTTGCGGAGAATCTTATCCGTATGTACGGAAAGGTTCCGTATAAAGACGTTCCGATTATTTTTACGGGACTTCGCCCCGGCGAAAAGCTGTTTGAGGAGCTTCTTATGGACGAGGAAGGTCTTACATCTACGGCGAATAAAAAAATATTTATAGGCAACCAGATTGACATTGACGCAGAGGATATGCTTGCAAAGCTTCATAACCTAAGAAAAGCGGCTGATGAAAATGACAGCGAAAAGACTGTTGAGCTGTTGAGCGAGATGGTGCCGACATTCAATCATCAGATCAACTGATAAAACCAATTAAAAAGGATAAGTATCTTTTGAAAGGGAGAAAAAGGTATGTGTGGTATTGTTGGATACGTAGGTCACAGAGATTGCAGTGATGTGCTTGTGAGCGCATTGACTAAGCTTGAATACAGAGGTTACGACTCGGCAGGTATTGCTGTTTTTGAGAACGGCGAAATCAAAACTGTCAAGACAAAGGGTAAGCTTAAGGATTTAGAGGATAAGCTTGCGACTGTCGGCAAGCCTGACGGTCATATTGGTATAGGCCACACAAGATGGGCTACTCACGGTGAGCCGTCTGACGTGAATTCACATCCGCACAGCGGCGCACGAGTTACAATAGTTCACAACGGAATTATCGAAAATTACATAGAATTAAAAGAGTTTTTGGTTTCAAAGGGCAGAGAATTCTTGAGCGATACCGACACAGAGGTCGTTGCACAGCTTCTCGACTACAAATATAACGGAAATCCGCTTGAAACTATCGACGCTGTTATGGCGGAACTCAGAGGTTCATTTGCGCTCGGAATTATGTTCAAGGACTTCCCCGACAGAATCTTTGCAGTGCGCAGAGAAAGTCCGCTTATCGTCGGCGTTGCCGAGGGCGAGTGCTTCATCGCTTCCGACGTTCCTGCAATATTACAGTATACAAGGGATTATTATCTGCTTGACCACGACGAAATTGCAACCTTGTCGGGCGAGGGCGTAGCCTTTGTTGACGAGCATCTTGACCCGATCGAAAAGGAATTAAAGACGGCTGACTGGGATATGGAGGCTGCCGAAAAGGGCGGTTATCCTCACTTTATGATCAAGGAAATAAACGAACAGCCAACCGCTATAAGAACAACGATTATGCCCAGAATCAAGGACGGCTTGCCCTGTCTTGAGGAGTGCGGAATTACACTTGAAAAACTTAAGGATTTCACTAATATTACGATTGTAGCCTGCGGTACAGCTATGCACGCAGGAATGGTGGGAAAATACGTTATTGAGGATCTTGCGAGAGTTCCCGTAAACGTGGATATTGCTTCCGAGTTCCGCTACAGAAACCCGATTGTCGGCAAGGGCGACCTTGTTATTATCATTTCGCAGTCGGGCGAAACTGCCGACAGCCTTGCCGCAATGCGCCTTGCAAAGCAGAAGGGCGCCACTACGCTTGCTATTGTAAATGCAAAGGGAAGCTCGATTGCACGTGAGGCAGATATGCTCATCTACACACTTGCAGGCCCCGAAATTGCCGTTGCATCAACAAAGGCTTACATCACACAGCTTTCGGTTGTTTATCTCTTTGCTTTTGAGCTTGCGCTTGCAAAGGAAACCGTAAGCGTCGCAGAGTGCAAAAGACTAGTGTCTGCACTTATGAAAATGCCCGAGGCAGTTGAGTATGTTATCGACAACTGCGAAGAAAAATGTAAATATATCGCAACAAAGCTTGTTACAGCTGAAAGCCTGCTTTATATCGGCAGAGGCCTTGACTATGCGCTTTCAATGGAGGGCTCGCTGAAGCTCAAAGAGGTTTCGTACATTCACTCCGAAAGCTATGCGGCAGGCGAGCTTAAGCACGGCACAATTTCGCTTATTGACGAGGATATGCCTGTTATTTCGGTTGCTACACAGACCGACGTAATCCCCAAGACCATCAGCAACATTGTAGAGGTCAAGTCAAGAGGCGCAAGGATTATTCTTGTATGTACGGACGCCTGTGCAAGAGAGCTTAAGGACGGCGTGGCTGATTATGTTGTGGAAATTCCGCATACAGAGGAGCTATTAATGCCGATTACTGCAGTAGTCCCGCTCCAGCTGCTCGCATATTACACCTCAATCAACAGAGGAAACGACCCCGATAAGCCAAGAAACCTTGCAAAATCCGTTACGGTGGAATAATTTTCATAATGATAGGAATTGATAATATGAAAACTTCGGTTTTGGATTGGCTTGATAATACTGCCGGAAAGTATGCCGGCAAGACGGTTTTTGCCGATGAGGACAGAAAGATTACTTTTTCTGAATTTAACAATTACACAAAATCAATTGGAACTTATCTTGCCCGACTCGTTTCGGGCAATGCTCCTGTTGTCGTTATGAGTGGGCGTCATGTGCTGACGCCCGCAACTTTTCTCGGCGTTGTAAGGGCAGGATGCTTTTATGCGCCGATGGACGCCACAATGCCGCTGTCAAGATTGAACAGCATACTGGGTGTAATTAAGTCGGATTTTATGCTTGTAGACAAAGAGCACCTTGAAACGGCGAAAAAACTTGACTTTAGCGGAAAAATAATTATCATAGATGATATAATATCGACAATTCCCGATGAAAACTTGCTAAATAAGACTCGCTCGGGGCTTACCGAGATTTCACCGCTTTATGTGATTTTTACCTCGGGCTCTACGGGTGTGCCAAAGGGCGTTATTACCTCGCACCATTCGCTGATGTGCTACATTGACGCAGTTTGCAAAGTGCTTGACATTAAAGAAAGCGATGTTCTGGGCAACCAGTCGCCGCTTGACTACATTGCCGCTGTGAGAGATATTTATCTTCCGCTTAAGACGGGTGCGTCAACGGTGATTATCCCGAAAAACGAGTTTTCAATGCCGACAGAGCTGTTTGAAACGCTCAACAAGAACAGGGTGACTGCGCTCTGCTGGAGCGTTGCGGGAATTGAACTGCCTGCAAAGCTCGGCGCATTTGACTGCGTAAAGCCCGAATATCTTAAAAAAGTTTGTTTCTCGGGCTCGGTTATGCCGTGCAAATACCTGAAAATCTGGCAGGAGAATCTTCCCGATGTGCTCTATGTAAATCAGTACGGTCCGACCGAGGCAACGGCTTCGTGTACATATTATGTCGTTGACGAAAAGGTTGATGATGATACCGTTCTGCCGATAGGCACTCCGTATGAGAACTACTCGGTTATTCTGCTTAATGAGGACGGAACCGAAACCGCCGAGGGCGAAATCGGAGAAATTTGTGTGAAAGGTCCGATTCTTGCGCTCGGATATTACGGCGATTTACAGCGTACAAGCGAGTCGTTTGTTCAGAATCCGCTCAACAAAAATTACCGTGAGCTGATTTACAAAACAGGCGACCTCGGAAGCCTTCGTGATGACGGACTGCTTATGTTCCACGGAAGAAAAGACCGTCAGATTAAGCATATGGGACACCGCATTGAGCTTGGCGAAATTGAAGAAACCGCAAAGCAGATTGACGGACTCGGAGAGTGCTGTGCTCTTTACAACAAGGAAAAAGAGCATCTCTACCTTTTCTATACCGGCGATGTGCTGTCAAAGGAAATCGTCCTGCATTTCAGAAAGGTTCTGCCTGCGTTTATGGTTCCGAGAAAGCTGGTTGCGCTTGAAGAACTGCCGAAGCTGCCGAACGGCAAGCTCGATATGCAGAGTATGAAAGCGATGTTTAAGTAAATTTCTGATTTACTGAAATACAACAGACAAAAAACAGAAATATATACTATTATGATTAAAAGGAGAAATTACAATGGACGAATTAATGGAAATACTTGAGGAATTAAGACCTGACGTTGATTTTGAAAACGAAACTGCCCTTATTGACGACGGCGTGCTCGATTCATTTGACATTGTTGCGCTTGTCGGCGAGCTTAATGATGCATTTGACATTGAAATTAAGCCGAACAATCTTGTTCCCGAAAACTTCAATTCGGCAAAGGCTATGATGGCTTTGATTGAACAGCTTCAGGACGAATGAGGTTGTTATGGACAAGTCATTA
This sequence comes from Ruminococcus sp., assembly GCA_003521625.1. Classification (GTDB taxonomy): domain Bacteria; phylum Bacillota; class Clostridia; order Oscillospirales; family Acutalibacteraceae; genus Ruminococcoides. The sequence goes on from DPHV01000044.1 coordinate 41,646, forward strand.
TTCAAGGGGCTTGCGCTGAAGCTCGGCACTCCGTCATATGTTTTTGACAGCGACGAGTTTGAAAAGCGTGCAAAGCTTGTAAAAACTGAATTTGGCGCAGACACCGGGCTTTGCTTTTCTATAAAAGCAAACCCGTTTTTGTTGAAATGCCTGCCCGACTGCTTTGATAAAATCGAGGTTTGCAGTCCCGGAGAGCTTACAATCTGCGAAAAGACGAACGCCGATATGGGCAAGGTCATCTTTTCGGGCGTGAATAAGACGCAGGCTGACGTTGAGCGTGCAATGGACGACAAGGTCGGCACGTTTACGGCGGAGAGCTATCTGCACTTGAAGTTAATAAACGAAAGTGCAGAAAAAAGAGGTATCAGAGTTCCTGTGCTTGTAAGGCTTACTGGCGGCAGTCAGTTCGGTATGGACGAAAACGACGTGCTTGACGTTATCAGAAACCGCAAGGATTACAGCGGAATTGAGATTGTAGGTCTGCACTACTTTACCGGTACGCAGAAAAGAAAGCCTGCCGCAATTGAAAAAGAGCTTGACTACGTTACAGAGTTTATCGACAGAGTACAAAGTGAGCTTCACTTTGACATTGAGCGTGTGGAGTACGGAACGGGACTTGCCGTTGACTATTTCAGCGATAACGCCAACGAAACGGAGAAAGAGCGCCTTTGTGCAGTTGCGCCCAAAATCAGGGAACTTGCCAAAAAGGTTAGGCTTACCGTTGAAATGGGCAGATTTTTTGCCGCATCCTGTGGATATTATTTCACAAAGGTTATGGACGTAAAGACGAATTGCGGAGTGAACTACGCAATCGTGGACGGCGGACTTAATCAGCTTAAATATGACGGACAGCTACAGGGAATGCAGATTCCGAGAATTGCTCACATTAAGGGCGAGGGCAACTGTTGCGGTGAAAACACCGATAAATGGACGCTTTGCGGAAGCCTTTGCACCACGAATGATATTCTTGCGAGAAACGCAGAATTTTCTTCGCTTGAAATCGGAGATATACTCGTGTTTGAGCGCACAGGCGCATATTCGGCAATGGAGGGTATGGCGGTATTTTTGAGCAGAGAAATGCCCGTTATTTCGATTTATTCGGAAAAAGACGGTTTGAAAATCGTCAGAGAAATGATTTATACGGACGTTTTTAATACACCGTGAATTTAATTCGGAATGCGTAATGCGTAATGCGGAATGCGGAATTAAGGGTCGGTCGAGTGCCTCGACACGCAATTCGAGTGGAAAAATCGGTTATTTTGGTAAAAACGGTTGCCCGAATTTTAAATTGATATGTTGGTGACGTTTTTTGTGAGCGACGAGGGCGTCGCTCGCTACAATTTTGTACATACATTTCCTCTATATCCGTAAGGGACGGCATCCCTGACGTCCCTATGTATAAATTGTGTAACAATTTATTCATTATGGCGAACAAAGTTCGCCGCTGCATTTCTATAATAATTGTTCATTGTTAATTGTAAATTGTTAATTATTCAGTGAGGATGTTATTTTGAATTATACATCATTAAACTTTATACTTTTTGTCGCTTTAACGGTGCTGGTCTACTTTTTGTTTCCTCTCAAAAAGCAAAAGTGGACTGTTCTGCTCGTTGCAAGCTACGTTTTCTATCTTTTTGCAGGATATAAATACGTTGCGTTTATCCTTTTTACGACTGTAACCACTTATCTTTTTGCCTTATGGATTAACAGGATAGGCGTAAAATCGAAGGAAACGCTTAAGCTTAACAAGCAGACGTGGGACAAGGATAAAAAGAAAAAATTCAAAAATTCAATAAAGCATAAAAAACGCCTTGTTATGGCGCTTGTGCTTGTCGTAAACTTCGGTATACTTGCGTTTCTGAAGTATTACAACTTCTTTGCAGGAAGCCTGAATGACGTTATGGATATGTTCGGCATAGGCTTTTCTGCACCTACTCTCAAGCTGTTTCTGCCCTTGGGAATTTCGTTTTACACGTTCCAGTCAATGGGCTACATAGTTGACGTTTACCGTGAAAAGGTTGCGCCCGAAAAGAACATTGCAAAGCTTGCGCTTTTCGTGTCGTTCTTTCCGCAGATTATTCAGGGACCTATCAGCTTTTACGACCAGCTTGCTCATCAGCTTTACGAGCCGCATAAGTTTGACTTCACACGCTTTAAGTACGGTATGGAGCTTATTTTGTGGGGCTTTTTCAAAAAGCTGATAATCGCCGACAGAGCCGTTGTTGCAATCAACACCGTTACGGCTGATTATGCGGCTTACAACGGCACAACGCTCACGTTTACAATTCTGCTTTATGCGCTCCAGCTTTACGCTGATTTCTCGGGCGGTATTGACATTTCAAGGGGCGTTGCGCAGATTTTCGGAATAGATATGGTGGACAACTTCAAGCGTCCGTATTTTGCAAAGTCAATCAACGACTACTGGCGCAGGTGGCACATTACGCTCGGTGCGTGGCTTAAAAACTACCTTTTCTATCCGCTTGCGATGTCAAATGTTTTCATCAACGCTAGCAAGAAGATGAAGGGTACAAAATTCGGCTCAACTAAGGCAGGCGCACATATTGCAAAGGTGTTGCCTACAAGCATTGCCTCGCTGATTGTGTTCCTTGTTGTCGGAATCTGGCACGGAGCAAACTGGAAGTACGTTGCTTTCGGTTTGTGGAACGGCGGAATTATTATGATTTCAATTCTGCTGAAACCCGTATTTGATTGGGTGCTTGCAAAGCTGAGAATTAATGCGCAGTCGTTTGCCTACGGCGTTTTCCAGATGTTCAGAACATTTCTGGTTGTACTTGTTGGCTACGTTTTTGACGTTGCGCCGAACTTTGCCGAGGCGATGAATACGTTTAAGCTTGCGTTTGTTGACCAGAGCTTTTCAGTCGGCTGGTCGCAGATAAGCGAACTCGGACTTGAAAAATACGAGTATGCAATTATCATCTTTGCAATGATTGTGGTGTTTGTTGCAAGCGTAATTCAGGAAAGACACAGCAGTACGACAATCCGTGAAATGCTCGACAAAAAGCCGTTTGCATTAAGAGGACTTGTGATTTTCGCAGGCTTGATGCTTGTGCTTGTGTTCGGAATTTACGGTCCGGGATATGACCCTGCCGCATTTGTTTATATGCAGTTTTAGGAGCAGATTTAATGAAGAAAAAGTATGTGTCAAGAACAATCAAAATCCTGTCGTTTGCATTGGCGGCGTTTTTGATTATGACTGTTACCCAGGTAAGAGGCGACCACAACAAAATAAGGCTTGATGGTTTCTATATGGAGGAGAAAAATTCGCTTGACGTTGTTTTGCTCGGTGCAAGCGAGGTCTATACAGCGTTTTCTTCGGCGTTTGCGTATGATGAATACGGCTTTACAAGCTACCCGTATGCTATTGAAGCGAACTACATAGATTTGTTTGAGTCGCAGATTAAGGAAATCCGGAATAATCAGACTCCCAAAGTTCTGCTTATTGAAATGAACGGTGCGCTCTATGACGATAAGATGAAGGATAAGGATGCAAAGCTACGCCGTTTTACGGACAGTATGCCGTTTTCGCAGAACAAGATTGATACAGTCAATCAGTTCGGCAACGAGGAGGACAAGCTGAGCTATTATTTTCCGTGGATAATGTATCACGGCAGTAAAAGCGCAATCGGAAGATTTCCCGACAACATTGCTCTGCATTTGAGAGGCAACTCGGCGTTAAAGGGCGTTTCGGGAAAATCGAAATCTGTATATAAAGGCAAGATAATTGATGTTGAGGGCGATACGTCCAAGAAGGATTTGCCTGCCGAAACAGAGGAAAAGCTCCGCAGTTTTTTGCAGTATTGCAAGGACAACAAGCTTGAAAATGTTGTGTTCGCAAAATTCCCTCACCGCATTACAAAGAAAAAGTTTTACAAGCGTTTTCAGATGGGCAATACGATGGGTGAAATCATTAAGGAATACGGCTTTGATTACCTCGACTTTGAAAACAACTGTAAGGACGTCGGGCTCGACTATAAAGAGGATTTTTACAATGACGACCATATGAATATCTACGGTCAGCAGAAATTTACCAAGTATCTGGGAAAAATCCTCGTTGACAAATACGGCGTTGAAAAGAGTAAGCTGTCAGAGGAAAATAAGGCTCGGTGGGACGCAAGTGCAGAGTATATTCAGTTGTATTACGAGTATTTCGAGAAGTGCCATAAGGAAGGTAAAGATACTCAGCTTTATGAAACCTGCGGACTGATGTGGGAGCTTGACAATATGAAAAAACAAAAAAAGGCATAATATAGGGCAGACTGCGAAATAACCGCAGTCTGTTTTTGTTTATACGATTGTTAAGTAAGATAAACTATAATTTAATTCGGAATTCGGAATGCGTAATGCGGAATTGCGGTCAAGTGGACAGCGTGTAATAAATCAAAAGTTTAGTTCACGAATTTATTTATATGCGGCGTTGCCGCAAGCGTGAATTTTTGTATTTATCATTAATGTAGGGAACGGTCTTGACCGTTCCGATTACCTAAAAGTAAGATGTAGTCCTGAGGAACAGTCAAGACTGTTCCCTACACTTAAAACAAAACGTTATCAATATATCAAATTTAGTTCAGCAAACAAACTTTTCCTTACAACACGCATTACTACAAATTCGGAGCGTAGCGACCATTAATTACGCATTCCGAATTGAACTAAATTATTGTTTATTTTATTAACAGGCAAAAAATAACTGTCTTATAGAAATAATCATAATTTTTACAAAATATCTTACTGTATACTGTAAAAAAACAAATTACAGTCTTGTAATTTGTTTGAAAATTAGGTATAATAAACTGTATATGTAAAGTTTTGCAAAATCCTGACGAATAACTATGGGGGAAATGATAAATGAAGGTGACCAAGGTTAAGAAAATAACAGCTGTTTTATGTGCTTTGCTTTGCGCAATCGGCAGTACTTTTATTTGCAGTGCGGCATCACAGAGATATACAATAAACGAAATTGACGATATGGTTATATATCTGCCCGATGATATGACTGCAATTACACGTTCAAGCCAGAACACCGACAGATATTTTTCGGTATTCGGACTTAACTATGACACCACTATGCAGAATTTTAAAAACGGCGATATTTATTTGCAGGGTATGGACAGTATGTCATCTGTTACGGTAACGGTTACTATGACAAAAACCGCCGACAGCAATAGCATAGGTAACTATAATCTGCTCGAAGCCGATAAGCTTTCACAGGTAAGCTCGAACTTCCTCAGTCAGAGCGAATACACCTCCTGCACTCCCGATATGTCAGGAAAAATCGTCTGGCTGAATTTTGATACCAATGTTACAAGCAATGGTCTGTCAATCAGAGCGTATCAGGCTAACACCGTTTATGACGGAATGAGCGTGAGCATTACACTCCAGAGAAATTCGGGCAATGTAACGCCGGAAGATTACGCTACGTTTACCGAGATAGTTTCTTCCGTAAGCTTTCTGAAAGAAAGCTCAATCGGAAGTATGATTCCATACATAATCATCGGTGCGTCGGTTTTTGTGATACTGCTGATAATTATCCTGATAATCATTGTTAAGCACATTAAAAAGCGCAGAAAAAAGAACAGAAATGACAGGATTCTTGAGGAGCTTGCAGGAAAGTATACCTCTAAACGCAGAAGCAAACCTGCACAGGAAAATTCTGAATACAGCGTTTACGAGGACGAGAAGTTCGAAGAAAGTGAAAACGACAGCGAAGAAGAATACAGAATTGACAAAACCGAGATTGATTCCGAGGACTTCTTTAAGGGCGTTGAGCAGAACGACAACGAGGACGTTAAAATTTACAAGCCGTCGGAAAGAGAAGTTGACGACAGTGAAATTGAGGAAATACTGAATTTCAAGAGAATGTCTGATAAAAAAGCTGCCGCCGAAGCCGAGGAAAGCCTTGCAGAGGTGGTTTACAGCAACTCAAGCCACGCGGATAAAACAGAGATTGAAGATACTGAAGAAAGTGCAGAACCCGAAACAGCCGAGGAAGCTCCGACAGAAGAAGTCAAAGAAAAAACTGATATGGTTGCAGAGCTTGAGGACGGATTGTTCGGAGAGGCTGACGAAAACGATGAAGAGGATTACAACAACGACGAGGAGCTTGTCCGTCTGGAGGCAAAGCGTGTAAAGTTCAGGGACAGCGACGATTTCTTTGAGGAAGCTCCCAAAAAGACAATGGGCGTTATCAGCAGTAAGGAAATTCGTGACGCAGAGGATTTTGACGTAATCAATGAGGTTGAGGAGCGTGTAAAAGAGGTTGAAAAGCCCTCGCAGAACGCAGGCAAAAGCTTTGTTGAGGCTATGAAAAAGGTCGGCGGCGGAATAAAGTCGTTCGGAGTGCACTGCGGATATTTCTGCACAAATGTCAGCAGAATGATAAAGCGCAAGCACGCAATGAAAAAACGTCAGAAAGCCGAAGCGGAACGCCGTGAACGTGCAAGACAGAGAGCTGAAAGACAGAGGGCGCAAAGGCGTGAAATGGAAAACGGCGGACTTGTTCGGGTTCACAGCAGAAGCGAAAGCAGACCTGAACAGAACAGAATACCTGTTCAGCAAAGACGACCTTCTTCGCAACAGCGCCGTCCGCCAAATCCGCAGAACAGAAATAACAGGCGCAGATAATCAGTGGCGGTGATAAGATGAAAGATTTACTGATAAAAAATGCAACAGTCGTTTCTCCTGCCGATAAAATCAGCGGCAGATATGATATTCTTGTAAGAAACGGAAAGATTGCGCAAATCGGAGAGAATTTGAGCTTTGACGGCGAAGCTATAAACGCCGAAGGGCTTTACGCAATACCGGGACTTGTCGATATGCACGTTCATCTTCGTGACCCCGGTCAGACGCAGAAAGAGGACATTTTTACAGGCTGTCGTGCGGCGGCGGCAGGTGGAGTTACAAGTCTGCTTGCAATGCCGAACACTACGCCTGCAACCGACAGCGGCGAGGTTGTAAGGTATATTCTTGACAAGGCAAAGGACGCTGACGCAAATGTCTATGTTGCGGCGAGCATTACAAAGGGTCTCAAAAGCTTAGAGCCTACTGATATTGAGGAGCTGAAAAACGCAGGTGCAATCGCACTTACCGACGACGGCAGACCTGTTGAAAACACGAGGCTTTTAAGCGACGCTATGAAAAAAGCTCCGCTTTACGGTATGCACGTTGTTGCCCACTGCGAGGATTTGTATCTTGCAGACGGCGGCAAAATCAACGAGGGCGAGGTTTCCGAAAAGCTCGGTGTAAAGGGAATCCCTGCTTCGGCAGAGGATTGCGGCACGGCAAGGGAGATTGCCCTTTCGGCGGCGCTTGACGTTCCCGTTCACATCTGCCACGTCAGCACAAAGACGAGTGTTGAGCTTATCAGGGACGCTAAAAACAGGGGCGTGAAGGTTACGGCGGAAACTGCTCCGCACTACTTTTCGCTTAACGACAGGGAGCTTTTGCGTGGCGACGCAGATTTCAGAATGAATCCGCCTTTGCGCACGATTGCGGATATGGACGAGATTATCAACGGCTTGCTCGACGGCACGCTTGACGCAATTGCAACCGACCACGCACCGCACACCGTTGAGGACAAGGCTGATTTTGTTAATGCTCCAAACGGCTCAATCGGTATGGAAACTTCACTTGCGGTGGGAATTACCTGCCTTGTAAAGCGTGGCTTACTAAGCTTTGAACAGCTTGTCGAAAAGATGAGCGTAAACCCTGCAAGAATACTCGGAATCAACGCAGGGACGCTTGCTGTGGGCGCGCCTGCCGACATAGCGCTGGTTGACCTTGACGAGGAGTGGGTTGTTGACGTTGACAAGCTCCACGGCAAGAGCAAGAATACTCCGTTTAAGGGCAGACGTCTTTGCGGTAAGGTCAAAAAGACAATCCTCGGCGGAAAAATCGTTTTTGATGAATAATAGAATTAATAAAACGTAGGTGAAAGCACCAAGCCTTCCCTTGAGGGAAGGTGTCACAGCGATTTATCGCTGTGACGGAAGGGTGGTAGGGGAGAAGAACGTGAAAAAACAAGGATAAGTTCATCTCCACCCCTCAGTCATTTTGCAGGCAAAATGACAGCTCCCCTCAAAAAGGGGAGCCTTGGTGCTGAATTTAAAGTTTGATTGTATATTAAAGATGATTTTACCAAGAAATAAACAAAATCTGAATTTAGCAAAAGCATTAAGAAAAAATATGACAAAAGAGGAAAAACACCTCTGGTATGACTTTTTAAGAATTTGTCCGTTTCGTTTTCGCAGACAGGAATTGATTGGAACCTATATTGCTGATTTTTATTGCGATAAAGCGATGTTAGTGATTGAAATTGACGGTTCACAGCATTATGAAGTTGATGCTTTGGAATATGATCGAAAAAGGACAGATTATTTTAATTCACTTAACATAGAAGTTTTGAGATTCACAAATATTGAAGTGACCAAAAATTTTGATGGTGTATGTGAAGTGATACTTTTAAATCTTAATAAACGTTTAAAATTTTTTAATGAACAAAATAAATTAAAAGGAGATAGATTTTATGGCACAGAAGGGTGATTTGCTGTCGGTAAGACAGGACTTACGAGTAGTTGACGCAACAATCCGTGACGGCGGACTTTGCAACGATTTCAGATTTGACGACAAGTTTGTCAAGGACTTGTACGAGGCTAACGTAAAAGCAGGCGTCGACTATATGGAGTTCGGCTACAAGGCTTCCAAGGAGATTTTTGACGAAAAGGATTTCGGCAAGTGGAAGTTCTGCAACGACGCTGACATCAGAAAAATTGTCGGCGACAACAAGACAAAGCTGAAAATTGCCGTTATGGCTGACGTTGGCAGAACTGATTTTGAAAAGGACATTATCCCCAAAAAGGACAGTCCGATTGACCTTATCAGAATTGCGACCTACATCAACACAATTCCTGCCGCTATTGAGATGATTGAGGACTGCGCTAAAAAGGGCTACGAAACTACAATCAACATTATGGCTGTTTCAAAGGCAAGAACAGAGGATATTGTTACTGCGCTTGAAATTCTCGGACAGAGTCCCGTAAACGCTTTCTATATTGTTGACAGCTACGGCGCACTCTATCCCGAGGAGTCAAGAAAGCTTGCAGAGCTTTACTGCACAATCGCTGACAAATACAACAAGGCTGTAGGTATTCACGCACACAACAATCAGCAGCTTGCATTTGCAAATACAATCGAGGCTATGACTCAGGGCGTAAGCTACCTTGACGCTACCGTTGACGGAATGGGCAGAGGTGCAGGCAACTGCGCACTTGAGCTGTTGCTCGGCTTCCTCAAGAATCCGAAGTATAAGGTTACACCTATTCTCAAAATTATAGAGGAGCATACGCATAAGCTCAAAGAGGACGGCGTAAAATGGGGATATGATATTCCTTATATGCTCACAGGTCAGTTCAACACTCACCCCCGTCCTGCAATTTCGTTCGTAAAGGACGACAGAAAGGATTATTCACGCTTCAACAACGAGCTTTTTGATATAATCAACTCATAAAGGCAAATGTGGATTTACGTTTTCGTAGGGACACGGCGTGCCCTACGGTAATATAGAAAACGTTGGAGTTATAAACAAATGACATAACGTACTAATAAAGGAGAAGTAGAAAATGGCATTTGACAGACTTATTGAAAAAATTGCAGAAATGCAGAACCCCACTGTTGCAGGTCTTGACCCGAAGCTTGACTATGTTCCTGCTTCAATCAAGGAAGCTTGCTTTGCAAAATACGGAAAAAATCTTGACGGAGCGGCTGCGGCACTCTTTGAGTTCAACAAGGCTCTGATTGATTCGCTTTGCGATATTGTTCCGGCAATCAAGCCGCAGGCTGCATATTATGAAATGTACGGTTGGCAGGGCGTAAAGGCTCTTTGCGACACAATCGCATATGCAAAGTCAAAGGGAATGTTTGTAATCACTGACGGCAAGCGCAACGACATCGGCACAACTATGGAGGCTTATGCAACGGCTCACCTCGGCACAACCGATGTTGCAGGCGAGAGTGTTGACGCTTTCGGAGCAGACGCACTTACGGTAAACGGCTACCTCGGAACTGACGGTATCAAGCCGCTTGCAAGCGTTTGCAAGGAAAAGGATAAGGGTATTTTCGTGCTTGTAAAGACCTCGAACCCCAGCTCGGGCGAGCTTCAGGATATGAAGCTTGACACTGACGAAACCGTTTACGAGCATATGGGCAGAATGTGCGAGAACTGGGGAGAGGAGCTTATGGGCAAATACGGCTACTCGGCTGTCGGCGCAGTTGTCGGCGCAACCTATCCCGAACAGCTTAAAGAGATGAGAGCAAAGCTTCCGCATACATTCTTCCTCGTTCCCGGCTACGGCGCACAGGGCGGCGGTGCAGAGGACGTTAAAAATGCGTTTGACGAAAACGGACTCGGCGCAATCATCAATTCGAGCCGTGGAATTATGTGCGCATGGAAAAAGCAGAACCTTACCGAAGAAGATTTTGCACAGGCGGCACGTACCGAAGCAATCAGAATGAGAGATGAAATCATAACAGCAATCGGAAAAATAACTAAATAACTATTTGATTTTTCTATGTACAAATTCGCCGTTATTGTTGACTTTGTTAAAATATAGGCGTATAATTTAAATGTTAAACTATAGGCAATGTTGTATAAAAATGCGTTGCCGAAAATAATTAAAATTCTTTAAATAAATCAAGGGAGATTTTAGACATGGCAAGAGTTTACAATTTTTCTGCAGGCCCGTCAATGTTACCTGAGTCTGTACTTAAAAAAGCAGCGGCTGAAATGCTCGACTACGAGGGCAGCGGCCAGAGCGTAATGGAGATGTCGCACCGCTCAAAAATTTACGGTACAATTATTGAGGGCGCAGAGGCTCTTTTAAGAGAGGTTATGAATATCCCCGACAACTACAAGGTGCTTTTCCTTCAGGGCGGTGCTTCAACACAGTTTGCCGCAATTCCTATGAACCTTATGACAAAAAGCGGTAAGGCTGACTATGTAATCACAGGTCAGTGGGCTAAAAAGGCTCATGCAGAGGCAGCTCGTTACGGCGAGGCTAATGTTGTTGCTTCTTCGGCTGACAAGACTTTCTCATACATACCCAAGCTCGATCCTTCAACATTTACAAAGGACGCTGATTACTTCTATATTTGTATGAACAATACTATCTACGGAACTGTATATAATGAGCTTCCCGATACGGGCGACGTTCCGCTTGTTGCAGATATTTCTTCCTGCATTCTGTCAAGACCGATTGACGTTTCAAAATTCGGCGTTCTTTATGCAGGCGCACAGAAGAATATGGCTCCCGCAGGCCTTACTGTTGTTATTGTTCGTGAGGACTTAATCGGCAATGCTATGGATATTACTCCTACAATGCTCAACTGGAAAACTCACGCTGATAACGGCTCAATGTTCAACACTCCGCCCTGCTACACAATCTATATTGCTAAGCTCGTTTTAGAGTGGATTAAAAATGAAGTAGGCGGTCTTGACAAGATGTATGAGCTGAATAAGAAGAAGGCTGACCTCCTTTACGGTTTCCTCGACAGCTCCGAAATGTTCAAGGGCACAGTTGTTCCCGAGGACCGTTCGCTTATGAACGTTCCGTTCGTAACAGGTGACGCTGACTTAGATGCAAAGTTTGTTAAGGAAGCAACTGAAGCAGGCTTTGTAAACATCAAGGGTCACCGCAGTGTTGGCGGTATGAGAGCTTCAATCTACAACGCTATGCCTTATGAGGGCGTTGAAAAGCTCGTTGAGTTTATGAAGAAATTTGAAGCTGACAATAAATAATTAAATTAATTTTCACAATTTTGCAGGGCAAGGGCTCACTCTTGCCCTGACATATATTAAAAAGGATTGATTACAATGTTCAATATTCTGACATTAAATAAAATTTCAAGCATCGGCACAAGCCGTCTTGGCGAAAACTACACCTACGGCGACGACGTTCAGAATCCCGATGCAGTGCTCGTAAGAAGTGCTTCAATGCACGAAATGGAGTTTGACAGCAATCTCCTCGCAATTGCAAGAGCAGGTGCAGGCACAAACAACATTCCAAAGGACAAATGTTCCGAACAGGGTATTGTTGTTTTCAACACTCCCGGTGCTAACGCAAACGCTGTTAAAGAGCTTGTTATCGCAGGTATGCTCCTTGCTTCAAGAAAGATTACAGAGGGTATCGACTGGGCTAAAACTCTCAAGGGCAACGGCGACGCTGTCGGCAAAATGGTTGAAAAGGGCAAGAGCCAGTTCGTTGGTCCCGAGCTTAAGGGCAAAACTCTCGGCGTAATCGGCCTCGGCGCAATCGGTATTCTTGTTGCTAACTGCGCAGTTGCTCTCGGTATGAAGGTTGTCGGCTTTGACCCGTTTATGTCCGTTCCCAACGCATTAAAGCTTGACCCCGCAATTAAGCTTATGAAGAGCAACGAGGAAGTTATGGTTAATTGTGATTATCTCACAATCCACGTTCCGCTCACCCCCGATACAAAGGACCTTGTTGACGCTGATATGATTGCAAAGATGAGAGACGGCGTTCGCATTCTCAACTTCAGCCGTGACGGTCTTGTAAATTCAACAGCAGTTCTTGAAGCACTCAAGAGCGGCAAGGTTGCAAAGTACGTTACCGACTTCGGTACAGACGATATTCTCGGCGAGGAGAACGTAATCTGTATGCCTCACCTCGGCGCATCAACTCCCGAAAGTGAAGAAAACTGCGCTGTTATGGCTTGCGACCAGGTTATGGAGTACCTCGAAAACGGCAACATCATCAACTCTGTAAACTACCCCGCAATTTCACTTGCAAGAACAAGCGAGGGCGACACACGTTTCTGCGTAATGCACAAGAACGTTCCCGAGCTCCTCAAAAAAGTTCTTACAGAAATCAGCGGCAACGTTGAAAATATGCTCTCAAAGAGCAGAGGCGACTATGCTTACACAATCATTGACGTTGCAGGTGCAGATAAGGCTGATGCTGACAAGATTGCGGCAGTTGACGGTGTTATCAGAGTAAGAGCTATCTGATTTTTCCAACGTAACATTGAATAAAATACAAAAACTTACGGCAGTTTCGGAATGTGAAACTGCCGTTTTTAGTTGCATTATATTTGAGTTGTTAGTTGTAGAATGATAAATTTCAGATTTTTATTCCGAAAAGTCTTTTTGCATTTCTATACATTATGTTGTCGTAATCCTGTTTGCTTACCATAGTCTTAAACTCGTTGAAATACTGCTGATAAAGCGAACGGTCACCTTTTGGATTGTGCAAATAGGTGTCTTTGCCGTCAATCGGATTGTCCGAGCCGAAGAGGATTTTTTCACTGCCCCACTTATTTATAGCTTTTAGAGTGCTCTCAACAGGCACCCAAGTTGTGTCGCCGTAGAGATTTGGTAACTTTCCGAGCAACTCGATAGCCTGACTGTTGTCAGTGCCCAAGTCCATATGCACCATTACAAAATTTATTTCGGGGTGCTTTTTAGCCGCATTGTAAAGGCGGAGTGAATCCGCTTCTGGACAACCTCCCGTATGGGAAACAACGGGCAGGCTGTATTCTGCCGCTAATTTATACACCGATTCAAGCGATTCATCATCTGGTGCTGTCGTTGAATGAAAGGGGTGAAGCTTGAGTCCGTAAATTATATCCCTGTTATCAGCAATCATTTTAATGAATTTTTCATCGGGGCGTTCCTGTCTGATTTTCAGCCATGGTAATACTCCGATTTTGTCGGAATTTGCTCTTGCAAATTCAAGAGTTTTTTCAAGAACGGCGTTCTGTGATTTCTGCAAATTCTGTGGAATCGGGTTGCCGTTGTGGTCGTTCTCGGCACATTCTATGTTTGAAACAAGAGAAAAATCAATGCCGTACTTATCCATTGAGTAAAGCACGTTTTCGGGCGGCATATCGAAAACAAGCATTTTGCCAATGTGAACGTGTGTGTCAATTATCATATTATCACTGCTTTTTATTAATGTAAAAACGGTCGGGACATAGCTATAAAGCGCAGTTCCGACCGTAATTTTTTAAAATAAAATCTTATTTATTCTTGTTCTGAATGTACTCGTCAATTGCGGCGGCGGCTGTTTTGCCTGCGCCCATTGCGAGAATAACGGTTGCGGCACCTGTTACTGCGTCACCGCCTGCGTAAACGCCCTCACGTGAGGTAAGGCCGTTTTCGTCTGCGATAATGCCGCCCCACTTCTGTGTGTCAAGTCCCTTTGTTGTTGACTTGATGAGCGGGTTGGGCGATGTGCCGATTGAGATGATAACTGCATCAACGTCAAGCACAAATTCACTGCCCTCTACGGGAACAGGTCTTCTTCTGCCGCTTGCGTCGGGCTCGCCAAGCTCCATCTTGATGCACTTCATACCGGTTACGAACTCATCCTCGTTGCCGATAATTTCAATAGGATTGTTGAGAAGCTTGAAGATGATGCCCTCTTCTTTAGCGTGTTCAACCTCTTCCTTACGTGCAGGAAGCTCCTCTTCACTTCTTCTGTAAACGATGTAAACCTCGTCAGCGCCAAGACGCTTTGCACAGCGAGCGGCGTCCATTGCAACGTTGCCGCCGCCGACTACTGCAACCTTTTTAGCGTGCATAATCGGTGTTGTCGGGTCGTCCTTATAAGCCTTCATAAGGTTTGTTCTTGTGAGGAACTCGTTAGCCGAGTAAACGCCGCAGAGGTTTTCACCGGGGATATTCATAAATCTGGGAAGTCCTGCGCCCGAGCCGATGAATACAGACTCAAAGCCGTACTCGTCCATAAGCTCATCAATTGAGATTACTCTGCCGATTACCATATTAGTTTCTACCTTAACGCCGAGCTGTTTGAGTGTGTCAACCTCTTTCTGAACAATCGACTTGGGCAGTCTGAATTCGGGGATACCATAAACGAGCACGCCGCCTGCAAGGTGGAGAGCCTCGAATACAGTGACGTCATAGCCCTTCTTTGCAAGGTCGCCTGCGCAGGTAAGACCGGCAGGGCCTGAACCGATAACGGCTACCTTGTGACCGTTTGATTCGGGCTTGTGAACCTCAGCGTTCGGTTGTGCGTTGTGCCAGTCTGCAACGAAACGCTCAAGTCTGCCGATACCGACAGGCTCGGTCTTGATGCCTCTTACGCACTTTGACTCACACTGCGTTTCCTGAGGACAAACACGTCCGCATACAGCGGGAAGTGAGCTTGACTCGGAAATTACGTCGTAAGCCGCCGCAAAATTGCCGTTTGCAACCTCCTTGATGAAGTCGGGAATTGCAATATGTACGGGACAGCCTGCAACGCAGGGCTTTGTTTTGCAGTTAAGGCAACGCTGTGCCTCTTCTATAGCAACCTCCTGAGTGTAGCCTGTTGCTACCTCGAGGAAGTTTTTGTTTCTTACATCGGGGTCCTGGGTTGGCATTGGTGCCTTTTTGGGTGACATATTAGGCATAATTACTCAACCTCCTTTTTGAAAAGATTGCAGGTTTCTTCGTATGCGTGACGCTCAAAGGGTTTGTACATTGAGCCGCGCTTCATAGCCTCGTCAAAGTCAACCTTGAAGCCGTCAAAGTCGGGACCGTCAACGCAGGCAAACTTTGTTTCTCCGCCTACTGTAAGACGACATCCGCCGCACATACCTGTACCGTCAATCATAATCGGGTTCATTGAAACGGTTGTGGGAATGTTGTGGGGCTTTGTTGTCTTGACGACGAACTTCATCATAATAAGCGGACCGATTGTGATAACGAGGTCGTATTTTTCGCCGTCGTTAATGAGCTTTTCAAGCGGAGCGGTTACAACGCCCTTTTCGCCGTAGGAGCCGTCGTCGGTCATAAGAATAAACTTGTCGGAGCAAGCCTTGAATTCGTCCTCAAGAATAACGAGGTCTTTGTTTCTGAAGCCGACAATTGAGTGAACCTCACAGCCGAGCTCGTGGAGCTTTTCGGCAACGGGAAGTGCAATTGCACAGCCAACGCCGCCGCCGACTACGCAAACCTTTTTAAGACCGTCGGTGTGTGTGGGAACGCCGAGTGGACCTACGAAGTCGTGAATGCAGTCGCCCTCTTCAAGGTGATTCAGCCTTTCGGTAGTTGCGCCGACAATCTGGAAGATGATTCTTACTGTTCCTGCCTCTCTGTCATAGCCTGCAACGGTAAGCGGAATACGCTCGCCGTCCTCGTCAACACGGAGAATGATAAACTGACCCGGCTCTGCCTTTTTTGCGATAAGCGGAGCGTCAATTTCCATCAATGTAACAGTGGGGTTAAGAACTTTTTTCTTAACTATTTTGTACATTTTCTCATTTCCTTTCGTCTAATACTAAAAATTCACAATAAAACATTTTGAAATGTGTAGCTTTATCTTATTAATATTAGCATAAAATCTTTTGACTTTCAAGGCGTTTTTTCATATTTTTTACATATTTGATGTGAAAATATTGGAAAATCTTGATTTGCAGTTAAATATATCAAGGAATTATTAACAGTGAACAATTTTTCGGAATAATAAAACGCTGTCGGCAGAAAATAATAGTGCTTTATAATATTTGAAAGGAAGAAATTTATGGCTGACAACAGGAAAAAAATTGTACTTATCGGTACGGGAATGGTCGGAATGAGCTTTGCTTATGCGGCTCTTAACCGCAATCTCTGTGATGAGCTGGTGCTGATTGACATCAACGAAAAACGTGCCAACGGCGAGGCTATGGATTTGAATCACGGTCTTGCGTTTTCAAATTCAAGTATGAAAATCTACAGTGGAAGCTATAACGACTGCTCGGATGCTGACATTGTTGTAATCTGCGCAGGAGTAAATCAGAAGCCGGGCGAGAGCAGACTGGAGCTTTTGCAGAGGAACACAAAGGTGTTTTCGTCAATTGTGCCGAATGTGGTGCAAAGCGGCTTTGACGGGATTTTCCTCGTTGCGACAAACCCCGTTGACATTATGACGAGGGTTACTTTTGAGCTTTCGGGCTTTAATGCGGCGAAGGTTATCGGCACGGGTACTACGCTTGATACCGCACGACTGCGCTATCTTATGGGCGAGTATTTTGAGATTGACCCGAGGAATATCCACGCATACGTAATCGGCGAGCACGGCGACAGCGAGTTTGTGCCTTGGAGTCAGGCGATTCTGGCGGTCAAGCCGATTAAGGACGTGCTTGCCGACAATTCGCAGACGTATTCTATGGAGGAGCTTGAAAAAATCGCCGTTGACGTTCGCACAGCGGCACAGGAGATAATTGAGGCGAAGGGTGCAACGTATTACGGAATCGGTATGGCGATTGTGAGAATTGCAAGGGCGATTCTGAATGACGAAAATTCCGTTCTGACGGTTTCGACAAGACTGAGGGGAGAATACGGCTGTAAAAAAGACGTGTTCATCGGCAATCCCTGCTTTGTAAACGCAGGAGGAGCAAAGCGGATTCTTGAAATGAAGCTCACCGAGGAAGAAATTGAAAAGCTTAATAACAGCTGTAACATCCTCAATGACAATTTCAGAACCCTGTCGCTGTAAAAAGAATACGAGCTGAAAAAACGGGGCGGTTGTTGTGTTAACCGTCCCGTTTTTACTTGGTTGATTAAATAATTAAAACAGCGTTATGCCGAACATATGCAGAATCCACAGTACTGCGCCGTAGATTATTGACGCCGAAACGCCGTATACTATTACCGGTCCTGCGATGATGAACAGCTTTGCGCCTAAGCCTGCGACATAGCCTTCGGACTTGAATTCGATTGCAGGGGAGGAAACGGCGTTTGCAAAGCCTGTAATCGGAACGAGCGTTCCTGCGCCTGCGTGCTTTGCGATTTTGTCGTACACTCCGATTGCCGTAAGCAGTATTCCCAGAAAAATAAGCGTTACAGAGGTCAGCGTTTTGGCTTGCTGTTCCTCAATTCCGAGCGCACCGTAAAGATTTGTAAGTCCCTGACCGACTGCACAGATTGCTCCGCCTATGAGAAAAGCTTTCAGCCCGTTCACAAAACATTTACTTTTCGGTGAATTTTTCTTCACAATTTTATCGTATTCTTTTGGTGAAATCATATGATACCCCTTTTGTTATCTGTTCTTTACCTTTATTTTGTCCGTATTTTAAATATTTATGTTAAAATTTTCACTTTATTTTTCTGACTTTATGTTGTATAATGTTAAATGTATATTTATGTGTATGCAACTATTTTTATAGGGGGATTGGGTTTGGAGCATTATCTTGACAACAGCGCAACTACGGCTGTTTCCGAAAAAGCGGCTGAAAAGGCATACAGGGTAATGGTTGAAAATTACGGCAATCCCTCATCTCTGCACCTCAAGGGAATGAATGCGGAGAAGGAGCTTGAAACGGCGAGAAAATCTGTTGCAAAAAGGCTCGGTGCGCAGAGTGAAGAAATTTTCTTTACAAGCGGTGGCACAGAGGCTAACAACACTGCGCTTTTCGGCGTTGCTCAGGCGAAAAAAAGACGTGGAAATAAAATTATCATTTCATCTGTTGAGCACAGCAGTATTATTGAATCGGCGCAGAAGCTTGAAAACGACGGCTTTGAGGTCGTCAGAATTTCACCGAACGAGGACGGAATTGTCACTCCCGAAAGCGTTTTGCAGGAGGTTGATGAAAGCACAATCCTTGTTTCCGTTATGTGCGTCAACAACGAAACAGGTGCGGTGATGCCTGTAAGCGAGATTTTTTCGGCTGTCAAGGAAAAGAACAGCGGAGTAATCTGTCACACAGACGCTGTTCAGGCGTTCGGCAAAATTGCTCTTAACGCAAGGCGGCTTTGTGCGGATTTGATTACTGTTAGCGCACATAAGGTTCACGCACCAAAGGGGTGCGGAGCGCTGTACATAAAAAAGGGCATTCGCATTATTCCTCACCAGTACGGCGGCGAACAGGAAAAGAAAATCCGCCCCGGTACAGAGGCACTGCCGCTGATTGCATCTTTCGGAGTTGCCTGCGAGGAATTCAATATTGATGAAAATTATCGGAAAATATCGGAGCTTAACGAATATGCAAGGCAAAAACTGCTTGGCATTGACGGAGTAATTATTAATTCTCCCGAAAATGCTCTGCCGTATGTGCTGAATGTTTCGGTAGGCAGGGTGAGGAGCGAAACAATGCTACATTTTCTTGAGGAGTTTGACGTTTTTGTTTCCTCGGGAAGTGCCTGTGCAAAGGGCAAACCTAGCCATGTATTGAGCGCAATGGGACTTTCACGAGAACGTGCAGACAGCGCAATCAGAATCAGCTTTTCAAAATACAACTGCAAAGAGGACGTTGACGTGCTTTGCAGGAGCATTGAAACAGGACTTTCGGTGCTGGCACACAGGTGAATTTAATTCGGAATTCGGAATGCGTAATTCGGAATTATTAATGCGTGTTGTATGGAAAAGTTTGTCGGCTGAATTAACGTTGATTTAATGGTAACGTTATGGGACGTGTGGGAACCCGTCCCCTACGTAATTAATACAAACGTTTCCTTTACAGCCGTAGGGGACGGCTTCCCAGACGTCCCGTTGTATAAATTGCAATGCAATTTATACAAAATGGCGAACACAGTTCGCCGCTACAGAAATAAAAACTTATATTATTATAGAATTTAAGGAAGGCATATGAAAGAAATTATCCTTTTGAAGGACGGCGAAATTGTTTTAAAGGGACTTAACCGCCGTTCGTTTGAAGACGTTTTAAAAAAGAATATCAAATTTGCATTAAGTCCTCTCGGTCGTTTTGAGATTACCTCGGCGCAGTCGACTATATATGTTAAGCCGCTGTCGGAGGATATTGATTTGGATGAGGCGTGTGAGAGAATTTCAAGGGTATTCGGCATTGTCGCCTACTCAAGAGCGGCTGTCTGCGAGGAAAAAACGCTTGAATCGGTTTTGCAGACCGCACCCGTTTATCTTGAAAAAACTCTTAAATCGGCGAAAACCTTTAAGGTTGAGGCAAAGCGCAGTGACAAGCGTTTTCCGTACAAGTCGCCTGAAATCTGCCGTGAACTCGGCGGAGTAATTCTTGAAAAATTCCCTCACCTTACGGTTGACGTTCACAACCCCGAGGTTACCGTTTATGTTGAAATCCGTGATTTCGGCGCATATATTCACTGCGACCCCGAAAAGGGCGCAGGCGGTATTCCTGTAGGAACAGGCGGCAGAGCCGCTATTCTGATAAGCGGAGGAATTGACTCGCCGGTAGCCGCATATATGATGGCTAAGCGTGGCATCAAGCTCACCGCCGTTCACTTTGCAAGTCCGCCTTACACAAGCAGACGTGCCGAGGAAAAGGTTGTAAAGCTCCTGCAAAAGGTCAGCCGATATGCGGGCAGAATGACGATGTACACAGTTCCCTTTACAAAGATTCAGGAGAAGATAAAGGACGATTGTCCCGAGGAGCTGTTTACAATTATTATGCGCCGTCTGATGATGGAAATTTCCGAGAAGATTGCGCTTGACAACGACTGCTCGGCGCTCATTACGGGCGAAAGCCTCGGTCAGGTTGCAAGCCAGACAATCGGCGCACTGGGCTGTACGGACGAAGCGACCGATATGGTTGTGTTCAGACCGCTTATCGGTATGGATAAGCAGGAGATTATCGACATTTCATACAAGATAGATACCTACGAAACTTCGATTGAGCCTTATGAGGACTGCTGTACGGTGTTTACGCCGAAGCACCCTCGCACACGACCTGTGCTGAAATACGTAAAAGAGGCTCAGGAAAAGGCTGGCTTTGCACCGCTTGTTGACGAGGCTCTGCAAAACCTTAAGATAACATATATTTCAGCCGACGACTGATATATGTATGTCGTAACATAGAATCTTTTAAAATATCTACACCTGTTACTTAAGATTTATGAGTGATTTTAAGTGTTCAAATGTGCAAGGGGTGATACTCAGGTGAGTCAGGTTAATATTGAAATTATTTCGGTGGTAAGAAACAAGAACGCCGCAGGTCTTGTCGGCAAAAAGCCCGAGCTTAAGGCAAGGCTCGACAAATACGGCTACACGCTTACAGACGTAAAGAACACCGTGCTGAACGCAAGGAAAATCAGAGCGGCTCTTGACGAGATTGCAAAGTCCGACAACAGACCCGACGTTGTGATTATTGCAAACGCCCTTTCAACAACCGACAGCACTTCTTTCAGAAAGTATTTTGTGGAAACGGTTGCCGAGGCGGAGCACAGCGCAAACGAGCGCACGCCGAAGGACTACTGGAAAAAGAGAGATAAGGCTTTCAGAGAAGCTAAAAAGAATGGTGCAACGCAGGAGGAACTTGATGCGCTTGAAGATGAATTCAGGCTCTACCGCAAGAAGTCAAAGGTGTTCAAGCTCGGCGAATTCGGCAACGGCTACAAGGGCTATTGCTTTATGTTCAAGGGCTTGCAGGTTGCCGTACTTCCTCAGGCAAGCCTTACGGGTGAAAACGACGACGACGTGATTTCACTTGCGGCTGTGAGAACAAAGGAAGTTTTTGAAAACTCCGCAGAGGATTACCCCGAAGGCTTCGGCACAAAAGAGTACGTTCCCGAAAGAACAGGCTTTGTTTATAAATTTATCCCGATGAGGGGCGACGGCGGCAAGGAGGTTGCACGAAAGTGCGTTGTAATCGCATCATTCCTTGTTTTCCTGACTGCGCTTTCACTGCTTATGTACAATATGGTGTTCCTGAGTATGCGAAACGCCGCACTTAACGGTGAAATTCAGAAGATTGCCCACGGTGTTGAGGACGATACGCAAAAGGATAAAAAGCCCGATAAGGGAGATACTATAGACTGGAAAAAGCTCAAGGAAATCAACGAGGAAATTGTCGGCTGGATTGAGATGGATAACACGCAGGTTGACTATCCTGTTTTGTATCACAAGGGTGACGACAGAAATTACCAGTTCTATCTGTCTCACAACTACAAGAAAGACTGGGATTCATTCGGCAGTATTTTCCTTGACTACCGTTGTACAAAGGGTACTGACAGCAAGAACGTTGTAATTCACGGTCACCATATTCAGGACGGCTCAATGTTCGGCGATTTGCTTAAGTACGGCGGAACAACGGGCGACCTTGATTTTTATAAGAAAACACCCACAATTGAGTTTGACACTCCGAAGTCGCAGGGAACTTACAAAATCATTTCCGTGTTCAAGACGAACACACTCTCTACACAGGGTGAGTTTTTCAATTATATGGTCGGCGACTTCCAGAATGAAAAGGATTTTATGAATTACGTTTACAACGTAAGAATCCGCTCGCTTTTCAACTGCCCTGTTGACGTCAACGAGGACGACGAGCTTATCACGCTTTCAACCTGTTCCTATGAATTCACAAACTGGAGAACGGTTGTTGTGGCAAGAAAGGTGAGAGTGGGCGAGTCGAAGAAGGTTGACGTTTCAAAGGCTTCGCTTAATAACAACATTGTATGGCCGCAGGTTTATTACTCTGCTTACGGCGGAACAAGACCAAAGGTGACGGATTTCTGCACCGCATATGAAAAGGGAGAAATCGACTGGTATAACGGCGACTACGACTTTAAGAATCAGAAGGTTGTTGAGCCGTCAAGCTCGGCGTCAGGCAGTACGGCGGGTACAACCGGAGCTAACGGTCAGACTGCTGCACAGCAGCCTACAACTCAGGCGAAAGTTTATCTGACGGTAAGGTTCCTCAATTATGACGGCTCTGTGCTGTCGGAACAGAAGGTTGAGTACGGAAAGGCGGCTAAAGCACCGGCTAATCCGACAAAGCCGAGTGATGAGTTTTATGATTACAAGTTTAAGGAATGGGGACTTGACTACAGCAACGTCACCTGCAATATGGATATTGCTCCGGTATTTGATTATACGCTGAAACCCGAGTACGCACAGGCACAGTAGCGGGAGGCGAGTATGGTGGAATGTAAAACGATATTTTATTCGGCGAGGAAAACTTCACTTTGCGAGCGTGCGCTTAAAAAGAGTTTTTCCGAGCTTGACCTTGATATGAGCGAGATTTCTTTTGCCGCCGACAGGGGAAGTCTGTGTGATGCCTTGACAGAAGCTTTTGCAGAATGTAATATAGTTTTTGTCATTGGCGGTCTGGGCTTTGGCGACGAAAGAGATGTTAAAAAAATTGTTTCACGTCTTATAAAAAGCTCCTGCGTAGACGATTGCAAAAAGCTTAAAAATCATACAGGTGACGACGGTTATATTATAAGAGCAGACAGTCAGCTGCTTGTTCTGCTCCCCGACGAGCCTGAACAGATTGAAGCGATTATGCAGGGCGCAATTACAGGATATATTAAAATCAGGGGAAATGCGAGGGCGTAGTGTGGTAAACGAAACGAGCGTTACAATTAATCTTGACAACATTGCCCGCAATGCAAGAGCCATTACGGAAAAATATAAGGAATACGATTACTTTTTTGCCGTGCTTAAGTCAAGCGCATACGGTCACGGCGAATACATAGTAAACGAGCTTGTAAATAATAATATCAACTATATTGCTGTTTCGTATGTTGACGAGGCGCTGAAAATCAGAAAGTACAACAGCGATGTGCCTGTTCTTATTCTTGAGCCTGTCAGCTTAAGTGATATTGAAACGGCGGCAAGCCGTAATTTTACGGTTGTTGTGCACGACCTTGATTATCTCAATGAGCTTATTGCAACAGGCGTTAAATCAAAGCTGAAAATTCATATTAAAATTGATTCGGGTATGAACCGCCTCGGCTTTAAAGACAAGAACGAGGTCAAAAAGGCTGTTGAAATGATTAAGCAGACCGAGAATCTGTATCTTGAGGGAATCTTTACTCACTTTGCAACTATCGGTATGTTTGACAATCATTTTGACAGTCAGGTTGAAAGCTTTAAGGAGATTACAAGTCTGATTGACCTTAAGGAAATTCCCATTGTTCATCTGGGAAGCAGTGTTATTCTTTTGTCGCATCCGAAGTTTGAATTTGCAAACGGCGTGAGAACGGGCATTTTGTCTTACGGCTACAACGTTGCTCCGAATTACTGCAACGGCGGTCTTAAGGATAAGCTGCGGAATTTGAGAAACAGCTATTATCAGAAAAAGTACAATCTGAGCAAGCTTATTTATGACGCAGAAATTGACGTTAAGCCTGCGATGAGTATGACAACTTCAATTTTGCAGATCAAAGAGGTTAAAAAGGGCGAATGCGTCGGCTACGGTGCGACGTATACAGCCGAGGAAGATATAAAAATTGCCGTACTGCCGATAGGCTACAACAACGGAATCGGCAGAAGAAATGCAGGCAGATATGTCGTAATCAACGGCAAAAAATACTTTGCAGTCGGCGAGATTGCAATGAATATGATGGTTATAAGAGTTGACGATGACGTTAAGCTGTCCGATACTGTTTACATTCTGGGCGGAGGAATTACGCTCGGAGCATTGAGCAGATTTGAGGGCAACTCAATTTCAAAGACATTGCTTGACGTCGGCAAAAACAACAGGAGAGTTTATACTAAAAACAATCAAACTGTGTTTGAAGAGGAAACAAGGTGACAAAATGGGTGTAACAAGATGGCTTTTGCATAAGTTCAAGGACATTAATTCTGACAGAATGAAAAAGCATATTGAGGTTATTCATCAGAACAGCGGAAAATCAAAGGCTTATATTGTTTTTGATATGTTTGTTAATTTTCTGACGAGGGGTTCGGGCTATACGGACTATTTCAGAGGAAATTATATTCAGGCTACAAAGGCTGAAAAGGACACATTCGTAACAGCCAAGAAGTTCTACAAAATTCTTGAGTATCTCAATGATGATGATTACATTGTGCTTTTGAACGACAAGCTCGTTTTTGACAGATTTTTCAACGAGTATTTAAAGCGTGATTATCTCAATCTGCGTGAAACCGACGCAGAGGGTTTAAAACAGTTTATGAAAGGCAGAGATATTGTCTTTGCAAAGCTGACAAACGGTGAGTGCGGTCACGGAATTTCAAAGCTTGTCGTTAAGGACGTCAAGGACTATGACGCTTTGTACAAGGAGCTTGTGGAGAACAATCAGCTGTTGGTCGAGGAAGCAATCATTCAAAACGACGATTTAAACGAGATAAATCCGAATGCGGTAAATTCATTCAGGGTTATCACGCTCTATAAGGACGGCAAGGTTTATCTTGTGAACAATGCGCTGAGAATCAATCAGGACGAATCGAATGTTATCGGCTGCAGTAACGACTTGTATTTTTCGCTCGGTGAGGACGGCAGAATCGACGGCAACGTAATCGACGATTACGGAAACGTTTACGATACTCATCCGCTGACGGGCAAGAAATTCAAGGACGTTAAGATAGCAGGCGTTAAGGAAGCGTTTGATATGTGTAAGGAAGCGCATATGAGAATACCGCAGGTAAGGTATATCGGCTGGGATATTGCGTTTTCTGTAAAAGGTCCTGTTGTCGTTGAGGGCAACGAGTATCCGGGCTTCGGTCTTGTTCAGCATTACAAGCTAAAGGACAAGAGCACGGGGCACTTAAAGGAAATCAGCGACATTCTCGGCGACGAGATGAAAAATATCAAGCTGTGATTTAATAATATTAAGCTATAAAATGCCTCCGAGAGCAACAGGCTTTCGGAGGCAGTAAACTATGAGGTGGCTGAATATGCCGAAAAAAACAATGGCAGAAAAAAATTTTAAAATTACGGGTATTGTTATTTCTGTTTTTCTCATAATCTGTTCTTTAGGTTATGCCGGAAATATTCTATATGAAATTTATTCAATTACAGCAGTTAATAATAAAATATATTATGTAGTTGATATTGTTGCGAAGCTTATGTTATTGACAGCGTTTATTTTGCTTGCAGTATCAATACTGAGTAAAAATAAACTTAAGATTGATATAATAAAAATTTTCGCTGAATTATTCCTGATTGCAAACATTTTATATTTATCAAACGGATTGTATCAATTAGTTGTAATATTTGGCGCAGATATTTTCAGTGTTTTAGAAGCTGTATTCAGTAAACCGTTGTATTATTTGTTTACTGTATCTAAAATAGCAATTGCAGCGGCAATATTGTTTTTTAATAAAAGGAATAAGCTCGTACCCGAAAATAAATCCGCTAAACTTGTTTTATCAATCTTATTTGTGATAAGCTTTTGTTTGTATTGCTTTTTTGAAATTGGAAAATCTGGATTAGCAAGTTCTTTGGCTTCGTTTATGGCGTTTATTACGTCTTCTGATGGCGGTGACAGCGGTTTGTTCAACGGAATATTTATCAGCTTTTTCTTAAATATTATATTTATGTTGGCAGAGTACATTCCGTTATTCCTGTTTTTCGTGATATATCTTGATAAAAAAGCGGTAAGTCCATCTTCGGACAATGCAAAAAGTGAGTAATTAATAAAATGTAAAATAACGGCTGACGGAGGTTGTTTTCCGTCAGCCGTTGGTGCTTTATATAGGTTTATATATCTGGCTAAAATTCTATCCCGATTCTGCCTGTTATTCCTCTGTCATAGGGGTGCTTTATTTTTTTGAACTCCGTTACGTAGTCGGCAATATCAATGAATCGTTCGGGCGGATTGTGGCCTGTCATTACAATTTCCATACTTGCAGGGGCGTTTGCGACAAACTCAAATACCTCCGCCTCGGAAATCATATCGTTGTTTATTACGTCGAACACCTCGTCGAGGACTACCATATCGTAACGCTCTGTAAGGGCAGTTGTTACACTGCTGTCAAAAATTCCTTTGAAAATCTTTGCCGCCTGTGCCTTTTCCTTTTCGTCCATTTCGAATGTGAATTTCAGCTCGAGAGGGCAGAATGTGAGAGTTACGTTTTCGGTGTGGCTCAATGTATGGCGTTCGCCCGAAAATTCTGTTTTGAGAAACTGCACGAACAGAACCTTCATATTGCTGCCTGCGGCTCTTGCGGCAAGTCCTACCGCCGCCGTTGTTTTGCCTTTGCCGTCACCGTAATAAACGTGTATCATATATACCTCCGAGATTTTTTATTAGTATGGAGTTTGGAGTGTGGAGAGTGGAGTTTCGGTCGAGTGGATAGGTCGCAATAATTCAAAAGTTTAATGCCCGAATTAATTTATATGCGGCGTTGCCGCAGAGAGTAATTTTTAATATTTCATAAATTGCGTTGCAATTTACGAAACGGGACGTCAGGGATGCCGTCCCGAAACGTTGCCGATATATCAATCAACCCGAGGAAAACAAACTTTTCCAAACAACACGTACTATTTTAAATTCGGAGCGGAGCGACCATGAACTCCACACTCCACACTCCAAACTTCACACTTAATTATACTTTAATATGTAGCGTTTGGCAATATGTGCATAGTATATAAAATATTTTTAAGAATGACCTGAAATTTCTACACGAATTAATTTTCGCAAAACCTTGCAATAATCGCCTTTACATTGTATAATAATCCTTGCGTGACTGCACAAGATATGCGATGAAGCGGGAGGTTGCGGCGAATTTGCCGGTTTTTCCGTGGAGTATGTCCGATTTTAAACCGGGCGATTATTATGAATCATTTAGAGTATAACTATGTCAATAGGGTTGCTTTGCCATAGCTGTGCTCAAAAGCTTTCAGGACGTTCCCGGTTAACTGAATAGTTAAACGGGTTTTTTAATGCAGGGTGAGGAAACACCCGGCAGAGTTTCAAAAAAAGTTTTTGAAAGCAAACGCCCGCCAACTACGAAGAGCCGAGGCTCGCAACCTTAAAATAGCGAACGGCGACGACCAAGCAGCGGAAATCACCAAAGTGATTGGAGCTGATTGGAGGAGTGGAAGCTATTTTAAGATAAGCGGAGAGCTACGAGGCTTGACAA
This sequence comes from Ruminococcus sp., assembly GCA_003521625.1. Taxonomy (GTDB): domain Bacteria; phylum Bacillota; class Clostridia; order Oscillospirales; family Acutalibacteraceae; genus Ruminococcoides. Next base: position 69,416 of record DPHV01000044.1, read on the forward strand.
AATTTTCAAGGAGGCGACGATAATGGCAGTCAAGGAAAAGATTAGAATAAGATTAAAGGGTTATGATCATCAGCTCGTTGATCAGTCAGCCGAGAGAATCGTGGCTACAGCTAAGCGCACAGGCGCAAGAGTTTCGGGTCCCGTTCCGCTCCCTACTGAGAAGCAGGTTGTAACAATTCTCCGTGCTGTTCACAAGTACAAGGACAGCCGTGAGCAGTTCGAGATGAGAACCCACAAGCGTCTTATCGACATCTTAAGACCGTCAAACAAGACAGTCGAGGCTCTTATGAGCTTAGAGCTCCCTGCCGGCGTTGATATCGAGATTAAGTTATAATCCGATACCAACCTACAAGCAGACAGGGTCACGTTGGTGAAAACCAACCAATAACCTACAAGGAGGATACATTCATGCAGAAAGCAATCATCGGCAAGAAAATCGGTATGACACAGATTTTCGATGAAAAGGGAATTGTTATTCCCGTAACTGTTATCGAGGCAGGCCCTTGCGTGGTTACAGCCAAGAAAACAGTTGAAAACGACGGCTACGCATCCGTTCAGCTCGGATACGGCGACTTAAAGCCCCACAAGGTTACAAAGCCTATGAAGGGATTTTTTGACAAAGCAGGCGTAGCTCCCAAGAAAACTCTTAAAGAGTTCCGTTTTAACGACACAGACGCTTACAACGTAGGCGACCTCGTTAAGGCAGACGTGTTCACCCCCGGCGACAAGATTGACGTAACCGGCAAGAGCAAAGGTAAGGGTACCGCAGGCGTTATCAAGAGATGGAACTTCCACCGTCTTAAGGAAACTCACGGTACAGGCCCCTGCGTTCGTCACGGCGGCTCAATCGGTGCCTGCTCCTCACCCTCAAGAGTATGGAAGGGCAAGAGAATGGCAGGTCACCTCGGCGCAGAACAGGTAACAGTACAGAACCTCACAGTTGTTAAGGTTGACGCTGAAAACAACCTCATTGCTGTAAAGGGTGCTGTTCCCGGACCAAATAAGGGAATCGTTGTACTCAAAGATTCCGTTAAGGCTTAAGGAAGGGGGATTATAAATGCCAAGTTTATCAGTAGTAAATATGGAAGGCAACAATGTCGGTACAATCGAGCTTGCTGATTCCGTATTCGGTATTGAGCCCAACGCAGCAGTTATGCATCAGGTAGTTGTAAGCTATCTTGCAGCACAGCGTCAGGGCACACAGTCCGCTCTTACAAGATCCGAGGTTTCCGGCGGCGGCAAAAAGCCCTGGAGACAGAAGGGTACAGGACGTGCAAGACAGGGTTCAACCCGTGCTCCGCAGTGGACACACGGCGGTATCGTGTTTGCTCCCAAGCCAAGAGATTACAGATTCTCTGTAAACAAGAAGGTTAGAAGACTCGCTATGAAGTCGGCTTTCTCTTCAAAGGCTAAAGAAAACGAAATCATCGTTGTTGATTCAATCGCAATGGATGAATACAAGACAAAGACAATCGTTGCTATGCTCAACGCAATCGGAGCTGACAAAAAGGCTCTCATCGTTCTTCCCGCAGTTGACAGCAAGGTTATCAAATCAGCTAACAACATCCCCGGCGTTAAGACAGCTCAGGTCAACACACTCAATGTTTATGACATTCTGAATGCTGACAAGCTCGTTATCGTTAAGGACGCTGTAAGCAAGATAGAGGAGGTATATGCATGATCGCTCATGACATCGTAATTCGCCCCGTTATCACTGAAAAAAGTATGCTCGGCGCAGTTAATAAGGTATATACCTTTGAAGTAGCTAAAACAGCTAACAAAATTGAAATTGCAAAAGCTTGCGAAGAAATCTTCAAGGTTAAGGTTGCAAAGGTTAACACCGTAAGCGTAAGAGGTAAGTTCCGCCGTCAGGGCAGAAACAACGGCGGCTACACAAAGAGCTGGAAGAAAGCAATCGTAACATTAACAGAAGACAGCAAGCCTATCGAATTTTTTGAAGGCATGATGTAAGTCTGAAATAAATAATTCAGGCAGAATGTATGGGAAACGCCATTTTCCCGCAAAGCCATCATGAGGAGAGTGAAACCAAATGGCCATTAAAGTTTATAAGCCGACCATCAACTCAAGAAGAAATATGTCGGTTACAGATTATTCGGTCCTTTCAAAGGTTGAGCCCGAAAAGAGCCTGCTTGCTCCTTTAAACAAGAAGTCAGGCCGCAACAGCTACGGCAGAATCACCGTTCGTCACAGAGGCGGCGGTAACCGCAGAAAGTACCGTATCATTGACTTCAAGCGTCAGAAGTTTGACGTTGAAGGCACAGTAAAAACATTAGAGTACGATCCTAACCGTTCGGCATTCATCGCTCTTGTAGAGTACACCGACGGTGAGAAAGCTTACATTATCGCTCCCGAGGGACTTAAGGTAGGCGACAAGGTAGTAGCAGGTGCTAACGCCGACATCAAGCCCGGCAACGCACTTCCGCTTACAGCAATTCCTGTAGGTACATTCATTCACAATGTTGAGCTTTACCCCGGCAGAGGCGCACAGCTTGCTCGTTCGGCAGGTAATATGGCACAGCTTATGGCTAGAGAGAACGGACTTGCTCTGTTAAGACTTCCTTCAGGCGAGTTAAGAAACGTTCCCGAAAGCTGTATGGCTACTATCGGTCAGGTAGGCAACATTGACCACGAAAACGTTAAAATCGGTAAAGCCGGCCGTAAGAGAAATATGGGCTGGCGTCCCACAGTCCGCGGTTCTGTTATGAACCCGAACGACCACCCGCACGGCGGTGGTGAGGGTAAGTCACCGGTTGGCCGTCCGGGCCCTGTAACCCCTTGGGGTAAGCCCGCACTCGGCTATAAGACTCGTAAGAACAACAAGAGCAGCGATAAGCTTATCGTTCGCAGAAGAAACGGTAAGTAAGGCAGAGAAAGGAGCTTATAACTATGAGTAGAAGTACTAAAAAGGGTCCCTTTGTTCAGCCTGTACTGCTCAAAAGGGTTCTTGAAATGAACGAAAAGGGCGAAAAGAGAATTTTAAAGACATGGTCAAGAAGTTCAACAATTTTCCCCGAGTTCGTTGGTCACACATTCGCCGTTCACGACGGTCGTAAGCACGTTCCGGTATATGTTACTGAAGATATGGTAGGTCACAAGCTCGGCGAGTTTGCTCCTACAAGAACCTTCAAGGGTCATGCCGGTTCAAAAACAAGCAAATAAGCGGAAGGAGAGTATTGCAGATGGAAGCAAAGGCAAATGCTAAATTTGTTCGTATTTCACCCCGCAAGGTTGGCGTTGTTCTTGACCTTATCAGAGGCAAAGACGTCAGATATGCGGAAGCTGTTCTTAAGCACACTCCCAAGGCCGCTTGCGAGCCGCTTTTAAAGCTGCTCAAGTCAGCTATGGCAAATGCTGAGAACAACCATGATATGGATGTATCCAAGCTCTACGTTGCAGCTTGCAACGCTACAGCAGGCCCCATCCTTAAAAGAATTCGTCCGAGAGCACAGGGCAGAGCGTTCAGAATTAACAAGAGAACTTCTCACATTACCCTCGTTCTCAAGGAAAAAGAAGACTAAGGGGAGGTTTAAATATGGGTCAGAAAGTTAATCCGCACGGTCTTCGTGTCGGTGTTATTAAAGATTGGGATTCCCGTTGGTTTGCAAACAAAAAGGACTTCGGCGCTACACTCGTTGAGGACTACAACCTTCGTAAAACTCTGAAGGCACAGCTTTACAACTTCGGTATCTCAAAGATTGAAATTGAGCGTGACGGCAAAAGAGTAAGAATCAGCATTCACTGCGCTAAGCCCGGTCTTGTTATCGGTAAGGGCGGCTCCGAGATTGAGAAGCTCAAGGTTCAGTGCGAAAAATTCTTAAACAAGCCCGTTGCAATCAACATTGTTGAAGTAAAGGCTCCCGAGCTTGACGCACAGCTCGCTGCAGAGAGCATTGCTCAGCAACTCGAAAAGAGAATTTCTTTCCGCCGTGCTATGAAGCAGGCTATCGGCAACGCAATGCGCCGTGGAGCAAAAGGTATTAAGGTTATGTGTTCAGGCCGTCTCGGCGGTGCTGAAATTGCTCGTTCGGAGCAGTATCACGAGGGCACAATTCCGCTTCAGACACTTCGTGCAGACATCGACTACGGTTTTGCAGAGGCTAACACAACCTACGGTAAAATCGGCGTTAAGGTTTGGCTTTACAAAGGCGAAGTTTTGAACGAAGTTAAGTCAAGAAAGCCCCGCAGAGAAGGAGGCAGAAAGTAATGTTATTACCTAAGAGAGTTAAGTACAGAAGAGTACACAGAGGTCGTATGACAGGTAAGGCTCTTCGTGGTAACAAGGTTACTTACGGTGAGTACGGTCTTCAGGCTACAGAGCCTGCATGGATCACCTCAAACCAGATTGAGGCTGCCCGTATCGCTATGACACGTTACTGCAAAAGATTCGGTAAAGTTTGGATCAAGATTTTCCCTGACAAGCCTGTTACAGCAAAGCCTGCTGAAACTCGAATGGGTTCAGGTAAAGGTTCTCCCGAATACTGGGTTGCAGTAGTTAAGCCCGGCAGAGTTATGTTTGAACTCGCAGGCGTTGATGAAGCTACAGCAAGAGAAGCACTTCGTCTTGCTTCAACAAAGCTTCCCATCAAGTGCAAGTTTGTTAAAAAAGAGGAGGGTGAGCAGTAATGAAAGCATCAGAAATCAGAGAAATGTCAGTTGAAGAGCTTCAGACAAAGCTCACAGAACTCAAAGAAGAATTATTTAATCTTCGTTTCCAGCTTGCTGTTAACCAGCTCGAAAACTCATCCAGAATCGGTGCCGTAAAAAAGGACATTGCAAGAGTTTCTACAATTCTTCGTCAGCGTGAACTTAACGGCACAGAAGCTTAAGAGAGGGGGACTTAACAGTGAGTGAAAGAAATATGAGAAAAACCGTTGTCGGCAAGGTTGTAAGCAACAAGATGGACAAAACAATCGTTGTTGCCGTTGAAGACAGCGTAAAGCATAAGCTTTATAACAAAATTGTTAAGCGTACGGTTCGCTTTAAGGCACACGACGAGAACAATGAGTGCAATATCGGCGACCGTGTAAAGGTTATGGAGACCCGTCCTCTTTCTAAGGATAAAAGATGGAGACTCGTCGAGATTATTGAGAAAGCTAAATAAGTTTAGCGGCTTTGAGAAAAGGAGGAATACACTGTGATTCAACAGCAAACCATCCTCAAGGTTGCCGACAACACCGGCGCAAAGGAACTTATGTGCATTCGTGTACTCGGCGGTACCAGAAGGAGATATGCCAACATTGGCGATATTATTGTTGCCTCGGTTAAAAAAGCAGCACCCGGCGGTGTTGTTAAAAAAGGCGACGTTGTAAGAGCCGTAGTTGTTCGTTCTGCAAAGGGCGTAAGACGTGAAGACGGCACATACATCCGCTTTGATGAAAATGCGGCTGTTATCATTAAGGAAGATAAGAACCCCAAGGGTACTCGTATCTTCGGACCGGTAGCAAGAGAGCTTCGTGATAAGGACTTTATGAAGATTCTTTCTCTCGCTCCCGAAGTACTTTAATTTGGAGGTGTCACAATGAATAAGGTTCATGTAAAAACAGGCGACACCGTTATCGTTATCAGCGGTAAGGATAAGGGCAAAAAAGGTCAGGTTCTGGCTGTAAGCCCCAAAGAAGGCAAGGTTATCGTAGAGAAAGTAAATATGGTTTCAAAGCACGTTAAGCCCAGAAAGATGGGCGAGCAGGGCGGTATCATCAAGGCCGAGGGCGCTATGTACGCTTCCAAGGTTCAGATTGTATGCCCCAGATGCAAGAAGCCCACAAGAGTTGCTCACAAGATTTTTGAGGACGGCTCAAAGGGCAGAATCTGCGCAAAGTGCAAGGAATCACTGTAAGGAGGAAATAAGATATGGCAAGACTTAAAGAATATTATTCAAAAGAAGTTGCACCTGCTCTTATGTCAAAGTTCTCCTACAAGAGCACTATGCAGATTCCGAAGCTTGATAAAATCGTTATCAACGTAGGCGCAGGCGAAGCTAAAGAAAACTCAAAGGTAATCGACGCTATCTGCACAGACCTTTCTGCCATCACAGGTCAGAAGCCTCTCGTGTGCAGAGCAAGAAAATCAGTTGCTAACTTCAAACTCAGAGAAGGTATGCCGATTGGCTGTAAGGTTACTTTAAGAGGCGAGAGAATGTACGAGTTCCTCGACAGACTCTTCAACGTAGCTCTTCCCCGTGTAAGAGACTTCAGAGGTATCAACCCCAACTCTTTCGACGGCAGAGGAAACTTCAATATGGGCCTCAAAGAGCAGCTCATTTTCCCTGAAATTGATTATGACAAGATTGACAAGGTTCGTGGTATGGACATTTGCTTCGTTACCACAGCACAGACAGACGAAGAAGCTCGTGAGCTTTTAACTCTCATGGGCGCACCGTTTTCAAAGTAAGGAGGGATTGTTGTGGCTAAAACTGCAATGAAAGTTAAGCAGCAGAGAAAGCAGAAGTTCTCTACAAGAGAGTATTCAAGATGTAATATCTGTGGTAGACCACACGCCTACCTCCGCAAGTATGGTATTTGTCGTATTTGCTTCCGTGAGCTCGCTTACAAGGGCGAAATTCCGGGCGTAAAGAAAGCAAGCTGGTAAGCAAGGGAGGATAAAGGTAATGCAGATTACAGATACAATTGCTGATTTACTTACAAGAATTCGTAATGCAAATTCAGCAAAGCACGATTCTGTTGAAATTCCTGCGTCAAACCTCAAGAAGTCTATTTGTCAGATTCTTCTTGATGAAGGCTACATTAAGAATTTCACAGTTATAGAAGACGGCAAGCAGGGCGTAATTAAGGTTACTCTTAAGTATGTTGACGGCAAGACTCCTGTTATCACAGGGCTGCGCCGTGTATCAAAGCCCGGTTTACGTATTTACAGCAATGCAGAAGATATGCCGAAGGTAATGAAGGGACTCGGAATTGCCATTATTTCAACCTCCAAGGGTGTTATGACTGACCGTCAGGCACGTAAGGAGCACATTGGCGGCGAAGTTCTCGCTTACATTTGGTAAGAGGAGGTGCGAAAATGTCTCGAATTGGAAGAAAACCTATAAATATTCCCGCCGGTGTTACAGCGACTATCGCTGACGGCGTTATCACTGTCAAAGGTCCCAAGGGCACACTTGATTTCGCATACAATCAGGCTATGACAGTTGAAATCAAGGGCGACGTAATTGAGGTTACTCGTCCCGATGACACCAAAGAAAACCGCTCACTCCACGGCCTTACAAGAACACTCATCAACAATATGGTTGTAGGTGTTACAGAGGGCTACAAGAAGGAGCTTGAAGTTAACGGCGTTGGTTACCGTGTTCAGAAGCAGGGTAGCAAGTGCGTTATGAACCTCGGTTATTCACACCAGGTTATCGTTGAGGATACAGAGGACATCAAGATTGAAGTTCCCGACCCCAACAAAATCATTATTGTCGGCATTGATAAGCAAAAGGTTGGTCAGTTTGCTGCCGAAGTAAGAGAAAAGCGTCCGCCGGAGCCTTATAAGGGCAAGGGTATTAAGTACGCTGACGAAGTTATCCGCCGCAAGGAAGGCAAGGCCGGTAAGGGCAAATAATTAAGGAGTGAAAAATAATGGTAAGCAGACCTGATACAAAAAAGGCACGTGCAAAACGCCATAAGAGAGTCCGCAGCAAAGTAAGCGGCACAGCATCTTGTCCCCGTTTGTGCGTATTCCGCTCCAGAAACAACATCTACGCTCAGATTATTGACGACGTAGCCGGTGTTACACTTGCTCAGGCTTCAAGCCTTGACAAGTCCATCGAAGGTAATGGCGGAAACAAAGAGGCAGCAAAGGCTGTAGGCGTTCTCGTTGCAGAGCGTGCAAAAGCTAAAAATATCGTTGACGTTGTTTTTGACAGAGGCGGTAATATCTATCACGGCCGTGTTAAGGAATTGGCCGAAGGCGCCCGTGAGGGCGGCCTCAATTTCTAAGGAAGAGGAGGAATAACTTTGGCTAAAACAGTAGAAGTAACAGGCGAATTAAAAGAAAGAGTCGTTACTATTAACCGTGTATCAAAGACGGTTAAGGGCGGTCGTATATTCAAGTTTGCAGCTTTAGTAGTTGTAGGCGACGGTAACGGAACAGTTGGTTTCGGTATCGGTAAAGCAGGCGAAGTACCCGACGCTATCCGCAAGGGTATTGAGGATGCAAAGAAAAACCTTATGAAGGTTTCACTCAGAGGAACAACAATTCCTCACGAAATCATCGGCGAGTTCGGTGCAGGCAGAGTTCTTATGAAGCCCGCTGCTCCCGGTACCGGTGTTATCGCAGGCGGTCCCGTTCGTGCCGTTGTTGAAGCAGTCGGCATCAAGGACATCAGAACAAAGGCTCTTCGTTCAAACAACCCCTGCAACGTAGTAAGAGCTACACTCGCAGGTCTTGCAGCTTTAAGAACTGCTGACGAAGTTGCTGCTATCCGCGGTAAATCCGTTAAGGAAATTTTATAATAGGGAGGTTGCAGATTATGACAATTAAGTTGGTTAAGAGCCTTATCGGCTCCAAGAAGGATCAGATTGCAACAGCCCACGCTTTAGGTCTGAAGAAAATCGGCGACGTTACAACACAGCCCGATAACGCTTCGACAAAAGGCAAGGTAGCAAAAATCATTCACCTCGTAGAGGTTATTGAAGCGTAAGCAAGGAGGTGCACTTATGAAGTTACATGAACTTTCTCCGGTTGAAGGCTCCAAGAAGGACGCAAAGAGAATCGGCAGAGGTCACGGCTCAGGCTGGGGTAAAACAGCCGGCAAAGGTCACAAAGGTCAGAAGGCTCGTTCAGGCGGCGGTGTCCGTCCGGGCTTTGAAGGCGGTCAGATGCCCTTGCAGCGCCGTTTACCGAAAAGAGGTTTTAACAACATCTTTGCTAAAAACGTAGTTGCAATTAACCTCAGCACTTTAAACAGAAAGTTTGAAGACGGCGCAACAGTTGATATTGAGGCTCTTGTTAATGCAGGAGTAGTAAAGAACGGCTTTGACGCTGTTAAGGTTCTCGGCAACGGTAAGCTCGAGAAAAAACTCACTGTTAAGGTTTCTGCTTTTTCCGAATCAGCTAAAGCTGCTATTGAGGCTGCAGGCGGAAAGGCAGAGGTGATTTAAGTGTTTAAAACAATAAGAAACGCTTGGTCAATTCCTGACTTAAGAAGAAAAATCTTATTTACACTTTTAATTATCGTAGTATTCAGAATCGGTTCGGTTATCCCCGTTCCGTTTCTGGACACAACAGCTCTTGCAGAAGCAATGAAGCTGATTACAGACAATCCCGATTCCAGCACAAATATGCTGGCTTATCTCAACACACTTTCGGGTGGTGCGTTTGCAAACGCAACATTGTTTGCAATGGGTATCACTCCTTACATCAACAGCTCGATTATTATGCAGCTCCTCTGCGTTGCTATTCCTCCTCTTGAGAGAATGGCTAAAGAGGGCGAGGCAGGCAGACGTAAAATCGGTACTATCACCCGTTACGTAACCGTCGGTCTCGGTCTTATTCAGGGTACTGCATACTACTTCTACCTCAAGAACACAATGACCGAAAGCGGTAAGCACATCACAATCTACAACGAGGGCTTCGATATGTGGTTCTCTGCAATTGTAATCGTGCTCGTGTTCACAGCAGGTACGGCTCTTATGATGTGGCTGGGCGAGCAGATTAACAAGAACGGTATCGGAAACGGTATTTCTATTCTCCTTTTCGCAGGTATCGTTGCACAGCTCCCCGCAACAATCAGCACACTCGGTCAGTACTGGGGTCTCGGTTCAGAGGGTTATACACAGTATTACTTCCTCGTTCCGCTCTGGGTTCTTATTTTTGTTGCTGTTATCTGGGTTATTACCTTTATGCAGGACAGCGAAAGAAGAATTCCGATTCAGTACGCAAAGCGTGTTGTAGGCAGAAAGATGTACGGCGGACAGTCAAGCCACCTTCCTATCAAGGTTGCTCTCGGCGGCGTTCTCCCCATCATTTTTGCAAGCTCAATTCTTTCAATTCCCGGTACAATCAATCTCTTTGTTCAGGCAAAGGACGGCTTCTGGGGTGCTTTCTTCGAAGCCTTCAGCACAAACGGCTGGTTGTATATGGTATTGTATTTTATTCTTATCATTATGTTCGCTTATTTCTATACGACTATTCAGTACAATCCTGTTGAAATGGCAAACAACCTCAAGGCAAACAACGGTACCGTTCCCGGTATCCGTCCAGGTGCTCCGACAGCTGATTATATCAGAAACATTCTGTCAAGAATAACACTTATCGGCGCACTCTTCCTTGCTTTCATCGCTTTGCTCCCGCACATCTACGGTGCTGCAACAGGTATGGGCAATATGGCTATCGGCGGTACATCAATCATCATTATCGTTGGCGTTGCACTTGAAACAGTAAAACAGCTCGAATCACAGATGATGATGCGTCACTACAAAGGTTTTCTTGACTAATTACTGAAAAAGGAGTATAATTAAATGAACATTATCATGTTAGGCGCTCCGGGTGCAGGTAAAGGCACACAGGCTGCTGTACTTTGCGAGCACTTTGGTATTCCCACAATTTCAACCGGAAACATGATTCGTGAGGCGCTGAAAAACGGCACTGAGATGGGTCTTAAGGCAAAGTCCTTTATGGACGAAGGCAAGCTTGTTCCCGACGAAGTAGTTATCGGAATCGTTAAAGAAAGACTTTCCGAGGACGACTGCAAAAAGGGTTTCATTCTTGACGGCTTCCCAAGAACTATTCCTCAGGCTGAGGCTCTTGACAATATGGGTGTTGAGATTCAGTACGTTATCAACATTGACGTTGCTGATGAAAGAATCATCAACCGTATGTCCGGACGCCGTGTCTGCGAAAATTGTGGCAGACCTTATCATCTTGTGAACTTAAAGCCCAAGAAGGATGGGGTATGCGACGATTGCGGCGGCACCCTTGTTCAGCGCAAGGACGACCACCCCGACACTGTACTTGCTCGTCTTGATGTTTACCACAAGGAAACAGAGCCCCTTGTTGATTATTATAAGAAGCAGGGTAAGCTCGTTAATGTTGAAGGACAGGACAGCGTAGAAGATACTACTGCTCTTATCCTCAAGGCAATCGAGGCGTAAAAAGTATGGTAGTTATTAAAACAGCACGGGAACTTTCTAAAATGAAAGACGCATGCAGAATTTCTGCCGAGGCACTCCGTGTTGCGGGAGAGGCTGTAAAGCCCGGTGTAACTACTTATGAAATAGATACAATTGTCCGTAAATATATCGAGAAACAGGGAGCTACTCCCTCGTTTCTCGGTTATGGCGGATTTCCTGCGAGTGCGTGCATTTCCGTAAACAACGTGGTTATCCATGGCATACCAAGTAAGAAACAGATCCTTAAAGAGGGCGACATAGTAAGCGTCGATGTCGGCGCATATTATGAGGGATTTCACGGCGACAACGCCTATACATTTCCCTGCGGCAAAATCAGCGCAGAAGCGCAGGCTTTGCTTGATGCCACAAAGGAGAGCCTTTATGAGGGAATTAACAAGGCTCTTGCCGGTAACCGTATAGGTGACATAGGCAGTGCTGTTCAGCAGTATGTCGAAGCTCGCAGTTACTCGGTGGTACGAGATTTTGTCGGCCACGGCGTAGGTGCGAAATTACACGAGGACCCAAGCGTACCCAATTACGGTACTCCGGGACGGGGCGTTCGCCTTATTCCGGGTATGACAATTGCCATTGAACCTATGATAACCCAGGGGACTTATGAGGTTGAGGTGCTCGACGACGAGTGGACTACCGTCACAAAGGACGGAAAGCTTGCCGCTCACTTTGAGCATACAATTGCAATAACTCCCGACGGCCCTAAGATTATGACTCTGATTGATTAAGGTGACTTATGAGCATAGTCAGAGGAAGTATTGTCAGGGCAAAGGCAGGCAGAGAAAAGGATAACTTCTTTGTCGTTCTCGGCGTTGAGTCCGGCTATGCGTATATCGCTGACGGAAGGACACGAAGGCTTGAGAAACCAAAAAAGAAAAAGCTTATCCATCTTGCTCCTGCAAACAAGGTTTATGAGGGTTCAATTGAAACCAATCCGCAGATAAAAAGAATTCTGAACGATTTTAAAAACGGAGGTTAACGGTATGTCTAAACAGGATGTAATTGAAATAGAAGGTATTGTAAGAGAGGCTCTGCCGAATGCGCAGTTCAAGGTTGAGCTTCAGAACGGTCACGTGATCTTAGCTGTTATTTCAGGCAAACTCAGAATGAACTTCATTCGCATTTTGCCGGGCGACAAGGTTACTGTGGAGATGTCTCCATACGACCTGACCAGAGGAAGAATTACCTGGCGTTCAAAGTAAGTCAGGTAGGAACACGATTTTCAGAAAGGAATGATTATAAATGAAAGTCAGACCTTCAGTAAAGAAGATGTGCGATAAGTGCAAAGTTATCAAGAGAAAAGGTAAGATTTTAGTAATCTGCGAAAACCCCAAGCACAAACAGCGTCAGGGTTAATTACCTTAAAACAACTATTAATTTTTAAATTTATATGGAGGTGCAACTGAATGGCTCGTATAGCAGGTGTTGACTTACCAAGAGATAAAAGAGTTGAAATCGGTTTAACTTATATCTACGGTATCGGCCGTAAGACTGCAGACGACATTATTGCTGCAACAGGTGTTAATCCCGACACTCGTGTCAGAGATTTAACTGAAGAGGATATTGCAAAGCTCAGAGAATATATTGAGCATCACTGCCGCGTTGAAGGTGACCTTCGCCGTGACATCGCTTATGATATTAAAAGACTTATTGATATTGGCTGTTACCGTGGCGTTCGTCACAGAAAGGGTCTCCCCGTAAGAGGTCAGCGTTCAAAGACTAACGCTCGTACTCGTAAGGGTCCCCGTAAGACAATGGCTAATAAGAAGAAGTAAGGAGGGCAAAGGACTATGGCAGCACCAAAGGGTGGTAAGAAGGTTATTCGCCGTCGCCGTGAGCGCAAGAACATTGAAAAAGGCGCAGCGCATATCCAGTCAACATTTAACAATACAATTGTTACTATTTCCGATACACAGGGCAATGCTGTTTCGTGGGCAAGCGCAGGCGAGCTCGGTTTCAGAGGCTCTAAGAAGTCAACTCCGTTTGCCGCTCAGTCAGCAGCTGAAACAGCTGCAAAGGCAGCAATGGAACATGGTATGAAATACGTCGAGGTTTATGTAAAAGGACCGGGACAGGGCAGAGAAGCTGCAATCCGTGCATTGCAGACAGCAGGTCTTGAAGTAACTATGATTAAAGACGTTACTCCGATTCCTCACAACGGATGCCGTCCTCCAAAGAGAAGACGTGTATAGTATTATAAAAGGAGGATATTTCAATGGCTAAAAATATGCAGCCTATCGCTAAGCGTTGCAGAGCTCTCGGCATTTCTCCCGCAGTTATGGGTTACTCAAAGAAAACTTCCAACAGAAACCCCGGCGGTAAGATGAGAAGAAAAAAGAGCGAATACAGCATGCAGCTTACCGAAAAGCAGAAGGTTAAATTTATTTACGGCATTATGGAAAAGCAGTTCAGAGCTTACTATGAGAAGGCTGAAAAGGCTGAAGGCAAAACAGGTGCCGTATTGCTCACATTAATCGAACGCAGACTTGACAACGTTGTTTTCAGACTCGGTCTTGCAGCTACAAGAAGAGAAGCAAGACAGCTTGTAAGTCATGCTCACTTTACTGTTAGCGGCAAAAAGGTAAACATTCCCTCATACCTTGTTAAGGTTGGCGATGTTATCCAGGTTAGTGAAAAGAGCCGCTCAACAACAAGATTCAAAGCAATTGCAGAGGGCGAAACAGCTTCAACTGTTACTCCCAAGTGGCTTGAGAAGGACGAAAATCTTCTCGGCGGCAAGGTAGTTGCTGCTCCCCAGAGAGAGGATATTGATTATCCTGTTGAAGAACACCTCATCGTTGAGTTGTACTCCAAGTAATCCCGAATTTCACAGGCAGATTACACATACATTGGCTGTTTTTTCAGCCGCATAATGTCAGGAGGATTCGCGAATGATTGAAATTGAAAAGCCAAGAATTGAAACTGCAGAATTAACCGAGGACGGAAAATACGGCAGATTTGTTGTTGAACCGCTTGAGCGTGGCTTCGGCAACACTCTCGGCAACAGCCTGCGCAGAGTATTGCTTTCCTCTCTTGAAGGCTGTGCTGTTACATCTGTTAAGATTGACGGCGTTCTTCACGAATTTTCAACTATTCCCGGCGTAAAGGAAGACGTTACGGAAATTGTTCTCAATTTGAAAAGTCTTGTTCCCAAGCTTCACGAAACCTGCCCCAAGGTTGTTGAAATTGCAGCCGAGGGTCCTTGTGAAGTAACTGCTGCCGACATCAAGTGCGACAACGAGGTTGAGATTTTAAATCCCGAGCTTCACATCGCAACTCTCGGCGAGGGCGCAAAGCTCAATATGGAAATAACCGTTGACAAGGGCAGAGGTTATGTTCCCGGCGAGCGCAACAAGCAGTTAAGCGGTAACAATGTAATCGGTGTACTTCCGATTGACTCAATCTATACTCCCGTGTTAAAGGTTAACTATACGGTTGATAACACCCGTGTAGGTCAGATTACTGACTTTGACAAGCTCACACTTGACGTATGGACAAACGGCGTTATCAACGCTGAAGAGGCTGTTTCTCTTGCGGCAAAGGTTCTTACAGAGCACTTAAACCTCTTTGTAAACCTTTCCGACAAGGCTTCAAGCGCAGAGCTTATGGTTGAAAAGGACGACAAGGGCAAGGAGAAAATTCTTGAAATGACAATCGAAGACCTAGATTTGTCGGTTCGTTCGTTCAACTGCTTAAAGCGTGCAGGAATCAACACGGTTGAAGATTTAATTAACAAGTCCGAAGAGGATATGATGAAGGTTAGAAACCTCGGCAGAAAATCTCTTGAAGAGGTTATTCAGAAGCTTAATTCTCTCGGTTTCAGTCTTCAGAAGGAAGACGAATAAACTACCCTTTTAAACCAACGGTAAAGGAGTGAAAACAATGCCCGGTACAAGAAAATTAGGAAGAACTACAGCTCAGAGAACTGCAATGCTCCGTGCTATGGTTACATTCCTTCTCGAAAACGGCAAAATCGAAACAACTCTTACTCGTGCCAAGGAAGTTCAGGCTATGGCAGAGAAGATGATTACTACAGCAAAGAACGACACACTTCACAACAGACGCCTTGTTTTGGCTTTTGTTACAAAGGAAGATGTTACAAGCAAGCTCTTCACTGAAATTGCTCCCAAGTATAAGGAGAGAAGCGGCGGCTACACAAGAGTGACAAAAATCGGTCCTCGTCGTGGTGACGGCGCTGAAATGGCAATCATCGAGCTTATCTGATTTCGGATACAAATTTTGCTGAATAAATCAAGGCTGTTCCAAACGGAGCAGCCTTTAGTTTTTAATTACCTGAAAAATAAAATATTTTTGATAGCTTTTAATAAGTATAGATTTTCTGTTAAGTTTGTAAGCTAAGCTATAATTTAATTAGGAATGCGTAATTCGGAATGCGGAATTAATGGTCGCTTCGCTCCGAATTTATAATAGTGCGTGTTGTTTGGAAAGGTTTGGTTTCCTCGGGGTGATAGATATATCGGCAACGTTTCGGGACGTGTGGGAACCCGTCCCCTACGGAATGTTTGTTTTCCTTTATAACTACAATTAAATCGCTAAAGTTTGATTGTCACTACGGACACGGCACTCCGTGTCACTACGACTGAAAAACAAACGTTTCCTCTATATCCGTAGGGGACGGCATCCCTGACGTCCCTCAACGTAACCTATATATCAACTTAAAATTCGGGCTGCAATTTTTTTCCAAACTAACCGACTTTTCCACTCGATTTGCCCGCCGAGGCACTCGGCTAAATTATCGTTTATCTTCCAAATATGCATAATCATAAAAACAAAATTATGCATCAATTTTTTTACTCAGACTGCACATATTCTCAAAATAAAATATTGATTAAAATGGTATATTGTGTTATAATATCATAGTATAGGCAAAATATCTGTGAAAGGATAGTTCTTGATGATAAAAGCTAATGAATACCGCACCGTTACCTGCGGTGAGTTAAGAGAAAGCAATATCGGTCAGCAGGTCAGAGTTGCCGGCTGGGTGGAAAATATCCGTGACCACGGCGGCGTTATGTTCCTTGACATTCGTGACCAGTACGGCGTGCTTCAGGTTGTTGTTCACAACGATGAGCTTCTTAAAAATATAAATAAGGAGTGCACTGTCACTTTAAGCGGCGAGGTCGTTAAGCGTGACGAGGACACCATAAATAAAAAGATTGCAACCGGTTATGTTGAGGTTCATACCGAGGACATTACTGTACTCGGCAAGTGCAAGAACGCACTTCCCTTTGAGGTTGCAACTTCAACTAATACATCCGAGGACGTGCGTTTAAAATACCGTTTCCTCGACCTTCGTAATCCCAAGGTTCACAACAACATTATGTTCCGTTCTAATGTTGTTTCTTTCCTGCGCACAAAGATGAACGAGCTTGGCTTTACCGAGATTAACACTCCGATTCTTTCAACTTCATCTCCCGAGGGCGCAAGAGATTACCTCATTCCCAGCCGTAAGCACAAGGGCAGATTCTATGCTCTTCCGCAGGCTCCGCAGATTTTCAAACAGCTCCTTATGGTATCGGGTTTTGACAGATATTTCCAGATTGCTCCTTGCTTCCGTGACGAGGACGCTCGTGCCGACCGTTCACCGGGCGAGTTCTATCAGCTCGACTTTGAGATGGCTTTTGCAACGCAGGAGGACGTTTTTGCAGTTGCAGAAGAGGTTTTGTATGAAACATTCAAGAAATTTTCTGATAAAGAGGTTTCAAAGCCTCCGTTTGCACGTATTCCCTACGCTGAAAGTATGGTCAAGTACGGCACAGATAAGCCCGATTTGCGCAATCCGCTTGTGATTGTTGAAATCAGCGATATGTTTGTAGAAACGGATTTTGCTCCGTTCAGAAAGAAAACAGTTCGCTCAATCAACGTTCCGAATGCCGCTTCGCAGAGCAAAAAGTGGTTCAAGAGAATGGAAGAGTTTGCTCTTTCAATCGGAATGAAGGGACTCGGCTATGTTAAGGTGAACGACGACCTCACCTTTGACGGTCCGATTGACAAGTTCCTTAAAGAGGGCGACCGTGAGGAGCTTATCAAGAGAAATAACTCCAAGGCCGGCGACGTAATTTACTTTATCGCCGACACAGCAAAGGACGCTCCCAAGCTTGCAGGTCAGATAAGAACAGAGGTCGCAAAGCGCCTTGACCTTATCGACACAAGCCGTTTTGAGCTTTGCTTCATCGTTGACTTCCCGATGTTCGAGCGTGACGAGGAGACAAATCAGATTATCTTCACTCACAACCCGTTCTCTATGCCTCAGGGCGGTCTTGACAGTCTTTTGAACAAAGACCCCGAAGAAATCCTTGCTTATCAGTATGACATCGTATGCAACGGCGTTGAGCTTTCGTCGGGTGCAGTGCGTAACCACGACATTGATATTATGAAAAAGGCGTTTGAGCTTGCAGGCTATACCGAGGAAGATTTAAAGGCAAAATTCTCGGCTCTCTACAATGCGTTCCAGTACGGCGCACCGCCGCACGCAGGAATGGCTCCCGGTGTTGACAGAATGATTATGCTGCTCACCGAGGAGGAGAACATCAGAGAGGTAATCGCATTCCCGATGAACTCAAATGCACAGGATTTACTGCTCGGCTCACCGGGCGAGGTAACCGAACAGCAGCTGCGTGAGGTTCACATTAAGTTAAGATAAATAACACTCAAAGGGCGAGTTGTAGGAAAATATGACTTGCCCTGATTCTGTTTACAAAGGATGGTTTTTATGGTAACAAGAGAAGACGTTGAAAACATTGCGTTGCTTTCAAAGCTTTTTGTTCCCGAGGAGGAGCTTGACAGCCTGACGCAGTCAATGCAGGAAATTATAGATTTTGCAGACGAAATCAACAAAGCCCCGGCAAGTGACGAGGCTTTTGACAATATCAACAATCTGTCGAACGTGTTTCGTGAGGACGAGGTTGTTGAGTCGTTCAGCAGCGAGGAAATTCTGAAAAATGCTCCCGAACAGGCAGAAAATCATTTCCTTGTGAGAAACAGAGAGTAAGGCGGTGTTTTAGATATGGGTACAATTGCAAAAATCCACGAGATGCTGACTTCAAAGCAGTGCTCCTGCACCGAGCTTACAAAGAGCTATCTCGAAGAAATAGAAAAGTCAAACGGCGAGCTTAATGCCTACGTCAACGTTACGGGCGACGAGGCTTTAAAAACAGCCGAAGAGGTTGACAAGAAAATCGCATCGGGCGAGGAAATCGGACTGCTTGAGGGTGTTCCGATGACATTAAAGGACAACCTTTCAACAAAGGGTATTGAAACGACCTGCTGTTCAAAGATTCTGACAGGCTACAAGCCGATTTACAATGCAACCGTATGGGATATTCTCCAGTCGCAGAACGCTGTTATGCTCGGCAAGACGAATATGGACGAGTTCGCTATGGGTTCTTCGTGCGAAACCTCATACTTCGGCGGTGCGACAAACCCGTTTAATACAAAGCACGTTTCGGGCGGCTCCTCGGGCGGCGTTGCAAGCGCAGTAGGCGCAAACATTGCGGCTTACGGTCTTGGCTCAGATACGGGAGGCTCAATCCGTCAGCCTGCATCCTTCTGCGGTATTGTCGGCTTGAAGCCTACCTACGGTGCTGTTTCACGTTACGGCCTTGTAGCGTATGCAAGCTCGCTTGACCAGATTGGACCGATTACTAAGAGCGTTGAGGACGCTTCAATCGTCTTTGACGCAATTTCAAAATATGACGATAAGGACTCCACCTCCAAGGGATATAACGGCGATACCTATTCATCGCTCAACAACGACATCAAGGGAATGAAAATCGGCATTGCAAGAGAATATCTTGACGGTGTGCGTGACGACGTAAAAGAAGCTGTTCTGAATGCGGCTGAGGTTTACAAGTCGCTCGGTGCAGAGATTGTTTACTTTGACTTGCCTGCGCTTAAATTCGCTCTTCCCGTTTACTATATCATCGCCTGCGCAGAGGCATCTTCAAACCTCGGTCGCTATGACGGTATCCGCTACGGCTACAAGACAGAGCACTACAACGGCACTCACGATATGATTTGCCGCACACGCTCCGAGGGCTTCGGCGAGGAAGTAAAGCGCAGAATTCTGCTCGGAACATATGTGCTTTCGGCTGGCTACTACGACGCTTACTACAAAAAGGCGCAGAATTTGAGGGGAACAATCGTTAAAGCATTCAACGATGCATTTACTCATTGCGACGTTATCCTTGCGCCGACTGTTCCTATGACTGCTTTTGAAATGGGACGTGCTGTTTCCGACCCGATTGAAACATATCTCACCGATATCTGCACCGTTCCCGTAAATATTGCAGGCTTGCCGGGTGTTTCGGTTCCCTGCGGATTCAACGCAAAGGGTATGCCGATTGGTATGCAGCTTATCGGCAAGAGCTTTGGCGAGGCTGAAATTTTAAACGCCGCTTATAAATATCAGCAGGCGGCAGGAGAGAACTTTAAGGATACAAAGTGGGGTGTTAAGCTGTGAAATACGAATTAGTTGCGGGTTTTGAAACCCATATTGAGCTTGCTACAAAGACAAAGATTTTCTGCGGCTGTACAACGCAGTTCGGCGGTGAGCCTAACACACACTGCTGTCCCGTTTGTATCGGACTTCCCGGCACGTTGCCAAAGCTTAACCGTCAGGTTGTGCGCTACGGAATTATGGCAGGTCTTGCCACACACGGCGAGATTGCCGAAATCTCAAAGATGGACAGAAAGAACTACTGCTATCCCGACCTTTCAAAGGCTTATCAGATCAGCCAGCTCTACGCTCCGCTTACAATCGGCGGATATGTTGAGCTTTCAAGCGGAAAGAAAATCAGACTGCACCACATTCACATTGAGGAGGACGCAGGAAAGCTGATTCATCAGCACGGCGACACCTATGTTGACTACAACCGTGGCGGCGTTCCGCTTATTGAAATCGTTTCCGAGCCTGACATCCGTTCAATTGACGAGGCAAGGGAGTACGTTGAAAAGCTCCAGCAGGTTATGAGATATATCGGCATTTCCGACTGCAAAATGCAGGAGGGTTCAATGCGCTGTGACGTAAACATTTCGGTTCGTCCCGTCGGCAGTGAAAAGCTCGGCACACGTACCGAAATTAAGAATATGAACTCAATCAACAACATCTGCAAGGCTATGGAATACGAGTTTGAACGTCAGGTTGATTTGATTGAAAGCGGCGGTCAGGTTGTGCAGGAAACTCTGCGCTATGACGATGCAACAAACACCACCTCGTCTATGAGAAGTAAGGAGGACGCTCACGATTACCGTTATTTCCGTGACCCCGACCTTGTAACAATTCACGTTACAAAGGAAGAGGTTGAGGAGATTAAGGCAACGCTTCCCGAGCTTCCGACAGAGAAGTGCAAGCGTTATGTTGACGAGCTTTCAATCCCCGAAAAGGATGCACAGCTTCTTACAAAATACAGAAACATAAGCGAATATTTTGATAAGGCTTGCGAGGGTGTTAAGTCACCCAAGACTGTTTCAAACTTCATTATCGGTCAGATTTTCAGCAGAGTTGAAACCGAGGCTGACAAGGAAGTTTTTGATGTTTCGGTAAGTCCCGAGCAGTTAAACGAGCTTGTAAAGCTGCTTGACAGCGGTAAAATCCGCAACAATCTTGCAAAAGCTACGCTTGAAAAAATGCTTGACAGCGGCAAGGGTGCGCTTGAATTTATCAGCGAGAGCGATATGGGCGGACTTGACGAGAACGCAATGCTTGAGCTTTGCAAGCAGGCTGTTGAGAGCAACGCAAAGGCTGTTGAGGACTACAAAAACGGCAAGGAAAAGGCTATAAAAGCACTTGTCGGCTTTGTTATGAAGAACAGCAGAGGAAAGGCTGACGCCGCAGCCGCCGAGGCAAAAATCAAAGAGCTTATTGGGTAAAATTTATATTTTTCGTGAGTGAGCTAAACTATAATTTAGCGGTAAGTTGACTCGCAAAAATTAAAAATTTCGGTCAAGCCTTTTTAAAGGCTTGCGGGTGTGGGCAGAGCCCACAAAAAGATTGCATTGCAAAATGCAGGAGGGTAGGCAAAACAGTCCACCGGACTGTTTTGCCATAGGGAACCCACTAAAGGGGTTCCCTATGGCGAACTACGTTCGCAATAATGTATAAATTGTTACACAATTTATACATAGGGACGTCTGGGAAGCCGTCCCCTACTGAAAAGTTTGTTTGTTACAATAACGATGATATAATTGGAAAAGTATCATCGTTACTGCGGACACGGCACGCCGTGTCCCTACGTCAAAGTTGTGATAAATTTAGGTTTATCACATTTTATGATAACAAAAACGTAGAAGGCAGGTGCAATATTATGAAAAACAATTTGCGAGTATTGTCGCTTGTAATGCTTATCAGCCTTATTTTTTCGGGCTCACTGCTTTATTACAAATTTGCCGACGTTATTATTCCGTCGTGGTCGCAGGAGGGCGTTGACCTTTACGTTTATGTTCTTGCGTTTGTAATCTTGGCTTCAATTGTACTGAAATTTATCACGGGAATGTTCGGCTTGACGGCGTTTACAAAGGGTACAACTGAAAAAGAAAAGCAGAAAAAGCTTACTGTTTCGGGCAAGCTTGCAGTTCCGATTGCGGCTTGCGGACTGCTTTGTCTGTTTTTAAAGCTGTTCTACTCCGACACTTTTCTTGTAGTTGACGTTTTTGATATTGCGCTTGATATTCTTTTAGGCTTTATGTTTATAATCTGCTCAATGTTTGTCCGTGCCGGCAGAGAGTGATGAAGTATTTACAGTAAAATAAAAATAATCAGCACCGCATATTCGGATTGATTTCCGAATATGCGGTGCTTTTGTGATTTTTAGTTTAGCAATTATCTTGCTGTTTTATTTTCAGAAAATACGATTATCAGTCAAGTCCTGAGCTTATTCTCTGAATTCTTGTTGCGTCCTGAATCGAAATTTTTCCGTCACCGTCAATGTCGGCAAGAGAGATTTGTTTGTCGGTGAATGTAACAAGTGACGCAAGATATTTCTGAATTTCGGTTGCGTCAGTAACGTTTACACTGCCGTCAAGGTTTACATCGCCTAATTTATTTTCAATCAGCCTTAAAATAAAGCTGCTGCCGGTGAAAATGATTGTGACATCAAGATCCTCACTCGGCGTAATCGTTGCGTTATTATTTGCGCTCTCGTAGCTTAAATACTTTGCTGTCGTTTCGTCTCTTAAGTCGGCAGTATAGTAATTTGTTCCGTTTTCGTTGAAGATTTTGAACGTGTATTCGGTGTCTTTTAAAAGCTTTACGTCGATTGTGTAGCTTCCGTTTTCAGCCTTTGTAAGCATATATTCCTTTGCACCCCAGCCACCGAAGCCGACGCCTGTGAGGTAATAGTTATCTTCGGGAACTTCGATTATTTTATTAATTGCACTTGTCATCCACTTTTCACGACCCACAAGCCAGTCATACATATAGTTAAGCTGTCCGTCAAGGTCGTATGTATAACTGCCTCCGAGGTTTTGAAAATACGGGAACCACTGGAATTTCCACATATAATAGTTGAAATTGGAGGCATTCGGAGAAATATTTCTGTACTCCTCAACGCTTTTCAGCCTTGTTCCGTTAGCTGCTGATTCGCCCTTGAGCACTGAAATTGCAGGGACAAAATCATCGTTCCACAGTCTTTTTACAACATCTTCAAAGGTTTCGCCGTTTGCTGTTGTGCCCTCAACGCTGAAGCCCTGACCGAGGATATTTGTCATCGTTGTTTCGTCATACTGTGCTGTTTTGATTGCCCAGCCCTCGGTGTAGGCGGTGTTTGTTGCGTTCTGCCTTGTGCAGTTAACGTTTCCGAGTGTGCTGTCGCAGTCCCATATCGGGTCTGCTATAAACTTACCGTCAGCGGCCACATATGTAAAGTAACAGCTTGTCATACCGCCGTCGCAGTTCTTTGAAAACTCCTGCAACAGATATGCTCTTGCAAAGGAGTCAACGTCGCAGATTGCTTCAAGGTCTGACATATTACCCGAATACAGAGCGTCCTCGAGCTGTTGGTATTTGCCCTTTATAAAGTTATACTGTGCGTTCAGCATTTCGTCAACACCGTCATAACCCTCAAGGTCGGGTGACTTGCAGACTACGTGAATTCCTCTGTCGCTTTCAAAATAAACGTCGCCTGCGTAGTTCCAAATATCAACCTCGATTAGGAAGTTGAAGTTTTCGGTCAGCGTGTCTGACTCGTCTTTGAGTGAAACGAGAGAGTTTTTGCCAAGCTCAACCTTCTGGGTAATCTGATACGCACCTCTATATATTCCGTTGATGTATAAATCAATGCTTCTTGAATCTGACGAGTAGAGAGAGCCAACCTCGTTGGCAAAATCATACATAATTCTGTTGCGCAGGAGCGTGCCGTCCTTTGCGTTTGCAAGGAGAGAGAACTTCTTGCTTGAAATTCCGCCGATGCTTGTCTTGCTGTCAAAGTTGATATTGAACGGCTTTTTGGGTTCTCCCCACGTGGAGTTGCCTCTGCCCTTAATCTTTTTAAGAGTAGTGTCGTTTATGCCACTGTCGTCAATAATCGTGCACTGTGCACCGCTTACGGAATTTTCCTTGTTGGCGGTGATGAATGAATAGAAGTCGGTTTCAATCGTATTTCCTTTGCTGTCGGTATAAACGCCTGTTGTGTCGTTTATATAGAGCGATACCTCGCTGTCGGATTTGTAAAATTCAACATATGCCGAGGTTGAAGAATTTTCAACCAGTACAGTAGTTCTTTCGCCGATAGTGTAGCTTACGATTGCAGAAGTGTTTGGCTTGATTTCAACGCCGTTGATGATTACGCTGTTGTCAAAGGAATTGTAAAGCTCAACTTCGCTGTCGCTTGCAGTGGGTGGCAGGAAGAAGTAGCGAACTCCGATTGAGGAATTAGGTCCCCACAAGGATTCCCACTCCTGCCAAGCCTGAGTGCTTGCTGAGTTTGACTGAGCGTGAGCGTAAAGACTTCCCGACTTTGCAAAATAGGGAACGGCGGTTGACTCAACTGTGTTTGTAGTAGTGTTGATTTTTTTATACACAAAAGTTTTTTTCGTATTTCCAAGGGAATTTTCAGAATAAACATTGATTGTGTATTCCTTTGGTGAATCGGTATCGCTGCCGAGGGTGAATTCAGCTTTGTCGGTAAAATTCACACGTTCGGAATCGTTGATTGTGTAGTAAGAGGATTCGCCTGATGGAGAAGATATTGAGATGTTCAGAGTGTCTTTAAATTCACAGCCGCTTACTATATTGCTCGAAATTTTCGGTGTACTTCTGTAAAACGACCATTCCTTTGCTGCACTGTCGTATATGTATCCGTCGCCGGGGAGGATTAAATTGTCGGTCTGGTTGCCATAACCGTAGCCGCCGTTGCCGAAGATGATGTTGACGGCATCATTTTTTATGGAATATGACCAGACGTTGTTGCCAATATTATCCATTTTTTCTCCGGGCCAGGCGGAATTATGATTCCCGTTGTTATCCCAGAGAAAACAGTAAACCTCATTCCAGCCAACATTGTTATTGAAGTAAACGGTTTTGTACTCCTCTGCCGATACAGTAAAATCTGCAAATGCAAAGCAGGAAATAGCCATTAAAACCGAAAGCACTATGCTGACTGCCGATTTTGCTTTTTTCAACATAAAAATTCACTCCTAAAAATTTTTATTTTTTATTTAATCATATCATAATTGTAAATGATATTCAATAATTATCGGATGATAAGAAAAAATTTAGTGATTTAGTATAATTAATATATAAAATTTTTGTTGATTATTATTCGGGGATTTGCTGCCACAGATAAATCGGCTGTAAACTTCGGAACAGTCAAGACCGTTCACTGCATTTATAATTAATAAAAAAGTCGGATTTAACCGTGAAAGCGGTTAAATCCGAGCTTAAATATACTAAACTAAAATTAGTTGAGTTCGTCAACAACCTTCTGGATTGCTTCAAGAGCGTCATCGGGAAGCTTGTCGTAGCCGTCTTTTTCTGTAGCGAATGCCTTGATTTCGTTTACACGGTCATTCATACGAGCCTTAAGCTGTGCAACGTAATCTGCATCGTTCATATCGGGAACAAAGCCTTCCCAATCCATAATCTCGATGTCGGAGAACGGTCCCCACTTCTTGAATTCAGCCTTGCCCTCTACGATAGCTTCGAGGATACCGAGTGTGTCCTTAGGCTGAACCTTTTTGCCCATAAAGTCGCCTGTGTTTACAATGTAGCAGTCAACGTTCTTTTCCTCAACGAGCTTTTTGAACTTTGAGTAGTCGTTAGCAAGAGGATAAGTTCTGAACGGGTTTGCGTAGGGAACAACAACGAGCTTGTTGGGGTCAACGCCGGGAGCAAGTCTTTCAGCAGAAGATCTCTTTGTTGCGAGTGTTGCGCCCATTACGGAAGCAAGTGAAGCACCCTTGAGCTTTACAACGGGAGGAATTGTGGGATCCTTCATAATCCAGAAAATAGCGTTAACAGGCTCGTCAATCTTGTCAACACGGTTGGGTGACCAGAGCTTTGACTTGATAGCTCTGCCGTTGCCGTTTCTGATGTCCTCTGTTACGAGCTGAACCTTGCCGTCCTCGTCAAGAGTAGCAGAGCAGTTCTGAGCTGTAAGGAGGTACTTGTTGTCGGGGCAGCCTGTGGGATAGTCGGCTGTCTTGTCGAAGTATGTCGGCTCGATTGCGATTGATGCGCAGGTATCTGTGTTGATGATAAATGCGTCGTCGTGGAGAACCTTGATTTCATACTTGCCGCCGTGCTTTGCGTGAGTAAGAGTTGACTTACCCGAGCCTGAAAGACCGTATACGGAAGCAACGTATCTTTTGCCGTCGGGAAGGAGATATTCCTTCTGACCGCCGTGGCAGGAAGCGTAGCCGTTACGGTTGGCAATTGCCCATACCATAGTAAGTGTGCCCTTCTTGTGCTCGCCGAAGTATCTCATACCGAGGATACAAGCGCAGTTTGTTTCTGTGTTGAAGTAGCAGAGTGTTTTCTTTGCGGGGTCGCTTAAGCAGTCAAAGCTTACGCCGGGGTGCTCAACGGGAGTCCACTGGGGATCCGAGAAGATGTAGATGTCAGGCTCTTTGCCGTCGCCTACGGGCTTTGAGTTCTTGTACATCTTAACATACTCGTCCGACATATACTGGAAGTTGAGCATCCAGGAGTACATAATGTTTTCTTCACCCTCGGGAATTAGGAGGTGAACCTTAACCATAAATTCAGGGTCAAGACCTGCAAAGCAGGTTGCGTGATACATTTTCTTGTAACGTGCGCTGTAGATAGCGTCCATAGCTACCTTGTCGAGTGCTTCGCAGTCAACGCCGGGCTCACCTGCAATGCGGCGTGCAGCGGCATATCTGCCTGTGATTGCGCCGTCGTTGAAAAGAAGAACCTTTGCGTCCTTGTCAAGACCGAATTCTTCGCCTCTGTAAACGGGCATATCGGTAACGATTGTACCGGGTGAATTCTTTGCAAGGTTGTATGCTTCTTTAAGTGTGTTTACGGGTACAACATTGTTGCCGTAGAATGCAGCTTCAATGATTGACCTTGTTTTTGAGAAACCGGGCTTGCCTTTGCCGATTTCGTTCAAAGGATAATAAGCTTTTGTTGACATAAAATCTACTCCTTATCTAATCTTTTATAATGTATAGTATCACATTTTCAAGATACAACTGCATTATAACACTTGTAAATTAATTTTTCAAGCTAAAATGCAATTATTCTTTTTAAATATTGCAAAAATTTATTCCGTAAATTTCTATATGCTCAACCTGAATAATATTTTGAATTATTATATACTATTTTCTTGCATTTTTCAGATAAATTTTACATATATTGGCAATATAATGAAATTTGAGTCTTTATTATCTGCAAAAATGGATGCTGTTTGACTTTTGTGCATTATTTGTTCATAGATTAGCTCAGATTTCCGATTTGACGAATTTGCTTTAAAGTGATAAAATATGGTTAATAAATATGTGAGGTACAACGTGATGGGTAAAAAAGCGGTTTCCTTATTAATATGCGTTTTATCATTGGCGTTTATGCTTTTCGGCTGCGGTGAAAATAAAAATTCAGAGATTGTCGGCGAGTGGGTTCCCACAACGGCAACGCTTAACGGCTCAACGATTAAATATGACGAGCTTGGAATTGAAAAGGATAAGTTCGGTTTTGTCTTTACGGACGACGGCAAGTGTACTGCTACGCTTGCAGGAATAAATGACGAAAGCTCGTACACCTTTAACGGAACTTCGGTTGATATTCAGATAAACGGCGAGGATTATAAGCTTGACTACGAAAAGGGCAACCTCACTTTGTCGCTGAATTACGGCGGTGATTATACGTCGTTTACATTTACAAAGGTGAGATAAATTAATTCGGAATTTGAAATGCGTAATTCGGAATTTTGTGTTGCAGGGAAATCTATAAATAATATTACCTATAGGAAACAAAAAACGGAGTCAAAAAGGCTCCGTTTTTTTGCGTGAATTCCCAAAGTAAATTCCACTGTGGAATTCACTTTGGGAATTCACTTGCCGAAAAATTTTTTGAATTTTTTGAAAAAAAGTGTTGACATTTTGGCTCGGATGTAGTATTATAATACTCGTCGCTGAGAGATACAGCAAAATGGCGAAGCGACAAAGGCATGTGGGAGCATAGCTCAGCTGGGAG
>DPHV01000028.1:0-24572 GCA_003521625.1 Ruminococcus sp.
GGAAAAGTCGGTTTGTTTGGAGAAAATTGTATCCCGAATTTTAAGTTGATATATAGGCAACGTTTCGGGACGTCAAGGATGCCGTGTCCCTACGTCAACGTTGCTATAATTCCAACGCTAAATTATAGTTTACATTCTTTTCCGTCAGGTGACGGGCTTACATATACTGTTTTGTTGTTTACGTAAATAACCATTCCCGGCTTTGCTCCCGAGGGCTTGCTGACATAGCGCACAAGCGTGTAGTCAACGGGCACCTGACTGCTGTTTCTCGCCTTGCTGTGGTACGCCGCAAGACGTGCCGCCTCTATTATTGCGGTGTCGCTAATCTCTCGTCCGTCTGAAATAATTATCGTATGTGAGCCGTGAATATCCTTTGTGTGCAGCCACATATCATTTTTTGACGCCGTTTTCAAGGTGAGTTTGTCGTTCTGCCTGTTGTTTCTGCCGACAAGAATTTTAAAACCGTCGCTTGACTCAAACTCAAGCGGAGGCAGCTGTGACAAAGGCTTTTGCTTTCCTTTCTGACGGTGCAGATAACCCTGCTCGGTAAGCTCTTCCCTTATCTGCGCAAGCTCTTTTTCCGTTTCGGCTCGGCTGACTTCGTCAAGCACCGACTCAATGTATTCAAGCTCCGACTTGCCCTTTTCTATCTGCTCGCCGAGTACCGCTTCGGCGTTTTTCGCTTTCTGATAATCCTTGTAATACTTCTGTGCATTCGCCGCAGGGGTAATTGCAGGATTGAGCTTTATTCTGATTGTCCTACCCTCGGCGTCGTAATAATTTTCAACCTCGGCAAACGGTGCGCCACGCTCAATACGATACAGATTTGCCTGTAACAAATCGCCGCAGATTCGAAGCTGTTCACGATTTGCACACTGCGAAAGCTCCGACTGCTGTTTTGTAATTTTACGTGCGATTCGTTCAGCCGTATTCGTAAGCAGTTTTGTAAGGCTCTGCGACTTTACCCTCATTCGCTCACGGCTGTCACGCACGTCATAAAAGGCGTCAAGTACTTCGGAAAATCCGCTCTTGCATTCAACCCTTGCAAAGCTTCCGTACTGCTTAATCGGCATAAAGCAGAAGTCAAGCGGCTTGCCGTCCTCACGATAAACTATGCACGGTTTTTCACTGCAATTCTCGGCAACTGCTTTCAGTCTGCCGATTTCGCTAATCAGCCCGTCATACAGAACGCCGTCAAGTCGGTTAGACGCACCCTCCATAACGCTGTATTCAAGCTCTCTGCACACAATAGGCGAAACGCCCTGAATCACCTTAAGCAAGGCTTTATTAAGCGGCATTTCCGCTTCAAGTTTTTTTATTTTCTGCGCAATCTCCTCGGGAGCAGAATTTAAAATATTCAGCTTATCCTGCGGCTCGGGCAGTTCGTATTTTATGTTCGGAAGCACAATACGCTTACTGCTCATTGTAAGGTCAACACGCTTGAGCGAGTCGATAATAACGCCGTCGGAATTTATGATAATGATGTTGCTGTACATTCCCATAATCTCAACTGAAACGGTAATCATCACCGTATCACCAAGCTCGTTTACGCACTCGAAGTCGAGGAACAATACTCTGTCGCAGTCCATCTGGCGAACAGCAACAAGCTTTCCTCCACCGAGCCTTTTGCGTAGCAGCATACAGAACATAGGCGGCTGTGCGGGATTTTCGGGAGTTGTGGTGCAGAAATTTATGCGTGGTGAATTTGCCCTTGCAGAAAGCAAAAGCTTTTTGTTGCCGCCAAAGGTGCGCAGTGTAAAAACAAGCTCGTCACGGTTTGGCTGGTAAATCTGCGAAACCCTTGCACCGAGCGCTTCATTTTCTATTTCGTTTTTTATATGCCTTAAAAATATTCCGTCAAGCGCCATAATTTCTCCTGTTTAATTTACACAATCAATATAAATTCAGCGCACAAGCCTTTCCAAACTGCACGCAATATTATAAATTCGGAGCGTAGCGACCCTAAACTCCACACTCCACTCTCCACACTCCACACTTATTTGTGGTATTTACCGTTTGATGAAATCTCGAATGCACGGTAAATCTGTTCGCTTAAAATCATTCTTGCCATCTGGTGAGGAAACGTCATTCGGCTCATTGATAGCCTTAAATCTGCACGTTGCTTTACTTCATTGCTCAAGCCGTAGCTTCCGCCGATTATGAAATCCACTGTACTTTTTCCGCTGATTGAAACGTTGTCAATCGTCTTTGAAAGCTCCTCGCTCGAAAGCATTTTTCCCTCAATGCACATAGCGACAACGTAATCGTACTGACCGATTTTCTGCAAAATCCGTCTGCCCTCTGCGTTTATTACTTCGCTAATCTGCGACTCGTTCGGATTGTTGCTTTTTATCTTTTCCTCGGCAAGCTCGACAACCGTAAATTTGCAGAACGCCGAAAGCCTTTTTGCATATTCGTTTATTGCGTCGGTAAAATACTTTTCTTTTATTTTGCCGATACAAATAATATTTACTCTAATCATATTCTAAAAAATCACCGATTGTATTCTCGTTTCGCTCGGTGCAATGTCGAGCGTGAAGTCACTTCTGAATTTAAGTCCTGCTTTTTCAAGGCTTGAAATCGCCGTTGCAAGTGCAAGCTCGGGCGTGTTATTCTGCTCGCTTAAATGTCCGAGCATTAGTCGGAGCGTACCGCTTTTTACCAAATCTGCAAGCTCATCTGCACAGGCGGCATTTGAAAGGTGTCCCTTTGCTGACAAAATTCTCTGCTTTAAGTAAAACGGATAAATTCCGTTTTTAAGCATTTCAATATCGTGGTTTGATTCAAGCACAACAAAATCACTACGCTTCGCCGCATCTCTTACACCGTCGAGCATTACGCCCATATCGGTTGCAATCAGCGCAGATTTTCCATCGGACGCTGTAACACGATAACAACAGCTTTCTGCGGCGTCGTGGGGAGTGTTGATTCGCTCAATGAGCATATTGCCGACCGAAACCTCGTTTTCGATTACCGATGCATCGGAATTCGGGAGAATTTTATCTGTTCTTGCAAGCTCTCTTAACGTGCCCTCGCTTGCAAAAATTTTAAAGCCGTACTTCTTTGCAAGCACTCTTAATGCACTGCAATGGTCGGTGTGCTCGTGCGTAATGAACACTGCGCCGACGTTCTGCATTTTCAGCCCGTTAGCCTCCATTGCGTTTTCAATCTGCCTGCACGACCTGCCTGCGTCAATCAGAACACCCTCCGACGACGTACCTATGTAATAACTGTTGCCCTTACTGCCGCTGAACAGCGGAACTGCTCTTGCCAAATCAATCAATCCTTATCCGGTAAATTACATATCATTCTACCACACTTTTCAGTCTTTTACAACAGCCGTTGACAGCGAAATTCCGAGCCAAACGCCGAAAATACAACACACTGCGCTTAATACTGCATAGCACACTGCAAGTATTTTACTTCCGCTTACAAAGAGGTTATACGCCTCAAGCGAAAACGTTGAAAAGGTAGTGAAACCTCCGCAAAGTCCCGTCTTTAAAAACAGCATAAGGCTGTCGTTTACATTTCGTTTTGAAGCGTAACCTACAATGAAGCCGATAAGCAATGCGCCGAGAATATTTGTAACAAAGGTCAGAAGCGGAAATCCGCCCTTGTAGGGTATCAGGCTGATTGCATAACGTAGCATTGCGCCGACTGCGCCGCCGAGTCCGACAAATAAAAATCCCATACTTAATCTCCTGTAAATTAAAAAAGCCGCTTTCAACAGAAAACGGCTTGAATTTATATTTTTGCTTTTTATGCGCCGAGTTCTTCCTCGTTGTCGCCTGTAAAGTAAACCTTTTTGATGTCGGCACCGAGTGACTTGAACTTTTCAACAACGTCCTCGTAGCCACGCTCAATATACTGGATACTTGAAATTTCGGTTGTACCCTTAACCTCAAGAGCAGCAATAATCATTGCGGCACCTGCACGCAAATCCGTAGCCTTTACGGGAGCGGCAGTAAGCGGTGCTCCGCCTTCGATAATTGCAAGTCTGCCTTCTACCGAAATCTGTGCACCCATTCTGATAAGCTCGCTTACATACTGATAGCGGTTATCCCATACGTTTTCGTTGATAATGCTTGTACCCGGAACGCTCATAAGAAGTGCGGCAAACTGCGGCTGGCAGTCTGTCGGGAAACCGGGATGCGGCATTGTCTTGATATTACAACGCTTAAGCGGTCTTTTTGTTGCGTCAATCTTAATTGACTCGTCATATTCCGTAATTACAACGCCCATTTCACGGAGCTTTGCCGTAATTGAATCAAGGTGCTTCGGTGTAATGTTATTAACCGTAATGCAGCCTCTTGTTGCTGCGGCGGCGCACATATATGTGCCTGCTTCAATCTGGTCGGGAATAATCGAATATGTCACGCCGTGAAGATAACCAACGCCACGGATTTTGATAACGTCTGTACCTGCGCCCCTGATGTCAGCTCCCATTGAGTTTAGGAAGTTTGCAAGGTCAACGATGTGCGGCTCTTTTGCGGCATTTTCAATGATTGTAAGTCCCTGTGCCTTGCTTGCCGCAAGCATAATGTTCATAGTTGCGCCGACCGACACAACGTCAAGATAAATATGATTGCCTTCAAGAGGTCCGTCACATTCAGCCTCAATAATTGCGCCGTCAACAAGAGTAGTTCTTGCCCCCATTGCCTCAAAGCCCTTTAAGTGCTGGTCAATCGGACGAACACCGAAATTACAGCCGCCGGGCAGAGCAACCTTAGCCTTGCCGTATTTGCCGAGCAAAGCACCTAAAAGATAATATGAAGCACGCATACCTCTTACTAAATCGGTAGTTGCGTTGCAGGTTTTGATGTGAGTGGGGTCTATATATAAAGATGATTTATTTATTCTTCTTACGTTTGCGCCCATCTGCTGAAGGATTCGGCTTATGAGAGAAACGTCGCTTATGTTTGGAATATTTTCAATCTGACACGGTTCGTCGCAGAGGATAACTGCGGGTATGATTGCAACAGCAGCATTTTTTGCACCGCTGATGTTTACCTCGCCAAACAAAGGCTTACCGCCGGTAACTACAAATTTTTCCAATTGTTTACACTCCAATACAGTATTGTTTAGAACTTGCAATAACTAATAAGTGTAGATATTATAAAAAACAAAATGCAAATTATACATTGAGAGCGTTAAAGCCACTAAATATATTACATTTTTATTAAAACACACTATCGGTTGTGGTTACGTATATGTTACGCCACAATTCTTCTATAGAAAATCATACTACAATTTTGTAGTAAAGTCAACGCAATATTAAAATTGTAACCGATTTTTAGCAAACTTGTACTCAAATTATTAATTAACTGTTACTTTTATTTGAATTATTAACAATCAAAAGAAATCTTTGTTATAAATTCCGTTAAAGAAATAAACAAAATACCATTTTTCGCATAAAGAATTAACAAGTTGTAACTTATATCAAACTCAAGCTAAAAGCTATTGGAAAATATATTTTTCCGACTTTTTTCATTATATTTTTTCGACTTTTTCTGCACCTCTTTACTTTTTGATATATTTATTGTATAATATGCTTTAAAAGCGATTACTGAAAAGCACTTGCTTTTTTATGTAAAATTAAAAGGACAGGAGGGACAAAAACATAATGATTAGCGGTGCTGAAATTATGGTAAAATGTTTGGAGGCTGAGGGCGTTTCAGTCGTCTTTGGTTATCCGGGTGCTGCGATATGCCCGTTTTACGATAAAATCTATGATTCGGATATAAAGCACATTCTCGTCCGTCAGGAACAGAATGCCGCTCACGCCGCAAGCGGATACGCTCGCTGCAGCGGCAGACCGGGTGTTTGCGTCGCAACCTCCGGCCCCGGTGCGACAAACCTTATTACGGGTATTGCCACCGCCTACACAGACTCAATTCCGATGATTGCTATCACAGGTCAGGTGCGTTCCGATTTGCTCGGACGCGATGTCTTTCAGGAGGCTGACATCACAGGTGCGTGTGAGCCGTTCGTAAAGCACAGCTACCTTGTCAGCAAAACCGAGGATTTGCCACGTGTTTTCAAAGAGGCGTTCCATATTGCCTCAACAGGCAGACAGGGTCCCGTACTTATTGATATTCCTATGGATATTCAGACAAACGAAATTGAGGAGTTTGTATATCCCGACAGCGTAAATATCATCGGCTACAAGCCCAACACAAAAGGTCACGCAATTCAGATAAAGAAA
The DNA here is from genome assembly GCA_003521625.1 of Ruminococcus sp. Taxonomy (GTDB): domain Bacteria; phylum Bacillota; class Clostridia; order Oscillospirales; family Acutalibacteraceae; genus Ruminococcoides. Next base: position 6,206 of record DPHV01000028.1, read on the forward strand.
GCGATTGACGCAATTAAGTCAAGTAAACGTCCGCTTATCGTATCGGGCGGCGGTGTACTCAGCTCGGGCGTTAAGCTCAAGTTTCAGGATTTTGCGCTTAAAACAAAAATCCCTGTAATTTCTACGATGATGGGAATCGGCGTTATGCCAAGCGAACACGAGCTTTATCTCGGTATGCTCGGCACACACGGCAAGGCTGTTGCTAACCGTGCGCTCCACGAGGCTGACCTCGTAATCGTATGCGGCGCAAGACTCGGTGACAGAGCCGTTGCCGCTCCTCATCAGATGAGCGAAAATACAACCGTTATCCACATTGACATTGACCCTGCGGAAATCGGCAAGAACGTAAAGACCGAGATTCCGATTGTAGGCGATATGAGAAATGTTCTTGATATGCTTGTTGAAAATATCGGCGACTACACCGTTCCCGAGCAGTGGCAGGAAACCGTAAAAACGTGGAAAGAGGATTTATTCAAAACTCCTCCCGTTTTTGAAGGCTATGTTGAGCCGAGAACGCTCGTCAGCCACTTAAGCGCAATGTTCCGTTCAAAGGCAATTCTTGTTGCAGACGTAGGACAGAATCAGATTTGGTGCGCTAACAACTTCCGAATCCGTGAGGGCAGATTCCTCACAACAGGCGGTATGGGAACTATGGGTTACTCAATTCCCGCCGCAGTGGGCGCAAAGTTTGCACGCCCCGACCGTGACGTTATTGCAATATGTGGTGACGGAAGCTTCCAGATGGGTATGAACGAGCTTGCAACAATTGCAGGCAACAAGCTCAACATAAAAATCATAATTATGAGAAACTCAAGACTCGGAATGGTGCGTGAGTTGCAGGACAAAAACTACGAGGGCAGACACAGCGCAACGATTCTCAACGGCGACCCCGATTTCCTTACAATCGCAAAAGCCTACGGAATTGACTGTGCCGAGGCAAGCTCCAACGAAGAGGCTGAAAACATCATAAAGGGAATCGTTGATTCCGACAAGCCGTTTATCCTTGTCTGCAACGTATATCCCGACACTCCGTCTATTTAATGAGGTGAGAAAATGCAATATACATTATCAATACTTGTTGAAAATCAGGCGGGCGTTCTCTCAAAGATTTCGGGACTTTTCTCCCGCAGAGGATTTAACATTGACTCTCTCGCTGTCGGCGTGACAAATAATCCCGACGTTTCGAGAATTACTATAGTTGCAAACGGCGATGAATACGTTGTTGAACAGCTTGAAAAACAGCTTAACAAGCTTATTCCCGTAATCAAGGTCAAGCGCCTTGACGAGGGCAACTTCATCAGCCGTGAGCTTACGCTTATAAAGGTTCATTGTCCTGCCGCAAAGCGTGCAGAGATTATTCAGACGGTTGAAATTATGCAGGCAAAAATCGTTGACGTTGCCGCAAACTGCGTTACAATTGAATACTGCGAATGTGCAAACCGTGTAAACACACTTATTGATTTACTCAAGCCTTATGGTATCCGTGAGATTGTCAGAACAGGTACTGTTGCCATTGACAGAGGCACAGCTTCGGTTTCCGTTTAATCTTACAGAATAACATATACATATTTATTATGCCGCAATCTGCGGTAAGGAGGATTCATTAAAATGAAAGACTACAAAGAAAACATGAAAGCACCAATCTATTACCAGTCAGACTGTAACCTTTCTTTACTCGACGGTAAGAAAATTGCAATCATCGGTTACGGCAGCCAGGGTCACGCTCACGCTCTTAATCTTAGAGATTCAGGCTGTGATGTAATTATCGGTCTTTACAATGGAAGTAAGTCATGGGCTAAAGCAGAGGCACAGGGCTTTAAAGTATATACAGCTGCCGAAGCTGCAAAACAGGCTGACATCATTATGATTCTTATCAACGACGAGAAGCAGGCTGCTCTCTACAAGAACGACATTGAGCCTAACCTCGAAGCAGGCAATATGCTTATGTTCGCTCACGGCTTCAACATTCACTTCGAGCAGATTGTTCCTCCTGCTGACGTTGACGTTACAATGGTTGCTCCCAAGGGTCCTGGTCACACAGTAAGAAGCGAATATCAGGTTGGTAAGGGTGTTCCCTGCCTCGTTGCTGTTCATCAGGACGCTACAGGCAAGGCTAAAGACCTCGCACTCGCTTACGCTCTCGGTATCGGCGGCGCAAGAGCAGGCGTTCTTGAAACAAACTTCAGAACTGAAACAGAAACTGACCTCTTCGGTGAACAGGCTGTTCTCTGCGGCGGTGTTTGCGCACTTATGCAGGCTGGTTTTGAAACACTCTGCGAAGCAGGCTACGACCCCAGAAACGCTTACTTTGAGTGCATTCACGAGATGAAGCTCATCGTTGACCTTATCTATCAGTCAGGCTTTGCAGGTATGAGATATTCAATCTCCAACACTGCTGAGTACGGCGACTACATCACAGGTCCCAAGATTATCACAGACGATACAAAGAAGGCTATGAAGCAGGTTCTTTCCGACATTCAGGACGGTACATTTGCTAAAGACTTCCTCCTTGATATGTCAAAGGCAGGCGGTCAGGCTCACTTCCGTGCAATGAGAAAGCTCGCTGCAGAAGCTCCTGCCGAAACTATCGGTAAGGAAGTTAGAAAGCTCTACAGCTGGTCAGACGAGGATAAGCTCATCAACAACTGATATAGATTTAGTTCGTAATATAACAAACGGGATACCGATTATGGTATCCCGTTTTTATTTTTTGTCACACACTATTAATATGTATGATCGCAGATTTCGTTGATTTTGTCACGGAGCTTTAAGAAATCATCAAAAGCGTCGGGCTTTCTTCGGGGGTCACGCAAAACTGCCGCCGGGTGAAGCATAGCCATCATCTGTATTCCGCCCTTTTCAAACCACAAGCCGTGTTCCTTTGTGATTTTTATGTCGGACTTGATTATTCTTCCTGCGGCTATTCTTCCGAGGCAGACTATAATTTTTGGGTTAATCATCTTCACCTGCGCCCTTAACCACTCAATGCACTGCTCCTGCTCCTCGGGCTTCGGGTCACGGTTCTGCGGAGGACGGCATTTTACGATATTTGCTATGTAGATATTTTTATTTCTGTCGAGGTCAACGGCAACAAGCATTTTGTCGAGCAGCTTTCCTGCCCTGCCGACAAACGGCTCGCCCTGCAAGTCCTCGTTTTCTCCGGGGCCTTCGCCGATAAACATAACCTCGGCATTCTCACTTCCCACGCCTACAACTACGTTGTGCCTTGTCTTGCAAAGCTCGCATTTTTCGCACTGCTCACAGGCAGTTTTCAATTCTTCCCAAGTATTATACATAAAAATTATCCTTTCCGTGTACAAACCGTTGAAATTTGTTCAATTTAGTAGTAAAATATATTTATAAGCCTTACGGCTAAATTTAACGAATGGTGGTTTAATAAAATGAAAGTTATGGTTGAAACATCCGCTCATCACGTTCACGTTACCAAGGAAACTCTTGAGGCTCTCTTTGGCAAGGGCGCAACACTCACTAATAAAAAGGACCTTTCACAGCCCGGTCAGTTTGCCTGCGTTGAAAAGGTAACTGTTGTGGGTCCGAAAAGCGAAATGAAAATGTCAATCCTCGGCCCCGAAAGAAGTGCGGATCAGGTTGAAATTTCACTCACAGACGCAAGGAAGCTCGGCATTGCCGCTCCCGTTAAGGAATCAGGCGACATTGCAGGCACTCCCGGCTGTAAGCTGGTAGGCCCTGAGGGCGAGGTTGAGATTGAGTGCGGAGTAATCGCCGCTAAAAGACACATTCACCTTGACCCTGCAACAGCAGAGCAGTTCGGTCTTAAGGACAAGCAGATTGTATCCGTAAAGGTGGGCGAAAACACAGGCAGAGCAACAACCTTCGGTGACGTTGTTATCCGTGTAAATCCCAGCTACGCTCCTGCAATGCATATTGACACAGACGAGTCAAACGCCGCAGGATTAGGCGGAACGGTTGACGGCGAAATCATCGCTTAAGCAAATACAAATTAATTATATAATTCAAAGGTTGTCCGAAAGGACAGCCTTTTTTATTTACATAAGAATGTATGCAGAAAATCGGGGAAAATCTCTCTCCAAGCCTTTTCGTTATGCTCGTTTTCAAACAGAATTACCTCGTTCATCATATCGTAGGGGTAGCCTGTTTCGGGCAGTAAATCATACATCATTTCAGTACCCTCAAAAATCACCTGTTCAAGTTCGTCGCCGTTTCCGCTGTAAATGTAGAGATACGGCATATTGTCAGTCATTTTATTCAGCAGATAATTTCTCCAGTCATCATTTGTGTAGCAGAGAAATGCAGGTGAGAATGCGCCTATAAAGCTGAAAAATCCGCTGTGCTCTACTCCCGAAAAGAACGACATTAAGCCGCCCGAGGAGCTTCCGCAGACTGCTCTGCCACGCCTGTCCGTCCTAACAGGGAAATTTTCTTCAACATACGGCACAACCGTATTCATCAGATAATCATCAAAAATTTCACCCTGCGGAGTGAAAATATCGTTAAAGTATTCTCTGTGCTGAATTTTTCCTATGCTTTTGGGCGTAAGCTCGCTGTCACGGTAAACGTTTCCGTTGTCGATGCCGACAATCACCGCTCCCGACAAGCCGTTTTTCATTTCATTCTCAACAGCCTTTACTACCTCCCACGAGCCGAAAGGCGTTGCATTGTCATCAAAAAGATTCTGTCCGTCGGTCATATAGACTACGGGCAGTTTTTCGTTTTCGTTATGCTCGGGTACATAAATCCACACACGCCTGTCCCCTTTGTCGGGAAAAGGCAGATTGACGGTATGCAGCTTTGAATTTGTCATAATTATCACCGATACTATTAAAACATAAAATTAAAAATCTTGCAAGCTGTATAAAAGAGATTTTCTTGCCGATAATAGCTTTCGAGGTGATTTTTTATGATTAACGATGTTGAAATGCTTACTTATGTCCTGCAAAACGCCGAAATGGGATGTCAGGGTATTACGAGCGTACGAAAAAAGCTGCACGACAGCAGGGTTGACGGAGTGCTGTGCGAGCAGCTTATAAAGTACGGAAAAATTTATCACTGTGCAAATAGTATGCTTCGCAGTCGAGGTGCAGAGATTCACCACGTCAGTCCGGTTACAAAGACTATGACTCGTATAGCGGCTGAACGTGACCTAAAGCGTGACTCCTCGGCTTCGCACATTGCGGAAATGATGATTAAGGGAAACACTATGGGAGTGAACAAAATGTCACGCCATATCCGAAATTATGACGGTAACGACCCCCACGTAAGCACACTTGCTAAAAAGATGCTCGACACAGAGGAAGAAAACATCAGAGAAATGAAAGCGTTTTTATAACTCCAAACTCATACAAGGTGTTTTCCTATCTGCAAAATTGCATTGTGACTGCAAATCAACCTACCGTTTTCCCTGATACGTGCAGTTTCAACCCTGTTCATTTTCCTTTTGCCGTATTCCGAAAGCAGTCTTTTCAGCTTTTTCGGAATTGACGGATATTCAAAGACAATATAATAACTCTCATCATACAGATAAGCCGAATTTCTGTTACAGCAGACGTTCAGTCTGTACAGCTTTTCAAGCGTATCAAGAAAATTTCCGCTGCCGCCCAGTGAATAACAGACGCACTCCCCCGTGTCTTTCATTCTGTAGCTGCGGCGGATTTTTTCATATACGGTAATCAGAATGTAACATTCGTCCTCAAACGGCAACGCCTCAATATCAACATTCCTGTTGCAAATCTCAACCCCTGCCTTTGAACAGCCGAGCTTCATAATATTAATCAATGCTTTGCGCAAATCGCTGTCATAAAGATTGTTTCCGGCAAAGTCAATCGAATAGTCCTCCATATCCTTATTACATAGAATTATCAGCACCTTATTTTCTCCGAGTTTATCAACAGTCAAAGCCCTTCCTCCAAAAAATAATACTATTAACATATTATGATTTATACATACATTTTGCAAGTGAATATTAGTGGAAAAATGACAGGAAAATATTAATAATATATATTGCCATTTCTAACTTAAAATGATAAAATTGCAATGTAAATTAATATCGAGAGGGTGTTATTTATGCCAAACTGGCTTAACGACGCAGTATTTTATGAAATATATCCGCAGAGCTTTTACGACTCAAACGGCGACGGTATCGGCGATATAAACGGAATTATAGAAAAACTCGACTATGTAAAGGGACTCGGCTGTAATGCAATCTGGCTCAACCCCGTTTACGACTCGCCTTTTATGGACGCAGGCTACGACGTTCGCAACTACAAGCAGGTTGCCGCTCGTTACGGAACAAACGATGACCTTGTAAACCTTTTTAACGAGGCGCACAAAAAGGGAATTAAAATCCTTCTCGACCTTGTTCCCGGACATACCTCCGACACTCACCCTTGGTTTCTTGAAGCAAAGAAAGCGGCTGAAAGCGAATATTCAAACCGCTATATCTTCACACAGAATGTCTGGGACGCTCCGCCCGAATACAGAATGATGTGCGGAATCTGCGAGCGCAACGGAAACTATATGGTAAACTATTTCAGCTCACAGCCTGCGCTCAACTACGGCTTTTATGAAATCACCCACCCCGAATGGCAGTTACCCTGCGACCACCCCGACTGCATTGCAACGGTTGAGGCAATCAAGGACGTAATGCGTTTCTGGCTTGACAAGGGTGCAGACGGTTTCAGAGTTGATATGGCTGATTCACTCGTTAAGAACGACGACGAGAAAATCGCAACAGCTAAAATCTGGAGAGGCGTTCGTGAAATGCTCGACGAGGAATATCCCGAGGCTGCAATGGTTTCGGAGTGGTGTTCTCCCGACCGTGCAATCAACAACGCAGGCTTCCATATGGACTTTTACCTTGACCACTTCGGCAACGGCTACAACATTCTTTCACGCTGCGGCGACTGGGGCGACAAGGCTGTTTTCAACCCGAACGGCAAGGGCAATATCAAGGCTTTTGCAGACGAGTATCTCCCTTCATACGAGCGTTCAAAGGACAACGGCTATATCAGCTATATGACGAACAATCACGATATGCCCAGAATTACGGCTTATCTTGACAAAAAGGCTATCAAGCTTTTCAACGCATTTATCTTCACAATGCCCGGCGTTCCGTTCCTCTATTACGGCGACGAGCTTGGTATGAGGTATCAGAAGGATTTAGTCAGCAAGGAAGGCGGCTTCAGCAGAACAGGCTCACGTACTCCTATGCAGTGGAACAGCGGCAAGAACCTCGGTTTCTCAACAAGCGACGAGCCTTATCTTCCCGTTGACAAGAGCGCAGACGCTCCGACTGTTGAAAATCAGCAGAACGACGATGACAGCATTTACAAGGTCGTTACAGACATTATTGCACTTCGTCATAAGTACGATGACTTAAAGGGCAACGGCGAGCTTGAGTTTGTTTACGAGGAAGGAAAAATTCCATTCTTCTACAGACGAGGAAAGCTTGTAATGTTCTTCAATCCTCTCAGCGTTGAAAGCGAGATTAAGACAAGCTACAGCGGAGAAAAGCTTTACGAGCTCGGCAATACGGAATTTGCAGACGGCAAGATTAAAATGTCACCGCAGAGCTTTGTGATGATTAAAATTAACTAAAAAACAGACCGCAGAAATTCAAAAATCTGCGGTCTGTTTTTATATCTTATTAATTTTTTACTTTATCCATACCAAATCGGTGTCGGTTGCGATATTGTCAATGCCGTAGAGGAATACAACCTGCTCGGGCTTTTCCTGCTCCACAATCTGCGAAACGCTCATTTTGTAGTAACGCATATCTACGAGAATAATTTTGCTGTAATTCTCGACAAGGAACGGCGCAAGGCTGTGCGAAAAGCTGTCCTTTACAAGCAGAATCGTTCCGCCCTTTGCGTTTGAATTTGTAATCTCGGTCAGAGCGTGGTTACCGTCAATGAACACGGGGTACTTATCGTCCTCCTCAAGGTGATTATAAAAATACATTGAGCCGTATTCTTTGGTATCTGTGCCCTCCGAAATCTTCACCTTGATGTTTTTGTCGGTGTTTTCGGGATTGTCCCAAATCTGAATACTGTCGGGCTGTGTAAACCAAAAACCGCTTGTCGAATACGTCGTGCCGTAAAATCCGCCGTAGGTCTTTATATCAAACTTTTCTTTCGGAGCAGGCGTGATGTTAAGCTGTTCGCAAAGCTTTTCATAAGCCGTATACGCTCCGAGAGTTGTCCAGTGGTGGTCGGTTTTGTAGTAAAGCTGATTTCCTTTTGCATAAGCGTCCTTAAAGGTCTTGCGCAAATCTACAAATGAAATTCCGTTTGTATTCAGCGTTGAGGAAATCTGCTCGAAATACGTATCGTCGTTGTACTTATCGTGAACGGCAGGCAGAACATCATCTGAAACATATCCTGTTGACGGAGCAAACATAACCGTTACGGGAACGCCAATTGTATTTTTGAATTTTACAATTGTGTTCACGTTTTTTTCAAGCTTAGTGTCAGTTGAAACAGGCTTGTTAATAAGATAACCGTCACCGCAGTTATATACTCCGTTTGCGCCGTTATTGCCTGTATCAAGGCTGTAGTAAGCGTTCAAGCCTACCCAGAAGCTCCTTGCCGGGAACTGGTCGGCAAAGTAGCTTTCAAACTCCGTGCCGAATGTTCCGTCAAGTACCTTGTCAACGGAGACTTCGGGGAATTGCTGAAGATAACGCTTTTCGGACGAGCTGTAGTCTGATTTTGGATTAAGCAGAAACCAGACAGCCATTCCGAATATGAAAATCAAGAAAACGAATGCAGGGACATATCGTCCTGTTCTGCTTCTGTTGTCTTTAAAACGCATATTTTTGCTCCTTATTAAAATCTGAAATACAAGAACGGATTGTAGCTCTGGTCAACAAGGCTTGCTGTGCTGACAAGCAGAATTACAACGCAGAACAGCGTTTCCAAAATCCAAATGTACCTTGTATCGGAAAAGCGTGAATAAAGCTTTGCGCCAAGCGGTGTGCTTGCAATTGCCGCAACAATAAGCAACGGCAGGTAATTCAGAATAAGCGTAAGCGCCTGAGCTCCGCAAAGTCCGTTGCCGAAGTTGAACAAGTCGGTGAGGAAGCTTCCAAGCTGTGACATATCGGTAAAGTAGAAAAGTCCCCAGCCGATAATTACAATAAATATCGTGTATACGTGCTGTAAAACGGCAGGCAGTTTTTCAAGAAAACGCTTTAAAACAAATTTTTCGAGAATCAGCAGTAAGCCGTAGTAAAGTCCCCAGAGCAGGAAGTTGTACGACGCACCGTGCCACAGTCCTGTAAGTCCCCACACTACAAGAAGATTTATTATCTGTCGCTTAACGCCCTTTCGGTTACCGCCGAGAGGAATGTAAACATACTCCTTAAACCACGTTGACAGCGAGATGTGCCATCTTCTCCAGAAGTCGGTAATCGACTTTGCGATGTAGGGGTAGTTGAAGTTTTTGAGGAACTCAAAGCCGAGCATATTACCCAAGCCGCAAGCCATATCGGAATAACCCGAAAAGTCAAAGTAAATCTGAAACGTGTATGCAATAATTCCAACCCACGTACCGATAACGCCGTTTTCGTCCGTTGTTGCAAACATTGCGGTAGTCAGCGTACCCATCTGATTTGCAATCAGCACCTTTTTGCCGAGTCCGACCATAAAGAGCAGAACACCCTTTGTGAACTGTTCAAGAGTTTCTCTGCGGTGAGTGAGCTGATATGCAACGTCCCTGTAGCGGACAATCGGTCCTGCAATAAGCTGGGGAAACAGTGCAACGTATGTACCGAAGTTTATAAAGCTCTTTGAAACAGGAGCGTCGTCACGGTAAACGTCGATTACGTAACTCATTGTCTGGAAAGTATAGAAGCTGATGCCTATAGGCAGGCTGATTTGCAGCTCGGGAATATTCAGGAATGGCAGCATATTCAGCGTTTCGGTTATCATTCCCGTGTACTTGAACACAGCAAGAATACCGATGTCAAGCACGCAGGTGAGAATCAGAAACAGCTTTTTCTTATTTTCATCCTGTCGGTACTTGTCAACGAGAAATCCGCCGATATAGTTAAAGAAGATATTGAAAACCATAAGCAGAACGAGCATAGGCTCGCCCCAGCCATAGAAAATAAGGTTTATGATAAAAAGAAAAATATTTCTGCCCTGCCTCGGCACAAGATAGTACGCCAAAAGCGTTATCGGCAGATACGCAAACAAAAATACAAGGCTTGAAAATACCAAGTGGGTATCCCCCTAAAAATTAAATGTTTTTCTAAATATATAATTTATTTTATCTTATACAGTCCTCATAGTCAATAACATTCCAAGAAAAAACGGCCGCCTTTTTTGGCAGCCGTTTAATGTGCAAAAACCATTATTAAATATTATACATTTATTTGATTTTATTGCTTTTCATTGTATTCAAATTGTCTTGTGAATTCCTTTGTTTCGCTGTTTCGCAAAACTGCGCTCTGGTGTTTTTCAAGCAGGCTTGTTATTGCGCTGATATCAATCCAGATTTCGTTGTCACTTTCCTTTTGCTTTTCGTTAAAAACAAGCTCAAGCCCTATGTGCAGATGACTTTCGGTAATGCCGTTGGTGTTTTCGGTGTCGCTGTAGCCTGTTCGTCCGACATAGCCGATTACATCTCCCGCCTTTACCGTATCGCCCTCTTTTAAATTTTCGGCAAACGGTCTGTTCTGCCGCAGGTGAGCGTAATACCAGTATCTCTTACTGTCGTTTGAGCGTATTCCGATTCTCCAGCCGCCGTAGCGGTTCCAGCCCATACACTCCACCTTTCCCGATTCAACCGCAATTACGGGAGTACCGACAGCCGCCATCATATCGTGACCGAGGTGAGGACGTGTGTAGCCGTAGGTTCTAACAGCACCGAAATCATCGTAGCAGGAATACGGAAATGTCTTTGCAATCGGCGAAAACCAGCGTATTCCGTACTTTTGCTCCATAACCTTATTGCCGCTGTCGTCCTCACGCTCCTCCTCATAAGCGCCGACCATTCCGTTCAGCGCCGCACCGTAAGCTTCCTTATAATAAGAATAGTATTTCATATCCTTTGTAAGGCTTCCCTCGCTTTCGCCGTCCGAAAGTTTTTGCGCAAAGTCGGTCATATCGGAGTATTTGTACTTTGAAAAATCTCCGCCGTATTTTGCGCCGAGATATGCAAGCAGAGTTATGAAATCAAGCTTATTCTTTTCGCCCTGTGACGAAACATCAAGGTCAACAGCCGCCTGCAAAGCCGCCTTTGTCACGTTGAATTCAACGTATTTTATGTAGTTGCTGTCGGTTATGTCACGTCCGCCGAAAAGCGTCATAAGTGAAATTGCAATCACCAGAACGCCCATAAACACACACAAGGTTTTTTTCATACGCATCACCGAAAAACACTGGAATATATAGGAAAAGATTTTCCCGATATAAGCATAATATGATTTTCGGTAAAAAATTAGAAGTGAATAAAACGTACGGTTTGTTTGTATAAGTACAGAAAAATCATTCCTGCTGATTGTTTTTACTTACAGGCAAAAGAATAAATATTATATTAAACAGTATTCCGACAGTATACAAAAATGGGAATTCTGCTTGTCCGAAAAGGGAATCAACAGAAATCATATAGTTTTCAAATACCGAAAGAAGCCATAAACCGACAATTATCAGAGTATATGATACAAAACGAACAGATGATTTTTTAACCGTATAAAATTTGTACTTAAACACACAGGTTGTAATCGTCCACATCAAAAAGAAAATTGTGCATATATGTATAAAGCAAAAAAACAAAATTTGTGCCACGGAATCAGCAGGCAAATGAATCCCCGACGAGTGATTATAAGAATTATACGAACAATATATTATTATTAATTCGACAATATTCACAAGCGTATACTGGAAAGTGCAACCGAGAAAGTGATACCACTTTTTTAACAGAATTGTATTGATTGTAAAAAAAGCAAGGTATGATAATACCGTTGTCAACGACAAAATATAACCAAAATTGAACATAGTAACCAAATTCACAATTAATAATGCAATTGAAACGGCATAGTTTATAATGTACAAAACAACGGTTGTACGCTTTTTATTGACTGAGTTTTTCATAATTGACCTCCTTTGTCTATTTGTATATATGACCTATTACAATTATATTATAACAGATATATACAAAAGTCAATATTATATTAAAAAAAGTCGGGCAATTCTTTTAACGAATACCCAACCTTTTTAGTTGCAAAATCTTTTATTTATTTTTAAAATCAGAATTATTTTATTGCGAGCAGTTTTTTGTCAAAGCCCTGCTTTTCAATCAGCCTTGCAAGCGGAAGTCCGAGCACAAACAGCACTCCCAGCTCGCCGAGGGCTACACAGCCTCCCTGAAAAAGGAAATCGCCAAAGTGAAAACCTCCCTCAACAAAGAAAAATTCAATCTCAAAGCCTACGATAATTCCGTTGGCAAGCGCAGGCATAAGCGCCGACGCAACAGGGAGCTTAAACAATCTTTTGTTGCGCAGTAAGTACATCATCACAGCCGCAAGAAGGCTTGCAATCGAGCCGAAAATTAAATCGTACGGTCCGAGCACCGACAGTGAGCTGATGTTTGCAATTACACAGCCTATCGTAAGTCCCGGAATTGCCGCAGGAGTGAACACTGCAAGAATCGTAAGCACCTCTGCTACTCTGAATTGTACAGCCATTGAAGCCGTACCCGGTAAAAGAGTGTTTTGCAGGATTGTCAGCGCAGCGTAAAGTGCGGCAATGACAGCCGCCTGTACAATGTACATGGTTGATTTTGTTTTCATATTAAATTCCTCCGTAGTATTTTTTTAGAGTCTGGATTTTGCGAACAGACTATAGAATATATTATCATAAAAATATTAAAAATGCAATTGACTGAATATAAAATTTACTGTAAAATTAACTTATGGATAATCTCAAATTTATAAAACATAATAACAGAATAAAATTTACTTTGACAGTTGTTTCAGTCCTGCTTTCTGCAATAACGCTCTGCTCCTGCAATTTCAGTCTTGACAGTATTCTCGGCAATAAGCCGACCGAGTCTGTTCAGACGAATACAGAATCCGCAACAGAGCCAAAGTCCGAACGTAAGGTTAAAACAAGCTACAGCTACGACAATCTTTCGTCAGACAAGCTAAGGGAGCTGTATAAGAAAATTGACGAATATGCCGAGATTGCCGCAGTCGGGTATTTTACCATTGACGCTCCGCTAAACGAAATGCAATTAAGTGAAGCTGTTGAAGCCTACAAAAATGACCACCCCGAGGTTTTCTGGCTTAAAAGCGATTTTGAATATATCGACAATGACGACAGCACCTCGTTGTTCCTCAGCTACAGCGTACAGCCCGACAACTCTAACCCTGACAGGCTTAAAAAGGCGAAGGAGAAATTTAACAAAACGATTGATAAAATTATTGATGCCGCACCAAAGAACGCCACAGATTATGAGCTGGAGCTTTACGCAAATGACTATCTGGTTGAAAACTGCGTTTATGACAAGGGAGCCGCTGAAACCGAAGGTATAGCAGGACACGAGAACGACGCTTACGGCGCATTGGTTGAGAAGAAAGCGGTGTGCGAGGGATATTCAAGGGCATTTCAGCTTTTGTGCAACAGGCTCGGAATTGACTGTATAAGCGTTTCGGGAACTGCCGACGGCGAACCTCACGGTTGGAATAACGTTAAGCTTGACGGCGAGTGGTACGAGGTTGACGTGACGTGGAACGATACCGACGGCGACACGGAATTTCCTGTATACGAATATTTCAATCTGCCGTCCGACAAATTCTCCGAGTCGCATTACACCTCTCCGCTTTACAGCGAAATATCGTTAAGTGAATACGAAAACACAGATTACTATTTTAATGTTTTCGCTCCCAAATGCACCGGAACAAAGTATTACTACTACAGCTACAGCTGTGTGACTGTTTATGACATAAACGACAGCGAAGAAATTACAAATGCAATTGTGCAGGCAGCAAAGGACGGAGAAAAGTATTTTGATTTCGTAATTGACGAAAGGCTTGATTTTAATACTACCGCCGATGAAATTATATATAACGGCTATCTTGCCGAGTGGATTGCCAACGCAAACCTTGCCAATCGGTATAATCCAACTTTGAATGAAGAAGCTCGTGTCTACAGCAGTGAAGCAGTTAATGTAATTACAGTTTTTCTTGAATACTATTAAGAAGGAATGATAAAATGAAGTACGATGTTCAGAAGTTTCAGCTGATTTCAAATGACGAAATTGCTGAGGGAATTTTTGATATGAGGGTAAAAAACGAGGAGCTTGCTCCGCTTGCAAAATGCGGTCAGTTTGCCCACGTTTATGTGCCGTCAAAAACTCTCCGACGTCCGATTTCCGTATGCGACAGCGAAAACGGAGTGTTAAGGCTTGTCTATCAGGTCAAGGGTGAGGGTACAAGACTGATGTCCAAAATGAAAGCCGGAACTGACGTTGACATTCTCGCACCTCTCGGCAACGGCTTTAAAATTGAAAAGGGCAAGCGTTACTGCCTTATCGGCGGAGGAATCGGAGTTCCGCCTATGCTTTACACAGCAAAGCAGACTGAAAATCCACTTGTAATAACAGGCTTCCGCAACAAGTCGCTTGTGATTTTGCAGGACGATTTCAAAAAAGCAGGAGCAGAGCTTGTGCTTGCAACAGATGACGGCAGTGCAGGCGTTCACGGCTTTGTAACCGATATTCTTAAGGAAAAAATCAACGAATTTGACGAGGTTTGCGCTTGCGGTCCTACTCCTATGCTAAAGGCTGTTACCGCAGTATGCAAAGAAAATAAAAAGCCGTGCCGGATTTCTCTTGAAGAGAGAATGGCTTGCGGAATCGGCGCCTGTCTTGTGTGCGCCGTCAAGGTAAGAAAAAACGGTGAGGAGATTATGCAGCACGTCTGCAAAAACGGTCCCGTATTCAACGCAGAGGAGGTTGTATTTTAATGGCTGATTTATCTGTAAAAATTGCTGGAGTTGAATTTAACAATCCTCTTATAGCCGCTTCGGGTACATTCGGCTTCGGCCGTGAATACGGCGAATTTTATCCGCTTGAAAAGCTCGGCGGAATTTCGTGCAAGGGAATCACTCTAAAACGCCGTGACGGCAATCCTGTGCCGAGAGTAGCCGAAACACCTTCGGGTATGCTCAATGCCGTAGGCTTGCAGAATCCGGGCGTTGACGTGTTTATCAAAGAGGACTTGCCGTGGCTCAAACAGCAGAATACTGTTGTCATTGCAAACATTGCAGGCAACACTCCCGAGGAGTACTGCGAAATGGCTGAAAAGTTAAGCGACACGGACATCGATATGATTGAGATGAATATCTCCTGCCCCAACGTCAAGAGCGGCGGCGTCCAGTTCGGAACAAGCTGTGAGTCCGTCGGCGCAATCACCGACGCCGTGCGCAGACATTGCACAAAGCCGCTTATCGTAAAGTTAAGCCCCAACGTAACCGACATTGTTTCAATTGCGAAATCGGCTGAGGCAAACGGTGCAGACGCAATTTCAATGATTAACACACTTACGGGAATGAGAATTGACATCAACACCCGCCGCCCCATTATCCGCAACAACACAGGCGGAATGAGCGGTCCGGCAATATTCCCCGTTGCTGTCAGAATGGTTTGGCAGGTTGCAGGTGCTGTTAAAATTCCGATAATCGGAATGGGTGGAATTTCAACGTGGCAGGACGCTGTTGAAATGCTGATTGCAGGTGCATCTGCGTTGCAAATAGGAACTGTGTTCTTTTCCGACCCGTATGCGCCGATTAAGATTAACGAGGGTATCAACCGCTTCCTTGATGAGAACGGCTTAAAGAGCGTTACAGAGCTTACAGGAACGATTAAACCTTGGTAAATTACGTGTTTATTAATGTATAATAAAAAAGAAAAAGTCCATAATAATCTCTCGGAGGGATTATTATGGACTTTCGGCATGCTCTGATTACCGCACCCGTTTCACTGCTTGTTTTATTCATTCTTTCAAAGCTAATCGGCAACAAGCAGATGGCTAACCTTAACTTGTTTGACTACATCAACGGAATCACAATCGGTTCAATTGCCGCAGAAATGGCAACAAACGGCTTTGATGCTTTTTTCGAATGCCTGATTGCGCTGATAATTTATGCGGCTGTAGTAATCCTTCTCTCCTACCTTTCGCAGAAATCAATCGCTTTAAGGCGATTTTTCACAGGTAAAACCATTGTGCTTTACGACAAGGGAAAAATATACAAGAAAAATCTTATGACGGCAAAAATTGATATGAACGAATTTCTCTCAATGCTGCGCAACAAGGGTTATTTCTGCCTTGAAGACATTGAAACTGCTTATCTTGAACAAAACGGTCAGCTTTCTGTCCTTGTCAAAAGCAACAAAAGTCCTGTCACTCCCTTTGATATGAAAATCAGAGTAAACCACACACGCCCCGAGGTTGTTGTAATTTCGGACGGTAAGGTATTCGAGAAAAACCTGAAAAGTACAGGAAACAATACAGACTGGCTTAACCGCCAGCTCAAAATCAAGGGGCAAAAACAAAAGGATATTTTCCTTGCAGTGTGCGACGGTGACAACAACCTCAAAATCTATGAAATTTCCGACAAGCGTGACACCAACGACCCGTTTGAATAATAATCATTTTTGTCATAAAAACGGTCGTTTTTGCAAACAGTATTGACATAAATTCTATTTATCTTAAAATTAATAACAGTAGGATTGTTAGTATACGACAAAACAGACAGGAGTTTATGACAATGATTTCAAATCAGGTTTCCGAAGCATTCAGAAGCTCATTTGAAAACTTTTTTGCAGACAAAGGTATTAAATGGTGCGACGGCTGTTTTGCAGGTTACAAAAACGGCTTGTTTTCGTATGTTGAATTACTTGAAATTCAAGGGAAACAAAATGAAGATATTGATCTTATATTCCGTGTTCTGCCCGAATTCTATGTAAATGAGGATGCAATAAGCCGGAGCAAAAACTGCCTGTTTACTTTCAGGGTTATTGCGAAAAGTCTTGGCATACCTGTTAAAAACGGATTTGAAAATCCCGAAGAATTTTTTGCGCTTTGTCTTGATATTTTGAAAACAGAATACAACAGGCTGTTTTTCTACGATTCCATAGATGACTATGCTCAAAGAATGATTTATAATTGCAATTTGCTGATTGATTATGCAAACAGAAATTCAGGTTTTTCAAATGTTTTCGGCGAGTTTTCAAATATGGACTTTACTTTTCTCGTATATTTCTATCTTAAACACAAGGGCAGCGAGCAATGCGGCAAATATCTTAAGAATCTGATAAGCGCATACAGAATTTTGCTTTATGACAAAATGAAATACGGAAATATCGCAGAGCTTAAAGAAAAGCTCAACAATTCGGAACAGAAAAAGCTTAAAAGCTTGTTTGAAAATTACGGCAGGCTCACATATTTTGCCGAGGCAATGCTTGAAAACAACATACGATTTTTTGCCGAAACCGAAAAAACTTTTGAACTTAAAAGGCTTCTGGGCAGAGATTACATAAAGAAATTTTTGAACTGAATTAGATTTATTTACATAACAAATAAAAAAACACCACTCCAAAATAATGGGTGGTGTTTTTTGGAGCGGATGACGGGGCTCGAACCCGCTACCTCCACCTTGGCAAGGTGGCGCTCTACCAGATGAGCTATGCCCGCGAGAACAAGGGATATTTTAACAGAGGTCTTCTTATTTGTCAAGGCTTTTCCTGATTTATTTTTCTATCACTCTGCGTCCCCTGTCTCTCCGGCCTGATCTTTCGGTGGCGGCGCCGCCATGGCCGCTGTTGTCTCCGAGTCCATCAAGAACTCCACCAGCCCCACCTGACCGCTATCAGGATAGTAGTTCACCTGCCANNTACCAGATGAGCTACATCCGCATATATTAAATGAATTATTAAACAAAAATGGTGGGAACAATAGGGCTCGACCAAATGCTGCGCATTTGATGGCTCGGTTACCCAATGCTTCGCATTCGGTACCAACCTCACCGCTTCCGACTAAAAACAGTCCACCGGACTGTTTTCTTTACGTCGTAACCTTCACAGGTTCGAGGTTATAACACTATAAGTATTGCTTTTATTTAAAATGCATTATTAAACAAAAAATGGTGGGAACAATAGGGCTCGACCAAATGCTACGCATTTGATGGCTCGGTTACCCAATGCTTCGCATTCGGTACCAACCTCACCGCTTCCGACTAAAAACAGTCCACTGGACTGTTTTCTTTACGTCGTAACCTTCACAGGTTCGAGGCAATACCACAAACGTTTGCTCTATATTTAAAACACATAATAAACAAAAAATGGTGGGAACAATAGGGCTCGA
>DPHV01000028.1:24735-41397 GCA_003521625.1 Ruminococcus sp.
TCCCAGCTGAGCTATGCTCCCACGTTAATCTGAAAGAAAAAGCACTCCGTGCTGAAGTGCTTTTTCTATGGAGGCGACACCCAGAATCGAACTGGGGAATCAGAGTTTTGCAGACTCGTGCCTTACCGCTTGGCTATGTCGCCGTGTCTTATCAGTCAACGAAAATTATTATATCACATACTATTGCATTTGTCAATAGTTTTGACTCACTTTTATCTAAAGAGAAGTTGATTTTTAAACTACCTTATTCGACGCTTATTACATCAAAATATAAATAAATTACTCGTTATCTTCCGCTATCTGCTTCTGAACTTTCTTGCTGAAGCTTTTAATTACTGTTTCATATGCGTGGTCAATCATATTTATAAGCTCGTCATCGGGGAAATCAGTCAGATAAACCGTATTCCAATAAGGCTGTTGGACGGGCGGACAATGATATCCTCTGACTACTATATTCGGATACATTCTTCTGTAAAAATCTCCGACCTCGGCAGTACATTTCAGCGTGATTTTAAAATCCTCTGCTTTGGGATAAATCTGTGCAAATATTCTGTTGTTCACCTTATAGCATATTGGAATTTCACCGAATGGATAAGTTTCACATGCTTTGTGCTTGCTCAAGCAGTAATTTCTAATTTCTTCAAGTTTCATCGCTTTTCCTTTCTGAAACAACCTTTAATGCACACTTTATCTTCTTCCGAAATATCTGCAAACCTTTCTCTTATAATTCAGGTATTCCTCTCCAAAAGTATCAATCAAAAAATCCTCTTCTACGTTTACTATCTGCAAATGAAGAATTATAATTGCAAGCAGAGAAATTATGTAAAGCGGCAAGTTAAAAAACATCAACAAGATACCCAAATAAACAAGGTCAAAACCGAGAAATGCAGGATTTCGGCTGAAGCTGTAAATACCGCTCGTTACAAGCTCTGTCTTATCCGTTTTAGATACACCTGCTCTCCAGCTGTCACGCATAGTAACAACAGAAGTTATAAACACCGAAACTCCTGTCACAGCTATACAAATACCCGCAATTCTCGCCCACACAGGCAGTACGGAAAAGTTCACAAAAATACTGATAATTTCCGCAATGGGTACAATGATAGTTATAATTTTCATTGTAACCTCAATAAACTTTACAAAGCCGACTTTTCCCTTGCCAATCTGGTCGGTCTGTATTCCTTTTTTCCTCTGACTAATCATTTTTGTGAAATAGCACCCATAAAATACAGTCAGAATTACAATTGCGATTATTTGAAATATCATATTCAGATAACTCCCTTACGTAAATTACCGTTCCCTTTTTCTCTGTCTGTCGACTTTTCTCTGCTCTTTCTTTTTAAGTCTGTCACAAAAAGTCAATGATTTTTTATTTTTGTGATGTTCCCTGCAAGCGTTGCAATTACCGTATCTTTCGCATTTTATTCTTTTGCAAGGGCAATTTGTATTATTCATTATGATAAACTCCGGAAACTGAAATCTTTGCTACATTACGATTATAGCATTACATTTTTATGCTGTCAATCGGAAAACAAAAACGGCTGCCCGTAACGGACAGCCGTAATTTTTTCGGATAAGTGAATTACTTTAATTCTACTTCTGCGCCAGCCTCTTCGAGCTTTGCCTTCATAGCTTCAGCGTCGTCCTTAGAAACAGCTTCCTTAACTGTCTTGGGAGCGCCGTCAACGAGAGCCTTTGCTTCCTTAAGACCAAGACCTGTGAGCTCACGAACAACCTTGATAACAGCAATCTTGTTGCCGCCTGCACCCTTAAGTACAACGTCAAACTCTGTCTGCTCTGCAGCAGCTGCGCCGCCGTCAGCAGCAGGACCTGCAACTGCAACTGCAGCAGCAGCGGATACGCCAAATTCATCCTCTACAGCGTGAACGAGCTCTGAAAGCTCAAGAACTGTGAGGCCTTTTAATTCTTCAATAATAGCAGTAATTTTTTCTGATGCCATTTTAATTTACCTCCGATATAAATGTAGTTAATTTTAATTTAAATTGCAGATTATTCTGCTGCAGGAGCTTCCTCTGAGGGAGCCTCTGTTTCTGCAGGAGCTGCTTCAGCTTCAGCTGCGCAAGCTTCTACACCACCCTTGTCAACAATAGCCTGTACGGCACGTGCGAAGGATGCGATAGGTGCCTGGAATGCACCGAGTACGTTTGCAAGAAGAACTTCTCTTGTCGGGAGCTTTGAAAGAGCTGTGATTGTATCCATATCAATAACAGCACCGTCAAGATAAGCCGACTTAACCTTGAAGTTGTCGTGATCCTTTGCGTAGTTGCAAAGAATTCTTGCTGCGGCAGCGTATTCGCTGTCACTTGTTGCGATAGCTGTTGTACCCTCAAGAACGGGCTTTAAGTCCTCAAGACCAACCTCGTCACAAGCACGTGAAAGAAGTGTGTTCTTTACAACTGTGTACTGTACGTTGTTCTCACGAAGCTCTTTTCTGAGCTTTGTGTCGTCTTCAGTGTTGATACCCTCGTATGATACAACAACACCTGTTACAGAGTTTTTAATTCTTTCGGAAAGCTCTGCAACGATTGCTTTCTTCTGCTCTAAAACACTTTGACTTGGCAATTATTTCACCTCCGAAATGAAAAAGAGTAATACGCAGTTCATAAAAAGTCGAGCCGTTTCTTAAAAAGTAAAAAAGAAGCCGCCCGAGGCCTCGGACGGCTGCAAAAATACAATAAGTAATTTGCATCTTCCTCGGCAGGTGGGAAATCCCTTTATGCTAAAAGCACCTGCTGTCTTTAGAACAGCGAATTTATATTCACACTATTGTGTAAATATCAGATTAATTTGTAATTAAACGCCAAACTTTGTGGGGTTCAATCTTACGCTCGGTCCCATTGTTGAAGTAACGGCAACTGAACGGATGTACTGACCCTTTGCAGCAGCAGGCTTAGCCTTAACGATAGCATCCATAAGAGTATCGAGGTTCTCGTTAAGCTTCTGTGTGCCGAAGCTTACCTTGCCGATGGGGCAGTGAATGATGTTTGTTTTGTCAAGACGGTATTCAATCTTACCGGCCTTTGCTTCCTTAACAGCCTTAGCAATATCAGGAGTAACAGTGCCTGCCTTGGGGTTAGGCATAAGACCTCTCGGTCCGAGGATTCTACCAAGACGACCTACAAGACCCATGCAGTCGGGTGTTGTAATAAGAACGTCGAAGTCCATCCAGTTTTCCTGCTGAATCTTCTGAGTCATATCCTCTGCGCCTACATAGTCTGCGCCTGCTTCCTTTGCAAGATCCTCGTTAGCACCCTTACAGATTGCAAGAACTCTTACGTTTTTACCTGTACCGTTAGGAAGAACAACCGCACCTCTTACCTGCTGGTCAGCGTGACGGCTGTCAACGCCGAGCTTTACATGAAGCTCAACGGTTTCGTCAAACTTAGCTGTTGCAGTTTTGATAACTGTATCAAGAGCTTCGCCTGAATCATATAATTTAGTTCTGTCAACGAGCTTTGCAGCGTCAACATATTTTTTACCGTGTTTCATCAGTCTTCCTCCATTGTTAGGTGGTCAATCGGAAAATTCCTCCCACCCGGATAAATTAGTCAACTACTGTAATACCCATGCTTCTTGCTGTGCCGGCAATCATGCTGATTGCTGCGTCAAGCGAGCCTGCATTGAGATCGGGCATTTTCTGCTCTGCGATTTTAGTAATCTGCTCTTTAGTAATCTGAGCAACCTTTGTCTTATTCGGTACACCGGAACCGCTTTCAATACCGCAAGCCTTCTTAAGAAGAACAGCAGCAGGCGGAGTCTTTGTAACGAAAGTGAACGAACGGTCAGCATATACTGTAATTACAACAGGAATGATAAGACCGATGTCATTCTTTGTACGCTCATTAAAATCCTTTGTGAACGCAACAATGTTTACGCCGTGCTGACCGAGTGCCGGACCAACAGGCGGTGCCGGAGTAGCTTTTCCGGCGGGAATCTGTAGTTTAATTAAGCCTACAACCTTCTGAGCCATTGTGTTTGCACCTCCAAAATTCGTGGTAAATTGCGGGACGCCACTGTGTAGGGTCCCTCCCACAGGGAACGAAACGTTCCCAATAAAAAGCCATTTGGCTGATTATTGTTGAATTAATCTTCTATCGGTTCAGCCTGAGCAAGCTCGAGCTCAACCGGAGTTTCACGTCCGAACATAGAAACAGTAACACGGACGTAGTCTTTGTCGGCGTCAATTTCTTCTACAACACCGACGAAGTCCTCAAGCGGACCGTCAATAATACGTACCGAATCGCCTACAGAATATGAAACCTTAACGCTTCTTGTTTCAACGCCCATTCTGTAAACTTCTGCATCGGTAAGAGGAACGGGTTTTGATCCCGGACCGACAAATCCTGTGCATCCACGGATATTGCGGACAACATACCAGGTTTCATCGGTATAAACCATTTTTACAAAAACATATCCCGGATAGATTTTGCTTTCAACTTCTTTGGTCTTATCGCCGACTGTTTCTGTAACAATCTCGGTAGGAACCTTGACGTCGATAATCATATCCTGAAGATTTCTGTTTTCCGCTGTAGTCATTAAATCAGCGGCAACCTTGTTTTCGTAACCCGAATAGGTATGCACAACATACCATTTTGCTTCTGTTTCCGGCATTATAACTTTCTTCCTTTCGTAAGCTGAAGTAATAACGCTCGGTTAAGCAGCAGTATTCATAACCAAGCCGAGCAATGCATACAAGCCTCTGTCGAGAGCGAATATGAAAAGTCCCATAACAATGATTACGGCAATAACAATGCCGAAATTCTTTGTGGTAGTTTTCGCAGACGGCCAGGTTATTTTCTTAAGCTCACCCTTACATGCGCCGAGGTACTTAATAAGCCTTTTGAATACATTAGGCTTCTTGCTTTTTTTAGCAGGCTTTTTAACGTCTGCCTTTTTTGCGTCAAGCTTTTTGTCAGCCATGATGTACCTCCATTATTTAGTTTCTTTGTGAAGAGTGTGTTTCTTACAGAAACGGCAATACTTGTTCATTTCAAGTCTGTCGGGACTGTTCTTCTTGTTCTTCATTGTGTTGTAGTTACGCTGTTTGCACTCTGTGCAGGCCAATGTGATTTTAACTCTCATAACGGCACCTCCCGGTTATTTCGGAATATTTTAGCCTCCCTCAATAGGGCACAAAAAAATAAGCCCCTTTCAGAGGTACAACTATTCTAACATATATATTTTATCAAGTCAATACCTATTTTATTATTTTATTAAATTTGTCGTAAAATTTATATATTCGCCCCTAATTTGCGGAAACGGTTGTAACGTGCGCTTGTCAATTCTTCGTCGGTCATTGCAAGATTCTTTTCAAATGTACGGCTGACGAGAAGTTTCAGACTTTCAAACATAGCCTTGTCGTCTGCCTTAGGCTGGCGGATAATACGCTCGATAACGCCGAGGTCAAACAAATCCTGTGCTGTCATCTTAAGAGCCTCTGCCGCCTGCGGAGCCTTTGTGCTGTCTTTCCATAGAATTGACGCACAGCCCTCGGGGGAAATTACCGAATAAACGGAATTTTCGAGCATCCACACCTCGTCTGCAACTGCAAGTGCAAGCGCACCGCCGCTGCCGCCCTCACCGATTAAAATTGTGAGAATCGGAGTTTTAAGAGCCATCATTTCCATAAGATTTTCCGCAATAGCCTGTCCCTGACCTCTCTCCTCTGCGCCGATTCCGCAGAATGCGCCGCTTGTGTCAACAAGACAAAGCACAGGACGGCGGAACTTTTCAGCCTGCTTCATAAGTCTTAAGGCCTTGCGGTAGCCCTCGGGATGAGCCTGTCCGAAATTGCGCTCCATACGCTCCTTGGTGTTTCTGCCCTTTTCAAGTCCGATTACCGTAACGGGCATATCGTAGAGCATTGCAAGTCCCGAAACAACAGCCTTGTCGTCGGCAAATCTGCGGTCGCCGTGAAGCTCGATAAAGCTGTCGCCGAACATCTTGGCGATGTAATCTACAGCCGTAAGCTTGCCGGAATCTCTCGCCGCCATAACCTTTTCATATGCTGTCATTACTCTGCCTCCTCAACACCGTATCCGTGTATTTTAAGTAGTTTTACTACCGTATCTTTCAGATTGCTTCTGCTTACAACCGCATCAATAAAGCCTTTCTGAAGGACAAATTCCGATGTCTGGAAGTCCTTGGGGAGCTTCTGGCGAATTGTCTGCTCAATAACTCTCGGACCTGCAAATGCAACGAGCGTGTCGGGTTCTGCTAGAATTATGTCACCCTCCATTGCAAAGGAAGCCGTAACGCCGCCTGTTGTCGGGTCTGTAAGAATCGTTATATAGAGAAGTCCTGCGTCGCTGTGGCGTTTTACCGCACCCGAGGTTTTTGCCATCTGCATAAGGGACAAAATACCCTCCTGCATTCTTGCGCCGCCCGAAACGGTGCACACTACAATCGGCAGATTATTATCGGTTGCATATTCAAAAGCACGTGTGATTTTTTCGCCTGTCACCGTTCCCATACTGCCCATCATAAAATCAGGGTCCATTGCGCAGAGAACAGCATTGATTCCGCCGATTCTGCATTCGCCGCAGATTACGGACTCCTTGCTTCCCTTTGTCCTTGCTTTTTCAAGCTTTGCGTCATAGCCTGGAAAATCAAGGATATTTTTGCTTTCCATATCTGCATCATGCTCAACAAAGCTGTCGCCGTCGGCAAACATTGAAATTCTCTGCTTTGCATTCATTCTGAAATGATGGTCGCACTTTGTGCAGACATGCAGATTCTCCTCCATATCGGTGGTGAGAAGCATTGTGTTGCACTTGGGGCATTTTATCCACATTTCATCGGGAATAAACGGCACGTTCTGCTGTTCATCGGGAAGCGACTCAAGCTCATTTTTCGGTTTTCTGAAAGAAAATAAATCCATAATAACTCCAAACTATAAAGTTAATTTTTACTGTTGCGGCGCTTTTCAAAATCAACCATAAAATCGGTTGTATATTCACCGCTTACAAACTGCTCGTCAGATAAAATTTCGGCAAGCAAATCACGGTTTATGTCAACGCCCTCTATGACAAGCTCGGATAACGCCATCTTCATTTTTCTGATAGCCTCCGAGCGGCTTCTTGCCTGAACAATCAGCTTGCCTATCATCGAATCGTAGTAAGGCGGAACAAAGTAATCCTGCAAAATTGCTGTGTCAAAGCGCACAAACGAGCCACCGGGGATGTGAAGTCTTTTGATTCTTCCGCAGCTCGGGCGGAATCCCTTGTCGGGATTTTCGGCATTGATTCTGCATTCGATTACGTTTCCGTGAGTGAAAATGCTGTCCTGCGTGCGTGAAAGCTTTGCACCTGCGGCAATTCTGATTTGCCACTGAACTATATCAAGTCCCGTTACCATTTCGGTTACACCGTGCTCAACCTGCAAACGAGTGTTCATTTCCATAAAGTAGAAGTTGTTGTTCTTGTCAAGCAGAAATTCAACAGTACCGGCGTTTACGTAGTTAACAGCCTTTGCCGCCTTGACTGCGGCAATCATCATTTCCTTACGAGTTTTTTCATCAAGCGCAGGGCTGGGGCTTTCTTCAATCATCTTCTGATTTTTTCGCTGAACAGAACATTCTCTTTCCCCAAGGCAGATAGTGTTGCCGTACTTGTCGCAGAGAAGCTGCATTTCAATGTGCTTTACGGGATGAATAAACTTTTCTATGTAGCAGGCACCGTCACCGAAAGCCGCCTGTGCCTCGGCAGACGCAGAGAGAAAAGCCTCCTCGAACTGCTCGATTGAGTCAACCTTACGTATTCCCTTTCCGCCGCCGCCCGAACGAGCCTTGATAAGCAGAGGAAATCCGATTTTCTTGGCTTCTTCAACAGCCTGTTCAACGTTTTCAACAATATCACAGCCGGGAGTTACGGGAACACCTGCGGCACGCATTGTTTTACGTGCGTTGTCCTTGTCACCGAGGAGTTTAATCATATCAGAGGTAGGACCTATAAAGTTGATGTTGCACTGCTCGCAGAGCGAAACAAACTTTGCGTTTTCAGACAGAAGTCCGTAACCGGGGTGAATAGCCTGTGCACCGCTTTCAACAGCTACGGTGAGGATTGCGGGCATATTGAGGTAGCTGTCGGCTACTCTGTTTCCGCCTACGCAATAGCTTTCGTCGGCAAGCTGAACGTGCATTGCGTTCTTGTCAGCCTCGGAATATATTGCAACCGTTGAAATGCCCATTTCACGGCAGGCACGGATAATTCTAACCGCAATTTCTCCACGGTTGGCAATCAGAATTTTAGAAAACATCTTTTCACTTCCAATTTTATTGCGTTAATAGGTAATTACTTATTCTCAACAAGAGCAAACGACAGCTCGGCGCTAACGCACAGCTTGCCGTCAACATAACCCTTTGCGTCAATGAAGTAGAATGCACCTCTGCTCTTTGTCAGTGTGCAAACGCTCTCAAGGGTATCGCCCGGCTTTACGGGATTTTTGAACTTTACGTTGTTCATCTTTGTAAAATAAGGCGTGCAGTTTTTAACCTTGTCTGCAAGCAGGCAACAGCTTGCCTGTCCCATCATTTCGCAGAGGATAACGCCCGGAACAACAGGGTTGCCGGGGAAATGTCCCTGCAAAAAGAATTCGTCGCCGTTTATTGTATATCTTCCCTTTGCCGTGTTTTCATCTACGCTTTCAGCCTCTTCAACGAGGAGCATATTGTCACGGTGAGGGAGTATTTTTTTGATTTCTTCCTGATTAAGCATAGTTATATTTCCTTTTCTTTTTGACTATGATTAATATAGATTGCGTTGCAATTTATATTGATACGACAATGCTGAATGATTCTGCTTAATTAATTTTGAACAGCGGCTGACCGTATTCTACAAGCTCGCCGTCCTTGACGAGAACTTCAACGATTTCGCCGTCCTCTTCAGCCTGAATTTCGTTCATACACTTCATAGCCTCGATAATGCAGACAACATCGCCTTTTTTGACCTTTTTGCCTGTGCTTACATAGGGAGCCTTTCCGGGAGCGGAAGCAGCATAGAAAACGCCTACGATAGGAGCGTCAATTGTTTTTGAACTATCTGCAACAGGAGCCGCAGTAACCGCAGGGGCTGACTCAACGGGCACTGTGGGAATGGGTGCCGGAGCCGCAACGCCGTTTGCAACGGGAATTGTATTTACAATCTGCTGTGCAGGCTGAGCCTTTTCAAGACGGATTTTTGAGCCGTCCTTTTCAACAATTTCAAGCACGGATAATGATGAGTCCTCAAGAACCTTTATTAACTCCTTGATTTGTTCAGTGTTATACATAAGTAATGTCCTTTCAGATTAATTAAATCTTTTTGAATACAACGCATGCGTCGTGACCGCCAAAGCCGAGGTTTGTTGAAGCCGCAACGTTTACATTGCGCTTAACAGCCTTGTTGGGAGTGTAGTTAAGGTCAAGCTCCTCGTCAGGCTCGTCAAGGTTGATTGTCGGGGGAATAATACCCTCGTCAAGAGCCTTGATTGCGGCAATTGCCTCTACTGCGCCTGTTGCGCCGAGCATATGACCTGTCATTGACTTTGTAGAGCTGATGTTAGCGTCATAAGCCTTCTGACCGAGAGCGGTTTTGATAGCCATTGTTTCTGTTAAGTCATTTAAGTGTGTGCTTGTGCCGTGTGCGTTTATATAAATTTCTGCGTCTTCGGGAACGTTTGCCTCCTTGAACGCAATTTCAATTGCTCTTGCAAGGCCTGCACCCTCGGGGTCGGGAGCTGTTACGTGGTGAGCGTCGCAGGTGTTGCCGTAGCCGCAGAATTCAGCGTAAATCTTTGCGCCTCTTGCCTTTGCGTGCTCGTACTCTTCAAGGATAAGCATACCTGCGCCCTCGCCCATAATAAAGCCGTCACGGTCTTTATCGAACGGACGTGAAGCCTTCTTCGGGTCGGGATTTGTTGAAAGAGCCTTGATGTTCTGGAAGCCTGCGATTGTGAGCGGAGAAATAACAGCCTCGGTACCGCCTGCGATTACAGCGTCAACATAGCCGTCCTTTACTGCGTGGAAAGCCTCGCCGATTGAGTTTGTACCTGTTGCGCAGGCACTGATTACTGAAAGTGAAGCGCCCTTTGCGTTGAAGCGGATAGCAACGTTACCGGTTGCGATGTTACCGATCATCATAGGAATGAAGAACGGAGAAACCTTCTTTGCGCCGCCCTTTTCCATAGCGATTGTGTTCTTTTCAAATGTGTGAAGTCCGCCGATACCTGCGCCTATGTAAACGCCGAAACGGTTTTCATCAATCTTGCCCATAATGCCGCTGTCATCAACAGCCTGCTGTGCAGCCGCAAGAGCGTACTGTGTGTAAAGGTCAAGCTTTCTTACTTCTCTTTTTTCAATGTATTTTTCGGGTTCAAAATCCTTTACAGTACCTGCAATGTGAACCTTTAATTCGCTTGTGTCAAACTCTGTGATTGTTTCAATACCGCAAACGCCGTCAACAAGATTTTTCCACATTGTGTCAACGTCATTGCCGACTGGAGTGATTGCGCCAAGTCCTGTTACTACTACTCTTCTGCTCATATTTACCTCCAACGAGAAAATTAACAATTAATAATTAAAAATTAGTGGCGACTCACATTGCAAGGCCGCCGTCTACACGGATAACCTCGCCTGTAACGTAAGATGCTTCGTCAGAGCAAAGGAATGCTACAACGTTTGCAACGTCCTCGGGAGTACCGATGCGCTTTGCGGGAATCTGTGCCTTCATAGCGTCCTTTACCTTGTCGGAAAGCACATTTGTCATATCTGTTCCGATGTAGCCGGGAGCAACTGCGTTAGCTGTAACTCCTCTGCCTGCAAGCTCCTTTGCAACGGACTTTGTAAGGCCGATAATGCCTGCCTTTGAAGCGGAATAGTTAGCCTGTCCTGCGTTGCCGTTAAGACCTACAATTGAAGATGTGCTTACGATTCTGCCGAAACGCTTTTTCATAAAGTGCTTGTAGGTGTGCTTAATCATATTGAAAGTACCCTTGAGGTTTACGCCGATTACTGCGTCAAAGTCCTTTTCGTCCATATTGAGAATGAGCTTGTCACGTGTGATTCCTGCGTTGTTGATGAGGAAATCAATTCCGCCGAACTCCTCGATAACCTGCTCAACTACCTTCTGTGAAGCCTCAAAGTCGGATACGTCGCAGAAATACTGCTCAACCTTTGTGCCGTACTGAGAAAGCTCTTCCTTAGCCTTGATACCCTCGCTCTCGTCACCTACATAGAGAATTGCAATGTTTGCACCGCCCTGAGCAAGCTTTGTTGCGATTGCAAGACCGATTCCTCTTGAGCCGCCTGTTACTACGGCTGTTTTATTTGTAAAATCCATATTATTTACCTCCGAATTTCTGCGGCAGGAACACAAAATCTGCCCTGCGAAATATATATTAAATCAAAGCTCCAGCGCCTCAATATCGGCAGGAGTTTCAACCTTGAACGCCTTTACGTCGCCGTTGATTCTCTTTACAAGACCTGTCAGCGTTTTGCCGACGCCGACCTCGATAAACGTGTCAACTCCGTCAGCAACCATATTTTCAACGATTGTCTGCCACTTTACGGGGCTTTCAACCTGTGCCTTTACAAGAGCCTTGTAGTCACCCACATAAGGCTTTGCCGTAACGTCCGAGTAAATTACGGTTTCAGGCTGTGAAAAATCAACATTCTCCATATACTCTGCAAGTCCGTCAGCGGCTTCAGCCATAAACGGTGAGTGGAATGCACCGCTTACTGCAAGCAGCTTTGCTCTGCCGCCTGCTTCCTTTACGGCTTCACAGAATTTGTCTGCATTTTCGCTTGTTGTTGCAACAACAGTCTGTGCAGGCGAGTTGTAGTTTACGGGATATGTCTTGTCAAACTTAGCGCAAATCTCCTCAACCTGCTGCGGCGTAAGCTTCATAACAGCCGCCATTGCACCGGGATTCTCGGTAGCCGCCTTGTCCATAAGCTCGCCTCGTTTGCAGACAAGCTTAAATGCTTCTTCGTCGGAGAGCATTTTTGAAAACGCAAGAGCCGCAATTTCGCCGAGTGAAAAGCCTGCAACGCAGTCAGGCTTGATTCCCTTTTCAACAAGCGCATAAGCCGCCGCAAGGTCTGCTGTGAATACGCAGGGCTGTGTGTTCACCGTCTTGCAAAGCTCCTCTGTACTGCCCTCAAAGCACTGCTTTGAAGTACCCTCTCTTACAGAATCCGCCATATCATAAACAGCCTTTGCGGCAGGAGAAAAGTCATAAAGCTCCTTGCCCATTCCGCTGTACTGTGCGCCCTGTCCCGAAAAAATAAACGCTATTTTACCCATTTTGTCGCTCCGTTCAATACTTCTTCAGCCTGTGTGAACATTTCAACAATCATCTCACGAGCCGGCTGTTCCTTTTTAACCATAGAGGCTACCTGACCTGCAAGCACTGTGCCGTTTGAAACGTCGCCCTCTCTTACAGCCAGACGCAATTTGCCGATACCCATATTTTCAAGCTCCTCGTCCGAAACCTCTGATGAGTTGTACTCTGCCTTTGTGTATTCACGTGTAAAGGCATTTCTGATTGCACGAACGGGATGTCCGAGCCTTTTGCCCGTAACAACGGTATCAATATCCTTTGCCTTTAAAATTTTATCCTTATATTCCTGAGCAATTGTACATTCCTCTGCAACGAGGAATCTTGTTCCTACCTGAACGCCGACTGCGCCGAGCATAAAAGCGGCGGCAATCTGTCTGCCGTCTGCGATACCGCCTGCTGCAATTACGGGAATTGAAACAGCGTCAACTACCTGAGGTACAAGAGCCATTGTCGTTAAGTCGCCAACGTGACCGCCCGACTCGCCGCCCTCTGCAATAACTGCAAAAGCGCCGTTTTTCTCCATCTTTCTTGCAAGCGCAACGCTGGGAACTACGGGTATAACCTTAATTCCTGCTTCAAGCCATTTGGGCATATACTTGCCGGGGTTTCCTGCACCGGTTGTAACAACCTTTATGCCTTCCTCGACAACAACGTCTGCAACCTCTGCTGCAAAGGGACTCATCAGCATAATGTTTACGCCGAAGGGCTTGTCGGTAAGCTCCTTGCACTTACGGATTTCCTCACGGAGCTGTTCGCCGTTTGAGTTCATTGCGGCAATAAGACCTAAACCGCCTGCGTTGGAAACGCCTGCAGCCAAAGACGCATCAGCTACCCACGCCATACCTCCCTGAAAGATAGGGAACTCAAGACCGAGCGACTGATCTATAACGGTAGAAATCATATGTACATTCTCCTTTTCTGCATGATACTGCGGTTTGCGACAACCTGATGATTTGCAAGATTTCATCATACAAGTGCAACGCACAAAGCCGCAGTTACCTTATTTTAATATTATGGCATTTTAAAATAATACTAACTCAAAAGAGTTCAAAAGTCAATATATATGTTCAATTTTTTGGGTAATAGCCCTTTTATTTCCAATATAAAACCAAATAAAACCGATAATATTAACATGCTAAAACCTAATTAAAACTAAAATATCTTTTTGGTATATTTTCTGCCACACTTCGTGAGCTGTCCTCGAAATGCGTCAGCATTTCAGCGGAATCTCACTCGTCTGACAAAAAATATGCTCAAAAATCCTATAAAGCTTTTAATCAGGTTTTAGTATCAGCTGCAAAAATCCTCCAGCGATTTTTTGAGATTTTCTTCTCCCTTTACCTCTATTCCCTTTTCAAGCAGCATAATATCCCCTTTGGGAAGCGTGCTGACAAGCGTATCAGTCGTCATATACGGAGTATTTTCGCCGAATTTGTAGACAACAATGTGATTGTTTTCGGATTTCAGCACAAAAACTTCATTTTCGCTGTCTTTGTTTTCCTCCGTTACCGTTGCATTAGTCCCGACAGTTGCCGAAGGAGTGGCATAAACGCTTGTAAACAGGCACACCATAAGTATTATTCCCGTAATAAGTACCAGCTTTTTCATATTAAATTCCTCACTTTGAACGCTTATTACCCGTAGTTTTTCCCGTAAAGCGCCGAATATTCACCCATTTATATAAAAAACACTCGCTGAAACTCTATATTTTTTAATAAAAATTTGATTTAAGATATTTATTTTTTTCATTTGAGGTGCTATAATAACTATTAATAGTGTTTTTTACTCTATTTTATCAACATAATTGTATTATAAAGACTTTACATTGTATAATGAGTCTCAAACAGGCAAATTGCCGTTAAAGGAGTAAATATGCGTAACAAACGTGAAACAGACATAAGCCGTTACACGGATAAATCCGCTGATAACGGCATTAACGAAAAAAGCGAAAGCGGAGTAAAAAGATTTTTTAAAGGACTGTGTAAATTTCTGCTCACCGCATTTACAATCTGCTTTGTCGCACTTTTCATAGCAGGCATTTCACTTTCAATCTACATTTTCACACTCGCCTCCGAGCCTACGGGCATTGACCTCAAGGCAAAGTCGCTTAATCAGACAAGCTTTATCTATATTAAAGATGACAAAACGGGCGAGTTCAAGGAATATCAGACGCTTTACAGCACCGAAAACCGAATCTGGGTTGACAATCAGGATATTCCGCAGGCTATGAAGGACGCTGTTGTCGCAATTGAGGACAAGCGTTTCTATGACCACAACGGCGTTGACTGGGCAAGAACGCTCTCGGCTGTTGTAAACCTTGCTACGGGCGAGGACACCTACGGCGGTTCGACAATCACCCAACAGCTTATAAAGAACATAACCGACGACAACGAGGTTTCTATCAACCGTAAGCTTCGTGAAATCTGTAAGGCATTAAAGCTTGAGGACGAATATACAAAGGACCAGATTCTTGAGGCGTACCTCAACGTTGTAAACTTCGGCAACAACTGTCAGGGCGTTGAATCAGCCGCACAGCTGTATTTTGACAAGAGCATCAAAGACTGCTCAATTGCAGAATGTGCCGCTATTGCAGGCATTACGCAGAATCCGTCCCTGTGGAATCCCCTTATTTACCCTGACAATAATAAGCAACGCCGTGAAATTGTAATTAATGAGATGTACGATCAGGGCAAGATTACAAAGTCCGAGTACGACAATGCTATGAAAGAGTCGGCAAATATGACGTTTGTCGGTTTTAAAAACACCAAAGAAGATGACGACGATAACGATTACGTTCAGAACTGGTACATCGACCAGGTGTTCTATGACCTTCGAGAGGACCTTGCACTCTATTACAACATCAGCGAGGAGGCTGCCTCCGAAAAGCTCTACACGGAAGGTCTGAAAATTTACTGTGCAATGGACGAAAAAATGCAGAGCTATATGGAAGAAGCTGCGCAGAGTATTGATAAAACCTACGACTCCGAGCTTCAGATTGGTTCGGTGCTTATGGGCTTTGACGGCAGAGTTATCGCAACCGTCGGAAGTTCAAAGAAGAAAACTCAGGCGCTTGAATGGGACAGAGCAACGCATTCCAAGCTACAGCCCGGTTCTTCAATCAAGCCCGTAATTGTTTACCCCTATGCAATAGACAATAAAATGCTTTACTACTCCTCTGTTGTAAAGGACGAACCTATTAACAACTGGAAAGATCAGAACGGTCAGCTGGTTTCAGGTCCAAACAACGCCTATTACGGCTACAAGGGCGATATGCTCTTGCCCGACGCAATTGAATGGTCATCAAACGCAACAGCAGTCCAAACTATGAATTTAATCGGCGGTCCGTCGGTTGCCTATGAGCAGGCTGTTACAAAGATGGGATTCAAGAGTCTTTCCGAACAGGATACACAAAACACAGGTGCGCTTTCAATGGGCGGTATGAACGGTGGTGTTTCCGTAAGGGAAATGGCGGCTGCATACAACTACCTTGGCAACGGCGGTCTTTATTACGAGCCGTATACCTACTACTATGTAACCGACTCCGAGGATAACATTATTATAGATAATCGTGAGGCGATTCCGAAACAGGCTTATTCAGCCGAAACCGCCTCGATTATGAACAGGCTTTTAAGCTACAACGTAACAAACAGTGCCCACACAAATGCACAGTATTCAAGAATCAGCGGTTGGGATATTATAGGAAAAACAGGTACAACCGACGAAGACAAGGACTCATGGTTCTGCGGTCTTTCCCCCTATGCAACAATGGCTACCTGGTGCGGATTTGACCAGCCTGCCAGCATAAGCAACACCTCAACATCTGCAAGATTCTTCTCAAATGTTATGGGCAAGTACCTTGAGGGCAAGGAACAAAAGGAATACAACATCTCACCAAATCTTGTTGAAGCACAGTACAACCCATATAACGGTCTTATTGTCACAACCGACAGTCCGATGGGCAAGTATATCGGTTACTATACCGAGGACAATATGCCTGCTATGGGCGGATATTATGACTATAACGCCGACAACAGCAATTACAGCTCCGACAATTCCGGCGAAGAATCCGGCAGTGGTGAAAACAGCGGAGGAGAAAACTCCGGCGGTGAAAACAGCGGCGATAGCTCCGGAGGAGAAAACTCCGGCGGCGAAAGCAGCGGCGGTGAAAGCAGTAATCCCGAGGGCGGCGAAAGCAGTAACCCCGAAGGCGGAGGCGGCGAAGGCAGCGACATCCCTGAACCTGCTCCCGCAGAATAGCAAACACATACACATTAATATTATATATATGTATTTTATTCAATAATTGTAGCGAGCGACGCCCTC
>DPHV01000004.1:0-490 GCA_003521625.1 Ruminococcus sp.
CGACGAGGGCGTCGCTCGCTACATCAGTATATTATAATGTACAACAGCAAAAATTAACATATAAATAAACTGAAAGGTTAGGTAAAGATATGGTTTCAGTAGCAATAATGGGACACGGAGTTGTGGGCTCAGGCGTAGCCGAAATCCTCACAACACACAAACAGAAGCTTTTTGCAAGTCTTGGCGAGGAAATTTACATCAAGCACATTCTTGATTTGCGTGAATTTCCCGACAGTCCTCTTGTCGACAGATTTACAAAGGACTTCAACGACATCATCAATGACCGTGAGGTCAGAGTTGTTGTTGAGGTTATGGGCGGCTTAAATCCTGCCTACGACTTTGTAAAGCAGTGCTTAAAGGCAGGCAAAAGCGTTGTAACCTCCAACAAGGAGCTTGTTGCGGCGCACGGTGCAGAGCTTCTTGCAATAGCAAAGGAAGAAAACGTAAACTTCCTTTTCGAGGCGTCTGTAGGCGGCGGTATTCCGATTAT
>DPHV01000004.1:644-1164 GCA_003521625.1 Ruminococcus sp.
TGTAGGCGGCGGTATTCCGATTATCCGTCCTATGAGCCAGTGCCTTGTAGCTAACATAGTTTATGAAATTGCAGGTATCTTAAACGGCACAACCAACTTTATCCTTACTAAAATGATCGAGGACGGTATGCAGTTTGAGGACGCATTAAAGCTTGCGCAGGACCTCGGCTTTGCAGAGAGAAATCCTGCGGCAGACATTGAAGGACACGATGCATGCCGCAAAATCTGTATTCTTGCTTCCCTTGCATTCGGCAAGCACGTTTATCCCGATTCGGTACATACCGAGGGTATTACAAATATCACTCTCGAGGACGTAAAGTATGCCGAAGCATTCAACTGCGTAATCAAGCTTATCGGCAAGGTTAAACGCCTTGACAGCGGCAAAATCGACATTCTTGTTGCTCCTATGTTCGTTCCGAATATGAGTCAGCTTGCAAATATTGACAACGAGTTCAACGGAATTATGGTAAGAGGCGACTGCACAGGCGACGTA
The DNA here is from genome assembly GCA_003521625.1 of Ruminococcus sp. Taxonomy (GTDB): domain Bacteria; phylum Bacillota; class Clostridia; order Oscillospirales; family Acutalibacteraceae; genus Ruminococcoides. Next base: position 1,138 of record DPHV01000004.1, read on the forward strand.
GTATTTTACGGCAAGGGCGCAGGCAAG
>DPHV01000004.1:1317-49494 GCA_003521625.1 Ruminococcus sp.
TTTTACGGCAAGGGCGCAGGCAAGCTCCCCACTGCAAGTGCAGTTGTTGCAGACGTTGTTGACTGCTGTAAGCACCTTAAAACCAGAAAATTCCTTTTCTGGGCAGACGGAAACGGAAGTAACATCATTCCCTACACAGAGTCAAAAACAGCCGTATACGTTCGCATCAAGGGCGAAAATGCTCTTGACAAGGCAGAAAAGATTTTCGGCGCAATCAGCGTAATCAAAAGAGAAGATGTTCCTGCTGATGAAGCTGCATTTGTTACAACTGAAATGCCCTACGGCGATATTACAGAGAAAATCGAAGCACTCAAAAATGAAGGCGTTGAAGTTCTTTCAACAATCCGCATAGGTGATTTATAATAAAGTCGAGCAGACAGATTAGATATTGCTTAACTTATTTTGCCCGAACCAATCGGCGCAAATTCCTATAAAAAACAAAAGAGGAGTATTGAGTAAATGAGTTTGATAGTTCAGAAATTCGGCGGCAGCTCTGTTGCCAACGCCGAGCGTGTAATGAACGTTGCGAAAATCGTAACGGACACCTTTGCAAAGGGCAACGACGTTGTAGTTGTCGTATCTGCACAGGGCGACACAACAGACGACCTTATCGAAAAAGCACAAGAGATTAACCCCAACGCTTCACGCCGTGAAAAGGATATGCTTCTTGCCGCAGGCGAGCAGATTTCTATTTCACTTCTTGCAATGGCAATTGAAAAGCTCGGCTACCACGCAGTATCACTGCTCGGCTGGCAGGCAGGCTTTGAAACAACTTCTGCCCACACAAGCGCAAGAATCAAAAGAGTTGACGCTTCAAGAATCAGACGTGAGCTTGACAAGAAGAACATTGTTGTTGTAGCAGGCTTCCAGGGACTTTCCAAGTACGGCGACGTTACAACACTCGGCAGAGGCGGCTCCGACACAAGCGCAGTTGCTATTGCCGCTTCAATGCACGCTGACTTGTGCCAGATTTACACAGACGTTGAGGGCGTATACACAGCAGACCCCAGAAAGGTTAAAAACGCACAAAAACTCAAAGAGATTTCCTATGATGAAATGCTTGAGCTTGCCACACTCGGCGCTCAGGTTCTTAACAACCGTTCGGTTGAAATGGCTAAAAAATATAACATCGAGCTTGAAGTGCTTTCGAGTATGGCTAAGGCTTCGGGTACAATAGTAAAGGAGAAAACAAAAATGGAGAAAATGTTAATCAGCGGTGTTGCTAAAGATACAGAGGTAGCAAGAATTTCTGTAACGGGTATTCCCAACCTTCCCGGTCTTGCTTTCAAGATGTTCTCAAAGCTCTCTGCAAAGGATATCAATGTTGATATTATCCTTCAGTCAATCGGTCACGACGGCAAGAAAGACATCAGCTTCACAGTTTCAAAGGACAGAGGACAGGAAGCTGTTGCCTGCCTTAAGGACTATATGGAAAACCTCGGTGCAGCAGAAGTTCTCTACGACGACAACGTTGCAAAGATTTCAATCGTAGGCGCAGGTATGGAAAGCCACGCAGGCGTTGCAACAAAGATGTTTGAGGCTCTCTACGACGCTCAGATTAATATTCAGATGATAAGCACAAGCGAAATCAAGGTTTCCGTTCTTATTGACGCAGCTGACGCCGACAAGGCAGTTTCTGCAATCCACGCAAAATTCTTTGACTGATATAAAAGTCTGATATTCGGGCAGCCGTCTGGTTGCCCTATTTTGTTTTATAACGCTTATCTTGTACGATAAACCATAATTTAGCAATGAAATAATAGCCAACGTTATCGTAGGGGCGGATTTGCATATCCGCCCAAGTAAACCAAACGTTTCTGCAATACGGGCGGATATGCAAATCCGCCCCTACGATGTTGTGCATACAATATTCTTAATGAATTCCAACGCTAAATTATAGTTTATACACATTTGTAAAGTAAAATATATTGATAAAAACGGTTAAAAATGGTATAATTGTGTAAATACATATACATATATACAGGTGATTTATATGAGTCTTGTTGAATTTAAAAATGTATATAAACGCTACAAAATGGGCGAAGTTGTAATAAACGCCGTTGACGGAATTTCCTTTAAAATTGAACAGGGGGAATTTGCAATTGTCGTCGGTGCTTCGGGTGCAGGCAAAACAACAGTATTAAACATTCTCGGCGGTATGGACAACTGCACCGAGGGTGAAATCATCGTCAAAGGCAAGGATATAAGCAAATTCAGCGATAAACAGCTTATTGAATACCGCAGGTTTGACATAGGATTTGTGTTCCAGTTCTACAACCTTGTTCACAACCTCACAGCAAAAGAAAACGTAGAGCTTGCGGCGCAGATTTGCAAAAATCCGCTCGACAGCGAAAAGGCACTTGAAAGCGTAGGACTTTCAGACCGAAAAGACAACTTCCCTGCCCAGCTTTCGGGCGGCGAACAACAGAGAGTTTCAATTGCAAGGGCGCTTGCAAAACGTCCCGGACTTCTGCTTTGTGACGAGCCGACGGGTGCGCTCGACTACAACACAGGCAGACAGATTCTCAAGCTGTTGCAGGACACCTGCAAAAAAGAGAAGATGACCGTTGTACTTATCACCCACAACAGCGCAATTACCCCTATGGCAGACCACGTAATAGAGATGAAAAGCGGTAAAATCGTAAGGGATATTTACAACGAAAATCCGAAGAGCGTTGAAGAAATTGAATGGTAAGCGTTAAGGGAGGTTCCCCGTATGACAAAATCACTCCTTAAAAACACGTTTCGTGAAATAAAAAACACTAAAGCACGTTTTATTTCCATTATGGCTATAATTGCGCTCGGCGTTGGATTTTTCGCAGGAATCAAGGCTACCGTACCGTCAATGTACAACCTTGCCGAAAACTACTACAAAGAGCAGAACCTTATGGACTACAGGCTTGTTTCCACTGTCGGCTTTGACGAGGACGACATCAAGGCTGTTGAAAATACCGAGGGCGTTTCTTCCGTTATGCCGTCGTACTTCTGCGACGCACAAATTACAGCCGAAAGCGGCGGTGAAGTTGTAAGGCTGATTGCCGTCCCCGAAAAATACGGCGATAATGCTGAGCAAAACTCACTAGTCATCAAGGAAGGCAGAATGCCCGAAAAGCCGAACGAAATACTCGTTGAGCACGACTCAATTTCCGGTACAAGGCACAAAGTCGGTGATAAAATTACCTTTTCTAAAGAGGCAGGCGACAAAGACCTGACAGAACAGCTTGACAGCTTTGAATACACCGTTGTCGGTATGGTAAATTCTCCGATGTACATATCATATCAGCGTGGCACAACAAGTATAGGCAACGGAAAAATTTCCGAGTTTATGTATGTAAATCAGGAAAGCTTCAAGACCGAACGCTATACGGAGCTTTATGTAAAAGCTGATTTTTCCAAAAACTGTTCCGCATTATCAGACGCTTACGAAGAAAATTCGGAAAGCCTTGCAAAAACTCTTGAAGCAACCGCAAACGCACAATGTGAGGTATTTGACAAAGACGTAATTCAGAAAGCAAAGAATGAGCTTGAAGATTCAAAAACAAAATATAACGATGAAAAAACAAAGGCTGAAAAGCAGTTAAGCGACGCAAAGGATAAAATTGAGTCCTCTCAAAAGGAATTTGACGAGAAAATAGCAGATGCACAAACTGAGCTGGACAGCGCAAAAGCAAAGATAGAGAGTGGAAAAACCGAGCTTGAAAGCTCAAAAAATGAATACTACTCAAAAATTTCCTCTGCCGAAGCTGAAATCAGCAATCAGGAAACACAGCTTAATAACGCACAAACTGAGTATGAAAAATCAAAAGCCGATTTTGACTCACAGATTCTCTCTTCTCAGGAGAAAATTGACAGCGGAAGAGCCGAATATGAAACAGCGTACAACGAATTCAAAAACACACAGGAGCCACAGCTCCTCGCAGGAATTGAGCAGGCACAAACTGCTGTTGATTCGCTGAAGGCCGCAATCGCCGTTGAAACAAATCCCGATGTTCTCGCCGTACTCAACGCACAGCTTGAACAGGCACAGCAAACGCTCGATAACCTCAACTTGCAATACAGTCAGGCAATTTCGCAGTTTGAAGAGAGCAAATCAAAGCTTGACTCTGCACAGGCTGAACTTGATGCAAAGAAATCCGAGGGACAGGCACAGCTTGACTCCGCACTTGCACAGATTGAAAGCGGCAGAACTGCACTTGAAAACGGAAAAGGAGAGCTTGAAACGCAGAAAACAGAGGGCTACAATAAGCTCGTTGAAGCCGAAAACAGCCTTAATACAGCACAATCTCAATATGACAACGGCGTTAATGAGCTTGAAAAGCAAAAGACCGATGGTCAGCAAAAGCTTGACGATGCCCAAAAGGAATACGATAAAGAAAAATCAAAGGCAGACGAAAAGTTTGCCGAGGCAGAAGAAAAGATAAAAGACGCACAGAAGGAGCTTGACAAGCTTTCCTCACCCGAATGGTACGTCTTTACACGTAACGACAATCCGGGATATTCAACGTTTTCACAGAATGCCGACAGACTTGACGCTGTTGCGTCGGTATTCCCCGTATTTTTCCTGCTTGTAGCAGTGCTCGTCTGCGTTACAACTATGACCAGACTGATTGAAGAAAAGCGAACTGAAATCGCCACACTCAAGGCACTCGGCTACAGCAACATAAGTATCATAACCAAATTTGTAATTTATGCACTTATCGCCGCAATTCTCGGCAGTGTAATCGGCACTGTACTCGGAGTGTGCTCTCTCCCGTTTATCATCTACAACGCCTACAAAATTATGTTCTACATCGGCGACATAACGCTTGTGCTCAACATTCCGAGCATTGTTCTCGGAATTGCCGCCGCAGTTTTATGCACAACCGTTGTTTCGATAGTCGTGTGTATGCGTTCGCTTGCACACAAGCCTGCCGAGGCAATGCGACCAAAGGCTCCGAAACCCGGCAAGCGTATTCTGCTTGAATACATCACTCCGCTCTGGAAGCGTTTCAGCTTTACCGCAAAGCTGACGGCAAGAAATCTGTTCAGGTACAAGTCAAGACTTTGTATGACGGTAATCGGCGTTGCAGGCTGTACGGCTCTTATCGTTGCGGCGTTTGGACTGTTAAACAGCTTTGACCCGCTTACAAAGGACCAGTTTGAAACAATTTACAAGTACGATGCGGTAATCGTTCCAAAAGAAAGCGGAAACGAAAAAGAGCTTTCATATCTGACTGCTGATGTCGAAAGCCAAGATAATGTAAGCATATTTATGCTCGCTTCGCAAGAGGACGCAACCGTTGAATTTAACGGTCAGGTAAAGGACGAAAGCACCTACCTTACTGTTATGCAGAATCCCGACGAGCTTGATTCAATCATCTCACTCCACACACGCAAAGGTAAAGAAGAACTAACCCTCACCGACGACGGTGTTCTTATTAACGAAAAGCTTTCGGAGGAATTCGGCATAAAAGTCGGCAATACAATCAGAATCAGCGGCGAATTCGGCGACAGTGAAGCAAAGGTATGCGGAATTTTTGAGCAGTATCTGCACAATTATATTTATATGACGCCAATGCTCTACAGCTCCCTCTACGGCAAAAATCCGTCCTACAATATGCTTGACGTTAAGCTTGAGGACAACTCGCAGTCTGCACAGGAAGCTTTCAGCTCCGAGGTTTTAAAAGATGACAGAAATGCGGCTGTTTCATTCATTGCAACAAGTCTTGAGGAGTTTAAAAATATGCTCAACTCGCTCAACCTTGTTGTGCTTGTTATGATAACCTGTGCGGCGGCACTTGCGTTTGTTGTGCTGTACAATCTTACCAACATCAACATAGCCGAGCGTGTACGTGAAATTGCAACATTCAAGGTTCTCGGCTTTAACAACAGGGAAACCTCATCGTTCATTTATAAGGAAAACATTGTCCTTACCCTGCTCGGAATTGTCGTCGGGCTTGTGCTCGGGGTATTCCTCACATCGTTTATTGTACAGACGGTTGAGATTGACAATATTATGTTCGGACGTGAAATCCACCCCACCTCATTCATTTACGCCGCAGGATTTACAATGCTGTTCTCACTCCTCGTAAATGCTGTAATGAGCTTTAAAATCAAGGCGGTAAATATGGTAGAAAGCTTAAAGAGTGTTGAATAATCGAAACTTTAAAATGCAAAAGAGATACGTATGAATAACTATACATTAATTGCAGGAGTAAACGGTACAGGCAAATCAAGTCTGCGAGGTGTACTTGAAGGTCAGGGTGCTCCACTTGGTCACATAATAGACGCATACGCAATTGCAAAGGAAAACAATTTTGACAATCTGCATGCCGTAAAACAAGCCGTATCGGAAATACAGTTCTGTCTTGAAAACAATATCTCCTTCACGCAGGAAACCACTCTTTCGGGACACAGAACCGAACGCACTCTGCGACAGGCAAGAAAGCAGGGCTACTATATTACAATGTATTGCATTGGACTGAATTCAAAGGAAGAAAGCCTTTTGCGTATAGCAAACAGAGTACGCAAAGGCGGTCACGATATACCAAAGGCTGATGTTATCCGCCGTTTTGATAATAGAGTAGAATCACTCAGGAAAACTATTCCTCTTTGCGACAAGGTTGTATTTTATGATAACGAAAACGGCTTTGTCAAAGCGGCTGAAATAATTAACAACAAATTCAATTATACCAACGGCATACGTCCGCAGTGGCTTACCGAAATCAAGGAAAAGCTTTCTTTGTAAAATGAAAATCGCAGAAAAATAATACATTAAAAAACATATTCTCCTATTCCAGCACCGCACAATCTGATTGTGCGGTGTTGCACTATATTTGACTTATTGTGTAAATTGTTGTAAATATGCGTCGAAATAATACCTTTTATCGGTGCAAATACTCTTTGATTTTTATTTTACAATATGGTAAAATTATTTATAAAGGTTACATTTTAGTAATTTTCATTTTTGGAATAATTTGTAATTTATTAAATAATTTTAATATGAAAGGGTGTTTTTTTGAAGTATCGTTTTACAAAGAGAATTTCTGCGGTAGTGCTTACTGTTGCAATTCTTTTTACATCTGTTTTTTCAATGTCAATTTTCGCAAATGCGGCTACTGCATATTCACCCAGACTCTCCGCTCCTGCGTCAACAAATAAATATTACTACAGCAACTTAAATGTTTTCTATAAATACGGCTACGGTATGCCTAATTGTACTGCTTATGCCTACGGCAGAGCTTATGAAATTCTCAAAACCGAGCCAAAGCTTTCATGGGGCAACGCCGAGGAGTGGTACGGCTACAACAAGTCAAAAGGTTACTACAGCTACGGAAAAACTCCGAAGCTCGGCGCAATTGCGTGCTGGGCATACGACAGCGGCGGCGGTCACGTTGCCGTTGTTGAAAAAATTGAAAACGGACAAATTACTTTCTCAAACTCTGCCTGGAGCGGAAGTAACTTCTATCTTTCCTATGCAAGCACCTCCGACTCCAATGCAGGCGGCTCAAGCTGGTGGAACTTCCAGGGCTATATATACATAGGTGAATTCAGCGGCGGACAAGCTGAAACTCTCCCTATAAAATATAAAACCGGCATTTACAAAACAACAGCCGCTCTTAATATGAGAAACGGAGTAGGTACCGGCAACAGCGTACTGCTCACAATACCGAACAACACGCAAATAACAATAACTGATGTGAAAGCAGATTCCGACTACAACTGGGGTTACACAACCTACAACGGTAAAAGCGGATGGGTTTGTATGGATTATTGCAGCTATGTAGGCGCCGTTACACAGCCCACAACGGCTAAACCTACCACACAGCCGACTACGGCAAAACCAACTACTCAACCGACTACAGCCGCACCGACAACTAAGCCAACCACAGCACCGCCGGCAACACAACCGACTACAAAGCCAAGCGGCGGCAAGCCTGCCGACGGATTAGGCGTAGGTGACGTAAACAGCGACGGCTACGTTACCATCGTTGATGCAACAATGATTCAGCTGTATGTCAGCAGTCAGATTGAGTTGACAGACGAGCAGATTGCACAATGCGATTTTGACTTTGACGGACATATTACTATTATGGATACAACCTGTATTCAAAAGTATCTTACATATTAATCAATGGATTTACAACAACAAAACTTTGCCATTATATCCAAGGCTCCCCTTTTGGAGGGGAGCTGTCATTTTGCCTGCAAAATGACTGAGGGGTGGAGATGAACTTTTCCTTATTTTAGCACGTTCTCCCCCCCACCACCCTTCCGTCACAGCGATAAATCGCTGTGACACCTTCCCTCAAGGGAAGGCTTAGCTATATCACAAAAGTTGACTATTCTAAATTTAATGTTACTGCTTTTTTGACAGTCTGACAGCATATCTTTTTCAAGGATATGCTGTGTTTTTTTACAAGAATATGTAAAATTAATGTAAAGTTTGTGTATTATCACATTTATTTGGTTTTGTCACCTTGAATTATTATTAATTATGATATATAATAAAAATATATACATATGCTGTATAATATATATTTTTATTCGGCGGTGATTTTATGTCGGCAAATGATAATAAGAAAAAGAGTGATAAAGCCAGGCAGATGGCACAATGGCACAATATGCCATATAACAACAGAGAATTAAGCTGGATTGACTTCAACAAACGTGTTCTTGAAGAGGCAACAAAAAAGGACAATCCGATTATGGAAAGATGCAACTTCCTTTCGATAACTGCGTCTAATCTTGACGAATTTTTTATGGTCAGGGTTGCAGGCGTGCTTGACCAGATTCACCACGGAGTAAAGTCAAAGGACGCCTCGGGACTTACTCACACTGAAGTGATGAACCGTCTTTCCGAGAAAATCCACGAGTTTGCCAAAAAGCAGTACTCGTGCTATAATCGCTCAATAATTCCGTCGCTGCGTGCAAACGGAATAACATTTAAAAATATTGACGAGCTTGACGGCGACCAGAAGGCTTTTATTGACGAATATTTTCACAAGGTAGTTTTTCCTGTTCTAACGCCAATGGCGGTTGACACAAGCAGACCTTTTCCCCTGCTTGCAAACAAAAGTCTGAATATTGCGTTAAGGCTTACCAACGCAGAAAACGAAGAATTTTTTGCGGTAGTACAGGTTCCCTCAATTCTTCCTCGTTTTCTTGAACTTCCGTCCCACGAAGGCAGGGCGTTTATCCTGCTTGAAAAGGTAATCGCCGCATACTTAAACGAGCTTTTTGAGCTTTACAATATCAAAGAATACGATGCATTCCGCATAACAAGAGATTCCGACCTTGACATTGACGAGGACACCGAGGATTTGATGGCTGAAATCAAGAAGTCAATCCGCAAGCGCAAAAGAGGTGTTCCCGTAAGGCTTGAATTCAGCAAAAAGTGCAACAAGGAAATCAGGAAGTTCCTCATTGACGCACTCGAAGTCAGTGAGGACGAGATATATATGCAGAGAGGGCCGCTAGACCTTACGTTCCTTTCAAAGTTTGCGCACATCAAGGGCTGTGAAAATCTCTGCTTTGAGCCGATTGTTCCTGTAAATCCTCCTGCCGAATTCTGCGGCTATAACGATATTTTCAAGGCTATCCGTGAAAAAGACAGACTTGTTCACCACCCGTACGAAAGCTTTGACGTTGTTGTTGACTTCGTAAAGAAAGCGGCTGTTGACCCGAATGTGCTTGCAATCAAGCAAACGCTCTACCGTGTAAGCGGAAATTCCCCGATTGTGGCGGCGCTTATCAAGGCTTGCGAAAACGGAAAACAAGTCACCGTACTTGTTGAGCTTAAGGCAAGATTTGACGAAGAAAACAACATTCAATGGGCCAATAAGCTTGAAAAGGCAGGCTGTCACGTTATTTACGGTCTTACCGGACTTAAAACCCACTGCAAAATCTGCCTTGTGGTTCGCCGTGATAAAGACGGAATCAGGCGTTATCTGCATATGGGAACGGGCAACTACAACGACAGCACTGCTCGTTTCTACACCGACATAGGAATGTTTACCTGTCGTGAGGAATACGGAACTGACGCTTCTTCCCTGTTCAACGTGCTTACAGGATATTCCTTCCCACCCGAGTACAACAAGTTTATTGTTGCACCGCACGGAATGAGAACATTCTTTGAGGCAATGATAATCAATGAAACCCAGAACGCAAAGCTCGGACTTCCTGCAAAAATTACAGCAAAGGTAAATTCCCTTGTTGACCCGAAAATCATCAGCCTGCTCTATGACGCATCAAACGCAGGCGTTAAGGTTGAGCTTATTGTAAGAGGAATCTGCTGTCTTGTACCGGGGGTTAAGGGCTTCAGCGAGAACATAAAGGTAATTTCAATTGTCGGACAGCTTCTGGAGCACAGCAGAATTTTCATCTTTGAAAACAACGGAAATCCTCAATATTATATGGGAAGTGCCGACTGGATGCCGAGAAATCTCGACAAACGAGTTGAGCTTGTATTCCCTGTCGAGGATGAAGATATAAAAGCAAGAGTGCAGGGCATAATGAATACTATGTTCAAGGACACAGTAAATGCACGCAGACAGCACAGCGATATGACCTACACCACTGTTGATAAGCGAGGCAAAAAGCGACTGAACTGTCAGAAATATTTTTCAAAGCTTGCGTTAAAGGCACAGAAAAGCGCAATGAAAGCAGACTATGCAAAAACAGTCGGAACTCCGATTGTGCCAATTAAGAAGGGAGAAAACGAAGAATGAAACGAGTAGGTATTTTAACAAGCGGCGGAGATTGTCAGGGACTTAATTCAACAATCAGAGCAGTTGCAAAAACGCTGTACAATTACTACGGCGCTGACGGCGTTGAGATTATCGGCATAATTGACGGCTACAGAGGTCTTATTTACGGAGAGTACAGGCGTATGAAGCCCGAAAACTTCTCGGGTATTCTCACAATGGGCGGTACAATTCTCGGCACGTCAAGACAGCCGTTCAAGCTTATGCGTGTTATTGACGAAAACAGCGTTGATAAGGTTGCGGCTATGAAGAAGAATTACAAAAAGCTGAATCTTGACTGCCTTGTTGTTCTCGGCGGCAACGGAACGCAGAAAACCGCAAACCTGCTCCGTGAAGAAGGACTAAATGTCGTTTCTCTCCCGAAAACAATCGACAACGACCTCTGGGGAACTGACATCACATTCGGCTTTCAGAGCGCAGTTGATATTGCAACAAACGTAATTGACTGTATTCACACAACGGCAACATCGCACGGACGAGTTTTCATTATTGAGGTTATGGGACACAAGGTAGGCTGGCTTACGCTCTACGCAGGAATTGCAGGCGGTGCCGACATTATCCTCATTCCCGAAATCCCCTATGACATCAATTCGGTCATCAAGACAATCAAGGCACGCACCGCAAGCGGAAAGAACTTTTCAATTCTCGCCGTAGCGGAGGGCGCAATTTCAAAGGAGCTTGCTTCTCTTCCCAAAAAGCAGAAAAAAGCGGCAATTGCAGAGATGAAGTACCCCTCTATCTCTTACAAAATCGCCGAAGAAATTGAACAGGCAACAGGACAGGAAACAAGAGTTACAGTTCCCGGTCACTTCCAGCGTGGCGGAAGTCCCGACCCGTATGACCGGGTTATTTCCACTCGCTTCGGTGTAGCCGCCGCACAGCTTATCATTGACAAGAATTACGGCAATATGGTTGCGCTGCGCAACGGCAAGGTTGTTCCTGTTCCGCTTGAAGAAATTGCAGGAAAGCTTAAAACCGTGCCCGTTGACTGCGAAGAAATCAAAACCGCCAAGGCAATGGGAATTTCATTTGGCGACTAAAATAAATTTTGCAACATAAATGCGGTACTGTCGTTTGGCAGTACCGCATTAGTATTTTTATTTACACTGTAACTATTTCCGTTTTCTTATCCAATCAAAAAATGTATTTTCAATTTTTGTCATACTGTTTTTATCTGACCTTTGCAATAAAATCAAAGAATAAATCCGATTTTCTTCATAACCTTGCCCATAGTACGGCTGCTGATTTTAAGCGCAATCTCATCAGCCTTTCTGTAGCACTCCTCAAGGTAAGCCTTGTCCTTGATAAGCTGTTCGTAACGCTCACGAATTGGACGCAGAGTTTCAACAACAGCCTCGCCTACGGCTGTCTTGAAGTCACCGTAGCCCTTGCCGTCAAAGTCGTGCTCAATCTGCTCATAGGTAAGTCCTGTAACAGCACTGTAAATAGCCATTAAGTTGTTTACGCCGTCCTTGCCCTCGGCATATCTTACGCAAGCCTCGCTGTCGGTTACGGCACGCTTGAATTTTCTCATAATCGCCTCGGGTGTATCAAGAAGATGAACACAGCCGTTTACGTTTTCGTCCGATTTGCTCATCTTTTTAGTCGGGTCCTGAAGGCTCATTACCCTTGCGCCGTTCTTCGGAATAAAGCCGTCGGGAATTTTGAATACATTTCCGTAAAGTCCGTTGAAACGCTCTGCAATATTTCTTGTAATCTCAATATGCTGTTTCTGGTCTGCACCAACAGGCACCTTGTCAGCCTGATAAAGAAGAATATCAGCCGCCATAAGCACGGGATATGTGAAAAGTCCTGCATTGATGTTGTCTGCGTGCTTTGCAGACTTATCCTTGAACTGCGTCATTCTCGAAAGCTCGCCGAATTGAGTGTAACAGCTCAATGCCCACGCAAGCTCTGCATGAGTGTGCACGTGGCTCTGAATGAAGAAAATGCTCTTTTCAACGTCAATTCCACACGCCATAATTGATGCGTAAGCGTCGAGGATATTTTTCCTCATTGTTGCAGGCTCCTGCCTTACGGTAATTGTGTGCAAATCCGCAAGCGCATAAATGCAGTTGTACTCATCCTGCATTGTAACCCAGTTGCGTACAGCACCGAGGTAGTTGCCGAGTGTGATTGTTCCGCTTGGCTGTATTGCGCTGAACACAACCTCTTTTTTCTTTTCGTTTTCCATATGTTAACTCCTCCGTTATAGTATCAATTTTAGTTTATTTCCAATTATTTGCAAGCTCGCCGAGAATTTTAATTCCCTTTTCAAGCTGTTCGTCTGTCGGTGTTGAGAAGTTGATTCTGAAGCTCTGGCACTTCTCGCTCTCGTCAGTCAGAAATGCGTTGCCGGGGACTACGCAAACCTTGTTTTCAACTGCTTTTTTGCAGAACGTCGGCATATCAATACTATCGGGCAAATCGCACCAGATAAACAATCCGCCGTCAATCTTATTATAAGTAATTGCAGGAGCACAGTATTTATCGAGCAAGTCCATACAGAACTCCGCTTTTTTGGTGTAAATCTCACGGAGCCTTGCAAGGTGAGCGTTAAAGTCGTACTTCGTGATAAACTCATTGCAGACATACTGTGACCATATATTTGTATGAACGTCGTTGCCCTGCTTGCATACAACAAGCTTCTGAAAAATCGGCTTGGGGCAAATGCAGTAAGCAACACGCATACCGGGTGAGATTACCTTTGAAAAAGAACCTGCGTAAATTACAATTCCGTCCGTATCAAGCGACTTGATATTCGGAACATACTCTCCGCTGTATCGCAAATCTCCGTACGGATTATCCTCAAGAATAAGTACGCCGTACTTTTTGGCAAGCTCATAAACCTTTTTCCTCTTTTCAAGGCTCATTGTAACTCCCGAAGGATTCTGGAAATTCGGAATTGTATAGATAAGCTTTGCGTTCGGATTAGCTTTAAGCGCATTTTCAAGCTCCTCAACGCTCATTCCGTCAGGCTCAACCTTAACGCCTACAAGCCTTGCATTGTAGCTTCGGAAGGTGTTGAGCGAGCCGATAAACGACGGCGCTTCGCAGATTACAACCTCTCCCTCGTTGATAAGAGCCTTTGAGCACAAATCCATAATCTGCTGTGCTCCCGTTGTGATTAAAACATCATCAGAGTCACTGCCTGTGTTGTGTTCCCTTTTCATATACTCCTTGAGCGTATTCCGTAGCGGAGTGTATCCCTCGCTTACGCTGTACTGCAAAACCGAAATCGGGTCATTTTTCAGAACCTCGGCTGAAATTTCGGCAATCTCCTTTGCAGGGAAAGCGTCGGGTGACGGGTTGCCTGCCGAAAGCGAAACAACCTCGGGGTCGGACGCATACTTAAAAATCTCTCTGATTGCACTCGGTTTCAGATTTGAAACTCGGTCAGAAAACTTATATTCCATTTTATCCCTCTTTTTTGTAGCCTGATTATGTATCAATTATATACTTTTTAATTTTATCACGAATTGCGCATATATTCAAGCAATAACGCAAAGCAATCACATAAATTCTTTATTTTGTGCGGAAAAATGTAAAATCGTATTGTTTTTATAGGTTTAATGTAGTATAATTAATATGTATTTCTTTACGTTATTCATCTTTTAAGTATTTATTTAACCGACAGGGAGATTTATTATGAGTAAACGCAATGATTACGATTACTTTGATTTAGATAATTTTGACGATGGCTACGACAGCAGGGATTACCGCCGCCGTCAGCCGCAGCGCAGACAGGGCTCGTACAACAGCCGTCCTGCCTACAACACCAACAGACGCCGCAGAAATAATAAAAAACGCACTCGCAACAGAATTATAATTGTCAGCTGCGGAATACTTATTATTATACTGTTAGTTGTAATGATTTCTTCTGTTTTCAAGGGTTGTTTCGGCTCAAAGCAGACAAACGCTCCCGTATCGACTGAAACAAAACCGGTTGCAACATCAGATACGCCGAAAGCTAATGACAAAAAGAACGAAGCTCAGGACGACCTTTCTCCGATATACTTCAAAACTCCGCAGATTAAGGACGACAAGTCAAGCGGATATTCTGCCTACAGCATATATGTGTGGAACAAGCAGGGCTTTGAGCTTTTCGGCAGTGACGAGGCAAGAGCAACAACATACGCCGAAACAATCAACGGCTTTGCCGACAAATTAAACGGCATTACGGTTTACGATATGGTAATTCCGAACCACACCGAGATGGGACTTCCCCAGCGCCTTAAGGACAGCGACGCTCCGTCGACATCACAGGCTGAAAACATAAAGAGCATTTACTCAAAGCTTTCCGACAAGGTAACACCGGTCAATGCATACAACTACCTTGCAGACCACAACGACGAATACATCTACTTCGGCTCTGACCACCACTGGTCAGGACTCGGTGCTTATTATGCATACTCTGCGTTTGCAAAGACAAACGACCTTCCTGTTCTCTCGCTTGACGACTGCACAGAACAGCAGATTGAAGGCTTTACCGGCACATTTACAAACACAGCAAGCGGTCTTGATACCGACACAGTGCACTACTGGGAGTTCCCGTATGAGGTGACAATGGACGTTACTGATACAGACGGAAATCTGAACACATACACAAGTCCGTACTATCAGTATGCAGAGGCAGGCTCGCTTACCTACGGCGTATTCATAATGGGAGACCATCCGCTTACCGTTCTGAAATCAGCCTCGGAAAATGCAGAAGAGGGAAAGAAAATTGCGGTAATTAAGGAAAGCTACGGTAACGCCTTTGTTCCCTATCTCACCTATAATTACGAGGAAGTTCACGTTATTGACTTCCGTACATTCGGCGATAATCTTGTTTCCTACTGTCAGCAGAACGGAATTGACGAGGTGCTTTTCCTCAACGGCGTTATGAGTGCAAACACCCAGATTCAGCTTGACAGTATGAGCGGTCTGTTTGACTGATATTTTAAATTTATTTTTATGAAAGGAGGCAGCGGTATGATTTCTGAAAGAGTAAAAGTCAGCGTATTCGGAAAAATCAGCAGTAATTTGCGTTCGGCTTACATCAGCTCTTCAGATATGAAGAACAAAAGCGCATATGTTGTATCACGCAGAAAAGTTCCCGAGTACTTCGACGGCGTAGTCATTGCCGTTGCCGAATTTGACGGACTTGACGGCGAAAGAGCGGTTGTCGCTCCGCCGGGGGAAATTTTTTATGAACCAGAGCTTCGCAAGCTGCTCTCACGCCTGAAAAATGTAAAGCTGAAAAGCATAACCTGTCTTTACGAAAAGTCCTGCGGTGCGATAATCTTTTACAAAACAAAACAGAACACAAAAATTCTGCTTGTAAAGAACAGCAACGGCAGGTACTGGAGCTTTCCGAAAGGTCACATTGAAGAGGGCGAAAACGAACAGCAGACGGCAATTCGTGAAATCAAGGAAGAAACCGGACTTGACGTTACGCTGTTTGACGCTTTCCGTGAAATAAGCGAATACTGTCCCTTCGGCAAAATCAGAAAACGTGTTGTATTTTTCCTCGCACAGGCATTTACCGACAACGTAAAGATTCAGGAGGAAGAAATCGACAGCTATATCTGGGTTGACCTTCAGCAGGCACGTAAAATGTGTTCATATGACAACGATTTACGAATCATTGAAAAAGCCGAAACGGCAATTCATCTTATGAGAAATTAATAATACTAATACCTAATAAAAAGCAGACAATCTTTGCGGTCTAATTTCCTCAATACTGCGTTGTCGTCCTTGCAAGGCGTCAGCCTTGCGGCGTCCTCCGCCTTGTCTTGAAAAAATTATCTTCGTAAATATAAGTATACTTTTTATCAGGAATTAGTATAAAAGGGTATTTTGGGGTGCACAAATGTATGTGTACCTCTTTTTTACTCGTTAAAGTTTTGTCAACTTGCACAAACAACATCGTATATCGCAATTATTATTTAGTTAAATGATTAACGGCTTTTTATGCTAAATATCTAAAATACATACTTATATTTTATACAAAACGTAAAAACTTGTTTATTTATATTATCTAACTGTACAAAGATTTTTATAATTTTTTTGTGATTTTCCTACTATACTAACCCGATTTATTATTGTATAATATAACCATAGCAAATTTTATATGCTATATAAAAAGACACCACCGAAAGGGGAAACATAAATGAAACTTGATACAATTCTTGCTGAAAGAAAAAACAAAAAAATTTACAAAGACGGTAACCTTGTAGCAAAGGTTTTTGACGAATCTTTCCCGAAGTCAGATATTCTTAACGAGGCGCTTAATCAGGCGAGAGTTGAGGAAACAGGACTCAATATTCCAAAGGTAGAAGAGGTTACAAAGATTGACGGCAAATGGGCTATCATCTCAACATATATAGAAGGTAAAACACTTGCAGCTCTTATTGCAGAAAATCCCGACAAAATTGACGAGTATCTTGAGCTTTTCGTTGACATTCAGATTAAAATTCTCAATCAGAAAGCACCCCTGCTCAACAAGCTTAAGGACAAAATGAACAGAAAAATCAACGAAACAGACCTTGACGCAACTACAAGATACGAGCTTCACACACGCCTGAACAGTATGCCCAAGCACACAAAGGTTTGTCACGGCGACTTTAACCCCAGTAACGTTATCATTACACCCGACGGCACTCCGTATGTACTTGACTGGTCACACGCTACACAGGGCAACGGCTCGGCTGACGCCGCAAGAACATATCTTTTGTTCCGCCTTAACAAGCAGGAAGATGTTGCCGAAAAATATATGAAGCTGTTCTGTGAAAAGACAGACACTGCTCGTCAGTATGTAAACGAGTGGCTTCCGATTGTAGCCGCTTCACAGTCCGTCAAGGGCAAACCCGAAGAGCGGGAATTCCTGCTCTCATGGGTAAATGTCTGCGATTATCAGTAATCTGAAAGCATTAACAGGCATAATTAAACCAAAATACTCATTTTACTCATAAAATCTACTCTTACAAAACACCCCTGTACCAATCGGTACAGGGGTGTTTACCTTTTATTATTACTAAAAATCTCCGCCACAGGGCTGAAAAACGTCATCTAATCTGTCTTTTTTCAGCATCCAAAGCTTCATATACATTGCAATCGGTGACGCAGGCGGCAGAACTTCAATTTTCAGCTTTTCAAACATCAGCTTGCTTTCATAGAAAAATCCTTTTTCTGCACCCGTAAGATAAACAGGAACACCGCATTTTTCAGCCTCGGCACAGAATTTTATCAGCTCATCACCGTTTGTGTTGAGCGTTCCCGAGTGGTAGCCTTCGAGCAAAACCGCCTTTGTTCCCTGCTTAATCTGCGGATAAGTCATTCCGACATACGGTTTTACATACAACACATCTGACGTTTCTTCAAGCTCAGTGCAGTCAGACATTGAAATTTTATCGCTTTTTTCTTTATAAAATTTGCATTTTTCAATGCCGTAATCAGAATAACTCTCATATACACATTTTTCAAAAATACTAAAAATAAAATCCTCATAAGGGCTGTGCGGAAGAACTCTTGATGCTCTGTGAATATCCGTAACATCATACGGAGTATTTGCGTATGAAACAAAAACCCCCCTGCCTTTTCTGCTTTTGATAAGCTCAACTGCTCCGCAAAAATTACGAAAGCCGTTTGAACGATCGTCCTCAAGCGGAAAGTTAGCCGAAACAAGAACAATCGGCGTTTTACAAAGCCCGAAAGCATACGACAGATACGCCGCCGTATATTGGAGCGTGTCCGTTCCGTGTGCGACAATAACGCCGTCAAACTCGTTTAAATCATAGGAGCTGACGCACTTGTAAAGTTGAGTAAGAAATTTTCCGTTCATATTCTCGCTCAAAATGTTAAGCGGCTGAACGGCAGTAAACTCAACCTTTTTGTCTTTTTTTGAATACATTTCAAGAAGCTTATACGAATTTTCAGAATCAGGAGAAATTACTCCTTCCGATTTTGTCGAGCCGATTGTTCCGCCCGTAAACACCGTAAGTATTTTCATATTATCTGTTGACCTTTGCGCTTATTTTTATAATCGAAATTTCGTAAATATCTGTTACGTTATAAAATTTTTCAATCTCTGACTTACCTTTCTCCGGAAAATCGGGAGCGTATTTCTTCGCAAGCAGTTCAAGCGCATAACGCTTGCTGCTTTCCGTCTTTTCAGCATTTCCAAAAACTACCACACTGCCGTATTTTGTGGTAAGCTCTTTTGCTATAACCTTCGGATTTTCAACAACGGTAAAGCAAATCTTGTCCGAATAATCAAGATTAGCCTGCTTGTGACCTGCGTTTTTTGCACAATGAAAATATATTTTCTTTCCGTCATAAGCAAAATTGAGAGGAACACCGTATGGAAAGCCATCACTACCCACCGTTGACAAAACTCCGTATTCCGCATTTTCAAGAATACGCTCGGCAGTTTGTAAATCTGCCAGACGTTCCTTTCTTCTCATTTCATAATCAATCATATCAGACTCCGAGGTCGTTCATAACCATTCCCGTAATCATCTTCGGGTAGAAATACGTAGACTTCTGCGGCATCTTCTCGCCTGCGGCGGCAACGTCACGAATCTCGCTAACCCTTGTGGGATTGAGCACAAACGAACATTGAAATTCTCTGCTGTCAACAAGTGAAACAGCCTCGTCAAAGAACTTAGTATAGGTCAGATTGACCTGATTAGCCATATTTTCCTTATCAATTCCAAAGATATTTTCAAGAATAAGAGTGTGCAGAACCGAAACATCAAGCCTTTGCGAAGCTGTACAGAGATTCGGCAAAAACTGCGACATAACGTCAATATCTTTTAGCGCAAGCAAATACCATTCGCCGTTTCCGCAGTAAAAACCGAAAGCCTTTTTGCCCTCTTCATATCGTTTTGCAAGCTCACTTTCCATATTTTCTGTGCCGTAAAATGCAGTTATTTCAAAATATTTTTCGCATAATTCAAGCATTTTATTCTTGTCAAAATCGGGCAAATCACGCACAAGACGGTGTGTCGGGAACACTACAAGTCCGGGATGGTCCATATCGACAAGGTAAATCATCTGATAATCCTGTGCGTCGCCCTCCTTTGAGATTCCGTTTTCACGGCAGTAATTTCTGTAGTTGAGCGCCGTTTCGTACCTGTGATGTCCGTCGGCAATATAGAGCCTTCTGTGTGCAAAATCATTTACAAGCTTGTTAATAATTTCCTCGTCGGTAACAATCCACAGCCTGTGGGTAACGTCATCTGAATCAGTAAATTCAAGCTCCGGTGTGCACTTTGAGCACTCGTCAATTGTTTTGAGAGTAACGTGCTTTTCTTCCATATAAAGCGCATAAATCTGGCTGAAATTGCAATTTGTCGCTTTCATAAGATTAAACCTGTCCTCTTTAGCCTTTGAAAGAGTGAACTCGTGAGGCAGAATAATTCCTTTTGAAAACTCCTCCAGCTTTACACGTGCAATAATACCCTTTATGCTTTTGCGCTCGGAGTAAGCGTTGAACTCCTCCTCGTAAATGTAAATTGCGGGCTTATCCTCGTGAATAAGAATCCCCTTGTCACGCCAAATATTAAGAATGTCGGAAGCGCTCTGATACGGATTATCACCGTCCTTCGGAAGCTCCAGACGGATGATGTTATATTCATTTTCGTTGATGTAATCAAGTCGCTGTTTTTCGCCGATGATGTCATACGGAGGACAGCATAGCTTTGAAATTTCGCCTGCCTTTGACGTGTCATAGCGCATACCCCTGAACGGTTTGATAACTGCCATAAAAATCCCACCCAAAATTTTATTAATTCATTATACCATACATTCGACAGACGGGCAACAAATAATTAGTAAAACCGTTGACAAATATAACAAACTTTGATATAATAACATTTGCGTAAAAGATATTATATCAATATGCGCCAATAGCTCAGTTGGTTAGAGCTACCGGCTCATAACCGGTCGGTCCGGGGTTCGAGTCCCTGTTGGCGCACCAAAAAATAACAGGTACCTTTTTGGTGCCTGTTATTTTTTCGCCTACAGGGACTCGAAGCCGAGCGTTAAGAAAACGTCACTGTGTGACGTTTTTAGCGAGAGCCTTTCCACTCACGCACGCCGCAACAAACGAGGTGTGCATTTTCCCAATCTCATACGTACTGTTGGCGCACTAAATAAAAAACGTAAAAAACCGAAAAATATCGCACTTTTTACAAAAATATTAGTCAAATGTTAGTCAATAAAGGCACCAATATGGGTGCTTTTATTTTTATCTTAATCTACTGCAAAACAATTGCCTGTTTGCCGATTTGTTCGTATCTTTTATCCGTTGTAGCTTTGTCATATGACGCTAACTTGCCTGCGGCAGAATCAGCAAAATAATAATTTTTCTCATCAAAGCCAACAAGCACCAGACAATGCTCGTGCATCTGCCAGCTGACTGTATCTCCGATTTTATGCTCGGCATTCTCGTCAACATAGTCTACAATCCAGCTTTCTTTAATATACGGCTCGTCCATAAACGTCGTAGCCCAGACCATAACAGGAGTGTCGTTGCGAATGTATTTTTCACAAAGCTCTTCAAGCGACACGCCCGACATCGGTTGAGCTTCAAGCTCTGAGCCGGTAGTTTTTATATAGCTGTTCATACATTTAGCCATTGCGGGAGCGTTTATTCCATAACCTGTATAAATGTCTCCTGCGTAAGCAGAGTTCATATCAGGGCCGTAAAGGTTGCAGTCTATTCCGGGATACACAGCCCTCATAATAAGATAATTATCAACAAACTCAAATTCGTCAATGTCAAATTTATAGTACTGTAAAAGCATGGTACACGCATAGGTTTCACAAGCAGCTTTCAACTCGTCCTGAACAATGACGGGCACACCCTCAATTTTGTGAGAAGCGACCTGAGTTGTCGGGGCAATCGTTTCCGCAGTTGACGGGGTCTGATTATTCTCGTTATTATCTGAACAAGAGGAAACCATAGCTATTATTACAATCAGAACAACAACAGTCGCCACCGCAATTAACGCAATTCTATTATGCAAAAGAGCCTTCAGCTTCCACTTAAGTCCCTTTCTTTTTCTGCCGTACTTATCTATATTATAGGCAGTGTTATTTCTTCTGTTTGAATTTCTGCGCGGGCTTCTGCGAACATCGTAATCATCGCTGAAATAATCGTCAAAATACTGTTCGTCATCATTATAATCATTGTAATTCATAGATTATTTCCACCCCTGTCATATCGGAATTAATTGAAAAAATTATATCACGGCTGAATTTTTAATTCAACAATTATTAACATATTTTTGAAAAAATATAGATAGAATGCGGACTTACGCTGTTTTTCAACATATATTTGAGTCAAATAATAAAATCCAAAAACGGCCGCCTTAAAGCAGCCGTTTTTGGATTTAGAAGTTTTGAAATTAACGTGAAAAACGTGGATTGTAATTTTAATAAGCTTTGATTAACCTACTTTAGCGTTACCTGTATCGCCGAAGAAGTTGAATCTGAAAAGCTTGCTCTCGTCGTTCTTGTTTTCGCAGATAATACTAGCTTCTGCTATTTTACCACCTTCGATAAGCTTTGTCAAGCCAACGAGCTGGCAAAGTTTGCTGCGCAGATTTAATCTGTCGCCTTCCTTTGTAACGAGATATACGTTGCCCTCGCAGGTATCGAGCACGGCGAGGAACGCAGTTACATCAATGTTGTGTAAGCTAAGAATTGGTGTCATAAATGTTTCCTCCTTCAATTCTTTAAAAATATAAAGTTTTTTCGTGCGCCATTTACCATTTGGCAAATCATGATTATTTATCGACTTTTTGATAATTCAATTTTACTCGAGTAAGGCTAATTGGAAATCAGCCGATAGTCAAGCGGACTATTTACTTGACAATTATTATTATATCCAACTTTTTAAAAAAGTCAACAATTTTTAACCTCTGTTTTTGTGAGTTATCACATTTGTATGTCAACAATAGCCAATATTCACGCTGTAATTATGTGCAATATATCCTAATAATGCTTTAAAAGAATTTACAAAGCGACAATATTTTCGTTACTCTTTCGTCAGTTTCAACAACTTATTTCCTTTTCAGCAATAAAATAATCTGATTTTTTACAAACTTAATTTTTCGATGTATTGTGATTTTTCTCTCTATGCGGTATAATATCATATATAAAGAAACCGAAAGGATGAAAACTATGCTCAATGATTTTTATAAACAGTTCAAAAGCGGCACTGACATCAGAGGTGTTGCAAGCGAGGGCGTTGAAGGACAGAGCGTCAATCTCACTGACGATGCTGTTGCCAATATGGCTGACGGCTTTGTTCTCTGGCTTTCAAAAAAGGTTAATAAGCCTTGCGACAGTCTTACAATATCCGTAGGACGTGACAGCAGAATATCAGGTCCTCACATTATGGAGATTACCACAAAGCGTTTTAAAGCAAGCGGTGCAAAGGTGCTTTGCTGCGGTCTTGCTTCAACTCCGTCAATGTTTATGACTACGGTTGACCTTAATTGCGACGGTGCTTTGCAGATTACCGCAAGCCACCACCCCTTTAACCGAAACGGTCTTAAATTCTTTACACGTGAAGGCGGTCTTGAAGGCTCTGACATTGAGGAAATTCTGACATACGCTCAGGAAAACGAACATCCGCAGGAAAAAGACGGCGGAACAATCAGCGACATTGACTATATGAGCGACTACGCAAAAGGGCTTTGCGAAAAGATTAAAAAGGAAGTTAACGCAGAGGACTATGACCATCCGCTTAAGGGCTTTAAGATTGTTGTTGACGCAGGAAACGGTGCAGGCGGTTTTTACGCAGACAAGGTGCTTTCCGTACTCGGCGCTGACACCGAGGGCAGCCGTTACCTTGACCCCGACGGAATGTTCCCGAACCACGTTCCCAATCCCGAGGACGCAACGGCTATGGCGTCAATATGCGAGGCTGTGAGGGAAAGCAACGCTGATTTAGGCGTTATCTTTGATACTGACGTTGACCGTGGCGGTGCAGTTGACTCAAAGGGCAACGAGATAAACCGCAACAGGCTTGTAGCCGTAGCCGCCGCAATTGCGCTTGAGGGCAATGACGGAGGAACAATCGTTACCGACTCAATCACTTCAAGCGGACTTAAGGAATTTATTGAAAACACACTCGGCGGAAAGCACTACCGCTACCGCAGAGGATATAAGAATGTAATTGACAAGGCTCTTGAGCTTAACGCACAGGGAATAAACTGTCCGCTTGCAATTGAAACCTCAGGACACGCCGCAATGCGTGAGAATTATTTTCTTGACGACGGTGCATACCTCTGCACAAAAATTATTATCAAAATGGCACAGCTCCGCAAGGAGGGCAAGGACCTTGACGAGCTGACGTCAGCGCTTAAAGAGCCTGTTGAAAGCAAGGAAATCAGATTTAGGATTACCGAAAAGGATTTCAGAGCCTGCGGAGAAAAAATTATTGCCGACCTCACCGAATATGCAGAAAATCAGGAAGGCTGGCAGGTTGCCGACGATAACCGAGAGGGAATCAGAGTATCGTTTGGCAAAGAAAACGGCGACGGCTGGTTTTTGCTCCGACTCTCCGTTCACGACCCGATTATGCCGCTCAATATTGAAAGCGACAGCAACGGTGGCGTTGATTTGATTTATAATCAGCTGTTTGAGTTTTTGAAAACAACAAACGGTCTGGAGATTTAATCCTACAAATTATAGGTTAAAAAACAATTTTTGTGCGGCAACTTGCCGCCGCAACCCGTGGTTGCGGGGTTGAAAACTGAAATGTATAGCCAAAAACATCGGTTGCGGGGTATAATTTGGGCAACAAATCAACGAGGAGGGCATATCAATGAATATTGAAACAGCCAACAGATTATTACAATACAGAAAGAAACACAACCTCAGTCAGGAGGAGCTTGCCGCTAAAATCGGTGTAAGCAGACAGGCAATATCAAAATGGGAACGTGCCGAGGCATCTCCCGACACTGATAACCTTATTTTGCTCGCAGAAATCTACGGAGTTTCGCTTGACGAGCTTTTAAAAGGTGAAAACGCCAAAAGTGAAAATGATGAAAAATCAGAGGAAAACAATTCCGAGCCGAATTCAAATCAGGGGTATCAGTATAATTACAGCTATTCCTACGGACCGAACGGCGAAACAGAAACAAAGTACGAAAAGGTTGACAAGGTATCGTTCAAAAACGGAATCCACGTTGACTCAAAGGACGGCGACCACGTACATATAAACTTCAAGGACGGCGTACACGTTCACGACAAGAACGGCGACGAGGTTCACGTAGGTTGGAACGGAATTCACGTAGAAGAAAACGGCAAACAGCGTGTTTACACCGATGAAAACGGAAATATTATGGTTGATGAGGAGCTTAGGCGCCGTCACAAAAACAAAAACAAGTGGAATAAGTTTCCGTTTTTCATCTTCCCTATACTCGCATTTGCTTGGTGGGGCGCAAGCGGAGTATGCTTTGGCTGGGCGTTAAGTTGGATTTGCCTGCTTACCATTCCGCTTTATTACACACTTGTTGACGCAATCTACGAGCGCAAGGCAAGTCACTTTGCATATCCCGTGCTTGTGGCAATCGCATACATACTTTTCGGTTACTTCAACGTTTGCGGCGGCTGGGCTGTAGGCTGGCTTGTGTTCCTCACAATCCCGATTTATTATTGGATTTGCGGATTGTTCGGCGATGATGACGAGCACAACGAATGCAAATGCAATGAATGTGAATAACGATATTTCAAAACTGCCTGTCGGATAGTCCGACAGGCAGTTTTGCTGTTCTCAATCATTTTCAATCAAAATAAAATATATCTTCAAATTTTTTATCAAGAGCAATACATAAAATCAATGCGAGCTTTGCCGTAGGATTAAACTGCCCTGTTTCAATTGAGCTGATTGTGTTTCTCGACACACCCACCATTTCTGCAAGACGGCTTTGTGACAAATTCTTCTCAGCTCTTACTTCCTTAAGACGGTTTTTAAGTATAAGGGTATCGTCCATCTACATTACCCCCGTAATCTGAATGATAAAGAGGATAAAAAACATTATGCATAAAGCAAAGTACAAAACCGTAACTAACAGTTCGTGCCTGCGGTGTAGTTTTATAAATTTAACTAAAAACAGTGTACTCAACATTCCAAAGAAAATAAACCAACTGCCGAAACTTACTTTTCCGGTAAATATAACTTCCAGCAAGGATATCAGACAGCACAATATCAAACCAATACGGGTTGCAATGCTACCTGCGGATTTGAGTACATCATACTCATATATATCCTGATTTTTATTCTCTTCACGGCTTTTTGCTAAAATTTCTTCTTTATTCATATTTATTCTCCTTTGCCAAGTTTTCTTGTCATTTTTATTATAACATTGCCAAGTTTACTTGTCAATAGTTTTTGCAAAGTTTTCTTGGCAGTTTGTTTAAAAATGGAGGCAGTTCGAAATAACGAACTGCCTTCAAAATATCAATTAACAATTATCCTTCAATATATTCCAGATTTTCTGTATCAAGCTGTGATGTGCGCATTGCAGGCTTGCAGAGCGGAATTTTCTTGCCGTTCTTTATGAACAGCGGAACTTCGTTGAGTGCAACCTCAATGTAATGCGTTCCCTTTGTCATCTTCTCGGTAACAACCTTTGTTCCGCTTAATTTTACGAACGTCATATCCTCGGGCAGATAAACATATCTTCCGCCGACGTTCTGCTCGTAAACGGGGCAAATCATACATTCATCGCCGAGCATAAGCTGGGTTTCGCACTCACGTGCGATTTTATCGTCGGGGTAGTCGAACGAAAGCGGTCTGAAAATCATATCGTTTTCTTCGCTCGCCCTGCGGAAAGTGCTGTAGAGATACGGAATCAGGCGGTAACGCACCTCAATAATATCCTTGAAATCTTCGCTGTTTTCAAAATTGTAGCACTCCTGATCCCTCGTTCCGAGAGCGGCGTGATTGCGCATAAGCGGTGTGAAAACTCCGAGCGCAAGGAAACGCAGAACAAGGTCACGTGTTGCGTTCTCGTTAAAACCGCCCAAATCTGCGCCGCAGTAAAGGAAGCCGCACATATTCGCCGACGGGAGCATTTTAAGATTGAGCAGAATATGCGACCACCAAGAATGATTGTCGCCGAACCAGATACCGCTTGAACGGTGTGCGCCGATGTATGACGCACGTGAGAACATAAGGATTTTTTCCTCGCCGAACTCCTTGGCAAAATACTCGCCTGCCGCCTTTGTCATATTTGCGCCGTAGATATTGTGAACTCTGTCGTGGCATACCTGCTTGCCGTCAACAGTGTGGTAAATGCTTGAATAATCCTCGGGACTGTTTGAAAGTCCGAGGAAGGTGTCCTTTAAATTGAAAAATTTAGAAAGGTCAAGATTTTCACCCTTGAGTGAAACAGCCTTGTCAAGAGCCTTTTCAAGCCCCTTAACGGAATAGAAAATTGCAGGCTCGTTCATATCGTTCCAGAATCCGTCGATTCCTGCGTCGGTCAGCACCTTGTATTTTGAGCCGAACCAATCACGCACGTCCTTGCGGAGAAAATCGGGAAAGCCGACAATTCCGGGCCATACGCCGCCCTCAAAGTCGGTGCCGTCCTCGTTTTTGCAGAAATATCCGTTATCTCTGCCCTCTTCATAAACGCTGTAGCCGTCCTCTTTCTTAACGCCTGCGTCGATAATAGGAATAAGGTGGATTCCCTGCTCACGCTTTTTGCTTACGTAGTCGGCAAAATCGGGGAATTTTTTATCATCAACCGTAAAGTCCTTGTAGCTGTCCATATAGTCTATGTCAAGATAAACGCAGTCGAGCGGAATGCCAGCCTTATCGTAACCGTCAATTACGCTGTCAACCGTCTTTGCGTCGGGATAGCTCCAGCGGCTCTGCTGATAGCCGAATGCCCAGAAAGGCGGAATATAGCTTTTGCCGATTGCGTTTCTGAATTCCTTTACAATCTCAATCGGCTTGTCGCCCTTTATATAATAGAAATCAAAGTCCGTTCCGTCAATTGTTATGACGGTTTTGTTCCTTGAGGTGTAGCCGATGTCCCAGCGGATTTTTGCAGGAAAATCAATGAAAATTCCGAAATTATCACTGCCTGAGAGCATCAGAAAATTGTGAGCCGCATAGAGAGATGATTTCGTTTCGGTGTGAAACGGGTCGTCACTGCAAAAGCTTTCGTAAACCCAGCCACGCTTGTTGATTCCTCTCGGAGCCTCGCCCAGACCGTAAACGATGTCGCTGTCGGTCATATCAAATTCAAGGACAAATTTTCCGTCCTCTTCCCTGCTTTTAAAGGGAAATTCATTTTTATCAGAGGTTTCAAATTTTCCGACAACAGCCTCGGTGCAAATCGGTGTGCCGAAGGTGAATTTTTTAATCATAGTACCGCTCCTTTTCACGTTAAATTATATTTATATTCTATACTTTTAAAATTAAAAATAGTATATATTTTTAGGGTATTTATGGTAGTATTTTATTTTTTTATTTAGTTACGCATTAAAATAATGCTACAATCCAATCGTAAAGCGGAACAAGTGCAATCGGAAGGAAGATTGCAGGCACCATATTCATAACCTTGAGCTTTGTAATTCCGAGAATATTAAGCGCAAGTCCGATGATTATGACGTAGCCTACGCAGTTCATTTCGTTGACAACCGCAGTCGTGAGCAACGGCTCAATCCACGTTGCAAGAAGCGTGATAAGTCCCTGATACACAAGCACAAAGCCAGCAGAGAACAGCACGCCAATTCCGAGCGTGCTTGCAAAAATTATGCTTGAGCAGAAGTCCATTGCCGACTTTGTAAACAACACCGAGCAATCGCCCTCAAGTCCTGCCTGTAATGATCCGACAATCGTCATTGCTCCCACGCAGAACAGCAGACAGGACGAAACAAAGCCCTGTGCTACGGTTGAGTTTTTATCTCCCTTGCTGACCTTGCGTTCAATGAATTTTCCCACGTTATTTACACGCTTGTCCAAATCGACAAGCTCGCCGATAATTGTACCGACAATCATTGCAATCACCGCAATCAGCGTATTTTCACCGCACAAGCAACCTGAAATTCCGATAAACGCTGTAATAAGACCGAGCGCCTTAAAAACCGAGTCGCCGACACGCTCGGGTATTCCCTTTTTAAACACAAGTCCTATAGTTCCGCCCAAAAGCACTGTTGCTGTATTTACAAAAGTTCCGACTAATCCGTACATTTTACCATTCCATTCCTTTTTACTATATTAAAGTATATATCATTTCAAAAAAACATTCAACTGATTTATAAAATAATCTTATGACTGTTGAATTTATTATTCCGATATGATAAAATATATAGATAAGATAAACTGACAAGAAATGTACAAATATATTAAGCTAATAAACCTTTGAAAGGGGTTAACGGATATGTGTGGTATTTGCGGATTTACAGGGCAGGTTGTTGACCGTGACGACGTCATCAGAAATATGACCGAGGTCATCACCCACAGAGGTCCCGACTCTGACGGATTTTTTACGGATGACTATATTTCAATGGGCTTCCGCCGTCTTTCAATCATTGACCTTGACGCAGGTCATCAGCCGATTTACAACGAGGATAAGACTCTTGTCCTCACCTTTAACGGCGAAATCTACAACTACAAGGAGCTTCGAAAAGTCCTTATTCAGAAAGGACACAAGTTCTATACCGACACTGACAGCGAGGTGCTTGTTCACGGCTTTGAGGAGTGGCAGGAGGATTTACTGCCGAAGCTTCGTGGTATGTTCGGCTTTGCAATCTACAACACAAAGGACAAGTCTGTCTTTATAGCACGTGACTTTTTCGGAATCAAACCGATGCACTACACGCAAATCGGCGAGGATTTTGTTTACGGCAGTGAAATCAAGAGTATTCTCGAGCACCCGAAGTTTGTAAAGAAGTTCAATACAAAAGCGCTTGATACTTATCTTTCGTTCCAGTACGCTGTTCCCCCCGAAACCTTCTTTGAGGGTGTGTACTGCCTTATGCCCGGTCACTATCTCTGGTACCGTGACGGCGAGGTTGAAACCACACGTTACTTTGAGCCACGCTTTAATCCCAACGAGGAAATGAGCGAGCAAGAGGCTGTAAACGAGATTGAAAAGGTTTTTGAAAACTCCGTAAATGCACATAAAATTGCAGATGTTGAGGTTGGATGCTTCCTTTCAAGCGGCGTTGACTCAAGCTACGTTTCAACATATTTTGCAGACCAGAAGACCTTTACCGTCGGCTTTGACTTCGGCGAGAAGTACAACGAAATAAGCTGGGCTGAAAATCTGAGCAAAAAAATCGGCGTTGAGCATCACACTCACCTGATTTCAAGCGAGGAATTCTGGGACGCTGTTCCGACTGTTCAGTACCATATGGATCAGCCGCTTGCCGACCCGTCGTGCATTGCGCTGTACTTTGTTTCTCGCCTTGCAAGTCAGTATGTAAAGGTTGTGCTTTCGGGCGAAGGTGCCGACGAGCTTTTCGGCGGCTACACCTGCTACAACGACCCGAGAGTTTTCAAGATATATCAGACAATCGTGCCCCACTGCATAAGAAAGGCTATAAGAGCAGTCTGCCGCAAGTTACCCGACATCAAGGGCAGAGATTACCTCATTCGTGCCTGCGACCCGCTTGAAGAACGCTACATAGGCAATGCGTTTATGTACGACTACAAGCAGAAGAAGGATTTGCTCAAAGACCCCTCAATCGCAACACGTCCGCAGGACTACACGAGAAAATACTACTACCGCTGCAGAAAGTACGACGACGTTACAAAGATGCAGTATCTTGACATAAATATGTGGATGGTCGGCGATATTCTTCTTAAAGCCGACAGAATGAGTATGGCTAACTCTCTTGAGCTACGTGTTCCGTTCCTCGACAAGGAGGTTTTCAAGGTTGCGTCCTCGCTCCCCACAAGACTGCGCTGCAACAAGTCGAACACGAAGTACGCAATGAGAAAAGCCGCTGTTCGCCATATGCCGGAGGAAACCGCCGAAAAAGAAAAACTTGGCTTTCCCGTTCCGACAAGAGTATGGCTGCGTGACGAAAAGTACTACAATGTTGTTAAAAAGAAATTCAAGGGCAAGACCGCTGAAAAGTTCTTCAACACCGACGTGCTTGTTGAATGGCTTGACACGCATTTCAGCGGCAAGGAGGACAACAGCCGCCGTGTATGGACTGTTTATGTGTTCCTTGTATGGTACGACATTTACTTTGATGAAAACAGCGAAAAGGTTGAAAAGCCTGTCAATCACCTTGACGAGCTTAAGGCAATTGCCGAGGCAAGACGTGAAAAGCAGATTGACGCTCCGGGTGAAGTGATTATGGCTGCGGCTGAAGCCGTTGACGAAAACTACGACGCACCGAATTTCGGCGTTGATAAAAGTTCCAAAGAAAACGATGATGCAAATCAGGCTGACGACGGAAACGAGCCTGCAATCGTAGAAACAGAGGAAGAGCCTGCACCTCCCGAGGAGAAAAAGGAGGAGTACGTCAACATTTCAAATCCCGAGGACGATGAAATTTACGATGCTCCAAGAAAGCCGAAAACACCGCAGGAGCAGGTACAGATGGCAATTGACGGAATTGAAAAGCGTTCAAAGTATCTTGACGAGCCGAACGTAATTTCAGACGAGGCAATTGACGACGCATTAAGCTCAATAAGTTTTTATGACGAATAAGCAACAAAGGGTAACCGACGGTTACCCTTTGTTTAAAAGTGGAGTTTGAAATTGTAGGGGCGACCCTGCGTGTTCGCCCGAAACGTTATTCGACCGACCATTAATTCCGAATTACGCATTCCGAATTCCGAATTAAATAAAACCTTATACCACAACTCCGAGGCTCAGAATCTTTCTTAAAATTTCGTACTCGCTTTCAAAGTCGGACAGCGGCAGTGGATTTTCACCCATACCCATTTCAACGGTCAGTGCAGGACGGCGGAAGCTGTCAATAAACCAGTCCTTAAACCCTCCGCCTGTTGCAATATCCTCGGGAAAAGCTATGTTATAACCGCTCGCCTGTGAAAATACCGACGCAAGGCGAAAGCTCAAGACAGGCGTATGCTTGCCGAATGAGCAGTAAATCTCCCTGCCCTGACTGTGCAGAGCAAGCGCACGTTCAAAATCAACGCTTCTGCAAAGCTTGGTAAGCGCTCTTGTTTCAGGCTCGCTTTCGGGACAATTGCCGCCAAAGCGTGTGGGTGCAGGACTTTTGATATTTCGGCTGATTTCACGCTTTTTAAGCTCGCACCAGCCTGCGTTGAAGTTATGATTTATGTCAACTCCCCTTGCGTTTGCCTGCCACTTGCGTGTGTTTTCGGCAACATCCTCAACAAGAGGCTTGTATTTTAAAGCGGCGTCACTGCCGTGAAGTGCAATTTCAACACCGTCGGGATTAACACAGGGAATAATTGTTAGTCCTCTTATCCTGAGGAAATCTCCCAGATTGTGTTCGCCTACCTTTTTGTCGCTTTTCATTGAGTGACAGCATTCCTCAAGAAATTTCAGCAGAGCAAGAACCGTCAGATATTCCGAGCCGTGAAAGCCGCCGCAGTATAGCACACGGTGCTTTGTGTTGCCGATATGTAGAACGTCAATGCTCCTGCCGCATACGCTTTTTCCTATGAAACACCGCTTTACAAAGCCGTATTTCTCGCAAATTTCATTAATAATTTCTTTCCTTGCCTGATAGTCGGGCAAAACATTGTAGTTAATCATATAAAAATCCTTTCCTTTTTATTTTTGGAGGCTGTTATGGAACTTACTGAAAAAACTCTGTCGAGCAAAAGCGTTTTTGACGGCAGAATACTTCATATAACACTTGACGAAATTGAACTTCCGGACGGCAAAAAATCAAAGCGTGAGGTTGTAAACCACCCCGGCGGAGTAACCGTTGCGGCGCTTGATGAGGACAACAACCTGCTTTTTGTAAGGCAGTTTCGCTATCCGTACAAAGAGGTTGTACTCGAGTTGCCCGCAGGCAAGCTTGAAAAAGGCTCAACGCCGCTTGAAAACGGCAAGCGTGAGCTTATGGAAGAAACGGGCGCAGAGGGATACTCGTACATTTCTCTCGGTCAGCTCTACCCCTCACCCGGCTACACCTCGGAAATTATCCACCTTTACGCCTGCAAGGTTAAGTCACAGGGAAATGCAAATCCCGATGACGGAGAGTTTCTGAACGTTGAGAAAATACCGCTTGACAAGGCTGTTGAAATGGTGCTTAACAATCAGATTCCCGACGCAAAAACACAGGTTGCAGTTCTGAAAACCGCAATGCTGATTAAGAGCGGAAAAATATAATTTTCAAATTAACAATTGTATTGAGGTATAAATATATTTATGCAGAATTTCTTTGAAATATTACCCGAAAAATCGGGAACGGCAATTGCGCTTGGCTATTTTGATGGGCTGCACAAGGGACACAGAAACGTGATTTCTCTTGCCGCCGCTGAAAAAGAAAACGGACTTACTCCCGTCTGCTTTACTTTTTCAAAAAGTCCGAAAAGTGTTTTATACGGCACACAAAGCAATGCGCTTATGACAAGCGAGGACAAAATAAAAACGCTTGAAAGGCTCGGAATTGAGCGAACCTATCAGGCGGATTTTGAAAAAATTATGAATATGCCTGCTAAAGATTTTGCGCAGGAGATTTTGATTGATACGCTGAAAGCCGAAAAGCTGTTCTGCGGCTTTAACTACCGCTACGGCAAAAACGGCGAGGGCAGTGCCGAAACACTGAAAAGCTTTTGCGAAAGCAAAGGTATTACACTTACTGTTGTTCCTGCAACGGAAAGCGAGGGCGAGGTTGTTTCGTCAACGCTTATCAGAAAGCTGATTACAGACGGAAACGTCAAAAGAGCAAACGAGCTTATGTGCAGTCGGTTTGGATTTTCCTCGGTGATTGAGCATGGTAAAAGACTCGGCAGAGAGCTTGGCACACCGACAATAAATCAGCCGCTTTGCAGTGAGCTTGTTGTGCCAAAATTCGGCGTTTATGCGTCAATCGTCACGCTTGAAAACGGAAATTCCTACTGCGGAGTTACGAACATCGGAATCAAACCGACAGTCGGCGGAAACACACCGCTTTGCGAAACGTGGATGCCAAAGTACAAGGGCGGCGAAATTTACGGACAGAGCGCAGACGTAAGACTGCTTGAATTTATCCGTCCCGAAAGGAAGTTTTCGGGAATAGACGAGCTGAAAGACGCAATTATTGACAACAGCCAAACGGCACTGAAAATTTATGAACAGACAGAAAAAACGCTGTAGCACAACAGTTATACTACAGCGTTTTTTTGTATGGAATTTGAGCGACGGGGGCGTCGCTCGCTACAGTCATAAAACGAACGTTTCCTTTATATCCGTAGGGGACGGCATCCCTGACGTCCCAATACGTTACCGATTTATCAATTTAAAATTCGGGCATCCGTTTTTTCATAACTATCCTACTTTTCCACTCGTTTTGCGTGTCGAGGCACTCGACTATTTTCCAGTTTTCTGCAAGTCGTTCAAGCGAAAATGCCGCATTTGCAGGGCTTGTTGACGGTAGCTTTACCGCCTCTATCCCTGTCTGCGGAAAGATGTATTTCATATACATTTTGTGCGACAGCGCTCCGTTTGCAAAAATCCTGTCTACCTTGCTGTTTTGCAGAATCACCGACAAATCGTTCGGCACGACGTCCTTGATTGAACTGTCGCTGGAGCCTGTTATTGTGCAGGAGTGAATCACGTCCCACAGCGCAAGGTTGTGCTTTAAAATAAGCTGTTTTTTCTCGTCAATGCTCTGCGGAATTTCCTCGTCAAACAGCGTTGCAATCAGCTTCCAGAAACGGTTTTGCGGATGTCCGTAAAAAAAGCTCTGCTCCCTTGACTTGACCGACGGAAAACTGCCGAGAATCAGCGTCCTTGAGTTTTCGTCAAACAGCGGCGGAATCGGGTGAACTATGCTTTGCGGTGTACTCACTTCATACCCTCCCTGATGATTTCAAGTGCTTTTTCGGCGTCGCTTTCGGAAAGCTGTGGAGTATCGCCAAGCGGATAAGCAAGCCCGAGATTATCGTATTTCACCTTGCCGAGTGTGTGATAAGGCAGGGTTTCGATTTTCTCGATATTTCTAAACGACTTTAAAAACTGACCGAGCTTTAAAAGCTCCTCACGCTTGTCCGTAATATCCGGAACAATTACGTGGCGGATACGCATTTGCACGTTCTTTTCGTCAAGATAACGTGCAAAGTCGAGGATATTTTTATTTGAATGAGCCGTAAGCTTTTTATGCTTGTCCTCGTCAATGTGCTTAATATCGAGCATAACGAGGTCGCAGACTGTCAAAAGCCTGTCAATTTTCTCCATACGCTCGCTGTTGCTTCTGTCGAACATCACGCCCGAGGTGTCAAGGCAGGTGTTTATGCCCTTGCTCTTTGCAAGGGTGAAAAGCTCAAGAAGAAAGTCAAGCTGGAGCATAGGCTCACCGCCCGTTGCGGTCAGTCCGCCCGTTGTATAAAACGGCATATTGCGCACGATTTTTTCAATAACCTGCTCGGCTGAGTATTCCGTTCCTGCGTCAGCCGTCCACGTATCGGGGTTGTGACAGTAAAGGCAACGCATAGGACAGCCCTGAAAGAACACAACAAAGCGAACTCCCGGACCGTCAACCGTACCGAATGATTCAAAGGAATGAATTTTACCCATCATAATATCACCTTATAAACAATCGGGCGGATAAATAAAATATCCGCCCTGATAAATTTTTAGATTGCTGAATGGAAGGTTCTGGAAATAACCTCGTCCTGCTGTTCCTTTGTGAGCTTGATAAAGTTTACAGCGTAGCCCGAAACACGGATTGTAAGCTGTGGATAAAGCTCGGGGTGCTTTTGTGCGTCAAGAAGAAGCTCTCTGTCAAACACGTTTACGTTGAGGTGGTAACCGCCCTTGAGCATATAGCCGTCAAGCAATGCAACAAGGTTGTGGTTTCTCTGCTCCTCGGTTTTGCCGAGTGCGGAGGGAACTATAGTAAATGTATTTGAAATACCGTCCTGCGAATCCATAAACGGAAGCTTTGCAACGGAAGCAAGAGAAGCAACGGCACCGTTACTGTCCCTTCCGTGCATCGGGTTTGCACCGGGTGCAAAAGGCTCGCCGTACTTTCTGCCGTCGGGAGTTGAGCCTGTGTTCTTGCCGTAGGAAACGTTTGATGTGATTGTGAGAATTGAGGTTGTGGGAATACCGCCACGGTAGGTGTGATTCTGACGGAGGTAGCTGATAAAGGTATGGAGCACCTCTTTTGCAATCTCGTCAACTCTGTCGTCGTCATTGCCGTACTTCGGGAAGTCGCCCTCTGTGATGTAGTCGGTGACAATGCCCTTTTCGTTTCTTACAACCTTAACCTTTGCGTACTTGATTGCAGAAAGCGAGTCGGCAACAACCGAAAAGCCTGCGATACCTGTTGCAAACCAACGTGTAACGTGCTTGTCATGCAGAGCCATCTGCAAACGCTCGTAGGAGTACTTATCGTGCATATAGTGAATGATGTTGAGCGCATTTACATAAACCTGTGCAAGCCACTTCATCATAGCCTTGTACTTGTCCATTACGTCGTCATAGTCGAGGTAATCGCCCTCAACTGCACGATAATTCGGACCTACCTGCTCGCCGCTGACTTCATCAACACCGCCGTTGATTGCATAAAGCAGGCACTTTGCAAGGTTGGCTCTTGCGCCGAAGAACTGCATTTCCTTGCCGATTTTCATTGAAGATACACAGCAGGCAATGCCGTAGTCGTCGCCGTGGAGAGGACGCATAAGGTCGTCGTTTTCATACTGAACAGCGTGGTGCTTGATTGACATTTCTGCACAGAAGCTCTTGAAATTCTCGGGGAGCTGTGTTGACCACAGAACAGTGAGGTTTGGCTCGGGAGCCGCACCGATGTTGTTGAGTGTGTTGAGGTAACGGAACGACATCTTTGTAACAAGCGGACGTCCGTCTGTGCCGATTCCACCGATTGACTCCGTAACCCATGTGGGGTCGCCTGCGAAAATCTGATTGTATTCGGGGGTACGTGCAAAGCATACCATTCTCAGCTTCATAATGAAGTGGTCAACGATTTCCTGAACCTCTTTTTCTGTAATTGTGCCCTCTGCAAGGTCACGGTAAGCGTAGATATCGAGGAAGGTTGAGGTTCTGCCAAGGCTCATAGCCGCACCGT
Organism: Ruminococcus sp.; assembly: GCA_003521625.1. Taxonomy (GTDB): domain Bacteria; phylum Bacillota; class Clostridia; order Oscillospirales; family Acutalibacteraceae; genus Ruminococcoides. Next base: position 38,268 of record DPHV01000004.1, read on the forward strand.
TCTGCTCCTTGACTGCGGCAAGGTAAGCAAAGTATACAGCCTGAACAGCCTCTTTAAAGGTTGAGGCAGGCTTTGAAATATCACAGCCGTAGATATTTGCCATCTGCTTGAGCATCTGGAGCGCTCTGATTTGCTCGGAAAGCTCCTCACGCTCACGGATAACGTCGGAGTACATAATAATTCTTGTTGTGTCCTTCTGGTGCTGTTTGTCCTCAATAAGGCGGTCAACACCGTAGAGAGCAACACGGCGGTAGTCTCCGATAATTCTTCCTCTGCCGTAAGCGTCGGGAAGTCCTGTGATGATGTGGTTTGAACGGCACTTTCTCATTTCGGGAGTGTATGCGTCAAACACACCTGCGTTGTGAGTTTTTCTGTGAGTTGTGAAAAACTCTGTGATTTCGGGGTCAACCTCGTATCCGTTATCTCTGCAAGCCTTTGTAGCCATTCTGATACCGCCGTAGGGCTGGAGTGAACGCTTTAAGGGCTTGTCTGTCTGCAAGCCGACAATCTGCTCCTTGTCTTTATCTATATATGCCGCACCGTGCGAAAGGATTGTTGAAACAACCTTTGTATCCATATCAAGCACGCCGCCTGCTTCGATTTCCTGCTTTTTAAGCTCGCTTACCTGTTCCCAGAGGTCAAGCGTTGCCTGTGTGGGACCTTCAAGAAATTCACCGCCGCCAAAATAGGGAGTGTAGTTTCTGTGAATAAAATCTCTGACGTTGATTTCATTTTCCCATGCGCCGCCTTTAAAATCTCTCCATTCGTTTCTCATCGTAAAACCTCCGTTTGTAGAATATTGTAATTGTTGGTAAAAATTACTAATTAAAAAAAGCCGACTTTGTCCGAGCTTTCGCCCAGACGGTCGGCTTTGAATCGTTATACTTCACTGTGGTTAATTCCACTGTTCCGTCAGTCATATAACATCTTTAAAATAACATTTTTCTTGTCTGTTGTCAATACTTTTACGGCAAGAAAAAAACTTCTGCGTTTCGCAAAAAATTCACTCGCCAAAATACATTTTTTTAAGCAGTTTTATACCTGTCGGCGTTCTGAATATTTTTTCCTCTGCTTTTTTGACGGCGTTAATGCCTGCTCCGTCCTCATAAAGATTTACAAGAAAATCAGCTTCAACAAGAATCCTGTACGGCATAGAATCTATCTGACTGTATGTATGGTGATGACCGACAAGGTAGCAGACCTTGTCGATAAAGTCGCTGTCATAGCCGAGGTTTGAAAGCAGTTTTTCAGCCTCGGCAGGACCTTCAAGCTCCTGATATTTTCCTGCGCTTGAGTTGTATTTAAGCTCGCTCTGCTTTATGCCGATGTCGTGGACGATTGCGGAAACCTCAAGTAGATTTTGGCTGTCTGTATCAAGGCTTTCTCCCTCGCCGATTGTCTTTGTAAAGGAAAAAACTTTTAAAAAATGGTTTATTCGCCTTAAATCCGTGCCATAATATTCTATCATAGCTTCAATTACTTTGCCTGTGTTTTTCATAGATTTCTCCTAATCGTTAGTTGCAATATTTGTTTTTCATATACCCTGCGGACACGGCACGCCGTGTCCCTACGTGAGAGGGGCAACTGTGTTTTCAACTTTATTATCTTTCTCCGCTTATTTTGCGACCGTGGCACTCTGTTTTTATATACGCAAACGTTTTTTCCTCGCCCTCGTCACGAAGCATCACAAGCAGTTTATCAAGCAATTCCTCTGTATTCGGGTGCATTCTGTTTTTTCCTTTTATGCGGAGGAAATACGTATACGGGTCGCTGTCCTTGTAATCTTTGCCGTTGTAAATCTTACTTGCCGCCACACGGTCGCAGAACATTTCTATAACATAGCGAATGGGCATTTCTACGTTTTCAATCTGCTTTGTTTTTGGGTTGTAATCGTTCCAGTATTCGTAATGGTGGCGGTTTCTTCCCTTGTGGTGCATCCACGCAAGCGAACAGCCGTAAATTTCACGCTCACGCTCGTTGGGACTTCTGGTGCCCTGAAAAAATCTTGCTCCGGGGATAAACTCCGTCGGACTGTACTTTGACAAGTCGTGTCTTAAACCCTGCCAGAGTATCCCTGCTCTTGCACAATTTGCAATTACCTTGTGCCTGTGTTTTGTAATTGTTCTGAAATGCTTAATCGGATGTGCCATAAAAATCACCATATATATATTACCACAAATTTATTTGGAATAAAATATGTCTTGCCTTATTTGTAAAAAAAAGTTATAATGTAGAAAAGGTTAATAATTTGTAATATTTTGAAAGGTTATGTTATGAAGAAATACTTGTTTATTTCGCTTTTGTGTTTGATTCTGACGTTTACCTGTATGCTTTGTGCTTTCGGGGGCGTCGAACATAATAACAGCGAAAATAAGCCTACGTTCTGCACAACCCCTACGGAAATAATTCCGATTGAAAGTCCTACCTATAAAATCGACTCAAAAGACCCTCTCACACTATCTGTCGGTGAAGCAAAGGTTATTGCAATATCAAAAGATGAAGAAAAAAAACTGCGCAAATGGACAATCAGTGATGTCAATATTGCAACTATAGACAGCGGCGGCAGAATTGACGCAAAAAAAGAAGGTAATGCAACCGTTACTGCACTGTTCAGCGATAACAAAAAGTACGAGTGCAAGGTCACAGTTGTTGAGGCTGAAAAAGAAGAAGTCGACAGGTTTTCAACCTGTATCACTGCAAACAGCGATGTCCTTAAGAAAAACCTTGCCGACAACAGCGGAAGAAATCCGTATTCAATCCACGTCAACCGAAAACAAAATTGCGTTACCGTTTTCACCTATGACGAAAACGGGAAATATACCGTTCCTATCAGGGCAATGGTCTGCTCCTGTGGAAAGAACAACGGCACAATCACAGGAACTTACGGAATTTACTTCAAGCACGAATGGCATTCTTTGTATAACAACGTGTACGGTCAGTATGTCAGCGGAATATCGGGTGATTATCTTTTCCACTCCGTTCCCTATTATACTATATCTCCCGATGATTTAGAGATTGAGGAGTTTAACAAGCTTGGCTCAAATGCCTCTCTCGGCTGTGTAAGGCTTTCGGTTTCAGACACAAAGTGGATTTACGATAACTGTGCTTACAATACCGAGGTTATAATCTATGACGACAATAATCCGGGTCCTCTCGGCAAGCCCGACACAATAAAAATCACCGATTTAAAATGCGGCTGGGACCCGACAGACGATAATAAAAGCAATCCCTATTACAACAAAGCTCCGAAAATTACGGGAGCAAAGAGCTGTGAGATTAAAGAAGGCGAAAGCTTTTCCCCTATGGATAAGATAAAAGCCGTTGACACTTGTTCTAACGACATCACAGACAAGGTTGTTGTAACGGGGAACGTAGTCACTTCAAGGGTTGGAAAATACAAGGTGACTTATTCCGTAACCGACAGTCTGCACAGAAGTACAAGCGTTGATATTACGGTGACGGTGACGGGAAAATAAAAGAAAAATGAAAAATTGAAAAAAAGTAATGCCCGAGGGATAAAAAACTCGGGCATTTTTGTAATTAAATTTTACTGTTCATTCTGCGGTGTTGCCTTTACAGCATTGCTGTCAAACATCTTTACGAGCGTTGCATTGTCAGCCTCGCCTGTAGCCTTGATTCCATTATTTTTCTGGAAGTTTTTAACAGCCTCTTGTGAAATTTCACCGTAATAACCTGTGATATTTTCTTTGTCTTCGACATATCCGAGGTCATACAGACGCTGCTGCATAATCTTTACATTGTCGTTTTCGTCCTCATATTTAAGCGAAAGCTTGTCAAGCTTGATTTTGTATTTATCGGCAAGTGAAGTTGATTCGGCAGGCGCAGTTGTTGCTGTCTGATTATTATTTGCAGGTGTTGTTGACGCAACAGTTGCAGTAGTTTTTGAAGCCTCATCATTTGTAGCCGTGCTTTTCTTTAATGACGGATACATAAATTCTACCATTTTGTTGAGAGTATCAAGAGCACTTCTGCCCTGACGGTTCATATCATCGGCGGTTACCATAAGAGTTTTTCCGCTCTTAACGGCAGTCAGCTTGCCTAAAACCGCATCAGCTTTGATTGCGTTCAGCGTAGCTTCGTCAGCATAGAAAATAAAGTTAGGATTTGCAACCTTTAATGTATTTACATCAACCTTGTTTTCATCAATATTTACAGCTGCATTCACAGCTCCCGTATAGCCGAGGAGCATATCGCCGTATGTTCCGCTTGTCATAAGCTTTAAGCTGTTGTCTTCATAGAAAAGATAACAAACGGTGTATAGAATATCGGAATTAACCTCCGCCTTAACCGAAGATTTCACCTGTTCCATATTGCTGATAAGGTCATCATATGCCGACGCACCCTTATTCGCACCTGTTACCTTTCCGCCGAGAATTTTTCCGAGAGTAAGGTAATTTGTCTCAAGTGCTTTCGGAGTTTTTGCCTGCGACATTGTAATAACCTTAATATTCTCTTTTTCAAGATTCTCCTTAACGGTATTGTCAAGTCCTTCGCCTGCAAAGACAATGTCGGTTTCGTATGTTTTGATTTTCTCCACATCGGGAGAGTTCTGCGAACCAACGCTCGGCACAACGCTGAGCCATTCCTGATTGACCTCGTCACTTCTGCCGACCATTTTTATGTCATAGCCTGTGTAGGAAATTATGTCAGCGGTTGACGCATCAAGGACAACAATGTTCTTCGGCTCGCTTTCTATTGTGATATTTGCTACCTCAACAGGATAATCGTCGTTTCCGCAGCCGGTGAATGTAACGGCAACAGACAGTGCAAGAACAAATGCAAGCGCAATTGAAACAATTCTTTTTCTCATACTATTCCTCCGAATATTTCATCTATCAGCAAAACAGCGACTCAACGTACTGCTTTGCGCAACGTGGTGAACGTCCGCCCCTTGAAAGAGCAAATCTCTCCGCACCCATTTCAAGCTCTTCGTCGCTCATTTGTATGCCCTTCTGCCTTGCAAGAGCAATTACAATGTCGACAAATTCTTTTTTGGTGGGGATTGAGTAACAAACTGCAAGACCGAAACGATCGGAAAGCGAAAGGCTCTCCTGCATATTGTCACGTGTATTTACATCGTCGTCGGTTCTGTCGGAAAAGCTTTCCTTGACAAGATGACGGCGGTTTGAAGTCGCATAAATAAGTGCATTGTCGGGACGAGCCGCAAGTCCGCCCTCAAGCACAGCCTTGAGCGTTGTATAGCTCTGATCCTGCTTCTGGAACGAAAGGTCGTCAATGAAGATGATGAATTTCATCGGCAAAGCGGCAATTTTGTCAACGAGTATCGGGAAGTCAATAAGACGTTCCTTGGGAATTTCAACAATTCTCAAGCCGTCCTTGCGGAACTCGTTTGCAATAGCCTTGACGGTTGAGCTTTTGCCCGTACCCTTGTCGCCGTAAAGCAGACAGTTGTTACAGCTTTTGCCTTCAATAAAAGACTTTGTGTTGTTTACAACCATATCCCTCTGAATTTCGTAGCCCGTAAAGGAGTCCATATCAATTCTGTCAGGGTGCAGAACAGGCTGAATATCGCCGTCACGCCAAATAAACGCCTTGTATCTGGCAAAGATTCCGCAACCGTTTTCCTTGTAGTATTGGGCGACGTTTTTAAGCGAGCCGTCAAACATCTTAAAGCTCGGTGCACAGTCGCCTGTCTCCCAGCGTGGCAGAGAATCGGCAATTTCCCAAATTTCTCCGTAGTGTTTATATGCTTTGAGCAATTCCTCGGACGTAAGCGACGAAGCCGCAAGTATAGCCTCGCAGTCACGCTTTACAGCCTTTAAAACATTATCGGGCAGTGTGTCGTATTTTCCTGCCGCCGCAGCCCTTGTAAAGCAGTTTTCATCAAACAGTGCGGCTTCTGTCATTGCATAGGCAAGTCTGTTACTGAAGCCTCTCTCGCTTATTAGAGAATAAAAGTCGCCGTATGCGTTAAGAAATTCGTCAGGCTCGCTGTCGAGCGAAAGCAACAGCTTGTAGTAAGCCTTGACAACGCTTCTTTTCATAATTCCTCTGAAAACCGAAAGTGAGGAAAGAAGTAATTTTGTCCTGTTGACATTATTCATCAATTATCATCCCAATCAACCCTTATTGTACGCTTTTTTTGCGTTTAAGTCAATGTTTTTTGCAAGGTTTTATCAAGGACTTACACAATTCGGTTTTGAGGTGTTCCGTTCAGGAATGCGCTGATGTTATCGGCTACTATATTCATAAGGCGGACTCTTGTTTCAACAGGCGCCCACGCAATGTGCGGAGTCATAATGCAGTTTTTTGCACCCATAAGAATACAGTCCTCCTCCATAGGCTCAACCTTCAGCGTGTCAATCGCCGCACCGCCGAGGTGTTCGCTCTGTAATGCGTCAAACAAATCCTGCTCGACCATAACTCCGCCTCGTGCAGTATTGACAAATAATGCGCCCTTTTTCATCTTTGCAAATGCGTTTTTGTCAAACATATCCTGTGACTCACTGTTCAGTGGGCAATGTACAGAAACAACGTCGCTTTGTTCAAGCAGAGTTTCAAAGCTGACAAACGCCACTCCGTCAGACTGCTTTTCTGAACGGTTATAGGCAATTACCCTCATTTCAAATGCATTTGCAATTTTTGCAACAGCTCTGCCGATATTGCCGAAGCCGACAATGCCAAGCGTTTTTCCTGCAAGCTCCGACAGCGGATAGACAAAAGGTGAAAAAGTCTTACTGCGTTTCCAGCGTCCGTCCTGAACGTATTTATTGTAGTTTGAAGTGTTATTGAAGTGCTCCAGAATAAGCGCAAAGGTATGCTGTGCAACGGCATTTGTTGAGTATGAGCCTGCGTTGCAGACTGCAATATTATGCGCTTTGCAGTATTCAATCTCAATGTTATTGTAGCCTGTTGCAAAAAGTCCGATATATTTAAGATTCTTTGCAAGTCTTAATGTGTTTTTATCAAGCAGGGTTTTGTTGCAGACCACCATATCTGCATCGGCAATTTTCTCGGCTACCTCGTCATAGCGCAGAAGTCCGTATTCCTCAACCTCGCCGAACTGCTTCAGAATATCGGCATTTACAAGATTGTCAAGCACCGTCTGTGCGTCTGTAAGTACGATTTTCATATGACCACTCCTCTCCTATTAGTATAGCGTAAAAATTTTGTTCTTGCAATTGTGACAAGTGTATTTTATAATGTATTTGTAAAATATCGGAGGTAATAAAATGTATAAAAATTTTCTTTTTGATTTGGACGGAACTCTGCTTCCGATGGATATGGAGTATTTTACGAAGCTTTATTTTTCTTCGCTCTGCAAAAGATTTGTGCCTGTTTTAAACGTAGACAGTGACACGCTTGTCAAGGCAATCTGGAAGGGCACAGGCGCAATGGCGAAGAACGACAACTCACGCAGGAACAAGGATGTTTTCTGGGAAACTGCCTCGGCTGAATGCGGAATGGATTTAACGCCGTACATCGAGCAGTTTGACGACTACTACACAAAGGAATTTATTGCGGCTAAAGAGGCGACAGCCTTTACACCCTTTGCCAAAAAGAGCGTTGACTTTATCAAGCAGAACGGCGGCAGAGTTATTGCGGCTACCAATCCTATTTTTCCCGAGGTTGCAACACGCCGCAGACTTGAGTGGGCAGGTGTTTCAGCCGATGATTTTGAATTTGTCACATTCTACGAAAACTCGGGCTGCTGCAAACCGAATCTGAAATACTTTGAATTTATCTGCGAAAAATGCGGAATTTTGCCCGAGGAGAGCATTATGATAGGCAACGACGTTGACGAGGATATGTGCGCTGAAACGCTCGGTTTTGATACATACCTTATCACCGACACTATTGTAAACCGTGAGAACAAGGATTATTCGCAGTACAAAAACGGCAGTTTTGAGGATTTTTACAAATTCCTGCAACATCAATTCTGATAATAAACAGCAAAACACGGACAGGCGTTTTATTAACACCTGTCCGTTTTAATTTTATAGACTAAATTTTCTTGTCAAATTCACTTCCGCAGCGAGGACACCTTACAACGTGATTGCCCTTTTTGTTCTTAACACGGAGCTGTGCCTTACAGACAGGGCATTTGATGTATCTGAAATCCTTGCGGTCACGAAACTTTTTCTGCGTAAGCGTAAACCAATTTTTAACACTGTCAAAAATCTTCATAAACGTCCTGTTTTCAAGACTTCTCTTGTTGATATTGCGTGACAGGGCACGAAAAAGCGCATATGCAAGCACGGCGAGCATAAGCAAATCGAGCACAAGGCTTGCCGTTATGTTCCACACTAAAATATTTATAAACCAAAGCACAAGGGAAACGATGTATAGAAAGTTGTTGAACTTGTCGTTACCGTATCTTCCCTGCATAAAAATAGCAATTCTCTGCAAAAATTCTCGCATAAGGCTCATCCTTTCAAGCTTATTTTATCACTTCGGTTCAATTAGTTCAATACGCAATTTGTCGTATCTGTCTGTATAATCAAGTTCTGACAAACTGTTTCATCTCAATAGGTGTTCTGCCGTAAATTTCCTTGCAGGTGAGAATCAGCGAATTTACATTCGGAAATCCGTTTTTAAGAGCCGCCGCCTTAACCGACATTTCGCTGTCACGCAAATCCTTGATTGCGTGGTCAAGGCGGATTCTGCGCAGATATTTTAAGAATGTCATCTCATTTTTATCCTTAAAATACTTTGAAAAATGCGCAGGCGTCATACCGACGTAGTTTGCAATTTCGGTCAGTGAAATGTCGCTTGCATAGTTTTCTTCCATATATTTAAGTGCGCTTTTAGCGCAGTCAAAATCGTCGGAATCAGAGCCCTTTACAAAGCTTATATCCGGATTTTTGTAGTATTTTATAAGATTGTAGGAAATATTGTTAATAATTGCCTTAATTCTCAGAATTTCAAGCCTGTCGTTGAGATTTTCACATTCATACAAAACCTTCAGAGAGTGTGCAATCTTGTCGCAGGCGTCTCCCTTTTTAATTTCAAACGTTAGAATCTCGTCAGGATTTTCAAAATACGGCTTTAAAATTTTCGGTGAAATATTTACAACAACAAATTGCAAATCGTCTGTAACGTCACAGTAGGAATGGATTTCCTCGCTGTTCATAAAATAAACATCTCCGTCATTTAAAACAATCTGCGAGTCAATCTTCTGTACCTTTAAAGGACCTTTTTTTACGTAGATAAATTCGTAATCTCTGTGCCAATGCAGAGTGAAGTTAAAATTATCAATCATCTGCGGACAACGGAAAATTTTAGCCGCATAATTCGGACTCGGCTCAATCAAAAATCTCTTATAATTCATAACTCACCTCAAAAACCTATACCATTATTTAATCTTACACGCTCACGTAATCAGCACAAAAATAGACGTACTTTAAATCTGCTATAACTGCCGAATGGTCTGTTTTTACAACAACAGTCTTTCTCTCTTCATTGCTGATTTGCGCAACACATTCGGCTACATTGCACTTTTCAGGCTCAAAGCCGTATTTTTTAAAGAACTCCTCAATAGTCATAACCTCGGAATTATAGCCCTCGAACATATGCAAAAGCGAGTAGTCAATCAGCTTGTATTCCTCCTCAAGCATATGGATTCCGATGTCAGCATTTACAAGCTTGTCTATGTAGTACGGTGCGTCGTTCAGGAAAAGTCCCGTTTTGTACGCTCCGATTGACACCGTTAAGTCGGAATTTACGGCAATATCGGCAACGCCTGTATCGCCGTTAAGTCCGCTGTTGATGTCGGCGCTGACTACATATGCGTTAGTTGCGTTAATCTGCTCAACGGCGTATCTGATTTCGCCCTTAAGCTCGCCCGAGAATCCTGTTCCGAGCAAGCAGTCAACGACAATATCATAACCTGTAAAGCCGTTTGCAAGCTCAAGCCTTTCCTCCTGTGCGCCGAGTGAAAGGGCAGTTTTGTAATAGTAAAGACCGTCCTTTGAAAATCCGTCCGACGCTCGGAAAATTGTCGGAATCACTCCGTTCTTGCAGAGAATACACGCCAGAGCGTAACCGTCGCCTGCATTGTTGCCCTTACCGCAAACTATGGCAACCTTGCCGACAAACTGCACTGCGTCATAAATCCCCTGAGCCGCTCTATACATAAGCTCGGCTGAGCTTGTGTGGTGCTCAATTGTATGCGCATCGCTTTTGCGCATATTTTCAACTGATACTACCTGTAAAAAATCCATTGTAATTACTTCCTTTATGATTTTGGAAATATATTTTCAGCCGCATTATATGCAACCTGTGCCGCCTCAATATCCATATTGCAGCTAAGAAGAAAAAGCGGAACAGAGCTGAAAAATTCGTCAAGAAGCGCAAGGAGCTTTTCCATATTTCTCCTGTCAGTCGGCACAACCGTTGCTTCAAGAATATTCTTGAAAACCGCACCGGGTTTTACTCTTACTACGCTGTTCTTTTCGCCTCTCTGCAAAATATAGACAGCCTTTACCGGAGCTTTTACGTTATTACCGATGTCGCTTTTGCCCATCCAGGGCGTGCCGTAAACATTGAAAACGCCGTCTTTTTTTCGGATAATCGGCTTGTCGTCGTTAATCATAACAACTTTATCTTTAAAAAGCTTTCTCCACAAAGCCGTATGGGTAGACTTGCCTGTACCGCTGACGGCTGTGAATAAATAGCCTTCATTATCAAGCATAAGGCTTGATGAATGGAAGAAAAAGCCGTTGTAATTTTCAAGAATCCTGTTGCAGATTTGCGTGAGAATAAGAGTGCTTTCAGCCATAAAGCTGTTGCAATTCTCTTTTGAATTTGCAATATAATCTGCAATATCACTATGTGATACTTTTACTTCAAAATCAAACGAAGCTGAATTCACTATATACGGTGAAATACGTTTTTTTATTTCTTCGCTTGACGGATTAATTAAAATGTTAAGGTCTGCAATATTATAGATTGGCATAAATTGCTCCGATTTTTGCACAAGACAATATAATAGAAATTGATGTGCAGAATTTTATATTAAGAAATTATACCACAAAATAATTTTTTTGGCTATAGTATTTAGAAAATAATTAATTTGATTGCAAATGTAGATTTTAAGTTCTAAATGTAAGATAAACTATAATTTAGCCGAGTGCCTCGGCGGGCAAATCGAGCGGAAAAGTCGGTTTGTTTGGAGAAAATTGTATCCCGAATTTTAAGTTGATATATAGGCAACGTTTCGGGACGTCAAGGATGCCGTGTCCCT
>DPHV01000020.1 GCA_003521625.1 Ruminococcus sp.
GGAAAATAGGGAGATGCCAACACATAAAAGTGTCCACCCAACAGGGTGGGCGTTTTTTTATGCCTTAAATATAAATGATAATTTAGTGCGACATTGACGTAGGGGACGGCATCCTTGACGTCCCTATGTATAAATTGTAAAACAATTTATACATTATGGCGAACACAGTTCGCCACTACAATCATTTATTTTGCGAGCCGAGGTGCTCGGCTAACGGAGTTACTATGGAAAATATTTTTAATAACCTTACAAGCGTATGGACTCGCCTTAAAACCGAAAACAAGCCTGTTGTCCTCTACGGAATGGGTGACGGTGCTGACAAGGTGCTCAAAGCATTTGAACAATTTGGCATAAAGGCAAGTGCAGTTATGGCGAGTGACGATTTTGTGCGTGGTCAGAGCTTTCACGGCTTTAAGGTCAAAAAGCTGTCCGAGGTTGAGGCGGAGTACGGCGATTTCAACATTGCCCTCTGCTTTGCAAGTCAGCTTGCAGACGTGATGAACACAATAAAATCTGTTGCCGAAAAGCACACAACGCTTGTTCCGAGCGTTCCTGTTTTCGGTGATAACTTGTTTGACGACAATTTCATATCCGAAAACAGAGAGAATATAGAAACAGCCTACAGCCTGTTTGCCGACAAGCTTTCAAAAAAGGTGTATGAAAACGTCCTCAAATTCTATTATACCGGCGAGCTTTCGCTCCTTGATGAAATCACAACGGGCAAGGACGAGGCTTTCAATAATATTTTAAGGCTCGGTGACAGCGAGGTTTACGTCGATTTGGGCGCATATAACGGAGATACGATTGACGAATTTCTGCATTACTGCGGCGGCAGTTACAGAAAAATCATAGCCTTTGAGCCAAATTCAAAGAACTTTGCAAAATTGCAGGCGCATTGTGAAAATCTTGAAAATATCGACTTGTGGCAGCTCGGCGCATACAACCGCAACACAATTCTGAACTTTAACAATAAGGCAGGCAGAAACAGCGCAATTGCCGAAACGGGAACTCAAACAAGGGTTGCCTGCGTTGACTCAATCCTCTGCGGAATGGCGGCAAGCTATGTAAAGGCCGACGTTGAGGGTGCAGATTTTGAAACCTTGCTGGGAATGAAAAACACGCTGCAAAATTTCAAGCCGAAGCTGAATTTCGCAGCGTATCATAGATTTGAAGATATTTTCAGGTTGCCGATTCTGATTAATCAGCTCAATCCCGAGTACAAAATTTTCCTGCGCCACCACCCGTATATTCCGGCGTGGGACACAAACCTTTATTGTGTTTAGTGCTTGCCCGAGCCGTATTCGCTTAAAATATCGTCGATTTCAGCGTCGGTAGCGTTGACAGGCTTATCAATGTCCGATAAATACTTATCGTAATCAAAATCATCGTTGTCATCATATGACTGCGATGATTTATTTTTTTCTCTTTTTTCACGCTCAATTTCGTCACGTCTTTTTGCCTCAAGCATAAGAGCCTCTGCTTCAGCCTTTTCTTCAGCCTCTTTTTTGCGGCGCTTGTCGCCCAGAGCAATATCGCCTACGAAAAGACCGAAAATTCCTGCAACAAGGTAAACGGCAAGAAGCAGGAGATTGAACCAGATGTATCTCGGAGCAAAACCGCCGTAGTAAATTATCATTGTTGGGATAAATGTAATCGGCGCAATCAGAGCGAACAGAAAGTCAAGACCGTATTTTGAGCAGTAAATTGCGGAGCTTGCAATAGCCGTTCCGGGTAAAATAAAGTACCATTCAATTGAAACAAAGTGTTCAGTAACTTCATTATTGAATAAAAGCGGCGTAATAAAGTATATAGCAAAAATGGTGACCGCATAAGGCAAGTATTTTTTAATCATACCGTTCATAATTTTCCTCCGAAAAAACATTTTATCACAAACAGTATTATACATTATATTATTAAAAATTGCAACATTATTATAAATAAGGAGCGAAGCGACAATTGAATGTAAATTGTTAATTAAAAATGCTTGACATTTAAAATTTACTGTGCTAAAATTTAATTAGTTAATTAGACAATTATCTAAATAACTAATAATCAAAAGGAGGCTTTTTCAATGGGTGACGTGTGGAAGGCTCTGGCTGACCCGACCAGACGAAAGATTCTTTCCTTGCTTAAAAAGCAGGATATGAACGCAGGCGAAATTGCCGCCGAGTTCAATATGACAAAGCCGTCAATCAGCAATCACCTGAACATTCTGAAACAGGCTGACCTCGTTGATGCGGAAAAGCAGGGGCAGAACGTAGTTTATTCACTCAAAACAAGCGTGCTTGAGGACATTCTCGGTATGCTTTCAGACCTTACAAAAAGAGGAGAAGATTAGTATGAAAAAATTTGCATTTTTGATTTTATCATTAATCAACGCCGCATTAACGGCAGTCTATGTTGCACTTTCACCGCTTGAAATCGTGCCTATGCACTATAATATCAACGGCGTGGCAGACAGCTATTCGACAAAGTGGTTTGTAATGTTTATGCCCTGCATTTTAATTGTGCTCGGAATAATCTATCTGATTTATTCATTTGTAGCAGAACGTCACGAAAATCTGCTGAAAAATCAGAAGTATGTCGGCAGAATAGTGCTTGGTTTATTCCTGTTTTTCATTATTCTTTTCTGGTATCTGACAGTAATCTGCATAAGCGGAGCAACCGAAATGGGAAATGCTTTTGAATATATTTTAGCGGCGGCAGTAGGTGCGCTTATGCTGTTCATCAGCAATATACTCCCGAAAATCAAGCAGAACAGCTCGCTCGGCATAAAAACACCCGCAACGCTGTCAAGCGAAACAGTGTGGAAGAAAACACACAAGCTCGGCGGCTACCTCGGCGTAATTTCGGGCGCAGTTATGGTTATTCTTGCAATTGTCGGAATGATTTTCAAGCTCAACGGAATGGCTGTCCTCTTCGGCGGACTCGGCTTGTTCCTCGTTGTCGCCTGCATAATCCCGTGCATATATGCATCAGTCCTTTATTCAAAAGAGAAAAAGACGAATCTGAATTGTGAATAAGAAATAACGTAAAAAAGTTGTGACATCAGAAACGGTGCCACAACTTTTTGTTTTATGAATAAAATTTATTTGCCTAAAAGACCTGTATCCTTATAACCGCCTACGAGGTACTTTTGAACGCAGGTAACGTCGAGAATTGAAATTCCACCGTCGTCGTTTACGTCGGCAATCTCGAATAAATCACTTCCGATCTCGGGAGTATTAATGCCAACACCAAACTTCTGAATCTCTGTAGCGTCCTGAATTGAGAGAATTCCGTCATGATTAACATCACCATATTGTATCTGCGGTTCTGTAGTTGCAGGCTCTGTTGTAGGCTCTTCGCCACGAGAGAGAATCTCGACAGAATAGGTCATATATGAAGTATCTAGTTTCACGCCATTGTCATCATAGAGCTGGAACTGAATGAAGCCGAAATCAATATCATTTACATTCGTTTCGCCGATAACCTTGTAATAGTAGGAAATGATTTTATCTCCCTGCTTTACTTCAACTCCATAGGCCGAAGAAGCGGCAGCTGAAACATAACCATCGTGCGGCACAACCATTGGTGGAATAGACCAATGATTCTCATCGTTTTTAAACTCAAGAACATTAGTATCAAACTTGCCTTCAAAGAAGTAGCAGGGTGTGCACCAAATGTCTTTCGCAAACGAATAAGTAACTTTAACCTCTCCGCCGGGATATACCATAGAATCGGTTGTATCTGCGCTTACCGTGAAAATATTTGCTACGGACACCGCAGATAAAATAATTAATGTTGAAATAATGATTGATAATGTTTTACTAAAGATTTTTTTCATAATAAAAATCTCCTTTAAATAGTATTTTATTCTTATTTTAACCGCTTACCAATGCACGCTGAATAGCAGTTGCATCATTGACATTTACTGTACCGTCGCCGTTGAAATCGGCAAGTGCGAGCTGTTCATTTGTAAATTTTATGATACTTGCACTGTGTTTTTGAATTAATGTCGCATCGGCAACGCTTAATACGCCATCACCGTTTACATCACCGATAACTGCTTTACCGATTTCAACAAACGCAAATCCGTTGTCGTTTGCGTATTGCTCTGCGGCGGAGTTTTTGAAGCCACTTATTACAAAGTTATAAACTTTTTCGTAGATATAGTCATATTTTATTTGGTCATAATATCTCTCATATCCAAAAGCATATTCATCGATTTCCTCAACGCTGTTAGGAATAGTGATACTATTAAGGCTGGAGCAATTTAAAAAGGCTTCATATCCAACACTTGTTACACTGTCAGGAATAGTGATGCTTGTCAGGCTTGTGCAATTTTCAAAAGCCCATTCGCCAATGTTTGTAACATTGTCTGGGATTATTATGTTTGTTAGGCTTGAGCAACCGTAAAAAGAGAGACCGTCAATGTTTGTAATGCTGTCGGGAATTGTTACGCTTATCAAGCTTTTGCAACCCATAAAAGCACCATAGCTAATGCTTGTAACACTGTCAGGAATTGTAATGCTTGTCAGGCTTGTGCAATTTTCAAAAGTTCCATTTCCAATGCTTGTAACGCTGACGGGTATTGTAATGCTTGTCAGGCTTGTGCAAGATGAAAAAGCACGACTGCCAATGCTTGTAACACTGTCGGGTATTGTTATGTTTGTTAGGCTCGTGCAAGATGAAAAAGCACTTTCGTCGATGTTTGTAACGCTGTTGGGTATTGCTATGCTTGAAAGGTTTGTACAATTGTAAAAAGTGTAACTACCAATGTTTGTTACGCTGTCAGGAATTGTAACACTTGTAAGACTTGCACAACCTATAAAAGCTCGATCGCCAATGCTTGTAACACCATCTGGAATTGTTAATTCATTAACCAATTCTCCGTTAAGATAAAGGTCTGCACCATTACCTAATGGATTGGCTCCATAATTAAAGTCAATATTACACCAAGCCTCTATGTTGTTTATATATACTTGCTTAATGTTTACGCAATCTTCAAAAGCATAATTGTCGATGCTTGTAACACTGCCGGGAATTGTTACACTTGTGAGGCTTGAGCAACCACCAAAAGCACTATTGCCAATTGTAACGCTGTCTGGAATTGTTATGTTTGTCAGGCTTGTACAATATCTAAAAGCATTAATGCCAATTCTTGTAACACTATCGGGAATTCTTATATTTGTCAGGCTTGTACAACCTATAAAGGCATTATTGCCAATGCTTGTAATACTGTCGGGAACTGTTAATTCATCAACTAATTCTCCGTTAAGATAAAGATCAGCGCCATTTTCTAATGGATTGGCAATATAATCAAAGTCAATATTACACCAAGCCTCGATGCTGTCTATATATACTTGTTTAATGTTTTCGCAATTTTCAAAAGCACCCCAGCCAATACTTGTAACGCTGTCAGGAATTGTTACGCATGTCAAGCTTTCGCACCAACAAAAAGCATACTCACCAATTCTTGTAACCTTATATCCGTTGATTTCACTCGGTATTACAAGTGCGGTTTCATTACCACTATACTTTGTAATTGAAGCTGTACCGTCATCAAGAACCTGATACTCATAATCACCAAATTCTTCACCAACTGAACTGTTTTCGTCAATTACAGCGGCATTTGCCGTAACCGTCAAAGCCGAAAATGCGCTGAAAGACATTATTGCGGCAAGCATTACAGATAATGTTTTTTTGAATTTCCTCATTCTTTATTATCTCCTTTTTGGATTTTATTTGCTTACAGAATGCAAATATATTAATAATTATATATTACTTACAAATAAAATGCAATATTTTTAATAAATTATTTATATTTTTGTCAAAAGATTAACCTTTTTCTGCTGTGAACGGTATGTCTGAATCAAAACTCAAATTCATTGATAACGTGGATAAATTTATTTCGATTGGTATGAATATATCCTATTATTGATAAACGGGACACTGCATAAGCAATGTCCCGTTTGTAAATCTAAATTAAAAGTTACGATTAGCCTAATTCAGCGAAATACTTGATTGTTCTAACCATCTGGCTTGTGTATGAGTTCTCGTTGTCATACCAAGAAACAACCTGTACCTCATAGAGGTCGTCAGCAATCTTTGAAACCATTGTCTGTGTAGCGTCAAAGAGTGAGCCGTACTTCATACCGATAACGTCTGAAGAAACAATCTGATCCTCGTTATAGCCGAATGACTCAGAAGCAGCAGCCTTCATAGCAGCGTTGATGCCTTCAACTGTAACGTCTGTGCCCTTAACAACAGCTGTGAGAATTGTTGTTGAACCTGTGGGAACGGGTACACGCTGAGCTGAACCGATGAGCTTGCCGTTAAGCTCGGGAATTACAAGACCGATAGCCTTTGCAGCGCCTGTTGAGTTAGGAACGATGTTAGCAGCGCCTGCTCTTGCTCTTCTGAGGTCGCCCTTTCTGTGAGGACCGTCAAGAATCATCTGGTCGCCTGTGTAAGCGTGGATTGTTGACATAATACCGCTCTGGATTTCAGCGTACTTGTTAAGAGTATCAGCCATGGGAGCGAGGCAGTTTGTTGTGCAGGAAGCAGCAGAAATGATTGTGTCGTCTGCTGTAAGAGTCTTTTCGTTTACGCTGTAAACGATTGTCTTAAGGTCGTTGCCTGCGGGAGCAGAAATAACAACCTTCTTTGCGCCTGCGTCAATGTGAGCCTGGCTCTTTGCCTTTGAGCAGTAGAAGCCTGTGCACTCGAGAACAACGTCTACGCCGATTTCGCCCCAGGGAAGCTCAGCAGCGTTGGGCTTAGCGTAAATTGTGATTTCCTTACCGTCAACGATAATTGAACCTTCGCCTGCTTCTACAGTGTGAAGACCTTCACCGATTCTGCCGCAGTAACCGCCCTGTGCTGTGTCGTACTTAAGAAGGTTAGCGAGCATTTTGGGATCTGTAAGATCGTTGATAGCTACTACTTCGTAGCCCTCAGCGCCGAACATCTGTCTGAAAGCAAGACGTCCGATACGGCCGAAGCCGTTAATTGCAACTTTAACTGACATAAAAAATTCCTCCTAAATATTTAAGGTAGTCTTATTATATTACATTTTTTTCATTTCTTCAATAGGTTTGATAAAGATTTAACGAAAAAATTTTTTGATTTTTACAAAATATGTAAAAATCACGATTTTACAAGCTGTTTTTGGTTAATTATTTTTTATTCCTTGACAAAATGACAAGATTTTTTACGTTTACGCAATTATTTATCTGCAAAAACACAACACTTATTCTTGACAATTGAAAATAATTATTATAGAATTAGTATAGAATTCCGTAATTGCGGATTTCTGCAAGAAACAACATTGTTATGTTTTTTGCAACTTTTTTAATCAGACTCTTTACAGAGCCGTTTTTATAGATATTTTTTATTAATTATATCAACATTTTTGTTTTTTTACGCTTTAGGCGATAGTAGGATGAATCTGAAACGCAATTTTGCTTTTCGGAAAACTTGTAATTAATTTGAAGAGGAAAATATTGACTGTTATTCCGTATTAAGGTAATATTTCGTTTTGTTTTGATTACACCTTCAATACGCCCTGAATTTAAAAAATATGATGTAAAATTTAAAAAAATATGATGTAAAATTTAAAATTGAATATCTGATTAACGGCACCTTAAAGGTTTTGTGATTGGGAATTAAATTTATGAAACGAAAAATCAGACTAAGGAGGTGTCCGAAATGCAGTTATGGATTGCCATTATCTGCATAGTTGCTGCGGTGTTAATCGGCGGAGCAGTCGGTGTTTTTGCCGGCATTACCATCAGAAAAAACACTGCTGAAAAAGAAATCGGCAGTGCTGAAGAAGAAGCAAGAAAAATTGTTGCCGACGCTATAAAAACTGCCGAAGCCAAGAAGAAGGAAGTAGTCCTTGAGGGTAAGGACGAGGTTCATCGCTTCAGAACCGAAAGCGAAAAGGAGCTTGCCGACAGGCGCAAGGAAGTTCAGCGTCAGGAACGCCGCATTCAGCAGAAGGAAGAAACTCTCGACCGAAAGCTCGACCATATGGAGCAGAAGGAAGAGAAGGTAAGCAAAAAACTCAAAGAAGCAGAGGTTAAGCTTGAGGAAGTTGAAACTCTCAAGAAGAGCCAGTTTGAAATGCTTGAAAAAATTTCGGGTTACACGGCTGAACAGGCAAAGAGCTATTTGCTTTCACAGCTTGAGAGCGAGCTTGCTCACGAAAAATCGGTCAAGATTATGGAGTATACTGAGCAGCTTAAGGATGAAGCCGACGACAAGGCGAGAAATATTATCTCGCTTGCTATTCAGCGACTTGCCGCAGAGCAGGTTGCCGAGGCTACAATTTCTGTTGTTCCGCTCCCCAATGACGAGATGAAAGGTCGTATCATCGGACGTGAGGGCAGAAACATCAGAGCTATCGAAACACTTACGGGCGTTGATTTGATTATCGACGATACTCCCGAGGCAATCACGCTTTCGTGCTTTGAGCCGGTAAGACGTGAGGTTGCCAGAATCGCACTTGAAAGACTTATTTCCGACGGACGTATTCATCCGGCGAGAATTGAAGAAACTGTTGAAAAGGCAAGACGTGAGGTTGACGCAACAATCAAGCACGAGGGCGAAAGAGCCGTTCTTGAGGCAGGCGTTCACAATGTTCACCCCGAGCTTGTCAAACTGCTCGGCAGACTCCGCTACCGTACAAGCTACGGTCAGAACGTGCTTAATCATTCTCTTGAGGTTTCCTACCTTGCAGGAATGATGGCAAGCGAGCTTGGTCTTGACCCGACAATTGCAAGACGTGCCGGCTTGCTCCACGATATAGGCAAGTCAATCGACCACGAGGTTGAGGGCACACACATTCAGATAGGCGTTGACCTTGCGAGAAAGTACAAGGAAAGCGACGCCGTTATCCACGCTATCCACGCCCACCACGGCGACGTTGAGGCAAAGACAATAGTAGCCTGTCTTGTTCAGGCTGCCGACGCACTTTCGGCTGCACGTCCCGGTGCAAGACGTGAAAATGTTGAAAACTACATCAAACGTCTGCAGATGCTTGAAGAGGTTGCTTCTTCGTTTGACGGAGTTGAGCGCACCTTTGCTATTCAGGCGGGCAGAGAAGTTCGTGTAATGGTTAAGCCCGAGATAGTAAACGACGAGCGTATGATTCCGCTTGCAAGAGAAATCTGCAAGAAGATTGAGGAAGAGCTTGAATATCCCGGACAGATTAAGGTTAATATTATCCGAGAGAACAGGGCAACCGACTACGCAAAATAACCCCGACAATAACCGGTTTTCGGTCAACATATTTTAAATTTCAGCTGACATCGCACTTGTTGCGGTGTCAGTTTTTATTGTCTGCGAATTACCTTGATTTGTAGAAGTTTTATGCTCGGTTTGTAATATAAACGATAATTTAGCCGAGTGCCTCGGCTCGCAAATCGAGTGGAAAAGTCAGTTTGTTTGGAGACAATTGTAGCCCGAATTTTAAATTGCTATATAGGTAACGTTTTGTTACTATTGTAGCGAGCG
>DPHV01000029.1 GCA_003521625.1 Ruminococcus sp.
TTTGGATTATATCCGTAGGGGACGGCTTCCCAGACGTCCCATTTCATAAATTGCAACGCAATTTATGGAATATGGCGAACACAGTTCGCCGCTACAATCATTAATTTTACACCGCTAAATTATAGTTTATCTAAAGACATAATCAAATAGCCGGTACGTGGCACAATATTATTAATATAGGCGACTGCCCTATAAAGCTTTATTCAATCTACGCTCCGCCAAAGCATCCTCACGGGACTGTTCATAAGACACAAGAGATAGCTGAAGCCGAGGATGACTGAATCTAAATCGCATTTGTAACACAGTATTGGAATATAAATCGGCATTGATTTTTGATTGCTTTCAATGGTGGCAATGAAAACCGATAAATGAAAAAAGTCCTCTCGTGTTGTGAGAGGACTTTTGCTGTAATATCAGAAAAAGTTGAGCTGTTTAAACAGGAATATCCATAAAAACATTGTAAAGCACGCCGTTATTGAGGTGAACACAACCGTTGCGCCCGAAAGCTCATAGTCGCTTCCCATCTGTTGCGACATTGTAAATGAAGATACTGCGCAGGGCGAGCAGAAAAGACCGATAAGCGATACAAAGTCAACCCCTCTGAATCCGAGCAGAGATGCAGTGGTAAGGCAAATCGCAGGCACTGCAACAAGACGTGCAAAAATACAGATGACAAGATTTCTTCGGCATTTCTTAATGCTTTTAAAGGTTACGGACGCACCGAGTACCATAAGCGCAATCGGAGTAGCCGCTCCTGCAATGTCGGAAACAACGCTGTTTATTGCCTGCGGTAGTTTTATGTTGAGAGCAACGGCTAAAACTCCTGCAACAGAGCCGATTATAAGCGGATTTGTTGCAATTCCTTTAAAAATTTTGAGAATGTTGATTTTGTTTCCTCTGAAAACTTCAAGCGTGATTACTGCAAGTATGTTGTACATCGGAACAATCACAGTTACAAGCACCGCAGTCATTCCGAGCTTGCCCTCGCCGAAAATGTTTTCGACAATCGGCATTCCCATAAGAACAAAATTGCTTCGGTAAATAGCCTGAATCATTGCGCCTCTGCTGTAGTTTGACTTCTCGGCAATCAGTGTAAAGCCGACGGAAAGCATATAAACTACAGCAACTGCAACGACTGCAAAAATCAGAAGCTTTGGATTAAAAACGCTCCCGAAGTCCGAGCCGAAAATGTTGTTGAACATCAGAAAAGGGAAGAATACCGTAAAAACAAGCTTGTTAAGCTGGGGCAGAAAGCTTTCTTTAAGAATATTCAGTTTTCGTATTGCAAAGCCTATGAAAAGCATAATAAACATAGGCAGAACTGCGTTTAACGATATGTAAAAATTTTCCATAAAATCGTACCTTTTTTCGGTCAGAGCTTATCCGTTTCATAATAGAATATCACAAAATAAATCATTTTTCAACAAAACAGGCAATAAGCGTAAAATGTTTATCAATAAAAGTTGAAAACATTTCTGCATTGTGCTAAAATAGTAGCATTAACCTTGAAAGGGTGTTTATGTTGAAAAAATGCGATTATTGCGCCAAGGAAATTACTTACTTTGAGCAGTACTGTTGTGATGAGTGCCACGCAAAAACAAATAAGTTCTACGAAATGAGCGAAAAATTTGAAAAGCTGTTTTCAATTGTCAATATGATTTGCGTTTTCGGAATACCTGTCGGAGTGTTTCTGTTCCCGTTTGCAAAGGTTCCCGGAACTGTTATAGCTTCGATAAGCTGTTTTATACTCGGAATCCTGCTTATTCTGCTTCCGTTTCCTACCGAAAGTATGATTTCAAAATTCAAGCTGAAAAAAGCTGTAAAGATTACACGAATAATCGGAATCTGCGTAATTGTACTCGGACTTATGATTTGCGGATTTTTGTTTTTCTTTTTTATGAATGAATAATTGAACTTAAAGCGTCAACACTACTATCAGCATCATTAAAGGAGGACTTTGAATGCTTGACAGAATAGCGTTGACGCTTCTTATAATCGGCGGCCTTAACTGGGGCTGTGTCGGCATCTTCCGATTTGACATCGTCGCATGGCTTTTCGGCGGACAAGTGGGAATCGTCAGCAGAATCATCTATATTCTTGTCGGTCTTGCGGCAATATGGTGTATTTCGTTACTTTTCAGAGATTCAAGAAATACCGTAATGGAAGATTCGGCTTCAATAAGGGATTAGTTATAATAATAAAAGGGTTGGTTCATTTGAGCCAACCCTTAAATAATACATTTATTAAAGTGTTTCAACAATTGCCTTTGTATCTCTTGCAATTACCATTTCTTCGTCGGTTGCAATAAGCTCAACCCTGATTTTTGAATCGGGAGCCGACAAAGTACCGGTAACGCCTCTCATAGCCTTTGCGTTGAACTCCTTGTCAAGCTTAACGCCAAGACAAGTAAGATAGTCGCAAACCTTTTCACGAAGTTGAGGCTGATTTTCGCCGAGACCGGCGGTGAATACAATGCCGTCACAGCCGCCGAGTGCAACGTAGTAACTGCCGATGTACTGTGCAATCTGATAGTAGAGCATTTCGTGAGCAAGGTGAGCTCTGAGGTTTCCGTCAGCCTCTGCCGCAGAAACGTCACGGTCATCTGATGAAATCCCCGAGATACCGAGAAGTCCCGATTCTTTGTTGAGAATTTTTGAAAGCTCATCAGGAGTAAGATGTTCCTTTTCGGCAATGAATGTAACAACCGACGGGTCAAGCGAGCCTGAACGTGTGCCCATCATAAAGCCGCCGAGAGGAGTAAGTCCCATTGTTGTGTCGATTACCTTGCCGTTCTTTACTGCCGTAATTGAAGAGCCGTTGCCAATGTGGCAGGTAATAAGCTTAAGCTCTTCTTTCTTCCTGCCCATAAGGTCAGCCATCTTATCTGTTACATAGCGGTGCGAAGTGCCGTGGAAGCCGTATTTGCGAACGCCGAATTTTTCATAATACTTATAGGGAATTGCATACATAAATGCCTTTTCGGGCATAGTCTGGTGGAATGCAGTATCAAAAACTGCAACCTGCGGAACCTTTGCGCCGAAAACTCTTGTGCATGCCTCAATACCCTGAATGTGAGCAGGATTGTGAAGCGGAGCAAGGGGGGCAAGCTCCTTGATTTTATTGATAACATCGTTGTTTACAAGAACAGATTTATCAAAGTATGAACCGCCCTGTACAACTCTGTGACCGATTGCCGTAACCTCTGACAAGCTCTTGATTGCGCCGTATTCAGCGTCAACAAGTGCATTCTTAACAGCCTCAAATGCCTGTGTGTGGTTGAGCATCTGTGTTTTGCGCTCAATTTTTTTGCCGTCGGGTGCTTTAAATCCGATGAATGCGCCGTCAGTTCCGATTCTTTCGCAGTTGCCCTTTGCAAGCACTTTTTCGTCAGTCATATCAATAAGCTGATATTTCAGTGAAGAACTGCCTGCATTAATTACTAAAATTTTCATTTATGTTCATCCCTTCTTTTATTGATTAGATTTAAGAAATGATATATAATATAATAAGGTTATCCCATTAAGTAAGATAAACGATAATTTAGTTTAATTCCGCATTAAATTACAGTTTATCTCCTCTGATAATCCTAAATTAAAAACTGAATTATAGGGATAATCAGATAATATAATACACAATATATATAATACTCCAATATTTTTATGTTTTCAAGTGCTTTTTTACATATTTTGGCGAAATTTATAAGGAGCAGATGAGGTGTAATTATGGCTGTAGCCGTTATCAGTGAATTTAATCCGTTTCACAATGGTCACAAGTATTTAATAGAAACTGCAAAAAAGCTTACAAATGAACCTGTTGTTGCAATTATGAGCGGCAGTTTTACGCAAAGGGGAGAAGTAGCCGTAACCGATAAATTTTCAAGGGCAAAAACGGCTCTTGAAAACGGTGTTGACCTTGTGCTTGAACTGCCGGCTGTTTATGCCGTTGCAAATGCACAGCGATTTGCCTTTTGCGGAGTGCAGATTGCAAAATCGTTTGACTGCGTAAATTATCTTGCTTTCGGTTGCGAAAGCGGAAATGTTGACAGCCTGAAAAAAGCTTTGGATGCAGTTGAAAATCCTGCGGTAAATGAACTTACAGCCGCAAAAATGAGCAGTGGTGATTACTACCCGAGAGCATTGCAGTCGGCAGTCAGTGAGGTTTTTGGCGAAGAAACGGCAGAGGTTCTGTCCTCTCCGAATAACATTCTTGCGGTTGAATACCTCAAAAATCTTGCTGATACCAATATTCAGCCGCTTGCAGTCAAACGAATAGGAACTGCCCACGACAGCGAAAAGACCAGTGGCGAATTTGCTTCGGCTTCGCTTGTGCGCAGTATTCTCCGCAGAAATGAAAATGCTGAAAACTACGTTCCGTCAGTAGCACATAGAATTACCTTTCCCGAAAATCTTGAACGTATAATGCTTTATAAGTTCAGAATGATGTGTGCCGAAGATTTCAGCTTTCTGCCCGATGTAAACGAAGGACTTGAAAACAGAATTGTTGATGCTGTGAAGAATTATAATTCTGTTAAAGAAATAATCACCGCTGTAAAAACAAAACGCTATACCCACGCAAGACTTCACAGAATTATGACCTGCGCATTGCTTGATATTACCGAAAGCTTACAACGTACACCTATTGAGTACGTGCGTGTTCTCGGCTTTACCAAGTCAGGTGCTTCACTTCTCAGAAACTGCCGTCTTGAGGTTGTCACATCTGTTGCAAAGGCGCTGAAATCAGATTCAAAAATATCAAATATAACAAAGTTACTTCAGAAAGACGTTCTTGCAACCGATATAGCCGCTTTGGCGTATAATGATGTCGGCAAATGCGGAAATGATTATATAGAGCAAATTGTTAAAATATAATTATATATTATGAAATGTTGCGAAAAACAATTTAGCAGTATGACATTTGTACATAAATGTCTGAATTGTTTACATAAAATTACATTTTACCCCTTGTATATTTGGTAAAAATATATTATACTATAGGTGGATAATTATACTGATGTTCAAAAACGGCAATTTTTATTGTAAATTTGTTTTGAATCAGTAAAACTTAAGTTTGAAAAGAGGTATATTATGGCTTTTAAATTGAACGATGAAAGACCCCCTCTCGACCAGTTCTTACAGGGTGAATCTGCTCATGCTTATGAGTTTTTAGGCTCTCATTTTGTGAATTGGGACAACAGAGACGGTGTTGTTTTCAGAGTATGGGCGCCGAATGCCCTTTCGGTTTCCGTTGTTGGTGATTTCAACAACTGGGACAGCAACGCAAACTATATGTACAAAATTTCAGATTCAGGCGTATGGGAACTGTTCATTGAGGGTGTGCAGGAATATGCCTGCTACAAATACTGCGTTGAAACTCCATGGACGGAGCGCAGGTTAAAAACTGACCCTTACGCTTTCCATTGCGAAGTACGTCCCGACAATGCTTCAAAGGTGTATGAAATCGGCGGCTACGAGTGGCACGACGAGGAGTGGTTCAACTTCAAAAAGGAGCATCCTCACAAAACACAACCTATCAATGTTTATGAGATAAACGCCGGCTCGTGGAGAAAGAACGAGGACGGTACATTTTTCAGCTACCGTCAGCTTGCAGATGAGCTTATTCCTTATGTGAAAAATATGGGATATACTCATATTGAGTTTATGCCCATTACCGAGTTCCCGTTTGACGGAAGCTGGGGTTATCAGGTAACAGGCTACTATGCCGCAACATCACGTTACGGTGAGCCTAAGGACTTGATGTATTTAGTTGATAAATGTCATCAGGAGGGTATCGGCGTAATTCTCGACTGGGTACCTGCTCACTTCCCCAAGGACGGTCACGGACTTGCTCGTTTTGACGGTACAGGCTGTTATGAATATGAGGATTACCGCATCGGCGAGCACAAGGAGTGGGGAACATACATATTCAATTACAGCAGATTTGAAGTAACAAGCTTCCTTATTTCTTCGGCTATGTTCTGGCTTGATATGTACCACGTTGACGGTATTCGTGTTGACGCTGTTGCTTCAATGCTCTATCTTGACTATAACCGTAAAGACGGCGAGTGGATTGCAAACTGCTACGGCGGACGTGAAAACCTTGTTGCCGTTGACTTCCTGCAGAAGCTGAATTCTACAGTACATATGTTCCATCCCGAGGCTATGATGATTGCGGAGGAAAGCACTGCATGGCCTAACGTTACACGTTATCCGATTCAGGATATGGGACTCGGCTTTGACTACAAGTGGAATATGGGTTGGATGAACGATATGCTTTCCTATATTTCGCTTGATCCGCTGTGGAGAAATTACCACCACGACACGCTTACATTTAGTATGGTTTACGCTTTTTCCGAGAACTTTATGCTCCCGATTTCACACGATGAGGTCGTTTACGGCAAAGGCTCTCTTATCAATAAAATGCCCGGCGGATACGACCAGAAGTTTGCAGGTGTGAGAGGCTTCGTTACATATATGATGGCTCATCCCGGCAAGAAACTGATGTTTATGGGCAGTGAAATCGGTCAGTTTGATGAGTGGAACGCTGAACAACAGCTTCAGTGGGATTTGCTTGACTATGAAAAGCATCGTCAGTTAAACCACTTCTTTGCGGAGGCTAACAAGTTCTATCGTGACGTTCCTGCAATGCACGAAAACGACTACGACTGGAACGGTTTCCAGTGGATTGCACTTGATGATTATAAGCAAAGCGTAATTGCTTTCCGCAGAATTGCAAACGACGGAAGTGAAATAATCTGCATTTGCAACTTCCAGCCCGTTACTCGTGAGAAATACAGAATAGGCGTTCCTGTTTACGGTATTTACGAGGAAGTTTTCAACTCCGAAAGTGAGGAATTTGGTGGTTGCGGAATTGTAAACAGCGGTGATATTAAAGCTAAAACTGTTAAAGACCACGGACTCGATTACTCAATGGTACTTACACTTCCGCCTCTCGGCGTAACGTATTATAAGCTTAAAAAGGAGCTTCCCGTACCGGTCAGAAAGAAGTCAACTTCAAAAATGACTGCTAAAAAGGAAGCTGCCGCAAAGAAAGCAAAGGAAGAAAAATCTGCGGCTAAAAAGTCAGAGGATAAAAAGGCAAAAGAAAAGAAAGCCGAAGGAAAGCCAAAGACTGAAGTGGCAGAAAAAACAGATACAACCGCAGAAGCAAAAACAGAATAAAGCATAATTAATTTAAGCTGTTTCAGAACACCCCGTTTTGAAACAGCTTTTTTATGTTTGCAGTTTGTTTTTTTATACGATAAACTATAATTTAGCCGAGTGCCTCGGCTCGCAAATCGAGAGGAGAAGTCGTTTTGTTTGGAGAAAATTGTAGCCCGAATTTTAAATTTATATATAGTAACGTTTCGGAACGTCAGGGATAGAAGAAGTATTTGCAAAAAAGACTGATGAAATCAACGCGGAGCTTCCGCTTTACAAGAGAATCGTAAAAACGATTGTCAGAAGCAGTGAATTTGACAAGACTGCTTCGGGCAAGATAAAGAGAAAGCACAACAGCTGATTTTAAATTAATAATTTAATGATGAGGAGTACATTTATGACATTTTTTGAAATTTTTGACGAGGTAAAGGCTACATTTATGCAGGCAGACGTTAGCGACTTCAGAGGTCACCTTGCCTTGCAGGTCAATATGACAGGTGAGGGAGAGGGAAGATTTTACGCTTGAACTCTGCGATGGCAAATTAAATGTAGAGCCTTATGAATATTTTGACAGAGATGTATTATTCATAATCGACTCAAAAGACTTTTTAAAGCTCGTTCACGGTAAGCTTGACCCCGTTTTTGCATTCACTGTAGGAAAACTTAAGTTTGAAGGCGACCTAGGCAAAGCCCTTGAAATCCAGAAGTTGATTAAAAAATAAACATTTCAAAACAAAAAGCAGGCAAACCGCCTGCTTTTTCTGCAATATTTGATATATCGTTTTAAATTCTATTAAAGAATAATAATTCAAGATAATCAGTTTTTGACCGATGCGCCCCATTCGCCGTCTTGAACAGGTGCTTTTGGCGGTAAATCTGACGGATAATTAGTAGGTTCGGTTGAGGGTTCTGTGCTGACAAAGCTGTCAATCAATCCGCTGCAGTACATCTGAATCAGTGTAGCGTCTAAAATATTAACCTTGTTATCGGCATTAACATCTGCCGGTACACTCAACTCATAGCTAGGCTCAATAAGATATGCTATAATTTTCTGAACCAGAGTAGCGTCTGCAATACTTATTTCGCCGTTACGGTCAACATCACCAAGCTTAAATTCTCCTGTCTGAATTGTTGCTGTTTCTGTTTTGAGAAGATTAAACTTCTGTGTGTTTTTTTTCGCCGTTGACAGAATTGCAGGATTTTCCGATTTATTCTTATCGGTGCTGTTTGATTTCATATTCTCGTCTAATGCTTCATCCTCTTCAAATCCCGGAGCTTCATAAATGTTGGTTTTAACAACAGGCATCGTAGTTGAAGCAGCATTATAGCTATTGACAAAAAGCGTAGAAACAATGCCGAGCGAGATTGTTGTTATTGAAATTATGACAGATAAAAATATATTACTTTTCTTCATAGCCATTTTTCGATTACGCATAATTAAGTCTCATCTCCTTTGTCATCGCCAGAGTCATAGCCAAATAAATCGTCTTCTTCTTCCCAGCCTAACCCGCTTTCTTTTGCACAAACAGAAGAAGAAATATTGAAATAATCAATGACCATTTCGGGCGATTCATATTCTTTTTTCATATTTCCACTCCTTACAATGCAAATTAGCTGTTATTTCCTTCTGCCTGTTTAACAAGTTCAGTATAATTGATTAATGCTTCTGAATAAGCCTTAATTGACTTGCTGATGTCAGATGTATCTTGTCCGGCTATCGAGTTGTAGCTGTTTGTAACAACATTGGAGTAATAGTATTTACCGTTGCTATCTTTAACAAAAAATACTGCATAAGTATTTTTATCAAAATCTAACGCAAGCATATTGTTTACGTAACAAACTTCGATTGCGCCATTCTCGCCATAGATGTTGTTTTTTGACTTTGAGTACATTACTGAATTTTCATTATCCAATAAGTCGTCTATGCTGACGTTGTTCTCGTCAATTACTCCATCCTTATCTGTGAATACAACAGCGCCGTAATCATCAAAATCTGTAACAATTTGATTTTCTTCATTTTTAACCGTAATGGAATATTTTAAGCCCCAAGGCTCAATATTTCGTATAGCGGTTGTGGATTCAAATGTATAGGGGTTATCTTCTGTTGCCGGCAGATAATCACTTTTATCAAATGTTGCGCCTGCATAATACGGAGTCGGCTCAGTAATGTTTTTAGGCGAAGCGTCATATATAGCCTTAATACTGTTAAGTAAAACGGTTTGTGCAGCTCGAAGTTCAGCCTGTTTTTCAGGCGGGTAATCTGTATAAAGTTTGTTTGAAGCCTCTTTCATATAAGTTGTGATGTTGTTATACAAGCATCTGTCTTTAACCGTGCTTGTATATTTAACGCCATTATATGTAAAATCAAATACAACCCAGACATGCGTTTTCATATTGAACAAATAAAAGTCGTTAAACTTTATACCGGCTCTGTTAAAAGTCTTACCGGAATTTGTCACGTTATTATATATAAGCTGATCGCTGTTTATTGATTTTCCTACTTTTATTGTTTTTGAATTGCTTTTTATAGCTGACGGTAACGGAGCACTATCGTCAAGCGTTCCCTTTAATATATAGACATTGTAATCTGAAACATTTTTGTCATTAATTAAGTCTATATATTTTCCGTCAACCTTTACCGTTCCGTATGTGTTAATGTACCACGGTTCTTTCAGCCTAAAATAGTTAAAATAGTTGTAAGCAAACGGCGGTCCGGCATACAGGATTGTTTGTTTTGTTATCGGAGTATTTTCAAAATCAAAGATGTATTCTGTGCCTCTTTCTGTGGGAGAAGTAAACCATATCTTAACGTTTTTTGTGTCACCCGTAGGTTGTGTAGCTGTTGCGCCAAGCGGAACTTCCTGGTAATACTTTCCGTATTTATGATCATCGGTTATGTCGTAGAATTTGTAACCATCAACACTGCCGTTTGAAGTATACTTGAATATTACAGGATTTGATTTTTTCTGAAATCTTGCATAATAGGTGTTGAGCTTACCCTCTTCCACTGTTACGGCAATTGAGGAAGATACACTTCTCAACTCGTATTCGCCTGTTTTCTGATTTTTGCAATACCAGCCCTTGAATACATAATCGTTTTTATAATCGGATGTTGCCTTAAACATTATTTTTTCACCGGCGTCAGCGGCAGCGTCAACACTTACAATTCTGCTCGCGCCGTCTACAGTCTGATAACTTTCATTAACGTCACTGCCTCTTAAAGCATTAGGAATCAATGTTTCCTCAACATATCCGCCTACAACTGAATCTTCATATTCACCTGTTTCGCTGTTATAGGTCTGTGCCTGCGCTCTGTTTACGAATTTCCAGAGTGCCGTTAGCGTAACGCCGTGAGTAGCGTCTAACTGCAAGTCGTCAATAACATTATTCCCGTCTCTAAATGAAACAATACCGCCGTTTCCGGTTTTCGGGTCATAGGTGACAGTATGTTCGCCGTTAAGGATAATTTGTTTTCCGCTATTATCCAAAACGCTCCAACCACAGAATTTTGAAGAATTTTTGTCCCATTTTTCATTCGGTAATGCGGCGTGAGATATGTAAAATCCCGGTGTGACTTTAGGTTCATCCTCTGTTCCACCGGTATAATCTTGATAATTTCGGTAATATTCTGATGTATCTACGTAAATTATTTCTCCATCAGCATTCTTAAGGAACACCTTTTGGAAAGAATTACCAAATCCGACGAAGTTGCCGCCGTCTTTATTATCCGGAGAAAAATAGTACTCCATACCGCCGTTGGAATCATATAAAACGAACGGTGCCTTTGTATAAATAAGATGAACAGATACAGGCGATTCGACAGTAATTTTGGTATAATAATCCCATTCTTTATTATCGGCGACAGTATTAGGCTTATGTATGAAATATTCCTTTTCAACTTCTTCACGCTTTTCGTCTGAAAGGGTATCAAAATCCCCGTATTCCCCGGCATATATCTTACGAAATTTTGTGACAGATGTACCGTCGGCGTTATTTACTGTTACATATGCGCCAGTAAAAGTACAGTCTGTAAGCGTTTCTTCGTATTTTTTTGTATATAATGTGCAGTGCCCCCCGTCACGAATAACTGAATGCATAGATTTGCCGGTTATAATATCACTCGTGATTTTAATAGTTTCAGCACCGGCGATACCGCCCGGGGTAATAGATGATGAAACAGGCTGATAGAGGTCAAAATTAATATCGTCCAGAAGATTACCGTAAGTAGAATCATCTGTCAGTGTACCGTTCGGCAATCCGTTTGACGATTTTTTTGATGAATATGAGCAGAATGCAAATAGTGTTTCTGTCTGACCTTTAGGAACGGTATAGGTGCAGTCATAACCGAGCGAACTGCTTGCACCTTTTATTATATCGTCAAAATCATTAAATACATTTGTTCCGTAGTTGGACCAGCCGTTTACTGAATATATCTTCTTGATACCGGATTCGGTAACTTCGCCTTTAGTATTGCAGTAGGGTGAAGAGATAACCCATACGCTCCACTCCTGATTGATTTCATCGGTTTCAATTAACGAAATGTTTTTGTTTTCGTTGCTTTCCTCGTTCACGAATTTACCCGATGCAGCAAAGGGTTTTGAATAAACCGTATATTTTTTTGAGCATCCTGTTTCAGGATAATTAACTCCATATTGGTGTTTCAGCCAGTTTGTAATTCTTACAAACTGATCTTTTTTTTCTCCTGTTTTTGAAGGCTTTGACGGGTCAACCGGCTGTTCGGGTCCGATAATAAGCACCATACGGTCTGTTGTATCTCTTCCTCTGTGGGAAAGTCCCCATGTGTAGGTAGAGCCTGCAACCGTCTTGATTCTCTGGTAAATGGAGCTTTCTTCATCGGCATTAAGCTCGGCGGCTACATCGCCTTTTGCAACCTTTTTGTATTTCGCATAATTCGGATCTTTTTGTAACTCTGTATCTTTTATTGTTACATTAAAGTGTGCGCTTTCGCTTTTGAAAAACTCAAATTTACCTTCGTAGGCTGTGGTGTCCCAATACGGCACATTTGTTTTATTCGGCTGTGAGTAATTACTGCTAAAGGTGTATTTATCAACATTTTCTTCAAAGTTTCCGTTTTGAAGATGCTTTACCGAATACCTCGTGTCAGTAGTTGACGCACTGAATTTTACTATTTCAAATGTTGAAAAGAGAAAAGCAAAAGCGAGAATTAACGAAAAAAGCCTTTTAGTTTTTTTCATTCTTTCAACCTCCTGTTTCCGCAAATAAAGGTGATTTTGAAAATAAGAAAAATCTATCTGTCTAATTAATTAAATCTCAACTAAAAAATTAAATAAAAATATTTTATTTAGTATATTATTTAGTATTATACTACTAATAGAAGAAAAAATCAAGAACAATTACTAAATAATTTAAAATAATCGATTTTAATACATATTGTAAACTTTATAATAATGATTTTTTTATCTTTTTCAATATATATTGTGCAAAACGACGATAAAACAATATAAAACGAGATAAAATAGAGTGACCTGACTCGAAATTCGGCGGTGTGCCTGCGGCGGCATCGCTGAAAATTTTCTATATAATAACATATCAAGTGCAACAAAACAAGCAGATATTTGGAGAAAATTAAAAAAACCAGTCGAAATTTCAAAACTCCGACTGATTTGTTCATTTCTGACTTATATATTTTTCTATGTATTTTTTTAATAGAGGGTTGTAAGTAACTTTCAAAGCATTTCTCGGACAGCTCTTAACGCAACGTAAACAGCGAATACACCTTTTGCTGATTTTATCGCCTGAAATCGCCTGCATAGGGCAACTCCTCTCGCACAAAGCACATTTGTTGCAATCAGAAGTGCGGTTTATTTTAACGCCGAGACGACTGCGTAGATTCGGAAAAATAAAAGGCAATATACCTTTTATTTCTTTTTTGACAACAATCTCTTTCGGCTGTTTAATCATTTTTAAAACAGGCTTTAAAATTTCATCGTCAAATTCGGCAGGCTCTTCAAGATATGTATGTCCCGTCGGTACATATTCTGCCGCAATAACCTTGCCTTTGACAAGCCTTGCGCTTTCCCATAATACATTTCCCGTTGATATTCTGCCGTATGTTGCAATCAGCACAAAATATTTTGAGTTGATTTTCGGCAAAACCGACTTTACAATCTTTGGAATGTTTCCGCAATAAACAGGAAAGACAATAATTGATATTTCGGATTTTGTACAAGGAATTGTTGTTTCTTGCGATATATCGGTTATTTCAGTTCTTAAAGATTCTGAAAAAAACTTTGCAACCGCCATACTGTGTCCCGTACCCGAAAAACAAAAAATCCGAATCATAACTTCTCCTTCAGAAAGTCACACATAATTTCCGTTTCGGGAATTTCTTTAAGCGAGAATCCCAAGGAATTTTCTATCTCGGAAATTGCCTGCTCTCGTGACAGATTACGATTTCTGCTTGCCAATGAAATTTCAACAGCGCTGAACGGAATCATTCTGCTTCTGCAATTATAGAATCTCACAAACTGTGAATGCTCCTTGCATTTTTCAATTTTACAGCTTGTATGCAGTCCCTTGCCGTCGTCCTTCGGCGCAACCCAACCGCACTCGTTGACGATTATATCCTTGATTTTCCTCCAATTGTAGCTTCCGCCGCTGATTTCGTCAAAATCAAGATGAACAAATGCAGGAATATGGCCTGTGCGTGAGGAGTAGCGGATACTGCGTTTAAGAGGCTTTAGTAACTGCGGAACCTCATTAATTGCCGTCACGATATTTGAAACAAGCTCGTCGGAATAGCCTGACAGCTTTTTTATCGGATTGTCACCCTTTGCAAGCTGTTTCATTACGGCAAGCGTGTGAAACTGACCTTTTTTCAGCGGAGGATGAAGCGTCAGCACTCGTCCGATATTTACAAGCACTTGCAGAAATTTGTTTTGCCAGAAAGTATAGGCTATCTTCGGCGCCATACTGTTGTAATAAAGCCCGAGCATCTGTGCAGGCTCGTTGCCGGCCATAAAGCAGGGAACACGGTTTGCAACCATTTCGGGGTAAAACAGAACATATGCAAGCGACGGACATGCACAGGTGTTTTCGCTGATTGCGTAAAGCTTTTTATACACCTTTCGCAAATCCTCCTGTTTTACAGACCTTGTAATAAATTCTACATTGTCAAAGTGATTTTTTGCGTTTTCAATGCTCTGCTTTGCACTTTCGGACATATACGGAATTTCCCACGTCATTGCAAGCACACGCAGTTTTTTTACCTTTGCGAGGTAGTAAAGCAGAAATGTGGAATCCTTTCCGCCCGTATAGAAAAGTGCCACGTCAAAGCGTGACTTTTTCGCCCTCGGAATTTCTTTGACGATAGGCACAATACTTTTAAGCTCCTTTGTATCATCAATTGTCTGACACATAGGGCATAAACCGTTTTCGTCAAACTCAATTCCGGGAATTATAAAGTCGTTTGCACTGCATTTTTTGCAAAACCTTGCCTCGTTGATTGACTTCGGTATTTTACGGATTTTGTCTGTTGTAACAACCTGTTTGTCCAAAAGCCTGCCAAGTGATTTCAGTTCATTTTCGTTAAGCTCTTTTGGCAGTGAAGTAATAATTTCAGCCTGTCTGCGTGAAATTTTAATTCTGTTTTTAAACAGATTTCCTTTATTCTGTAATCCGTAGTAAATAAGGTGATTGCCGTTTATTTTCCAGCGACTCTGAAGTGAGTAGGTCATTGATTTGCTCCTGAACAATTATTTGAGTTGTTCTTCCCATTTTTCAGCCTTGAAGCCGAGAAGAATCTTATCGCCGTCAACAAGCACAGGGCGTTTTACAAGCATACCGTTGCTTGCTAAAAGCTCGTACTTTTCTTCGTCGCTCATTGTCGGCAGTTTATCTTTGAGATTCATTGACTTGTAAAGCAAGCCGCTTGTGTTGAAAAACTTTTTCAGCTCCAGTCCGCTTTTTTGGTGCCATTCTCTTATTTCGTCAGCTGTTGGGTTGTTTTCAACAATGTGCCTGTCGGTATACGTAAAGCCGTTGTCGTCAAGCCACTTTTTTGCCTTTTTACAGGTTGTACATTTTGGATATTCTATAAATAACATAAATATTCCTCCTCTTTATTTTAATCTATTATAAGATAATATTGTAAAAAAATCAACAGATTAATTGCCATATTTTGTTATTAATGTTGCAAAATCTGTCCGATTATTGTATAGTAAATATAATAATTTTCAGGAAGTGACGATATGAAATTTATCCATCTCTCTGACCTTCACATAGGAAAACGTGTAAATGAGTTTTCAATGTATGAGGATCAGGAGTATATACTTGCAGAAATAATCAAAATAATAGACTCCGAAAAGCCCGACGCAGTTCTGATTGCGGGCGATGTTTACGACAAGTCAATACCACCGTCAGACGCAGTGACGATGTTTGATAACTTCCTTTATCTGTTGTCAAAGCGAAATCTACAGGTATTGGTAATCAGCGGAAACCACGATTCACCCGAACGTCTGTCCTTCGGTTCACGCTTGATTGAAAAAAGCGGAGTGCACCTTTCGCCTGTTTATAACGGTCATATTGCGCCGGTTAAAATGGAGGACGAGTACGGCGAAGTGAATATTTATATGTTGCCGTTTGTAAAGCCTGCAAACGTAAGAAGATTTTTTGACGACAGAGAAATTGTAAGTTATACCGACGCAGTAAATGCCGCAATTTCGGAAATGAATGTAAACAGCAACAGCAGAAATGTTCTTATAACTCATCAGTTTGTGACGGGAGCAAACCGAACAGAGTCGGAGGAAATCTTTGTAGGCGGTACGGATAACGTAGATGTTTCGGTGTTTGACGACTTCGACTATGTAGCCCTCGGTCATATTCACAGACCGCAGAATTGCCTTTCGGAAAGGGTACGCTATTGCGGAACGCCTCTAAAATATTCCTTTTCGGAGGCAAACGATAAAAAGTCGGTAACTGTAGTTGAGCTGAAAGAAAATGGCAGTCTTGAAGTTCGTACAGCAGACCTTGTTCCAAAGCACGAAATGCGTGAAATTAAGGGAAAATACGAAGAGATTACTGCAAAGAGCTTTTATGAAAACACAACATATCAGACTGACTATATGCACATAACCCTCACCGACGAGGAGGATATTCCAGACGGAGTAGGAAAACTTCGCTCAATTTACCGCAATCTTATGAAGCTTGACTACGATAACAAACGCACACGTTCAAATGCACAGATAACAGGTGCAGAAAATGTTGAAGAGAAGTCGCCGCTTGAGCTGTTTTCGGATTTCTACGAGTTGCAGAATAATCAGCCGATGAGTGACGAACAGAGAGAATACATAAGCTCGCTGATTGAAAGCATATGGGAGGAAGAAATATGAGACCGATAAAATTAACGATGGCTGCTTTCGGACCGTATGCAGGTGAAACTGTAATCGATTTTGACAAGCTCGGCGAAAACGGAATCTACCTTATTTCAGGTGATACCGGCGCAGGAAAGACTACTGTTTTTGACGCAATTGTTTTTGCCTTGTACGGAAGTGCAAGCGGAGAAAACCGCAGTCCGTCAATGTTTCGCTCAAAATATGCAAAGCCCGAAACGCCTACATTTGTAGAGCTTGTTTTCAAGTACGCCGACAAGGAGTATAAGGTCAGAAGAAACCCTGATTTTCTGCGAAAAAAGCTAAAGGGTGACGGCTTTACAGAGCAGAAATCAGGCTGTGAGCTGACATTGCCCGACGGCAGAGTTGTTTCAAAAAAGAATGAAGCAGACAGCGCAATACTGGAAATTATGGGAATTACAAGAAAGCAGTTTTTGCAGATAGCAATGATAGCACAGGGAGATTTTCTGAAATTGCTTACAGCCTCAACAGAGGACAGAAAGACAATTTTTCGCCATATTTTCAGAACAGAGCGTTTTTTAAAGTTGCAGGATAAGTTAAAAGCAGATTATTCCAAGGCAAAAGAACAGGTTGAAAAAGCGCAGAGCAGTATGGCTCAATACATAGACGGCATAAATTGTGCAGAAGAAAACCCTCTTTTTATTCAGATACAGAAGGCAAAGAATAATGAACTGCCGATTATCGACGTAATTACCGCTCTTGAAACGCTGATTAAGCAGGATGAAAATTCTGATAAAGAATTAAACAGTGAAATTCAGATAATTGAAAAACAGCTTGCCGATGTAAATTCTCTGCTCGGAAAGCTTGAGGATTATAAAAAGTTAAGCAAGGAGCTTTGTGTTGTCGGCAAAGCAATTGAATCAAAAACAGATACGTTTGAACAGGCAAAAAAATTACTTGAATCAGAAAAAGAAAAATTCAAAGAAACCGAAGTACTTAACAGTGAATCTGCAAAAATCAAAGCAGAATTGCCCCGATATGACGAGCTTGAAATGCAGAATAAAAAGATTGAGGCAATACATCAGAAGCTTAAGTCCGACGAAAAGAGCTTTGCTGACCAAAATGCCCTTCTTGTCGGAAAAACAGAAACACTTGAAAAACTGAAAGCTGAAAAATTAACGCTTGAAAAAGCAGGGGAGAATAAAGAAAAGCTGACAAGTGAAAAAAATGCGGCTGAAGAAATGATGAAAAATCTTGAAGCTCTGAAAAAATCTCTGAAAGATTACGATTCAATGCTTGCAAGCCTTGAAGAGAAACAGAAAATATATCTTGAAGCGATGAATACTGCACAGCAGTCGCTCGAAACTTACAATGAAATGAATAAATCTTTCCTTAACGAGCAGGCAGGTATACTTGCCCAGCAGCTTAAAGAAAATTCGCCTTGTCCTGTTTGCGGCTCAACCGTTCACCCGAATATTGCGCAGAAGTCCGACTACGCTCCGACCGAATCGGAGCTGAAAAAGGCAAAGCAGAGAAGCGACAAGGCACAGTCCGACGCCGCAAATGCAAGCAACGTATGTGCCGTTATAAAAGGAAAAGTCGAAACCGCAAAGGCGAATATCGAAATTCAGCTTGAAAAGCTTGTCGGAAATACCGATATTAATTCTTCAAAAGAAAAAATAAACAACCTGATAAAAAGTCAGCTTGAGATTATCAAGAAACTGAATCTCGAAATTGCGGCAGAGGAGCAAAACATTAAAAGAAAATCCAAGCTTGAAACAATAATACCGAAAACCGAGAATGAAACCGAAAAGCTCAAA
This sequence comes from Ruminococcus sp., assembly GCA_003521625.1. Lineage (GTDB taxonomy): Bacteria > Bacillota > Clostridia > Oscillospirales > Acutalibacteraceae > Ruminococcoides. Next base: position 18,310 of record DPHV01000029.1, read on the forward strand.
AATGATATTTCAAGTCTGAAAACAAATATTGCGTCCTGCAAGGCTTCGCTTGAAGAAATTAGCAGGCAGCTTGCAAATTTAAAAAGCAATCTTTGTTATGCCGACAAAATCACTGCCGAGAAAAAAATTCTTGAAATTGAAACCAAGTCGGAAAGCCTTAAAAAGTCCTTTGAAAACGCACAAAACAGCTTTAGCGTGTGTGAAAAGGAAATTATTGAATTAAAAGCGAAAGAAGAGCAGCTGAAAAAACAGCTTGAAAGTGCCGAAAAAATTGATGAAGAAGAAGTAAAGGAAGAGCAAAACAGCCTGACGGAGCAAAAGCGGTTAAAGGGCGAATTAAGAACAGCTCTTATCGCACGGCTTTCAGCAAATCACTCAGCATTTGATAACATAATAAAGAAGAAAGACGAAATCAACACTCTGGAAAAAAATCTTGTGCTTGTAAAATCCCTCTGCTTTACGGCGAACGGTAGAATATCGGGTAAAGAAAAAATTATGCTTGAAACCTATATTCAAATGACCTTTTTTGACAGAATCATCGCCAGAGCAAATACGAGGTTTATGATTATGTCAGACGGTCAGTACGAGCTGAAACGCAGGCAGTCATCGGGAAACCTACAGGCAAGTGAGGGTTTGAGTCTGGACGTAATTGACCACTACAACGGCTCTCAAAGAAGTGTGAATACACTTTCGGGAGGCGAGTCCTTTAAAGCGTCTCTGTCGCTCGCACTCGGACTTTCAGACGAAATTCAGGCGTCATCAGGAGGTATAAGGCTTGACACAATGTTTGTTGACGAGGGCTTCGGCTCGCTTGATGATGAATCTCTTAATCAGGCGATGAATGCGCTGAAAGGTCTTACCGAGGGCAACCGCCTTGTCGGAATAATCTCCCACGTAAACGAGCTTAAGGAGAGAATCGACAGGCAGATAATAGTGAGCAAAGACAAACTCGGCGGAAGTAAAGTAAAAATAGTTACTTAAAAAATGATAAGCCACGAAAATTTTCCGTGGCTTAATTTTTTCGTACTATCTTGGATTTCTTGTTCTTTATTGTATGATTTATAATTTTTTTGAAACCAATTTCAAAATTTACCATAATAATTTAAATGATTCCACTTTGTAGTTTGTTGGAACTTACAGGAAATAAAATTGCGCTTAATTAATATAATAATACAAGTTGTGTATGATGTCTGTTCGCTCCACGGTGAACAGTGTCTTATAAATAGCTTCCGGAAAGCGAAAAATTTTATAAAAAGGTTTGACTTAATGATTACACAATTTAAAAGCGCAAAAAGATTTACAAGCATTCTGATTTGCATCACAATGCTTATGTCCTGCTGTACGTTGTTTGCAAATAATGTTGCGGCGGAAGAAACGGACGTTATACGAATTTCTGATTCATCCACAATGAATGATTGGAAAAATTATTTCGGCTCCGACGTTACGTCTACCCGAAATGCAGGAAGTGTCCGGACAGATAAAACCGTCCTGACTGATTCGTCCGCATTTGACAATACGGAAATAGTAAAGGGAAACAATGATGATTTTCTTGTAGCCTTGTCTGCAATCGCTTCTAACAAATCGGTAAAGAGCTATTCAAATATGCTTACCGATACGGTGCTGATTCTCGATGTTTCAGGCTCAATGAACGATGACGCAGGGCACAACAACCTTGCAGAAGAAATGGTTGAAGCGGCGAATGACAGTATCGCCGAGCTCCTTTCAAGTAACGAATACAGCCGGGTGGGCGTTGTGCTCTATTCGGGTTCAAGCTCGGGAGATTCTTCCAACGCCGCTGTTCTTGTTCTGCCGCTTGACCGCTATACCACTGCACCGGACGGTGAATATTTAAGCTATAACGTATCAACAACAGGTTGGTATAAAAAAACCACTAAAGAAACAGTAAGCCTTGACTCTGACGTTAAGATTGAGAAAACAGGTGAGAAGCCGAAATATGTCGACAAAGAAGTTATAGGCGCAACCTATATTCAAAAAGGCGTTATGCTTGCAATGGAGCAGTTTACAAGCATAAGCAACACAACTACGGTTGAAGATTCAGAGCTTGGCACACTTAAGCGTAAGCCTGTTATGGTGCTGATGTCCGACGGTGCACCTACTCTTGGAAGTACCGATTTTACCAATCCGAAGAAGTACAATATTGGAACAGGAAGCAGTACAAATACGACTCTCGGATTTGTCAGCCAGCTGAGTGCAGCCTATGCAAAACAGCAGATTGAGCAGAAGTACGACAGCAGTTGTCTGTTTTACACACTCGGTTTAGGCGTCAGCGGTGACAGTGTAGCAAAAAGCGTTCTCAATCCTGCAAATTCATCTTCGCAAATCAACAGCTTGTGGACGGACTACAATTCAGCCAATGTAGGTGAAGAGATAACCGTTCCGAACAGTTCGGAGAAGGTTACTAAAATTTCACAACCCCTTGAGCAAAACTATGTTGACGGATTTTTTGAGGTAGACGCATCTGCAAAGGATAAGGCGAAGGAGCTTAAAAAAGCGTTTGCCGACATTGTGGAAACAATTCAGATCCAGTCGAAATACAACCCGACTCTTGTAACTGATTCCGAAAACAATTCGGGCTACGTTACCTTTACCGACCAAATCGGTGAATATTTGGAAGTAACCGATATGAAAGGTATTTTGCTTAACAACACTCTTTATTCGGGTGCGGAGCTTGCAAAGAATTTCACGATAAGTGATGAAACCGCTTCTGCTGTTCAGTCACAGCTCGGGCTCAAAAGTATAGAAACGGCAAAATCACTTATTAACTCTGCCTTTGAACACGGACAAATCAGCTACAGCAGTGATACGGATTTCAGCAACTATATCGGCTGGTATGCAGATGCAGACGGCGAGTTTATAGACTTCTGGTATGACGGAATGAATACGTCATTTGCTGACGGAGCACAATCTGCCTATATTGTAAAATCCTATCTGTATTGCGGAAAAGTCGGTTCTGAGCAGGGGGTGTCCTCTTCGGATATGAGATACGCCGTTGTTCAGGTAAAGGAAAGCCTTGTAAACGGCGAGCAGACGGTTAGCTTTGCTGTTCCTGCGGCACTGCTTCCCGTAGTTTCTTACAACGTAACCCTGAATAAAAACAACAAAATTACCGAGCTTGTTACTTCGGGTGCAAAAGAGCCGATTCGCCTTGTCTACGGAGTAGGACTTAAGGAAGAAATCAACGAGCAGACAATCAGAGATTTTGTTTCCAAGGATTACCTTGATAAGAATACCAACTCGGATGGCTCAGTAAACTTCTACGCAAATAAGTATGAAACTGACAACAGCACAGGCTTTGATAAAGTAAACACAGTTGCATATTTTACTCCGTCAAAGCAGAATGAAAAGTTCTACTGCCTCAAAGATTCTCCTGTCTACTCGGACGATAAGGGTACGCTGTTGAAGGGCGATATTGACTCTGACGGAAACTATTATTGTGCTTGTACAGTTTACGAAAGCACTGACGGCTCGGAAAAAGCTGAAACCGTATACAAAGCATTGTCAAAGCAGGCGCTTAATTCAGCAATACAAAAGGACGACGGCACGTGGTATATTCCCTCGGGAACTGCAAATATAAATCCTGACGGCAATTCTGAAAAGGCAGAAAACAAAACAGGCACGCTTAAATACGCAAACGCTCCTTTTGTTAATTACAAGTCGGATGATGAATTTAATATCTGTTCCACACTCGGAAACAACGGCAAGCTCACTCTTGAAGATAAGTATGTTGAGCCTACAAAGCCGACAGAACCAACCTGTACAACAGAGCCTACTAAGCCTACAGAGCCAACCTGTACA
>DPHV01000002.1:0-151 GCA_003521625.1 Ruminococcus sp.
CCGTTTACCGTAGGCGGAGGAATCAGAAGTGTTGATGATTTCAACGCACTTCTGCGAGCAGGTGCCGACAAGGTTTCCGTAAATTCAGCGGCTGTCCACCGTCCCAAGCTTATCAGTGAGGCGGCATATAAATTCGGCAGTCAGTGCGTTG
>DPHV01000002.1:315-30969 GCA_003521625.1 Ruminococcus sp.
AATTCGGCAGTCAGTGCGTTGTTGCGGCAATTGATGCAAAGCGAAACGAAAACGGTTGGGAGGTTTACGTAAACGGTGGAAGAACTCCCGTAAGACTTGACGCTGTTGAATGGGCTGTAAAATGTGAAGAGCTGGGCGCAGGCGAAATTCTGCTCACAAGTATGGACGAGGACGGACAGAAAAACGGCTACGATATTGCGCTGACAAGAGCAGTTTCCGAAAGGGTGAACATTCCCGTAATTGCAAGCGGCGGTGCAGGTGCGCTTGAGCATTTTTACGACGCATTCACAGAAGGCAAGGCTGACGCAGTGCTTGCCGCTTCGCTTTTCCACTTCGGCGAAATCCCAATTCCGCAGTTAAAAGAGTATCTAAACAAAAAAGGTATTTCGGTAAGGCTTTAAAAACAACTCTTATGTTAGAAACATAAAGTTATTTATTTGCAATATGCATTTATCAGGAAATTCATATCTTTCAATCGAAATTCGGAGCGGAACGTTATGGCTATGTGGAATCCTTGGAGAGGCTGTAAAAAATGCAGTGAGGGTTGCTTGCATTGCTATATTCATAAAGGCGATGCAAAGCGTAATGTTGATACAAGCAAAATCATCAGAACTAAAGATTTTGATAAGCCGACAGTACGATTGAAAAACGGGAATTACAAAATGAAAGCAGGCATAGTTTATACCTGCTTTTCTACTGATTTTCTGATTGAAGAAGCCGACGAGTGGCGTGACGAGTGTTGGAAGATGATTAAAGAGCGGCAGGACTGCACCTTTTTGTTTCTTACAAAACGAATTGAAAGATTTATGCAGTGTATTCCCGATGACTGGAACGATGGGTATGAAAATGTAGTCGTCTGCTGTACTGTTGAAATTCAGAAAAATGCTGATTACAAGCTTGGAATATTTTGCAAACTGCCGATTAAGCATAAGTGTATAACAGCTCAGCCGTTACTTGAACGCATAAATATTGAGCAATATCTTAATAATATTGAGCTTGTTGTTGTGGGCGGTGAATCGGATTATAACGCAAGACCGCTTGATTATTCGTGGGTGCTTGATATAAGGGAGCAATGTATTCGCAAAAATGTTTCATTTGAATTCAGGCAATGCGGAACGCACTTTATAAAAGACGGCAAACTGTATAAATTACAAACAAAGGATTTGTGCAGTCAGGCTAAAAAGGCAAATATTAATTTTTCTGCGGCTGAATGATTAAAAATATGTACATAATAATACTGCCCCTGAAAGTCAGAATAAACATCTGACTTTCAGGGGCATATTTTTTAACAATCGCTGTTTTAAGCTATTCTGACATTCGTTTGCTGAAAACACAGCCGCAATAGTTTTGTCTGTAAAGTTCATATTTCCTTGAAAGAATAATTGAGCGTTTATAACCCTCCTTTTTCTTGAAATCGCTGAACAACCACTTTACGCCGTACTTCTGCCCTAATTGTTCACCGATTGTATTAATTAGCTCTGCGTTTTTGAGCGGACTTATTGTAAGCGTAGTTGCGAAGTAATCACAGCCGCGCTTTTTAGCTTCTTCAGCCGAGGCTTCCAGTCTTAATCTGAAACACTTTTCACAGCGTTTTCCGCCCTCGGGCTCATTTTCAAGTCCTTTTACTGCGCTGTAAAAAACACTCGGATTATATTCTCCGTCTACTATTTTAACGGGATTTTTAAATTCCATTAAAGAAATAAGCCTTTTTTCTTCATTTAATCTGTACTCATATTCTTCTTTTAAGGAAATATTCGGATTAAAGTAAAATACAGTAATCTCAAAGAAGTTTGAAAGATATTCAAGGCAGTAGCTTGAACAAGGCGCACAGCAAGCGTGAAGTAACAGCTTTGGCACAACTCCGTTTTGAGCGTTTTCTTCAATTATTCCGTCAAGTATTTTTTGATAATTAATCTTATTCATTGTAACCTGTAATGTAATTAAAAAGTTCTTCTGCTGTAGCGGCAACAAAGGGTGCGCCTGTGCTTATAAGCTCCTCTCTGCCCCTGAAGCCCCACTCAACTCCTGCCATTTTTACGCCTGCATTCTGAGCAGTATAGACATCAACATCACTATCGCCGATATAAATACATTCTTCCTTTGAAACACCGTGTTTTTCAAGAATAGCAAGAAGTGCCTCACCGTCAGGCTTTATTTTATATTCAGGCTTTTTGCCCCAAGCCTCGGCAAAGGTATGGTCGGGATAAACCTTTTTTAAGATTCTTCCGACAAATTCATCGGGTTTATTTGAAAGTACGGCGGTTTTAATTCCGTTTTCATCAAGCTTTTTAAGCATTTCGGCACAACCGTCATATGCGCAGGTATTGTCGTTACAATGGATTTTGTACTCGCTGTTAAATGTTTCACGGACAATATTCAGCTTTTCTTCATCATCGGCAAAGCTTCCCATTGCACGTTTAATCATAACCTCTCTGCCGTTACCGACATAGCGGTTGTAATTTTCAACAGGCTTTTCTTCAAGACCGGCCTTTTTCAGTCCTTTATTAACACTTTGCGCAAGGTCGGTCAGTGAATTTACAAGAGTACCGTCAAGATCAAAAACAGCAATTTTAATCATAATAAATCAGTTAATTCCTTTCTCCTGTTCAAGAATAATCGCTCTGCACGGAGCCGCCTCGAGTCCGCCAAGCTTTATCGGAAACGCACACAAATCATACTCGCCGTCATCAATTGCAGAAAGATTCAGATTCTCAAGAATCACAATTCCGGCACGGGCAAGCTCACGGTGAGTTCTTTCTTCATCAAACGAAGGTGCAATTGATTGAGCGTCTGTTCCGACAAGCACTACCCTGCTTTCGGCAAGGACAATAGCGGCTGAATGTGAAATAAAGGTTTTGCCTTCACCATGAAAAAGTACACGCCGTTTGCAATACGGCAACAGACGTTCCATATCTTCGCCTGTTAGAATACCGCTGACAGAGATAACGGTACATTTCCCGAAAAAGGTATTCAGTCTTATATTGTCAATTGAACTTCCTTCATCATAAAAATGGAGCGGAGCGTCAATATGAGTACCCGAATGAACAGACATTGAAATTTCGGTCAGATTATATCCGTCTCCGTTTTCGATGCTTTTTATTCTTTCAGCTCTTGTTTCGGGATCACCGTCATATACAGGTGTATTGATAGTATCCCGTGAAATATCGTGAATAATCAAGTCAGCTCATCCCCTCTCATTATCCTATTTATTTTACCACAAATCTCCCCATATTGTACAGAGGAAAGTCGAAATTTGAAGAAAAAACCTCTTTTACTAATTAAAAGCAAAACAAAAAGCCCCACCGAAGTGAGGCTTTAAATCAGCTTTTTAAGGTTTTAATCAGCCAACTACTTCAAGAGCTGTGCCAACTCTGCCTGTGTTTTTGTAGCCGCCGCAGAGATACATCTGAACGCATGTAACGTCGAGAATTGAAATTCTGCCGTCAGCATTTACATCAGCGAGAACACTTGCAAGTGAACCTTCAGTTGTACCAATGCCAAGACCTAATCTCTGGATTTCTGTAGCATCCTGAATTGTGATCTTGCCGTCCTGATCTACGTCACCGTAGAGAAGCTGAGGCTCGGGCTCTGTAGCAGGTTCTGTTGTTGCAGGCTCTGTTGTAGCAGGCTCTGTTGCAGGCTCTGTTGTTGCAGGCTCTGTTGTTGCAGGCTCTGTTGTTTCAGGTTCTGTTGCAGGCTCTGTTGTAGCGGGCTCGGGATCAACGCCGAGTAAATCTGCAACAGTTGTGAGGGGAGCAATTGAAGGATATGTTACGGGATCAGCAAGCTGCTCTGCATAGTCAGAAGCATACTGAGCATAAACACCCTCAGGAGTAACACCGAGTTCAGAGCAGAGATATGTTAATTTTTCGGGAGTTACTGCACCCGCAGTACTTGCAACGTTCTTTACTGCCCAAGAAGCAATATACTGAGCAATAATCTGCTCCTTCGGCTGATATACGGGGAAGTACTTACCAACGATTTTACCTGTTGAAGTAATAGCTGCCTTTGCACCGTACTTGTCAGAATTGTTCTTCCAAGCGCCTTCAAAGTCCAACTTTGAAGAGTCTTCGGTATTTTCAACCATCTCGCCTGTTACATAAACTGTATCGCCGAGACACTCTTTACTAAATGTAATGTTGCCTGTCTGGTGAGAACCTTTTTCGGTATCAATAGTTGAGAAAAGAAGTGCATAGTCAGCACCCTCTTCAATTGTGCCAATCTTTGCAGTATCAAAGTAATAACGACCTGTTGCAGCGTCCTTTTTGCAAAGCTCTGCCTTTGACTGCCATGAAGTTTCTGGAATTTTACTTCCTCCGTACACATTATAAACGTGGCAGTAAACAGACTTTGTTGTTCCCCATGACTCGAGTGTGGGAACCTCGAAATAAACTTTTGTTTCACCATCAGCTGCTGATGCAGAACAAATTGAAAAACCTGCAAAGCAGGAAGCTGCCATTGTTACTGAAAGAGCAAGGCTGATGATTTTTGATGATCTTTTCATCGTTAATTCCTCCTTTTTGATTACTCATAATTTGAGTAATTACATTATATATCAATTTGATTATTTTTACAAGTACTTTTTAAGAAATATTGTTATATTTTTTTAACTTTTTTCTAAATCAGGAAAAATCAAGATATTATGTAATATTCTACTTATGTATTATTTATATTTCATATTTTTTATTACTTCAAATCAATAAATAAAGAAATATATTAAAACAAAACTGTTGATTTATCTTTTAAAATATAGTATGATATTATAGATAAAATATAAAGGAGGTATCACAGTTGGACGAAAACAAGGATTTTCTTACTTCTGAAACAGAAGGCGAAAACAACATAAATTCCGACGCAGATACAACAACTAACGAAAGTACTCAGGAAAGCTTTTCCGGAGCATTCAGCGATGAAATTGCCGAAACACAGACAGACTCTACACCGGAAGTTGCTCCTGTTGACTACAGCGTAAGCGCTCCCGTTGCTGTTAAAAAGAAGAAAAGCTTTATCCAGCTTCCTATTATTATTTCACTTGCTATTCTTATTCTTGTTGCACTTGGATTTTTAGTATTCAAGATATTCTTCAACACAAGCGTTGTAGGAACATGGACTGTTAAAGATTCAGCTACAGCAGATGAGGCTACAACCGCTACTTCCGATGAAGCTGCAAAGAATTACTACACCTTTGAGGACGACGGTACTGCTTCGATTCATCTTGGTACTATGAAAATGGTTGGTACATATTCACTTGAAGAAAAAGACGGTACAAGAACTATTGATATAAGTATCCCCTCTGCTCTTGAAGGCTCATTTGAGTACAAGGTTTCAGGTAACGAGATTGGCGGCAGAATACTTACTCTTACAGACACAAGCTACGGTCAGAGCATTGACCTTGAAAGCACAAAGCTTGTTATTCCCGAGATGAAGCCCGGCGATGACTTTAAGCCAAGCGAAAAGCTCACAGGCAAATGGACTTATGACGACGGATATTACAAGATGAGCTACGAGCTTCGAGAGGACGGTACGTCTACTGTAAGCCAGTCAGATATTCTCTTTGCAGACGGTGTTTACAACTACACTGACAACAAAATTACAATTAAGTATTATACAAATCAAGAGGTTACTATGGAGCTTAATTACGAACTGAAAGACGATTCTATTATAATTGACGGCATTCAGTTTGTAAAAGATACAGGTTCTTCCTCTGACGAATCATAAACAATAAATTAAATTCATTCAGGCAGCAGCGGTTTTCCGCTGTTGCCTTTTGTGTTTTATAGGGATTGTGACTTTATTTCACTGGTTATCAAATGAAAAGAAAACTAATCACGGCTATTCTGCTATCTTTAATTTTCCTCTTTTTTGCTGTAAGCACTGTTTATTCCGAAGCTGAAAGAAATTTGTCTGTTTTTAAGGAATGTAATGAATATTTCACAGACAATAATTCTGACGGCTCCTTTATTTACGGCTGCAATTTCAGCACTCTTTATTCTTCAAGGATTCTGCCCTCAACAAGCGTCCGTTACGTAAAAGCTGACGGGATAATACGTGCTGTCTGTCACAGCGGCAGTTGCTCGTATGCGTTGTATGAAAATAAAAGAGCGTATTTTGTTACTGAACTTAACACCGTAAACGGCGAATGCTATACATATTCATATGGTAATCTGAAATCAATTGAAAACAGCTCGTTTGCATTCTGCGACGGCATAGCGTATTTTATCTTTACAGACGATACCTACACTTACGTAAGGTCATATGACAGCAACGGAAAAGCATTAAGAAAATACACATTTGATGAAAACGTCCAGCGGCTTGTAATAAACGATTCCAAAATCTATGCTCAACTTTACAACGGAGAATTTTACAGAATTGACAAAAGCGGCTCACATTACTGCATCACAGTCAATATAATGTATGATTTTTGCAATGCAGGCAGTGGATACATATACAGCGAGGCAGGTACGCTGTTTTCTCTTTCTGAAAATAGCAACGAACATATTTTGGGAACAAAGCTTAACTGTATTGTCAAAAATGAAAACAGGCTTATTTATTCCGATGATTGGATAATAGAATATAACGGAAAGTTTTATAAAAGCAAAAACACAATTCAGGCATTATTCTTTTATGGAAATAATGTTGCTTTTCTTGATAATAATTTAAATCTGAACACAATTAAACTTTCTGATTTTAAGGAATCTGACAGCGATTTATTTAATAATTACGGCAACGAAAGCAGAAATGAAACATACAAAGTTAATTCAAACGGATATATTACAGGTATAAACAGCGGAACAACGATTACAGATTTCAAAAAACACTTTTCAAATGAAGTAATCATTTATGACAGGAACGGAAATGAAATAACAAGCGGCAAAATCAAGACAGGCTATCGTGCAGTAATTTCCAACGTTATTTATGAAATTTCAGTATTGGGCGATATTACGGGAGAAGGAAATGTAAAATCAAACGATGTTTCAGCTCTGATGTCGCATTTTGTAAAAAAATCGGATTTAAGCGGCGTATATCTTAAGTCAGCCGACTTTAACAACGACGGAAATATTGACAACAAAGACCTTGTCAGCATCGCACGTAAGGCCGAAAAGTAATCATAGCATAAAAAGTCGAGTGCCTCGACACGCAATTCGTGAAGACAGGTTCTGCTGTTTTTAAGCCTTTTTTTGCCCAAGCGCAACAGAGCAATTTCCTATAAGGTAAAAATAAAGCCTCCGAGAAATCGGAGGCTTTAATATTAAGCTATATCATAAATTATTGATTTGACTGCGTTTCTACAGTTTCTTTGCCTTTGCTGACAATAATCGTAACATTAGTACCGTATTCAACAGTGTCGCCCTCTTGGTGACTTTTATAACCGATTACTCTGTCCTCTGCAACAGTGTTGCTGTACTGATACTCGGCAGTTGCAAGAAGTCCCTGCTCGGCAATATCAGAAGCGGCTTCGTCGAGCTTTAAGCCTTCAATCTTTGGAAGCTCACGCATTTGAGGACCTTTGCTGACGGTAATGCTGATAAGTATTCCGTCCTCCTGTGTAACCTTTGAGCCTGCGGGAGGATTCTGCGACATAACAGTTCCCTCTTTATACTGGTCACTGTATTCATCAGTGTATGAGCGGTAAACGGTAATTTTTGTGTCACCCTCAGCCTGTTTCATAACGTCTTCATAGTTCATTCCGACGTAATTCGGAATTGTCGCACCGGTCCATTCGGTGCTTTGAGTAGACTCGACGGTTTCAGAGGTATTTCCTCCGAAAACTCCTGCAAGCGGATTTTGCATAAGCCAGAAAACACCTGCAATTCCCAAAACAAGAACGGTTATAGCAGCGGAAATAATAACAATAGAAGTATGTGACATTCCGTTGCGTCCCTTTTGAGATTTGTCAGCCTTTGAGAGATTCATACTTGCAGTTCGGGAAATTTCCTCCTGAATAGCTTTTGCTGTATGAGCAACAGAAAGCTGTGAACGAAGCTCGTCAAAATCGGTAATTCTGTTTTCACGCTCAACCTGCAAGCCGTTTGCGAGAGCCGAAACAACGTGAGGCGGCAGACGCTTGACAGTTGTAGTGCTCATAAGAAGTCTGCTGTCCTTGCGGCGCTCGGGTGCGCTCTTTGGAAGATGTCCCGTTAATGCATAGAAAAGCGTTGAGCAGAAGCCGTAAATATCGGTAATATCATCAAGCGGAAAATTATCGTCGTACTGCTCGGGTGCAGCAGCACCGGAAAAGAGCTGTGATTTGAGCGGTGTACCACGCTTGCGCTCATTCTCTGTTGCAAAACCGCTTATTTTGATTTTGCCCGAAGAAGTTATAAAAATATTCTTCGGTGCAATTGCATAGTGACCGACTCCACGCTTGTGAAGTGCCTCAAGAGCAGAAATAACGGGCATAAACAACGGACGTGCTATATCCCATTCGAGGCTGCCGTTACTGCGCTCAACATATTCTTCAAAAGGAATTAAATCCTCGTTTTCCTCTACCACATACACAGTATTGTTTTCTTCAAAAATATTGTGAACCTTCATCAAAGCAGAAAGGTCACGAAGCTCACACAGAATACGATAGTAGCTGATAAACTCGTCTTTAAGCTTATTGTATGCAAGGCGGTTTTCGTAATTGATTTTTATTTCAGTCGAGCCTTCTTCTCTGTTGAAAAGTCCCATAGGCAGGAACTCGCAAATAATGACTACGTCGCCAGTCTGCTTGTCAAAGCTTATATATCGTGTACTTTCACCGTTTGTATCAATACCTGAACCGACAATATACCTGTTTGAAAGCACCGTGCCGTAAGGCAAGAAAGGTGCATGTTGTTTTTCGGAATTATTAAAGCCACATTCAGGACAAATTTTATTATTGCCGATTTCCTGCATACAACCCATACACAATGACATACTATTTTTCAACTCCAAATCACGTTTCAATTTACAAATCGGATTTTAAATCATCTCATTTTTTTCAAAAAGAATTATAACACACAATTATTATTCTTTTCAAGATTTATGAGTGTCATTATAATTACAGTTTTGTTATAGAAAAACATAGAAAATCAATTGGTGGAGATAACGGGGCTCGAACCCGTGACCTTTTGACTGCCAGTCAAACACTCTCCCAGCTGAGCTATACCCCCATATAATGCTTGTATATAAAATATTATACACAAGATATGTTAATTTTGCTTATAAAAAAGAATTAAATATATTTATATATATTCTTCTTTCAGATTAATTATAAGTATTGCATTTCCGTCATAAATTTTTATTTCGGATTTTTCAGACATAAAAACATTTGATATTCCAAGCGGCACACTGCTTTTCAGGGTGTATCTTTCAAGAGGATATTCAACGCCCTTGTACGAAACACAAACGCTATCACAGCCGAACGGGAACAAAGAAAAGGTCTTGCCTAAATATTCTTTATAGAAATATTCACCCTTTTTAAGAAGCTCAATACGTTCTTTCTCGGAAAGCAGAACTCCCCTGCCGCCTTTATCGGCAATATATAGAAGTGAAGTGATATTTGCAAAGGTGTGGTCGGTTCTGCCGCCAAGTGCACCGAGCAAAAGGAAATCGGTAAAGCCTTTTTCAAAGGCAAGGTCAATTGAATGAATTGTATCGGTATCGTCCTTGTGAGGATTTAGCTTTACAATCTCACAAGGCACTGATATTTTTTCTTTATAAGAATCAAAATCGCCTACAATAAGGTCAGGTTCAATACCTGCAAGCTTTGCAAATTCATATCCCCTGTCGGCACAGATTACATAATCATCAGGCTTTACCGCTTGCTTTATGAAATTCGGATTAGTTTCGGGTGAGCCCGATATGATTACACAGCGCATTTTATCCACCTAATTTCTTTTACCGAATTTTAAATCAGCGCAACTCCCATTCCTTGATGTCCTTTACCTCATTATACATTACCACATAGCTTTTATGGCGTGACGGCTCAATTTCTCCGTCTTTAACAGCCTGCAAAATTCTGCATCCCTTTTCACAGGTATGTGAGCAGGACGTAAACTGACATTCACCGAGGTATTTTTCAAATTCGGGGAAGCAGTATTGAAGCTGAGTTTTATCTATCATTTCGTATCTCTGCAAATCAACAGTCGAAAATCCGGGTGTATCGGCAACAAAACAACCGTCAATTTCAAACAGCTCAACAACCCTTGTTGTGTGCTTTCCTCGTCCGAGCTTGCGGCTGATTTGTCCTGTCTGCAACTCAAGCTCAGGGAATATACGGTTAATAAGTGTTGACTTACCAACACCGCTGTTTCCCGTAAAAGCTGATACCTTGCCTTTCAGAAAAGCTTTGAGTTTGTTTACATCCTCGGTATCTTCCGGAGAGCAGAGAAAAACGGGAAATTCGGAATTGCGATAGATTTCTGCAATCCTCTCGCCCGACTTCAAATCATTTTTTGAAACGACAATTGCAGGAATCATATTGTTGTTTACTGCCGCCGCAGTCATCTTGTCAATTACCGTAAAATTCGGCTCGGGGTCTACGGTTGAACAGACAATTACGAGCGTATCAATATTAGCAAGTGCAGGTCTTTTGAGCTTGTTGAATCTCGGTTTTATTTCCTCAATTGAAGCGAATCCTTCGTCGGGAACGAAAATTACTACTTTGTCGCCGACAACGGGGGAATTTCCGCTTTTGCGAAAACTTCCCCGTGCCTTACATTCATATTCTTTGCCGTCACAGCGAACGTAGTAAAATCCGCCGATTGACTTCATTAATATTCCGTTAAGCGTGTTCATATTCATCAATATGCGTAACCGTTGTCAACAGGACCTGAAGGCTGATTCGAATCTGTAGGATATTGCGGCTCATCAGGATAAGTTTCAGGCTCTGTTTCAGGCTCATACGGAGCTGTTGTTTCAACAACAAAATCGTGAGTTGCTGTTGTAGTTACCGATGAAGTTGAGAAATCAACACTGTATTCACGGTAAGTCTGACCGTTAAGCTGAATAATTACGGTTGATGTACCCGAACCCGTAATTTCAAGAGTGCAGGTTTTGTTGTACATAGGAACAAGCGTTTTTGAATACTGCGGGTCAACTACGCCGTCAACAATTACCGTCATTTCAACGGAAGAGTCAGTGTTTGTCGGAAGGTCAACGTAAATGCTGACAGTATTTTTGTCGCCTTTGCCGGAGCTTACTGTAAGCGTAACTACAGTTCCTTTTTCAACTTTGCCGTACTGCAAAGGTGACATTCCGAGGACAGTATCTTTAGCCTCCTTGCTGTCATCGTCATACTGCGTTTCTACAGTAAGTCCAAGTTCTTCAATCTGTGACTTTGCTTCGCTCAAGGTAAGTCCCGTTACAGAAGGCAGCTGAACCTGTTCCGGTTTTGCACCGTTAGCAACGTAAATATATACGGTTGAACCGATAGTTGACTTAACGCCTGCTTTCGGGAAGGTGTCTATTGTATATCCTTTTGGCGTTTTTGTATTCTCAACATAAACGACCTCGGTCATAAAGTTCTTGTCTTTAAGCATCTGTAAAGCTTCTTTTTCGCTGAAATTAGTAACGAAAGGAACTGAAACTTCGGTGTCTGTGCCGTTTACGGTAAGGGTAATTGTCGAACCTGACTTAACCTTCATTGAACCGCCGGCAGGCTCCTGGTCGAGAATTGCCCCCATTTCCTTTGATTCATCGTATTTGCTCTTGATTTCAAACTGGAAGTTGTTCGGATTATTCTCTTTTACTTCAACAAGAGTTTTGCCGATATAGTCGGGAACGTCAACGTCCTTTGCCTGAGCAGAGTTGCATCCTCTGAAAACTGCAAGTGCAAAGAAGATTACGCAAACTGCAACAGCCGCAATCAGAATACCCTTAATCGCATAGTAAGAGGGCTTGTGTTCCTTGATAAAGTCATCGTCCTCGGGTTCATCACGGCTTGGTTTCACGTCGGAAACAGGTCTTTCAATTACCTTTGTTCTGTCGTTCTTTGTATCCTTGAGCGAATTTACAAATTTTGTCGGCTGATTATCTACAAACGATTTCCCGTAATCAAAAACAATTGACGGATTAAGTCTGAAACGTTCAATGTCGCTCAACATCTCTGCGGCAGAAGTGTAACGTGCCGACGGCTGCTTCTGCATAGCCTTCATTGTAATCTGTTCAAGACCTATAGGGATTCCCGGATTGACCTCACGAGGACGCTTCGGTGTTGACTGAAGCTGCATAAGAGCAACCGTTACCGCACTGTCGCCGTCAAACGGGAGCTTTCCCGTAAGCATTTCGTAGAGCATTACGCCGACAGAATAAATGTCGGTTTTGCCATCGGTAACGTCTCCCCTTGCCTGTTCCGGCGCAATGTAGTGAACAGAGCCTATTGCCTGTTCGGTCATTGTGCGTGTTGCCTTGTCGGAAAAACGAGCTATACCGAAGTCGGTTACCTTGATTGTTCCGTCCTGCAAAAGCATAATGTTCTGCGGCTTGATGTCACGGTGAACAATTCCGCACTCGTGAGCGTGCTGTAACGCCTTTAAAATCTGAGTTGCAAGGTGAATGGCGTCCTTCCACTCGATAATGCCCTGTCTGTCGATATATTCCTTGAGTGTAATACCGTCGATATATTCCATTACAATGTACTGAATCATATCGCCGAAGCTTACGTCGTAAACCTTTACGATATTGGGATGTGAAAGCATTGCAATAGCTTTAGACTCGTTTTTGAATCTGCGAATAAACTCGTCGTTGTTTAAGTATTCATCTTTGAGAATTTTAATTGCAACCTCACGGTCGTCGAGTGTGTCGGTACAGCGGTAAACATTAGCCATACCGCCCACGCCGATAAGCTCATGGATTTCATAACGGCCGTCAAGTCTTTTGCCAATATATTTATCCAAAAGATTCACTCCAATCAATTAGTAGATTACTGTTGCAGTAATGTTATCGCTTCCTCCGCCGTCCTTTGCGCAGTCAACAAGCTTTGAGATAAGTCCCTCTCCACGGTTTTCGTGGCAGATTTTAACCATATCACCCGTTGAAACGCAGTTAGAAAGTCCGTCGGTACAAATAAGAAGAATGTCACCGTAGATAAAGTTTGCTTCTATATAATCAAGTCTTACAGAGGGCTTTATGCCAAGCGCTCTTGTAATGAAATTTTTATTGGGATGATTCTGCGCCTGCTCGTAGGTAAGCTCGCCTCTGCGCACCATTTCCTGCACAACCGAGTGATCCTCGGTAAGCTGTTTTATCTTACCGCCTCTGATTGCGTATGTACGGCTGTCGCCGACGTGGACAACGTGAACTGTTGTGTCCTTGACAAATACAAACTCACAGGTTGTTCCCATTCCTGCAAGCTCGGGATCGTTCGTTGAAAGCTCAAATATTTTCATATTGGCATTTACAACAATTTCAGCCATAAGCTCGCCGATTTGCTCCTTTGTCATATCGTCCTTATATAAATCGGAAATTTTGGTGCTTATGTATTCAACGGCTGTTGCACTTGCAATATTTCCTCCGTTTGCGCCGCCCATTCCGTCGCATACTACCGCCCAAACACAGCTGGGAGAAATAACTCCGAAGCGAAAATCATCCTGATTCTGGGTTCGGACAAGTCCGATGTCGCTTTTGCTGAATACTTCCAAGTTATTTACCTCCTTTTAAAATATGATTTCGCTTTAGCTGACCGCAGGAAGCGTTGATATCGCTTCCGAGGGTTCGCCTTACAGTTGCCGTAATATTCTTTTCGGCAAGTATATCAATAAAAGACTGCTGTCTTTCTATATTGCTTTTTATGTACCCCGTTCCCTCAACGGTGTTTACGGGAATGAGGTTTACGTGGCAATTCATACCCGACAGGCGGTTTGCAAGCTCTCTTGCGTTTTCATTGCTGTCGTTTACTCCGCTTATCATTGAATATTCAAAGGTGACACGTCTTCCTGTTGTGTCAAAATAATCTCTGCACGACTGCAATAATTCTACTATAGAATATTTTTTCGCAATTGGCATTGTTTTCTGCCTTATTTCGTCATTCGGTGCGTGAAGTGAAACCGAAAGTGTGATTCCGAGGTGAAGCTTTGCAAGCTCGTAGATTTTCGGAACAATTCCGCAGGTTGAAAGCGTTATATGGCGCATACCTATATTAAGTCCGTTGTCAGAGGACGCAAGTCTGATAAATTTAATGACATTGTCAAAGTTATCAAGCGGCTCGCCCATTCCCATAAGTACAACGTTTGAAATTCTTATATCCAAATCCCTTTGCGCCGCCTCAATCTGCGCCAGCATTTCAGACGGAGTCAGACTGCGTGAAAATCCGCTTTTGCCCGTTGCACAGAAGGTACAGCCCATTTTACAGCCGACCTGCGTTGAAATGCACATTGACCAGCCGTGCTTATAGCTCATAACCACCGCTTCAACACATTCTCCGTCATTAAACGAAAAAAGGTACTTTACTGTTTTATCATACCTTGAAACGAGTTTTTTTTCAATATTTGCAACAGAAATGTAACTACTTGTTTTTAAAAAAACTTTTAAATCTGTCGGAATATTGCGCATTTCATCAAAATCTGTCACATTTTTTGAAAGCCACGAGCGAATCTGCTTTGCACGAAACTTCGGAAAGCCGCTGTCCGTTATGAAATTTTCAAGCTCTTCATCATTTAAGGATTTAATGTCAACGAGCATTTCAGACCTTCTTTCCGAATACTGCAATGTAAAAGCCGTCTGTGCCTGATGTGTGAGGCATAAGAGTTATTTCGTATTCGTTTTCTTCAAAGGCACGGTTTATCTGACTTGGTAACGAAAGCTTTACTCCGTAAAAATCGGGGTGTTCTTCAAGAAAACGCCGTGCATTTTTGTTATTTTCGGCAGGATTAAGCGTACAAGTCGAGTACACAAGACGTCCGCCGTTTGCAAGATACTGTGCGCTTTGGCAGAGAATTTTGTACTGCAACTCGGGCAAATCTTCGGTAATAAGATTATCCTTGTAGCGAATTTCAGGCTTTCGTGAGAGGATTCCGAGACCGCTGCACGGAACATCGCAGAGGATTTTATCTGCAAGCGGCAATGAAATATCCGATGAAGCACCGTCACGCTTTAAGGTAACAATTGAATGTATGCCAAGACGTTTTGCTCCGTCGCTGATTAATTTCAGCTTGTGGTCGTACAAATCACAGGCAAATATTTTTCCCCTGTCGCCCATATACTGCGCCGCCGTAAAGGATTTTCCGCCGGGTGCAGAACAGATATCGAGCAAAACCTCTCTCGGCTTTGGTGAAAGAAAGTCAATGCAAAGCTGTGAGGATGCGTCCTGTATATGAAGTTTTCCCGATTTATATGCTGATAAACGCTCAATTGAGCGTGTTCCTGTCAGGGCAACTGCATTTTCAAGGAACGGAATTTCCTCTGCCTTTACATTCTCCTTTGCAAGCTCTGCAATGAGTGAATTTTTATCGGTTTTAAGTGTATTTACTCTTGCGCAGATTTTCGGTCTGCCCCCGAGTGAAATTAAAAGCTGTTCGGTGTTTAATTCTCCATAAGAATTAATCCACAGTTTTATAAGCTCCTGCGGTGCTGAATACTTGACCGAGTAATATAGAACCTTATCGGATTTATCGGGTAATTTGTACTTTTCCTCTGCACGTGTGATACTTCGCAAAATTCCGTTGATAAATCCAGAGGATTTTTGAAGCTTATGCTTTTTAGCAAGGTTTACGCTCTCGTTTACAGCCGCACTTTCGGGGATTTTGTCCATAAAAAGGAGCTGTAAAATTCCGAGCCTTAATATCATTTTTGTTTTGAGTTCAATTTTCCTTAAAGGAATTTTAGAATACTGTCTGATAATATAGTCAAGTGTGATTTTGCGTTCAAGCACCCCGTAAACGAGCGCAGAAACAAAGGAGCTGTCAACCCCGGAAAGTTTATTTTCACGGATTGCGTTGTTGAGCGCAATGTTTGAGTAGGCGTTATCCTGTTCAATTTTCATCAGCACGTTGAGTGCTGTATTTCTCGGGTTTGACATTTTAGTTCTCCATTTTTTAATCTCTTCTGCTTCTTGCGATTACAATAAGTCTTAAAAGCTGCATAATTGCAGTAAGTGCAGAGGCAACATAGGTCATTGCCGCCGCCTGAAGTGTGCGTTTTGCGCCTGTATATTCATCACCGTATAGCAAATCCGATTCTCTGATACATTCAAGTGCCCTTTTTGACGCATTGAACTCAACAGGCAGTGTTGCTATTGTGAACAGCACGGACAACGAAAACAGGACAATTCCGATATAAAGTAGGACAAAGCCCACTTTTGCGGTGAAAACAAGTCCGAGCAGAATTAAAATCCAGCTTAACTGTGAGCCGATTTTTGCCATAGGCAGGATAATACCTCTGATTTTATTCGGCAGATAACCTACAGCGTGCTGAACTGCGTGTCCAGCTTCGTGACAGGCTACGCCGACTGCGGCAACGGAATTGCTGTTGTAAACCGTATCTGAAAGTCTTATAACATTCGTTCTCGGGTCGAAGTGGTCGGTCATACTGCCTGATACGTGTTCAATCCTCACGCCTGTAACTCCGTTCTGACGAAGTACATATTCAGCCGCCTGTGCGCCAGTTATATTGCGTGAATTTCTGATTTTTGAATATTTAGAAAAGGTTGACTGCACTTTAACCTGACAAATCAGCGTAATTATTATGCAGGGCACAATAAAAACAAGATATGTCCAGTCAAAGCCGTAGAAGAATCCCATATTTAGTCCTCCTGTCCGATAATATCGCCGATTTCAAGCTTGTGTCCTGCAAGGAAAGCATCGGCTGTCATACGCTTTTTGCCCTCGGGCTGAAGCTCAAGAATTTCAACGGACTTGTCACCGCAGCCGACTACAAGCGGTTTTGTTGAAATAACCTCTCCGTTTGTTCCGCTTTTGGGGCAAAGCCTTGTGGAATAAACCTTCACATTCTTTCCGCAGATTTTGGTTGTTGCAACAGGCCAGGGATTAAGTCCTCTAACCTTGTTATGAACTTCCAAAGCGGATTTTGAAAAATCAATCGGGCAAAGCGATTTATCAATCTTTGAAGTGTGAGTTGCAAGGCTTTCGTCCTGCTTTTTAGGAGTAATTTCGCCTTTTTCAAGAGCGGAAAGTGTTTTTAAAATAAGCTTGCCGCCAAGCTCTGCAAGTCTGTCGAAAAGCTCGCCCGACGTTTCATTCTCTCCGATTTCCGTTTCCTCGGTGAGCAGAATGTCGCCTGTGTCAAGTCCGACGTCCATAAGCATTGTTGTAATTCCCGTTACCTTGTCACCGTTTAAAACAGACTGCTGAATCGGTGCGGCTCCTCTGTATTTTGGGAGAAGTGAGCCGTGAATGTTTACACAGCCGAATTTCGGAGCATCAAGCACTGCTTTGGGAAGAATTTTTCCGTATGCGGCAACAACAATTACATCGGGGTTGTATTTGTTAATTATTTCAAGCGCATCACCGTTTTTCATCGACTCGGGCTGATAAACGGGAATATCAAGCGACTGTGCGCACACCTTTACGTCGGGAGGAGTTAAGACCATCTTTCTTCCCCTCGGCTTATCGGGCTGGGTAAATACTGCGCATACCTCGTGCTCGGAAGAAGCGAGAGATTTCAATGCAGGAACTGCAAAATCAGGAGTTCCCATATAGATTATTTTCATATATTTTACCTTCTATATATTCAGCTTTTCAATTTCCTGAGGGGTCAACATTCTGATTGCTTTTTCTTTGAAAATGATGCCCTCAAGGTGGTCAAGCTCGTGGCAAAAAGCCTTTGCAAGCAATTCTCTGCCCTCAATTGTAAACTCGTTGCCGTTTCTGTCCTGTGCCTTGACCTTTACGTAATTTGGTCGGCGTGTGTAACCCCACTCTCCGGGGCACGAAAGACAGCCTTCAAGCGTTTCCTGTTCGCCGCTGTAGGCGATAATTTTTGGATTTACAAGCTCAATAACACCCTCGCCAATGTCAATTACAACAACTCTGCGGAGTATTCCTACCTGCGGTGCGGCAAGTCCTGCGCCCTGTGCAAGGTGGAGCGTTTCAATCATATCGTCAATTAAATCGGCAAGCTTGCCGTCAAACTTTTCTACTGTTCTGCATTTTTTAGTGAGGACGCTGTCGCCCTCTTTTACAATTTGTCTGATTGCCATTTGCTTTCCTTTCCTTTGTCAGCAGACAAGCGCATTCATATCCGCATAAGCTGTCACACTGCCAAATTCTTTATTTTTACCAAATTCGATAAGCAGCGTTGAAAGCAACTTACGGAATTCACGGTTATTTTTGCATTTAATTATAAGTTTATATCTGAATTTATTGCTGACCTTTACAACAAGCGCAGGCGAAGGTCCTAAAATTCGGAGCGGAATATTGGGATAATCGCTTTTTGCAAGGCTGATAAACGAGCATAAAAATGCGTTTGCCGCCTTTAAAGTAAGCGTCTGATTCTCTCCGACAAAGCCGATTAAACAAATATCAGCAAACGGCGGATAAAGCATAGCCTTTCGCACGTTGATTTCTGTATTAAAAAATGTATCGTAATCCTGCTTTGCCGCCATTGAAATTATGAGATTGTCGGGTGTATAGGACTGAATGACTGCCATACCCTTGCTGTTTCCCCTGCCGCTTCTTCCCACAACCTGAGTAAGAAGCGAGAACGAACGCTCGTAGCTTCGGTAGTCGTCAGCATAAAGCATATGGTCGGTGTTGAGCACCCCGACAAGCGTTACATTCGGAAAATCAAGTCCCTTTGCTACCATCTGCGTACCCACAAGAATATCATATTCGCCGTTTGCAAAAGCAGTTATCATCTTCTCATACGATGATTTTGAAGAAGTTGCGTCGGTATCCATTCGCAAAATTCTTGCATTCGGGAAAATCTGCGAAATGTCGCTTTCTGCCTTTTGCGTACCTGTTCCTCCGAAGCGCAGTCCTTTGCTGTGGCAGGTCGGACATTCGTCGGTACAGGGAATTGAATAGCCGCAATAGTGGCACATCATTCTGTTGTTTGCGCTGTGATAAGTAAGCGAAATCGAACAGTTCGGGCAACTTACGGACTCTCCGCAAACACGACAGGTAGCAAAGGTGTTGTGCCCCCTGCGGTTGAGCAGAAGAATAGACTGCTTTCCGTGTTCAAGGTTATAGTTGAGGTTTTCAAGCAATACATCGGAAAATCCTGTTGTGTTGCCGTTTTGCACCTCGATATTCATATCGGCAGTCACAACCTCGGGCAATACAGCACTGCCGTAGCGGCTTGAAAGCGTATTGAGGGAATATCTGCCGTTTTTTGCGTAGTAATAGGTTTCAACGCTCGGAGTTGCCGAGCTTAAAATTAAGAGTGCGTTGTTTTGAGCACATCTGAATTTTGCAATTTCACGGGCGTGGTAGCGAGGAGAGCTTTCGGATTTGTAACTGTACTCCTGCTCCTCGTCCATAATAATAAGTCCGAGGTTTTCAAAGGGGGCAAAAACTGCGCTTCGTGTTCCGATAACGATTTTTGCCAGTCCTTTTTTTACTCTCTTGTATTCGTCAAGCCTTTCACCGAGTGACAATGCGCTGTGAAAAACGGCGATTTTATCGCCGAAACGCTGTGAAAACTGAGCAACAAACTGCGGTGTAAGGGATATTTCGGGTACCATTACAATTATTCCCCTGCCGTCGTTTATTACTCGTTCAATCAGCTTAATAAACACGCTTGTTTTGCCCGAGCCTGTAACGCCGTAGAGCAGGCTTGTGTGCGGCTTTGAATCCTTATACTCGCTGTAAAGCGAATCACAGGCTTTTTGCTGTTCCTTCGAGAGGACAATTTCGGGAATTTCGGAATCTTCACTGCGCTTTTCAATGCGAAAAACCTCTTCATCGTAAAAATGAATCAGTCCCTTTTTGCAAAGGGAGTCAATTACAGATGAAGAAACTCCTGTAAAATACATAACCTCTTTAACCGAAACTCCGCCTGTCATCTCAATCAGCTCATAGACGTTTTTCTGCTTTTCGGTGAGCTTAATTTTGGAAATATCAACATTGGGATTTACTGCCGCCATTTTTGCAGATGCATCGGAAACCCTGCGAAACGCTTCGTCAGATTTATACAGTGCTCCCTTTTCAACAAGCAAATCAAGCACTTGTGAATCCAAATAGCCGAAAGCGTCGAGGATTGTATCGGATTTTACAGGCTTTCTCTTTGAAAAAAGGTAATCGTAAATCCGCTGTTCCTCAAAGCTTAATTCGGGCATATTTTCAACAGGCAAATCGTTTGCACCGTAAACGGTGGTAACCTTGTAGTTGATTCCTGCGGGGAGCATTGTTTTTACCGCATCGTAAAGGGTGCAAAAATAGTGCTCCTTCATAAACTCGGCTGTCTTAATCATTTCTTCCGACAGCACAGGCTCGTCATCAAGCACACTGATAACGGATTTCAGTCCTTCGGAGTGTGAATAGCTGACCTCAAAAACAACGCCCTGACGTTTTTTGTTGCCCCTGCCGAACGGCACAAGCACACGTGTTCCGACCTTGCATTGATTTACAAGCCTTTGCGGAACAAGATAGTCGAACGGCTTATCAAAGGAATAAGCCGTATTTTCAACTGCAATCCTTGCGACTAAATCAGAGCTCATCTTCGTCAGGCTCTAAAAGGTTGATTTCGTGATTTTTGATTTCGTCAATTGCGAGAAGAACAGGCTTTTCTTCTGTAACGGTTTTTTCGTCTTCAAACTGCTGTGTAATCTGTCTTGCTCTCTTTGATACGCCTACTACAAGAGCGTATTTACTCTGCTTTCCCTCAAATAATTCATCAACGTTTACTCTGTGCATAATAATTCTCCTTAATTCTTCTTAAAATATTTATCTCTGCCGTGAAAATTAACACGGATATTTAACATAATATTGCTTTGTAATTTTCATGTTCGGGACGTCTGGGAAGCCGTCCCCTACGGAAAGGTTTGTTTCCTCTATATCTATGGTTTAATTGGTAAAGTATCATAGCCACTTCGGACACGGCACGCCGTGTCCCTACGTCATAGAATAAACATATAGTTTATTCTGTTGTATCGGACTTTTCTTTTTTGAGAATATCAAGAATTTCGTCTACTGCGTCTTCGAGCTTGTCGTTTACTACAACGTACTTGTATTTTTCACTGCATTCGATTTCTCTTTTAGCCTCGCCGAGTCTTTTAAGGATTGTTTCCTCGTCCTCTGTGCCTCTGCGTCTTAACCTTTTTTCAAGGGTATCAATTGAAGGAGGAAGTACAAAGATACTCAGAACATCGGGGTACTTCTCCATAATCTGGAGTCCTCCGCAAACCTCGATTTCAAGAAAAACGTCATAGCCCTGACTGAGCAAATCGTCAACCTGCTGTTTCGGGGTTCCGTAGTAGTTTCCGCAGTATTCTGCGTACTCAAGGTAGCCGTCTTTTTGAATAAGGCTTTCAAACTGTTCTCTGGTAACAAAGTTATAGTGAACTCCGTCAATCTCGCCTTCTCTGGGCGGACGTGTTGTGTTTGAAACGGAAAGCCTGATGTTCTTATCACGCTTTAAAAGCTCCTGCATTATCGTTCCTTTACCAACTCCCGAAGAGCCTGTGTACAAAACGAGCATTCCCTTTTTTTTACTGTTCATCCTTTTGTTCCTCGCTTTCCTCGGTTCTGTTCTGAATTGCCTCGCAGGAAATTGCGGAAAGTACAACGTGGTTGTTGTCGGTAATCAGAACAGATTTGCACTTTCTTCCGCAGGTTGCGTCAATCAACATTCCGTCTGCCTTTGCCTCCTGAACAATTCGCTTTACGGGAGCGGAAACGGGCGCAACTACTGCAACAAGCTTATCGGAGCTTACAAGATTTCCGAAACCGATATTGATAAGTTTCATATTTACCCCTTATTTCCTGAAAATTCTTACTCGATATTCTGAACCTGTTCACGGATTTTTTCAATCTCACTCTTGATGTCAACTACCTTGTGAGCAAGAACAGCGTCCTGAACCTTTGAGCCGATTGTGTTTGCCTCACGGTTCATCTCCTGAATTATAAAGTCAATTTTTCTGCCGACAGGTTCGTCGTACTCGAGGAACTTATTAAGCTGTTCAAAATGACTTCTTAATCTTACGGTTTCTTCCGCTACGGCTACCTTATCGGAGAATACGGCAACCTCGGTTAGAACTCTCTGCTCGTCAATTTCGACCTCGTAGTCCTCAAGCGTCTGCTTGATTCTCTCAAGCAAACGCCCCTCATATTCAGCAACGGTCTGCGGAGAACGCTCCTCAATTTCGCCTACGATTGAGAGAATTGTGTTTGCTCTGCTTAAAATGTCGGTTTTCATCTTCTCGCCCTCGGTTTCACGCATCGCAATGAATGAATCAAGAGCAGTTTTTGCAACCGAGAGAACGTCGTTTGTTATCTGTTCCTCGTCCTCGGCAGGCTTGTGAACTGTGAATACATCGGGAAAACGTGAGAGCGAAACAACGGTTACGTCGTTTTCAACGCCGTAGGTATCGCTGATTTCTTTCATTGCGTTGAGGTAACCCGATACAAGCTGATGATTTACAGTTACCTCGGAGGGAGCTTCGTCGTTTGCACCTATGGTAACAAACATATCAATTTTTCCTCTTGACACTCTTGAATTAACATAGCTTTTCAGTTTATCATCAAGAAAGCCGTAACCCCTTGGCGTACGGCAGGAAAATTCAAAGTAACGGTGATTTACGCTTTTAATTTCAACGGTGATTTCTCTGCCGTTGATTTCAGCTTCGCACCGACCGAATCCGGTCATTGACTTAATCATTTTTCTACTTCCTTTCAAAACTTCATTTTATTTTTAAAAATCACTTTTCATATAATAGAGTATTATACCACTATTATAATGTTTTGACAATGGAGTTATTACAAAACTGTAATAACTTTTTTTATTTACAGACTACAAATGCTTGTGATATACTTATAAAGATAGATTTACTTTATTAAAAAGGAATGAATTTTATGTCAGGACATAACAAATGGAGTACAATTAAACAGAAAAAAGGTAAAAACGACGCCGCAAGAGCAAAGGTTTTTACTAAAATCGGCAGAGAGCTTATTGTTGCAATCAAAGAGGGCGGCAGTGCTGACCCGAGCGTAAACTCAAAGCTCAAGGACTGTATTGCAAAGGCAAAGGCTGCAAATGTACCGAACGACAACATTGAGCGTATTATTAAGAAGGCAGCCAACGACAACGATTCCACAAACTACGAGGCTGTTACATATGAGGGCTACGGTCCCAGCGGCGTTGCTGTAATTGTTGAGGCACTCACCGACAACCGCAACAGAACAGCAGGTGAAGTAAGACACTACTTCGATAAATTCGGCGGCAATATGGGTACACAGGGCTGTGTAAGCTTTATGTTCTCACAGAAGGGCGTTCTTGTTATTGAGCGTGAAGAGCTTGAAAAGGACGAGGACACCGTTATGAGCGACGCTCTTGAATGCGGTGCAGCTGACTTTGAGGCTGACGAGGACGTATTCACAATCTACACCGAACCTGAGGACTTTGGCGCAGTAAGAGATGACCTTGAAAAGTTAGGTTATTCCTTTGTTTCGGCAGAGCTTGAAATGGTACCGAGCACCTACACAAAGCTTGAGGACGAAGAAACTGCAACAAAGATGCAGAAGATGCTTGATATGTTCGAGGATAACGACGATATTCAGAACGTATGGCACAACTGGGAAATGGATTAAGAGAATCACTTTTTATGATAAAACCGCCTTCCGATTGCGAAAGGCGGTTTTTTGTTTGTTATTTTTTCTTGTAGTACATAAGACAATGGCAATAGCCCTCAAATTCAGGGTCGGCTATTTTGTGCTTAAAATCCTCGCACATACATTTTGTTGCTTCACTTTTCACAAGCATACTCGGGCAGTACCCTCCTGTCCTTTTTAATCCTTCCCTGACGTAATTTACTATTGCTTTGTCTTCGTTAAGAAGGATTTTCACTGTATCACCTGTTCCTGTTAATAATTTCCTGTAGCTGTTGTTCGCTTACAAAGCCGATTGACCTGTCTGCTGCTTGTCCGTTTTTGAAAATCACCACATTCGGAATTGAACGGACTTCAAATTCATCTGCAAGAGAAGGATTTTCATCAATGTTTACCTTGTAAAAATCAACGTCGGGATTCATTGAGTCAAGCTTTTCAAGCACCGGTGAGAGCATTTTGCAAGGTCCGCACCAATCGGCAAAAAAGTCAACAACAACTGTATTTGGAGAATTGATTACTTTTTCAGCAAACTCCTCCTGATATATTTTGTCAATCATAATTACATTGCCTCCTTTTTAGAAAATCTGCACACTGAAAACAATAAATTGTCATACTGTTGCAAGTCGTGAGGTTGACAATTCAACTTATTGTTTTCGTATATATTATAACATTTTATACATAATTTTGCAATACTAATAATCTGTTTTTATGTTATTTTATAAATTTATTATATCCACTTTGTGAATTAAGAATACCGCAAACAATTTTGTTTGTCAAGATAAAAATTGCCAATTCAGACAAATAGTAACAATTATTGATTTTATTAAAAACGGCTGTTTCCGCTTAATTGAGGAAACAGCCGTAAATCATTCAGACATATTATCTTTAAGTCTTTGGTAAAAATCGGGAAAGGCTCGCTTTATGCTCATAGGCTTGAAGTCACTGTTTACAAAGCAGTGAGTTGTGTGACCTGTTGATGCGATTTCGTCATTATCGCAAAAACGCATTGTGTAGTCATATTCCATTCGTGAGCCGTTAAAAACGACCAGCTTGACTTCAATATACACATCGTCGTAAAACCTTACGGGCTTTAAATACCTTGCGTAAGCATCAACATTCGGAATCAGAACGCCCTGTTCTTCAAGGTCAAGTACGTCACAGCCGATTTTGTGCATAAAATCAATACGTGCTTCCTCAAAATATCTTATGTGATTTGAGTGGTGAACGATTCCCATTCTGTCGGTTTCATAATAAGCCGCACGTCTGATATAAAATTTATTATCCATAATACTTACCTCTTTATTTTTTAAGAAGCAGTCCGTCCTTTAAATCCTGTTCAGCCTGCTTTTTGATTATGAAATGCTGTTTTTTGCCGGTAGCTGTATGCGGAAGCTCCTTTACAAAGCGATAGTAGCGGGGAGCCTGATATTTTGAAATATGCGGCGACTGTGAACAGTAGTCCATAAGCTCGGCAACCGTCAGGCTGTCATCCTCGGGGATTACATAAGCCGCAACAGACTCTCCTCTTGTGCTGTCGGGAACACCCGTTACAATACATTCGTGAACCTTCGGATGGCAGTTCAGCACTTCCTCTATTCTTGCAGGGTAGATATTTTCGCCCTTGCTGATTATCATATCATCTTTTCTGCCTGCAACGGTTACAAACTGCTTTTCGTCCCACGTTCCTATGTCGCCTGTGTACATCCAGCCCTTGTAAAACTTTTCCTTTGTAGCTTCGGGATTATTTACGTAGCTGTAGGTGGATTTACAGGGACAGCTTATGATGATTTCGCCCTCGGTTTTGTTATCGGTAGGAACAACATCGTCAGGCTCTGCCTTTTTGTCGTCGTATATCTTTACGATTCTTACCTCGTCATCTGTGCAGGAGCGACCTGCCGTACCCGCCATTTCAGGCAAATCAAACGGACGGAGAAACGTATTCCAGAATGATTCGGTTGTGCCGTAGCCGTTGAAAATATTGGGAGTAAGCACCTTCTGAAAGCGTATGCAGGCTTCCTTTTCAAGCGGACTGCCCATTGTGATTATACCCTTGAGGGTTGAAATATCCTTTGGGTGCTTTTCCTGTCTGCTTGCAAGCAGTGTGAGGATTGACGGAACACCCGTCATAAAAGTAATACCGTATTTTTCAACGTAATCTATGCAGTTTTTCGGGTTGAAGGTGCGAAGAATCACCATAGCCGCACCTGCGTAAAGAGTAGGTGTCGGACCTCCCGAGTGAAGTCCTCCCCTGTGGAACCACGGTGTCATATTCATTGTTACGTCGGTAGGGTTTAGCGGAAAATGCATTATAACATCGTGTGCCGACAAAACCTCGTTTACGTTATTGAGCGGAACGCCCTTTGGTGTTCCCGTTGTACCTGATGTCTGTAGTCTTACGACCTCATCGTAAAAATAGGGATTAAAATCAATCGGCGGATTTTCATCTGATGAATTCTTTACATAGTCATCATACAGAATATGACCTTCGGGTAGGATAAATTCCTTTGAAGTTAAATTGACCGCAATCACAACTTCGGGCTTATGCTTGCAAAGCGAGAGTGCATCAAGAGCCGTCTGCACAATATCAGCGTCATAAACATAAATCTTCGGCTTGTTGTGGTCGATAATTTCAGCGGTTTCACCGGGAGAAAGGTTGAAATTTGCAGGATTGAAAATTGCTCCTATTTTCTGCGAAGCAATGTAAGCGAACAAAAACTGAGGAGAGTTGAAAAGCTGAACAAAAACCACGTCGCTCTTTTTAACATTACTCGCTTTCATAGCGTTAGCAAATCTGTTTGAATCGCTGTTTAAGTCGTTATAAGTCCATACTTTGCCTGACATCGGGTCGAAAGCCGCATTCTTGTAGCCAAAACGCCTTACGTTTCTCATAAAACCGTTGAGCCACGTAAACTCGCTTTCAAAGGTCTTTTTAAACATTTCACAATCGTATGTCAGTTCCATAAATTCAACCTGCTTTCATAAAAAACTCACATAACTTTTATTTTATCAATACTTGCCGACAATAATGCTCGAATTCTGTCCGCCAAAACCGAATGCGTTTGACATTGCATATTTAATATCTGCTTTTTTAGCCGTATTTGCAACAAAGTCAATTCCTGCGCACTCGGGGTCAACCTCGTTGAGATTGATTGTAGGCGGCAAAACACCTGTTTCAATTGCTTTTACGCAAGTGATTGTTTCTGTAATTCCGCCTGCGCCCATCATATGACCTGTTGCGCCCTTTGTTGAGCTTACGTAAGGCAGATTTTCCTTGAATACCTTTTTAATTGCAGAGGTTTCAACGGAGTCGCCCTTATTTGTGGCAGTTCCATGTGCATTAATATAACCGATTTCTTCTGCTTTTATTCCTGCCTCTTCAATTGCCTGCTGCATACAGGCAATTGCTCCCCTGCCTTCGGGATGAGGTGCAGTAACGTGGTAAGCGTCGCCTGTGTTGCCGCAGCCCTTGATTACACCGAGAATCTTTGCGCCCCTTGCAAGAGCGTGTTCCTCGGTTTCAAGAATCAGCGCACCGCCGCCTTCGCCGATTACAAAGCCGTCACGTGTAACGTCAAACGGCCTGCTTGCGCTTGAGGGAGAATCGTTTCTTCTTGACAATGCCTTTGCATTTGCAAGTGAGTAGATTACGAGAGGACAAAGCACCGACTCTGCACCGACTGCGAGCATTACGTCTGCTTTGCCTGAATTGATGCACATACAAGCGGTATTTATTGCGTCACCGCCTGACGAGCAGGCAGTGCTCACTGTAAGGCTCGGTCCCTGAATATTGTAGTCGATTGCAATATTTGCCGCTGCAATATTACCGAGAATTTTGGGAATAAATCTCGGACCTACCTTTTTGTGAGAAGCACCCGACAAGGCTTCCTGCGTATATGCAATAGTAGCAATACCGCTCATAGCCGTTCCCATTACAATGCCCGTTCTGTGCGGCTCAATTTCAAGCTTGCTCTGCTTTAAAGCCTCCTCGGCGGCAATATACGCATACTGCATAAAGGGGTCTGTTTTTCTGATAAGGTCTTTCGGAAGATAGTCGGACGGGTTAAAGTTTTTCACCTCACCTGCTATCTGAACAGCAAGCTCGCCGGGGTCAAAGGTTCTGATTGTGTCAATTCCGGAAACGCCGTCTGTAATATTTTTCCAGTAAGTGTCAACGCCCACGCCTACCGGAGTTACTGCGCCCATTCCGGTGATTACAATTTTTTTCATAACAAAACTCCTCACGCACAAATTTAAAAAATAGTTATTTACATTTTGCATACTATTATGCTATACTTGAATTATAGCAGAACATACGTGATAATTCAACAGTTTGTATAATGCAAAAACAACAATTTTTAGGGAAATCTTTCCAGTTTTTGCATAACACTATTTATTATGAAAGGTGAGATTTCAAGTGGATATTAATCAGCTGAATTGTTTTATTTCCGTAGCGCAGACATTAAACTTCTCAGAAGCAGCACGCCGCAACTACGTTTCACAGTCAACCGTAAGCAGATATGTAAGCGACCTTGAAAAGGAGTTCGGCGTTCAGCTTTTTACACGCTCCCACAGGGACGTTATCATCACAAACGAGGGCAAAACCCTTCTCCCCTATGCAATTGAAATTGTGGATACGCTCAAAAAAGCAAAGACGGTTATAAAGCAGATGCACGACGGCGGTCAGGGGAAAATAACGCTCGGCTGTGATGTGACCTCTCTTTGCTTTCCGTCAAAATGTATTTCCGATTTCAACGAAAAGTACCCCGGAATAACAGTTGAAGTAAAGCCGCTTGACTGTGCCGACAAAAGTCAGGCTATTACCGGAAGTGATTTTGACTTCTGCTTTATGCCCCGTGATATGGTTCCGGAAAATTCGGGGATTGAAACGCTTGTCACCCACAACGAAATGCTTGCAATTGTAACGGCAAAAAACTATAAATTCAAAGGCAGAAAGTCAGTGAGCCTGCGTGAGCTTACAGGAGAAAATCTGCTCTTGCTGTCAGAAACGGTTGCACCTATTGTTTATATGGAAATTATGGATTTATTCCGCACATTTCACATTTCGCCGAATGTTGAAAACACATTTGACGACCTTGTTTCAATGTATGTTTCGGTTTCTTCGGGACTCGGAATTTCAATTATTCCGCAGTCGCTTGCCACATTTACCTTAAGCGGATACACCGACGTCTTCCCTGTTGACGACGCCGACACGAGCATTGCATACGTTATGGCGTGGGGCAAGAATATTTCTAATCCTGCCGCAAAGCTTTTTGTTGAAGCAGTTAAAAAATACGCCACAGGCGACGACAATGTATACGGCTTGTAATTTTAAAATATTGTCATATTATTATACAAATCTACAAATAGTGCATTTTTCACAAAAATTTCACATACAATTCTGCATAAAAGGTATTTACTTTATCAATAAGCAGTGATATAATTATTCCAGTCAAGCAAAGTTGACCAAATATCTTATATTGGAGGAGATTATAATGTACAGATTTACTTTACCCCGTGACCTTTATCACGGTGAAGATGCACTCTCAAGCCTTAAAAATTTAGAGGGTAAAAAGGCAATCGTTGTTGTTGGCGGCGGTTCAATGAAACGCTTTGGCTTTCTTGATAAAGCTGTTGAATACTTAAAAGAAGCAGGTATGGAGGTTCAGCTTTTTGAAGGCGTTGAGCCTGACCCCTCTGTTGAAACAGTAATGAAGGGCGCTGCTGCTATGCAGGAATTCCAGCCCGACTGGATTGTTGCAATGGGCGGCGGTTCTCCGATTGACGCCGCAAAGGCTATGTGGGCATTCTATGAATATCCCGAAACAACCTTTGAGGATTTGATTACTCCGTTTAACTTCCCTAAGCTCAGAACAAAGGCTAAATTCTGCGCTATCCCGTCAACCTCGGGTACAGCAACAGAGGTTACGGCTTTCTCGGTAATTACTGACTATTCAAAGGGTATCAAATATCCTCTCGCTGACTTCAACATCACCCCCGATGTTGCTATCGTTGACCCTGCTCTTGCAGAAACAATGCCCAAGAAGCTTACAGCTCACACAGGTATGGACGCTATGACCCACGCAATTGAGGCATTCGTTTCCACACTTAACTGCGAATATACAGACGCACTTGCACTCCACGCTATCAAGATGATTCACGACAACCTCAAAAAGTCTTACGACGGCGATATGGCTTGCCGCAGTAAAATGCACGACGCACAGTGCCTTGCTGGTATGGCTTTCTCAAATGCCCTGCTCGGTATTGTTCACTCAATGGCTCATAAGACCGGCGCTGCTTTCTCGGGCGGTCACATCATTCACGGCTGTGCTAACGCTATGTATCTTCCCAAGGTTATCAAGTTCAACTCAAAGGACGCTACAGCTGCAGAGCGTTATGCTCGCATTGCAAAGTTTATTGACCTTAAGGGCGACACAACAGAAGAGCTTGTTGACGCACTTATTGCCGAGCTTCGCAGTATGAACGACCAGCTTGACATTCCGCAGGCTATCAAGAATTACGGTCAGGGCGGTGTTAAGGCTGACGAAAGCATTATTGACGAGAAAGAGTTTATGGATAAGCTCCCCGAAACTGCTAAGAACGCTATCGGTGACGCTTGCACAGGCTCTAACCCCCGCCAGCCAAGTCAGGAAGAAATGGAAAAGCTCCTTAAGGCTTGCTACTACGATTTAGAAATTGATTTCTGATTTTTGTAATTTTTCATTTTGTCATCTTTTCTTTTAAATTCAAAAAAGCTGTCCCAAAAGGACAGCTTTTTTGCTTTGAAGATAGTTTATTGAGTTATGATAAACGATAATTTAATTCGGAATTCGGAATTCGTAATGCGGAATTATGGTCGAGCGGATAGGTTGTAATAATTCAAAAGTTTATTGCCCGAATTTATTTATATGCGGCGTTGCCACAAGTGTGAAATTATATTATTGTAGCGGCGAACTGTGTTCGCCATATT
>DPHV01000002.1:31101-50425 GCA_003521625.1 Ruminococcus sp.
GACGTCAGGGATGCCGTCCCCTACCGATATATAGGAAATGTTGTGTTTTTATCTATCGGGCATCCGTTTTTTCAAAATAATCCGGCTTTTCCACTCGATTTGCGTTTCGAGGCACTCGACTAAATTCTCGTTTAACTTTCTGAAAGTAATAAATCATATTGATAAGCTATATTTGTTACAACAGCTTAAACATCGGCAACAAGCTCAACAGGACAGTGGTCAGAGCCGAAAATATCGGTGTGAATATCCGCACTTCTGAGCTTGTCATCAAGCGAAGATGAAGTGATAAAATAGTCAATACGCCAGCCTGCGTTCTTCTCTCTTGCCTTAAAGCGGTAGGACCACCAAGAATAAACGCCCTCTTTGTCGGGGTTGAAATAGCGGTATGTGTCGGTAAATCCGCTGTCGAGGAGAATGGTCATCTTTTCTCTTTCCTCGTCGGTAAAGCCTGCGTTTTTGCGATTAGTCTTTGGATTTTTCAAGTCTATTTCCTTGTGAGCCACATTTAGATCACCGCACATTATTACAGGCTTTTTGCTGTTGAGGTCAAGCAAATATGCTCTGAAAGCGTCCTCCCACTCCATTCTGTATTCAAGCCTTTTCAGCTCGTTCTGCGAATTCGGAGTATAACAGGTTACGAAATAGAAATTCTCAAACTCGGCGGTAATTACTCTGCCCTCTTTGTCGTGCTCTTCAATTCCAAGTCCGTATGTAACCGACAAGGGTTTCTGCTTTGTAAACAGCGCAGTACCCGAATACCCCTTTTTCTCGGCATAATTCCAGTATTGATAGTAGCCGTCAAGCTCAAGGTCAATCTGTCCCTCCTGAAGTTTGGTTTCCTGAATACAGAAAATATCTGCGTCAACCTCTTTAAAATAATCAAGAAAGCCCTTTGTTACACAGGCACGAAGTCCGTTTACGTTCCACGAAATAAATTTTTTCATATTATCACCCGATTTAATTTTGTTTATATGAATAGTATAATGCATTTTGCGCTTTTTGTACAGGCAAATTTCGAAGGAAATCGGAATATTATTAAACAGATTATTTCGGTGGTGATAATGTGTTTGAATTACTCGGCTTTCTTGGGCAATACATTTGCTTTTTCATTCTTCACGTATGCGGAGGCGGTTCGTTTCCAAAGCCGCTTTCGGAAAAGCAGGAAAAAATCTATCTTAAGCGTGCTGCAAACGGCGACAAAGAAGCACGGAACAAGCTTGTTGAGCATAACCTCAGACTTGTTGCGCACATCATAAAAAAATACTACGGAATGCAGAGCGAACAGGACGACCTCGTTTCAATAGGAACAATCGGACTTATCAAGGCAGTTGACACATATGATATGAACAAAAACATTCGTTTAAGCTCCTATGCGAGCAGATGTATTGAAAATGAAATTCTTATGCACTTCCGCAACGCTAAAAAGAGTGCGCAGGACATTTCTCTGAATGAAACAATTGACACCGACAAGGACGGTAATCCGCTTACACTTCTCGATATTATGGCAGTTGACGACAATATAATCGACACGCTGGATTTGAAATTCAACAGCAGAAAGCTTGGACAATATATAAATGAGGAGCTTGACGAGCGTGAGAAAAAAATAATAATCCTGCGTTACGGACTTGACGGAAACGAGCCGATGACGCAGAAAAACGTTGCAAAGCTTCTGAATATTTCGAGGTCATATGTAAGCAGGATTGAAACACGTGCGCTGAAAATTCTGAAAAAACGTTTTGACAACAGCTCAAATTTGTAACAATACAGGGCGGCTGTTTACGGTCGCCCCTATTCGTGTTTATTCAACCTTATTCAGGGTAATCGTATTGTTGTTGTGTGTAAGGTCAAGCTTATTTCCCTTTGGTGTGTAATCAAAGGAGTAATTCTGCGAAACCTCGGGCATAAAAATCACAAAACTGCTTTGGTCTGCTATATAATCCCCTTTAATTTCAGTGCTTTTTCCGGAATTATTAATTTTCAGCACTGCTGTATCTTCGTCAAATTCAAGGCTCAATTCAGCTCCGCCCTCAAGTTTTGCCTCCCATTTTGATGAAGTCAGTTCATTCATATAGCCCGAAGTATCGGTCGTGCAGGCAGAAAAAACAAAACACAAGGAAATTAATAAAACTGCGACGATTTTTTTCAAAATTCTCACCCGATTAGAAATATAATATATCAGAACAATTGCTTTCAGATAAAATATATTAAAATTTAAAATTCTTTATTACCCATTTACAGTTTTGTTATAATTCTTGAATAGCATAATAACTTCTGCTATAGTAATAATGGAATATTTTGGATTTTCGAAACGGAGTGAAGTATTTTGCAGCGTGAAATCAAAGAAAATTGTGCTGTGTTTGAGGAAAACGGAGAGGTTTTAAACGCAGGCTGGGCAAGGAAATCTGTTTTTGAATACAACTGCGATATGAGCAAGACCTCAGGAAAGCACGGTGAAAGCGACTGCTACTTTATCAACAACGGCGAGGTATCGCTTTATCTTTCGGTTGAGAATTACGGAATGGAGTTTGCAATAAAAATCGCCGTCGCCGACCTTAAAAGAGGCGGTGTTATCAGCGACAGTGTTATTAAGAAATTTGTTATATTTAAAAATGAACTCCCCGAGTCGGGCAACAAGGGCGAGCTGCTCTATACAGACAAGCGTATTCAGTTACAGCTTACAAACACAACCGACGGAAGATTTCTCAAATGCGATTTTATCGACTTCGGCGGACTTAAAAATCTTTACTTCAACATCACTCTTAAAAAAAGCAACGGTGACAGTCTTAACGAATTGGCACCGTTTGAACGTGACAGAAAATACTTTTACCTGAAAAGATTTGTGCCGAAGTTTATTGCAAGCGGAGTTATCAGAGTAGGCGGACTTGAATATTCTTTAAATGAAAATAACACAAGAGCTTACTTTGACTGGACACGCTTTTCAAAGCCGAGAAAGCACAACTACCAAAGGTT
The DNA here is from genome assembly GCA_003521625.1 of Ruminococcus sp. GTDB lineage: Bacteria > Bacillota > Clostridia > Oscillospirales > Acutalibacteraceae > Ruminococcoides. The sequence continues at coordinate 34,072 of DPHV01000002.1, forward strand.
GAGTGCAGACGGCATATTAGATGGGAAACGATTTTCGCTCTGCCTTGCAAGCAGAGTCGGAGACAACCGTTACGGCAACGAAAACTGTTTCTTCATTGACGGAAAGCTTGAAAAGCTGTCGCAGATAAACGTTAAAGGTACAAACGGAAGGCTCGACAGACCATGGTTTTTTACGGCGGGAATTTCTGCTGTTGATATTACGTTCAAGCCCTTTACGGTAAAAGGAGAGCCTATGGCGGCTGTTATGGATAAAACTACCGTAGTTTTCGGCAGGCTTTACGGACAGATAAAACGTGTTGACTACGACAAACCTCTGGTGCTTGATAATGCACAGGCACATATGATTTTCACCGAGTTTTAAGTCGAGTGGAAAAGTCGGTTTGTTTTGAAAAAACGGATGCCTGAATTATAAAATAAACATTATATAAATCAAACGGACTGTTTCACTTAAAATGAAACAGTCCGTATTTTCTTTATTTTTTTGTATTGTTATCTTCTACAAGCCGTGCCATCATTGCAAATGCTGTAATAAAGCTGATTAAAATATAGCAAAGCAGAGCAAGCAATGAGCCGTAAGAGATGAAATTAAGAGATACGATTGTTAAGATTGAAAATACACCGAGCAAACTGCAAATAATAGAAACGATGTTTTTCATATTCCTTTCCTTATCGAGTGCACAGAAGAAGAAACCGACAACCGGTATTACCAAAAAGATAAAGAACACCGGCAACACAGAACTGAATGCCGCACCCTGCGCTGCGTCGGGAAACTCACCGCCAAGATAACCGAACATATCAAATACAGTTGCATAAAATCCGACCTTTGACGGGTTGGGACTCGGAATTTGTACAAATGTGAATGTACAAAAGAGAATCTGTGCAAGGAAAAGAATGCACTGGGTTATTCTTAATCTTTTTCTTGTCTTGTTTTCAGGCTTTTTTAACATATTTATCCTCCGAAATTTTATAGAAATTACGTAATAATATTATTATATCACAACTTTCATCATTGCACAATAGACAAATTTATGATAAAATATAATTGTTAATTTGTAAAGGGAGTGACTTAATTTGGGTTATATTAACGAATCAATAATTTATAATATTTATCCTCTCGGATTCTGCGGTGCGCCGAGAGATAATGACGGAAAACTTGTTTACAGGCTTGACAAAATTTATGACTGCATTGAGCATCTTAAAAAAATGTCTGTAAACGTGCTTGTGTTCAATCCGCTGTTTGAAAGCTCACGTCACGGCTACGACACTATCGACTACAGAAAGGTTGACTGCCGTCTTGGCGATAATAATTCTTTTAAGAAAATTTGCAACACACTGCACGAAAACGGAATCAAGGTAATTCTTGACGGCGTTTTCAATCATGTAGGCAGAGATTTTTTTGCTTTTAAAGACGTTCAGCAGAATCTCGGAAATTCACGCTACTGCAATTGGTTTCAGAATCTCAACTTCGGCGGCAGAAGCCCAAAGGGCGACCCGTTCTGGTATGAGGGCTGGGCAGGTCACTATGACCTTGTAAAGCTAAATCTGCAAAATGATGAGGTTGTTAATTATCTGCTCGACTCGGTTAAATTCTGGATTGACGAGTTTGACATTGACGGCTTAAGGCTTGACGCCGCCGACTGTATCGACCTTGAATTTTTCAGAAAGCTTCGCAATGTATGTAAGTCAGAAAAGCCTGATTTCTGGCTTTACGGCGAAATCACACATGGCGACTATAACAGATGGGCAAACGATAATCTTCTTGACTCTGTAACAAATTACGAGTGCTACAAGGGCATTTATTCAAGCCACAACGACCACAATTACTTTGAAATTGCTCACTCACTCAACAGACAGTTCGGAAACGGCGGAATTTACCGCAATATTTACACCTACAATTTTGTGGACAATCACGATGTAAACAGAATTGCAAGCGACCTTAAGGATAAAAATCACCTTGAAAACGTCTATACCCTTATGTACACAATGCCCGGTGTGCCGTCGATTTACTACGGCAGTGAGTACGGAATTGAGGGAAAGCGTACACAATTCAGTGACTATGAGCTTCGCCCCTGTCTTGACCTCAACAACGTTGAAAATGCAAATTACGATTTGCTAAATCACATCATAAAGCTCGGCAAAGTCAGACTTGCTCTTGATGCGCTCAAGTACGGCAACTTTGACAATGTAAACATTATGAATGAAAAGCTCGTCTACAAGAGATTTACCGACAATCAGACTGTTTTCATTGCATTCAATCTCACCAACCACGATGAAAAAATCGGATTTGACACGGGCTGTAATGCAAAGCTGACTGATGTCCTTAACGACAACGAGGTTATCGATGTAAACGGCTACTGTGAGCTTTCACTGAAGCCCTATTCTTCAAGGATTCTTGTAGTCAACGACGGAAGTTTTAAGGTAAACTTTGACGATAAATGTGAAGTAAAAACCGTTACTGCAAATGCTCCGAGAAAAAAAGAAAAGAAAGTAGAAAAATTAAAGAAAGTTCAAAAAGGAAGATACCGCCACTTCAAGGGTACAGAGTATGAAGTGCTGGGCGTTTCAACTCACAGTGAAACCGGTGAAAAGCTGGTAATCTATATGAGCGTTGACGGAAAAGAAACACTTTGGGCAAGACCTTATGATATGTTTACCGATGTTGTTGAACATAACGGCAAAAAAATTAACCGCTTTACTCTTCTTTCATAAAACAAAAATACGGTTGCGTCAAACACTGTCGCAACCGTTTTGTTATTTATAGACTAATAGATTTATCCTTAATTTTCTTTGCTTTGGCTTAATACAGATAAAACTTCCTGTGCTTTATTTTTTGCAACTTCACTTGATTTCGGAGAAAGGTTTTCGTTAATATAAAAATTCCGATTGTCCATATTTTTCAGTATTTCGGTAATCAGCTTTTCTTCTTCAGGTTTTGCTGAAATAATTTTGCAGGCACATTCACACGCAATTGAAAATTCAGCAATACGTTCAGACTTAAGTGAATCATAATATTTGCTCTTTAAATTATCCCAATAGTTCTGATAATCACAGACAAGGAGGTTTGTGATTATCTTCCATACACTCCAGCTATTGAAAATCGTTTTCCTGTCAATTATTTCGGAAATATATCCTATGTAAGGATAGACAATTAAAGGATTTATCTCACTGATTTTTTCAAGAAGCATTTGAGCCCAGACACTAATTGAGTTTGAATTATTAAGCATAATATCAGTTATGACAGGAACAAACAATACATCTTTTTGCGCAAGCTCAATATAATACTCGTCATCTTCTCTTTTCTTAAGCTCAAAGTAAATTCTTTCTAAACCCATAAATACTCTCATTTCATTTATAATTTATATTTGAAATATCATTCAGCAATTAACTAGTAATAATATATTACCACAAATTGGCATATTTTTCAAGTGACACACAATAAAAAGATATAAAAATCCCCGAACATAGCGAGTATGTTCGGGGAAAATTGATTTAACTAATTTTCATCTGATAAAGATTACTTCTCTGTGTAATAAGACCATGTGCCGCCTGATTTGCTACCGGCATTTGCAAGGTAACAGTTCATATCTTTAGTAACGACAATATCAAGAGTCTGATTATTCCAAGTAGATTCGGTATCCTTAAAGAGGAAACACTTTGCACCGGGTGAAAGAGGAGTTTCAAAATCGTAATACCAGATATTTGTACCTGCGATTTGTGTCATAGCAACTGCTGTGTTTGCAAGACCGCTTTCAGCCCATCCGTAAATATAAACTTCTGACCACTTTGCCTTTGAGTTATCAAAATAAACTCTTGAAAGTTCAAAAGCAGGCTTTTTTTCCGGAACATATGGACCAACAGATACTTCTTCGTCATTGCTTAAGGTTACACAGTTATTTGACTTTGAAGTCTTTGCTGACCAAGAGTTGTAAACATTGCCTGTATCTCCTCCTACCGGAGTTTCATATACAGCTTCAAGATAGCGATAAACCACGCAAGATGTCATAGTTGAAGGAACTTCTGCTGTATATACATTCGGATAAGCGTTTTCATCTTTTTCAAGGACATAGCTTTCACCTGTGCTGTTGTCATATACAAAGAGTGTAACGCCGTCGTCTGTCATCCAGCCAAGAGTAGTCTTAAAGTAGAATGTATATGTATCAGCCGAGGGGGCAGTTGTTGTGGGTTCTGTTGCCTGTGTAGCTTCTGTAGGAGTTGTTACAGGTTAGGAAATGAGTTCATATGAAAGTGTGAGAGTTCCGTCAGCATTTTCAACAAGTGTGAGAACTGACTCACCAGCAGGAACCATAAGCTTGTCAGCTGTTACGCCAAGACCGCTTGCATTATAAAGAGTTACTTCTGTAACCGGGCCCTGCCAGCCGTCTGTCATAAACCACTCGTTATCAGGAGTTTTAACACCAACATAGCTTGTCTGGTCAAAGTTTACTGTTACTTTACCGTTAACAAACTTGTAATCGCCGAGGTTTTCGTAATCTTCTTCACATCCGTAGTCTGCACCGTTGATGTAACCGAAGAGGTAGTAATCCTTTGAAAGAGGAGGATTTGTTGTTTCGGGTTCTGTTGCCTGTGTAGCTTCTGTAGGAGTTGTTACAGGTTCGGAAATGAGTTCATATGAAAGTGTGAGAGTTCCGTCTGCGTTTTCAACGAGTGTGAGAACTGACTCGCCTGCAGGAATCATAAGCTTGTCAGCTGTTACGCCAAGACCGCTTGCATTATAAAGAGTTACTTCTGTAACTGCGCCCTGCCAGCCGTCTGTCATAAACCACTCGTTATCAGGAGTTTTAACGCCGACATAGCTTGTCTGGTCAAAGTTTACTGTTACTTTTCCGTCAACGAACTTGTAATCGCCAAGGTTTTCGTAATCTTCTTCACATCCGTAGTTTGCACCGTTGATGCAACCGAAGAGGTAGTAATCCTTCGAAAGAGGAGGATTTGTTGTTTCGGGTTCTGTTGCAACTGTTGTTTCTATTGCTTCAGTTGTTTCAGGTACTATTGCAGTTGTTTCAGGTACTGTTGCAGTAGTTTCAGGTTCTGTAGCAACTGTTGTATCAGGCTCTGTAGCAGGTGCATAAGGCTGACCTGCAAGGCCGGAACCGGAATCACCGACTAAGTACTTCTGAATCATTGTTGCATCTATTATATTGATTGTACCGTCAGAGTTGAGATCTGCAAGTACGAGATATTTGTCCGGAATAAGTTCTAAACCAACGCTGTGCTTCTGAATTGCTGTAGCATCTTTTACTCTTACAAAGCCGTCACCATTAACATCACCGTAAATCATAGTACCTACGGGAGGAGCTGTTGTTGTGGGAACGGGTGCTGTTGTAGTAGGAACAGGTGCTGTTGTTGTAGGAACTGTACCCTTTGTAACATCAGTAGCTTCAACGGGTGTTCCGGCTGAAGGAACGAGTGTCGTTGTGTTCCAGCCTGATGTTGATCTGCCAGTCAAAATCTTTGAGCTTCCGCCAAGTTTAAGCTTTGTTCTTGCGCCGTCAGCAGGATGCTGATGACCGTTTGAATCGCTTATGACTACATATGTGTTGCTTGAATGAGCAAGGTCATAATTAGACTCTGTGCCATCTTTTGTTGTATTATCTTCTGCGATGCAGGAGTTAGAGGAAACCTCAACATAATAGTAGCCTGTAGCAGGATCTACCTGCATAGCCTGACCGGGCCACGATGTATTTTTATAAGTAGTAGTTGATGAAGTGTCCTCATCATAAATATATACGTTGAAGGGAGCCTTCCAGGAAGAAATCTTTGAGGAATCAAAGAAGATATAAACGCCTGAAGAAGCAGCCTCTTTCTTTGTATACTTGTATGTTGCTGTTGTAGTTTTTGCACCGTCTGTAGCGGTAAGTGTGAGGTTGATTGTTTCGCCGTACTTATAGTCAGAGCCTATGCGGATTGTTGTTTTGCCTGTGTAAGTAACGGGAGTTGAGTTATCAAGGCAGTATGTACCAGAAGTTGCGTTTTCAAGACCGAGTTCTACAGTCATTGTTTCGCCCTTAAAGGTACCGCTTTCAACAGTGCAGGTGTTTTTGGGAGTTGTAGTTCCGTTGTAAACAACTGCAACGCCTGTGCTGCCGATTGAGCCTGTTAATACGCCGCCTGATACTGTGAACTTATTGCCTGTGATTGTATCAACATAGCTGCCGTCAGCGATTCCTGTTCCTGAAATGCTTACGCTCTTTGTTGTGCCTGTGCAGTTAGCAAGAACAATACCGCTTGTGCCTCTTGCAACGTATGCAACGCCGTCAGAAGAACCGAGCTTTTCGCTCTGACCTACAAAGAGGTTGTGGAACTTGTTAACTTCGGAAACAGCAGTGCTCTTGTAAGCAGTGTCTGTAGCAGCTTCGCCCATAAGAGCCGCACCGGGACGTGCAAAGTAAAGAGCTGTTGAGTCTTTTCTTGAAGCAACGATTGACCAAGCCTTGATTACGTTTTCATCGGAAACGCCGGCTGTGTTTACAATTCCTGCCGAGCCTGACTCGCCCTCAAATGTATCGTGGGATTCAGCCCAGAGGACAGCATTTGAAGCGCTTACGCCTGACTTGTAGTCTGATTTTGCAGCAGTTGAAGCGTTGCCCTTTGATACAGCAGCCAGAACAGCGTCGCCTGTTCTGTTGTCTGTTACATTGATGTGCTTTGTGTAGGAGCTGTAGCTTCTGCCGCTGCCGCAGGTGTTAAGAATTTCACCGTAGATGTAAAGGTTGCCGCCTGTCTTTTGCTTGTAATAGCTTTCAGCGGCTGATGTGATGTTCGGCCAGTAATTTGAAGCATATGAGCCGTCATCGGGAGTTTCAATATGCTTTGCTGCGTCAAAACGGAAGCCGTCAACACCGCAGTCGATGCACTCCTTAAGGAGTGAAATTACAGCATTCTGAACATTTGTGTTGCCTGTGTTAAGGTCGGGACAAGCCGAAACGTGACCCTGAACTACACTCTTAATCGAGCCGTCGCCTGCACTGCCTGCATCGGGGTGGAAATAAGAGCTCTTGTTTGTGTAGAAGTCGGGCTGATAGGTTTTAACCTGCTCGCTTAACGAGTTGGGATCGGTTTCAACCTCGTTGCCCATGTGGTTTGATACGATGTCGCAGATGATTTTAATGCCGTATTTGTCAGCCTCTGCGCAAAGTGACTTAAGGTCGTCCTTTGAGCCGAGCCATGACTTCTGGGCAATTGCCATACTTACAGGCTGGTAGAGCTTCCACCACTGACCTGCAACGTCGTTGGATGTACCGTAGTCCTTTGCCTGCTGAACAGGAGAGGTCTGAACGGTTGTGTAGCCTGCCGCTGCGATAGCAGGGAGGTTTTCTTTGATTGAGTTATAAGACCAGTTAAATGCATGAAGCATTACGCCGTCCTTGACTTCACTCTGTATTGCCGAATCCGAGGAGACAGCAACATCGGTTGTTTCAGCAGCGCTGACCGATGCAGTGAAAGCAAAGGAAGAAGTAATCATTGCAGCCGCAATAAAAAGACTTACAACTTTTTTGAGAGCTTTCATTGAAAACATCCTTTCATAATTATTCAGTCTTATTATAGCAAATTCCGCAAAAAAAGTATATATTTTATCCTACAAATTACCGGTGTGATTTTTGTGCATTTTTCATCTTAATTTACTTCCAAAGAGAAAATTTTTGCTCTTATTTTGCAATATTGTATAAAAATATTGTCAATAAAAATTTTTTACATATTATCAATTGACTTTTTACTTATATTAGAATATAATTTTTATTGGTCTTTTTACGGAGAATCTTTACAGATTCAGATTCTCTTCAGATCATGGTTATGTCTTTACAAAGAAGTAATTTGTAGGGGCGGACTGTGTTCGCCTGCAAAAAATCTGTACTTGCAGACGCAGCGCATCCGCCCCTTTTCTGATTTTATTATATTCGGAACAGGGGTGCATAAATGGAGCAGACAGCAAAAAATACTATCGTTTCATTAAAAGATATTTTTGTAAGGTTTGACGGCGAGGTTATTCTCAACCATATTAACCTTGATATTCACGAAAAGGAATTTGTTACTATTTTAGGTCCGAGCGGCTGCGGAAAAACTACTACTCTGCGAATCATCGGAGGATTTGTTGAGCCTGAAAACGGCGACGTCATTTTTGACGATAAGCGCATAAACGGTACTCCTCCAAACAAAAGAAACGTCAATACCGTTTTTCAGAAATATTCGCTGTTTCCGCATCTTAATGTCTTTGACAACGTGGCTTTCGGACTTAAGCTTAAGAAAGTTCCGAAGGACGAAATCAAAAGAAAAGTTACAAAAATGCTTGCTACCGTTGACCTTAAGGGCTATGAAAAGCGCAACATTTCTAAACTTTCTGGTGGACAGCAGCAGCGTGTTGCGATTGCAAGAGCACTTGTCTGCGACCCCGATATTATTCTGCTCGACGAGCCCTTAGGCGCTCTTGATCTTAAGCTTCGGAAATGTATGCAGCTTGAACTCAAAGAAATTCAGCAAAAAACCGAAAAGACTTTTATATATGTTACACACGACCAGGAAGAGGCTCTTACAATGAGCGACAGGGTTGTTGTTATGAACAACGGCGTGATTGAGCAAATCGGTACTCCCGAGGACATATACAACGAGCCTGTAAACGCATTCGTTGCCGACTTTATCGGCGAGGCCAATATCTTAAACGGCACTATGATTGACGATTGCCGTATTAAAATTCTCGACAGAGAGCTTGAATGTGTTGACAAGGGATTCGGCAAAAATACTCCTGTCGACGTTGTTATCCGCCCCGAGGATATTGAAATCACCTCTCCCGAGAACGGTCAGCTTGTGGGCACTGTTGAAAAGCTGACATTCAAGGGCGTTCACTACGAAATAAGCGTAAGATGCGGAAAGTGCGAAATACTCATTCACTCCACCAAATCAGCCGAAATCGGGAGTGAAATCGGAATGAGAGTAATTCCGTTCAACATTCAGATTATGAACAAGCTCCTTCCGTTCTATGACAATATAATTGAAACCGAGGTTACATACTCAAGCGAGGACGAGAATTACTTTGAATTTGAGCTTGAGGGTGAAACCGTTAAGGTTGAAAACAAGTATTATCCACAGGGTACAAGCGTTAAAATTACGCTTCCTCCCGAGGCTCTTTCGCTTGCAGGCGACGGAATAGGTCACTTAAAGGACGTTTATATTGAGTCGGTTGTCTACAAGGGTGAGCACAACGAAATTATCCTTGAATCTGACGAGAGAAAGTGGCTTATGTTAAGCGACACCGACGAGCAGGTTGCAACGTATGTTCCGCTTGCGTTTGACTTTTCAAAGGCTGAGTTTGAAGTTATTGACAAAGTTAAGGAGGGCTGATTATGAAATCAAGAAAGCCCTCCATTCCCTACATCATCTGGATGGTTATATTCACGATGATTCCGATTGTTATGATTGGTTATACTGCATTTACCGACAAAAACGGCAACTTTTCACTTGAGCCGTTTGCAAATGCGTTTTTCTATACGGGAGTATTTATGAAATCCCTATGGATTGCGCTTATTTCAACGGCTATCTGCCTTTTGCTTGCATATCCTCTTGCGTATATCATAACAAAAATGAGACATTCAACACAGAACACCGTAATTATGCTTATGATGATTCCGATGTGGATGAACTTCCTTTTGAGAATTTACGCTTGGGTTACGCTGTTGCAGGACAACGGTCCGATTGATATGCTGCTTTCAATGCTTGGAATACACGCAACATATATCGGCAACACAGGTGCAGTTGTGCTTGGTATGGTTTACGAATATCTGCCGTTTATGGTACTTCCGATTTACACTGTTATGAGCAAAATTGACGGCGGTCTTATTGAAGCGGCTCAGGATTTAGGCTCAAACAGCCTTTCTGTTTTCAGAAAAGTAATTTTCCCGTTGAGTATTCCCGGCGTTATTTCGGGAATTACAATGGTATTTGTACCGAGTGCCAGCACCTTCCTTGTTTCGCAGTATCTTGGCGGAACAGACGATATTATGATAGGCGATATTATCGACAAAATCTTCTGGACCGACCAGAACACAGGCTCGGCTATTTCACTTATACTTATGATATTTATCTTCGTGTTCCTCATTCTTATGAATTTCTTTGGCGATGAGGAGGCGATTGCGTGAAAAAGACAAATAAAAAAAGCGGCATACTTTCAAAAATCTATATTGCGCTTATTATGATTTTTCTTTATGCGCCTATTGCCGTACTGATTTTCTACTCCTTCAACAAGGGCAAATCTACAGTATGGAAGGGATTTTCGCTTAAATGGTATGAACAGCTTTTTAAAGACGATAATATTATGAACGCTCTCGGCAATACAATTATAATTGCCGTACTTGCTTCGTTTTTTGCTACGATTCTCGGCACAGCCGCCGCAATCGGAATCAACAACTTCAAGGGCAAAAAGCGTGTGCTGATTCAGAATGCGTCTAACATTCCGATTATCAGTCCCGACATCGTAATGGGCGTTTCGCTTATGCTGTTGTTTACGTTCCTCGGAGTTATGTTCAACTTTGAAATGGGTTTTGTAACGGTGCTGATTTCGCATATCTGCTTCTGCGTACCGTTTGTTGTGCTCAACGTTATGCCGAGAATAAGGCGAATGGACAGCAGTATTTACGACGCCGCACTCGACCTCGGTTGCAACCAGTGGCAAGCGTTCTACAAGGTTGTTATTCACGAGCTTATGCCCGGCATTTTCTCGGGACTGCTTATGAGCTTTACATATTCGCTTGACGACTTTATCATCACATACTTTACGAGGGGTGCAAAGTTCCAGAACCTGTCGATTGAGATTTACTCAATGACGCACAGAAGAATTTCACCGAAAATCAACGCTCTTTCGGCTTTGCTGTTTCTTGCGGTGCTTATCATAATGATTATTATTAATCTGCGTGAGAGGCACGAGGAAAAAGTAAAAGCTCAAAAGACGTGATTATATTTTATTTTAAGGGAGATTGAGAAATGAAAAGAACAATCAGTATTATCCTTGCTGTATTAATGACAGCATCGTTTGCAGCCTGTTTTTCGGGCTGCGGCAACAGCAGTAGCGCCGGTGAAGTGAACGTCTACAACTGGGGCGAGTATATCTCGAACGGTGAGGACGACCTTATGGACGTTATCGACGAATTTGAGAGCGAAACGGGAATCAAAGTAAACTACACCACCTATGAAACGAACGAAGAGCTTTACAATATGCTGAAAAACAGCAACGTAAGCTACGATGTTATTATTCCGTCGGACTATATGATAAGTAAGCTCATCGAAGAGGATATGCTGCTTGAACTTGATTTTGACAACATTCCGAATTATGAAAATATTATGAACCGCTTTAAAAAGCTTGATTGCGACCCTGAGGGAAAATACACAGTCTGCTACAGCTGGGGCGTTACCGCAATGGTTTATGACAAAACAAAGGTAAGCAAAAAGCCTACTTCGTGGGACGCACTTTGGGACGAAAGCCTTAAGGGTCAGATTCTTCAGTTCAACAACAGCCGTGACGCAATGGCAATTGCAATGCAGCTTTGCGGAATCAACCCTGCAAACTGCACAAAGGAAGACGTTGACAAGGCGGCTGAAAAGCTTGCAAAGCAAAAGCCGTTGCTTAAAAAATACGTAATGGATCAGGTATTCACTGAAATGGAAAAGAGTCAGGCGGCAATTGCTCCTTACTATGCAGGCGACGTTGTGACAATGATGGACGCAAACGAGAACCTTGACTATGCAATGCCCGAGGACGGTGCAAACCTTTTCTATGACGCAATGTGTATTCCGAAATGCAGTAAGAACAAGGGAAATGCAGAGAAGTTTATCAACTTTATGCAGAAGCCCGAGGTTGCGGCTGAAAACTGCAAATATCTGAATTACGCAACACCGAATCAGAAAGCATATGACGAGTACCTTGACGAGGATATGAAGCAGAGCGAGCTTATCTTCCCGAGTGACGAATATCTTGACAAATGCTATGTATTCACAAATGTTCCCGACGATGTATATGCATATATGCAGGAACAGTTCGTAAAAATTCAGGCTGAATAAATAATTTATATCCAAAAATATTTCAGGGACGGCAAAAACCGTCCCTGTTTTCATTTAATATCATCATAATTTTCAAGAAAGCTGTGCTCTACTCCGTTTGACTTGTACCCCACCATTGTGTCAAGGCAGACGGAATGTATGCTGTTGAAAATGCTCTTTTCTATATTCGGGTTTGTCTTTTTTATATCCTTTATAAGCTGTTTTATCTCCTGACGTTTTGAGTCGCCTGTTCCGTTTTCGCAGTTTTCGGTAAATCGGCAGGCGCACTGAATGAACTCCAGTCCGTTGTACTTCTGCCATGCGATTATTGCGTCCTCGTGAATACAGTACATCGGGCGGATAAGCTCCATTCCCTTAAAATTTGTGCTGTGTAGCTTGGGCGGCATTGACTGAAGCTGTGAGCCGTAGAACATTCCGAGCAGTGTGGTTTCGATTACGTCATTAAAATGATGTCCGAGCGCAATTTTGTTGCAACCCAAATCCTGCGCCTTTTTGTAAAGGTGTCCTCTCCTCATTCTTGCGCAAAGGTAGCACGGAGATTTTTCCGTTTTGTCGGCTATGGTGAAAATATCAGTTTCAAAAACCGTAATCGGGATATTCAGAAGTCTTGCGTTATCCTCTATCTTCTTTCGGTTTTCCGCATTGTAACCGGGGTCCATCACAAGATAGACAAGCTCAAACGGCACCTCGCTGTACTTATGAAGCTCCTGCAATAGCTTTGCCATTAGCATTGAGTCCTTGCCGCCCGATATACAGACGGCGATTTTATCACCTGCATTTACGAGTTTATAATTCTTTAATGCAATTAAAAACGGATTCCATATTCTTTTTCTGTAGGTTTTAATTATGCTTCGCTCGACAAGCTCATGTTTTTCAAGTTCTCTGCGCATATTATTCTTCCTTAATATACCTTGACAAATCTGCTGAATTTGTTATAATAAAGACAAGATAAGGCAACCGATAAGCGGTTAGCCCCAAGGTATAAGATTTATAAGAATAAACCGTCTACTGTGAAGGGTGGCGGTTTATTTCTTTTTTATTGCAATGACAGTGTAAAAAATAATTATTAAAATTAAAACTAATAACGTTATGTACTCCATAGCAACACCCCATTTCAGGGGCAAGACTTAACCGCCTACCGTTCAGGTTGCCTTATCCGACGAAATTATATCACAGCTTATCAAATAATACAATAGCCGCTCCGTTAATTCGGGGCGGCTTGTAGTTGATATATTACTTGCGTATAAATAAAATTCCGAGAGTGTTAGGCCCGCAATGAGTTGTTACCGTACATCCTGCCGTAGTTTCAAGAATCTCTTTAAAATCGGGACAGATTTCAAGTATCTTTTGCCTTACCGCTTCAACGTCCTCTTCACTGCACTTTGTATGCGTAATGAAAATTCGGCTCTTGTCTATGTCATCTCTGCCACGCAAACGCTCCTCAACATAATTGAGCATAACCCTGCTTATGTTTCCACGATACTTTTTGCCGGGATTCATCTTGCCGTCCTTTACCTCAATGCAAGGCTTTAGCTTCAAGAGATTTGCACCGAAAGCCGCAAGTGCTGAACAACGACCGCCCTTGTAGAGATAATCAATACTGTCAACTACAAAGCTTGCCTCAATTTTTAAGGTGAGTGCAGTACATTCCTCGTAAATTTCCTTTGCTGATTTGCCGTCTTGTGCCATCTCTGCACCGTGCAGAACAGCAAGTCCCTGTCCTGTTGAGAGGTTACGGGAGTCAACAACATACACTCCGCCGACTTCCTCTGCCGCCATACAGGCGTTATGGTGTGTACTTGAAAAATCACTGCTTATGTCAAAATGGACAATCTCATAACCCTGCTCACGCCAGTATTTAAAAACATCAAGATAATCTCCGATATTTGCGGCGCTTGTCGAAGGGAGCTTGCCGTTTTTGTCAACGTAACTGTAAATATCCTCGGGCGCAACCTCAAGTCCGTCACGCTTTGTTTCGTCGTTCATTACAACGTACAGAGGTACAATACTGATTTCATACTTTTCAAGTAATTCCTTTGAAAGATCGCAGGTGCTGTCAGAAATAATCTTAACTTTCATCATTATTCTCCAAACTTTTTAAATTTTTGCTTGATTTATATTTATTTTAACATATATTCAAGTATTATTCAATAGTCTGTACAAAATAAAAAGGCACTGCAACATTAACTGCAATGCCTTGATTATTTATATATCAGATTATACTTCTGCGATTACCTCTACCTCAACAAGAACGTCCTTGGGAAGCTGTTTTACTGCTACGCAGGAACGTGCGGGCTTTTCTGTGAAATACTTTCCGTAAACTGTGTTAAATGCCGCAAAGTCCTCCATATTCTTGAGGAAGCATACTGTCTTTACAGTCTTTTCAAGTGAACTGCCTGCCGCTTCAAGAACATTTTTGAGGTTTGTGCAAACCTGCTCGGTCTGCTCCTCAATTGTTACAGCTTCAACGTTGCCGCTTGCCGGGTTAATTGCAATCTGTCCTGAGGTGAAAACAAGTCCGTTTACCTTTACTGCCTGTGAATAAGGTCCGATTGCATCGGGTGCATTTTTTGTATAAATCTTTTCCATTTTGATTACCTCCGTATTTTAAACAAGCTTAAAGCCTGCGTCTTTGAGTGCATTTGTGATTTCTCTTACATGCTCGTAATTCTTGGTTTCAAGCACGATTCTGAGATAACAGCCGGTTACGTCTGAACCTTCGCTTGCTCTTTCGTGATGAATTGAAATTACGTTTGCGCCAAGGTCGGCAATAATCTTTGAAACAGCAAGGAGCTGTCCCGGCTTATCCTGAAGCTCAATGCAGACAGTCTGCTGTCTGCCCGTCATAAGAAGTCCTCTCTTGATTACCCTTGAAAGGATTGTAACGTCAATGTTACCGCCAGATACTATGCAGACAACCTTTTTGCCCTTTACGGGGAGCTTGTTGAACATAACGGCTGCAAGAGGAGCCGCACCTGCGCCCTCTGCAATCATCTTCTGGGTTTCAATCAGCTTTAAAATTGCAGAACAGATTTCGTCGTCACTGACAGTTACTATATCGTCAACGTACTTCTTTATGTATTCAAATGTATGCTCACCGGGCTCTTTAACCTGAATACCGTCAGCAACTGTGGAAACGGAGTCAAGCGTAACAATCTTACCCTGCTTGATTGACTCGTACATTGAGGGAGCGCCTTCAGCCTGAACGCCGTACACCTTGATGTTGGGATTAAGGCTCTTTATTGCACACGCAACACCCGAAAGCAGTCCGCCGCCGCCGATTGCGGCAACAACAGCATCAACGTCGGGCATTTCGTTTAAAATTTCAATGCCGATTGTGCCCTGTCCTGCTATTACGTTTTCATCATCAAAAGGATGAATAAATGTGTAGTTCTTTTCGTCACGAAGTCTTAAGGCTTCGTTGTAGGCGTCATCGTAAACACCGGGAACCATACAAACGTCAGCACCGTAGCCCTTTGTAGCCTCTACCTTTGAAATAGGAGCGCCGTCGGGCAGACAGATAAGCGATTTGATTCCGTACTTTGTAGCGGCAAGTGCAACGCCCTGTGCGTGGTTACCTGCCGAGCAGGCAATTACGCCCCTCTTCTTCTCCTCGTCGGAAAGCTGTGAAATTTTGTAGCCCGAGCCTCTTACCTTAAACGAACCTGTTATCTGTAAATTTTCGGGCTTCAGGTAAATATCGCACTCATCGGTAATAGACTGTGCTTTTACAAGGTGAGTGGGTCTGATTACGTCTTTCAGAACATATGAAGCATGATATATCTTATCGAGTGTAAGCATAATATTCTTCCTTTTCCATTAATATACACTTTTATAATTTTAGAACAATATCACGATAAAATCAAGGATTTTTTGAAATTAGTAAAGAATTTATAATTTTTATTTGCAGGATTAAATAATTTTAATTGCAAAAAACAAATTAATATGATATTATTATTTAAATATTTGTATTATAATACTTATATTATACGATAATTTAGCGGTGGAATTATAACGATGTTTGCGTATGGACACGGCGAGCCGTGTCCATACAAAAATTGCTACACAATTTTTGTGAATGGGACGTCTGGGAAGCCGTCCCCTACGGAAAGGTTTGTTGTCCTCTATAACTATGGTTTTATCGGTAAAGTTTGATTGCCACTTCGGACACGGCACGCCGTGTCCCTACGGTTGTATCTGTAATATTTGGATTATATTCGTAGGGGACGGCATCCCTGACTCCCGAAATGTTACCTATATATCAATTTATAATTCGGGCTACAATTTTCTC
>DPHV01000002.1:50627-57437 GCA_003521625.1 Ruminococcus sp.
CTCGATTTGCGAGCCGAGGCACTCATCTAAATTATCGTTTATATTCTAAACCAACATAGCTTAAGGAGTGCTTAAAATGCAGTTAAAGGAATCAGGTGAAATGTACCTTGAAACCATTTATATACTCAACAGGAAAACAGGATTTGTTCGCTCAATTGACGTTTGCGAATATATGGGCTACTCAAAGCCGAGCGTAAGCAGAGCCGTAGGACTTTTAAAAGAGGGCGGCTACCTTACTGTTTCAAAGGACGGTGCACTCAATCTGACAGAGCTCGGTCAGGAAATTGCAGAAAAAACCTATGAACGCCACACCGTACTTTCTGCTTTGTTTGAAAAGCTCGGCGTCAGCAGAGAAACTGCCGTTGCAGACGCCTGCAAGATTGAACACGTTATCAGCGACGAAACTTTTTCGGCACTGAAAAAACACCTTGAGCATAATGTTTAATGCTGCTACGATTTTATACGAATGGAATGAAATAAATGAAGATTTATCTTGCAGGACCGTTTTTTAATGAAGAAGAGATAAAAAATATTGAAAAAGCCGAAGAAATACTTTTTTCAAGAGGTTTTGACGTATTCAGTCCCAGACTTAACGAAGTAAGAAATGAAGAAAACACGCAGGACAGGCTCTGGTCAATGGAAACCTTTATGAACGACAAACGCTTTATTGACTGGGCTGATGTTGTTGTTATGCTCTACTACGGCGGCTACAGCGACAGCGGAACAGCGTGGGAATGCGGCTACGCCTACGGAACAAACACGCCCGTTGTGGTAGTTCATCTCGGCAAGGATTCAAACCTTATGGTGCACGAGGGCTGTCACAGCAATATAACGCTTGACGAGCTTGAAAGCTATGATTTCACAATGCTTCCGCCAAAACCGTATACGGGAAAAATGTTTTAACTGATAAATTATCCGATTGATTAAAATAACGTAATCAATCGGATTTTTGTTTTTTTCGCAAAATTTACTGAAACATTCTGTTCAACTGTATTCTTATCCATTTTATCCCGATAAAAACTTTATTTCATTGACAAATGCCAAAAAAGTTATATAATATAATTGTTTCAGAGCGCCTGCTGTCGGGATATAGTTTTTATACCGTGATGCAGATAGCGTACTGTTTTGAAAATTTGAATTTATCTCTTTTCGATTTTATAGATTATATGCCCTTATTTTTACAGAATGTTTTTATTTTTTCAGGGCAAATTAGCAGTGAACGGAAGTGACCGTATGTAAAACAGCCTTGCAATTCTCCATTTAGAATTTCAAAAAATTTTAGTTTCAGATTGGATGATATTTTTGTTTACTATATTTAAGGAACACAAGGGGTTTGGAAAACAAATCCTGTTGCTTGCCAAAAACGAGCTTATCAAAACATACAAGGGCGCTGTTATAGGTCCGCTCTGGGCTGTTGTAAAACCTGCTTTTACAATTTTTGTTTACTGGTTTGCATTCTCCTGCGGTATCAAAACGCTTAAATCGGTTAATGTAAATCTCGGCGGACTTGAGCCGTTTTCAATTGACTTCTTTACATTTATGTTCATCGGAATTATTCCGTGGTTCTTTATTCAGGACGGCATTACGCAGGGTGCAAAAACTCTGCGTACAAACAGGCAGTTCATTACAAAGGTTAAATTTCCTGTTTCAACAATTCTGACCTACACAAGCATTTCAAGACTTTATGTACATATTTTCCTTGTTGCAATTATGTACGTTTATGTTCTTTTTTCAGTCGGTCCGAGCTGGTATAACCTTCAGTTCTTCTTCTACTGTCCGCTGATGTTTCTGTTTTTCCTTGCGCTTTCGTGGTCTACTGCGCCTATGTCGGCATTCAGCAAGGATTTTGAAAGTCTTATCGTTTCGGTTATGTCGGGTATTTTCTGGCTGTCGGGCATTATGTACGACTCCTACGGTTTTGAAGAGCCTGTTCTTAAGTATGCTATGCTTCTTAACCCGATTAACTTCTTTGTCAACGGCTACCGCAACTGTTTCCTCTACAACAGACCGTTCTTTGAGTATAAGACGGAGCTTGTAATCTTCATTGCGGAATTTGCAGTTGTGTTCTTCCTCGGAATCTTTAACTACAACAGACTCAGGAAAAAGCTTCCTGACGTACTTTAAGGGGAGGATAGTTTTATGGCTGAACCGATTATTACCTTTAAAAACGTAAGCAAAACTTATATTCTCTACAAAAACGACCAGGCTCGTTTTAAGGCGCTTTTCATAAAGCCGAAGAATCCAAAGACCAATAAGGCGCTCAACAATGTTTCGTTTGAAATTAACAGAGGTGAGTCTGTCGGAATTGTCGGCGACAACGGTGCAGGAAAATCAACTCTGCTTAAGATGATTACAGGCGTTGCATTTCCCGACGAGGGTGAGATTACCGTAAATGGCAAGGTTGCCGCTCTGCTTGAGCTTACCGCAGGCTTTTCTATGGAAATGACAGGCAGAGAGAATATTTATCTCAAGGGCTACATTCTCGGTCTTGAGGACGATTATATCAAGACTATAGAGGAGAATATCATTGAATTTGCAGAGCTCGGCGACTATATTGACCAGCCTGTAAGAACATACTCGAGCGGTATGAAAATGCGCCTCGGCTTTGCGATTAACGTGAATATTGAGCCTGACGTTCTTGTTGTCGACGAGGCTCTTGCCGTAGGCGACGCAACATTTAAAAAGAAATGTAAAAATAAGATTAAAGAAATTATTTCCGCAGGCACAACTGTGCTTTATGTAAGTCACAGTGCGGCTTCTGTCAAGGAAATCTGCCCCCGTTCAATTTTCCTGAAAAAGGGAACTGTTATATTTGACGGCCCTACGGAAGAAACCTTAAAAGTTTACGAAGAATCTAAAAAGAAAAAATAAAACTAACATTAAAACTAACGGTGAAACTATGGTACACGTTGTTATTTTTGCAGGCGGAGTCGGCGCAAGAATGAAGTCGCTTGACATTCCCAAGCAGTTTATTAATGTTGACGGCAAGCCGATTATCATCAGAACCCTTGAAAACTTTGCTACACACCCTGATGTTGATGATATTGTTATTTCCTGTCTTGCAGATAAAATTGAATATATGTGGGAATTAATTGCACAATATAAGGTAGCAAAGGTTACTTCAATTGTTCCCGGCGGTGAAAACGGTCACGGAAGTATTCACAACGGACTTGTTGAGGTTCAGAGGTTTTCTTCACCCGAGGATATTGTGCTTATCTGCGACGGAGTTCGTCCGCTGATTTCACATCAGCTTATCTCCGACTGCATTGAAACGGCGACAAAATACGAAACCGCTGTTCCCGTTACGCCGAGCATTGACTCTGTTTTGCAGAGCGAGGACGGCGAAACCTGTTGTAAGAGCCTGCCGAGAAAGCAAATGTATATCACTCAGGCTCCGCAGGGTTATACAATGCGTAAAATTATGCACGCCCACGATGAAGCCGAAAGGCTCGGAATTACAAATCCGATTTCATCAAGCGAGTTGCTCATTGAGCTTGGCGAAACGGTACATATTTTCAAGGGTGAGCGTGACAATATTAAGGTGACAACACCCGAGGATTTACAATTTCTCCGTTCACGTTACTACTACAAAAGCTTTAAAAACTTTGCAAAAGAGGAGCTTAAGTATGGCTTATAAGGTTCAGAATCATTTGCACCCTTATGTTTTTGAAGACATCAAAACAATTACAGACAGCAATATTAACTGGCCGTGCCTTTGCAATAAAACCGTTCTAATAACGGGAGGCAACGGCTTTATTGCATTTTACCTTGTCTGTGCAATGCTTATCAGAAATGATTTGTGCAGAAGTAATATTAAGGTTAAGGCGCTTGTAAGAAGCCTTGAAAATGCTGAAAAAAAGTACGGCGAATTGCTTAATCGTGACGATTTAGAGCTTATTGTTCAGGACGTTTGCGCACCGTTTGACTTTGACAGAGCAGATTTTGTTATTCATGCCGCAAGTCAGGCAAGCGCATATTATTTTGAAAACGACCCCGCAGGCACGATTGACGCAAACCTGACGGGAACTGCAAATGCGCTTGAATATGCAAAAAAGAGCAACGCTGAAAGCACACTTATTGTGTCATCATTAAAGGTTTACGGCTCTGTTTTTAACGGCAAAAATTCAATCGGCGAGGACGACCTTGGATATATAGACATTGACAGCTACAAAAACTGCTATTCACAGGGCAAGCGTGCCGCTGAAACACTCGGCTGCTGCTATGCAAAGCAATACGGAATGAATGTTAAAATTGCAAGGCCTGCCTATATTTACGGCCCTGCTAATATTGACGACGACAGAGTATGGGCGCAGTTTATTGCAAATGTTGTGAGAAAGCAGGATATTCTGCTAAAAAGCAATGGTGCGGCTTTGAGAAGCTTTTGCTATGTTACCGACACGGCTGTTGCTCTGCTAAAGATTTTGATTGACGGCGAAAATGCAACGCCGTATAATATAGCAAACACGAAAAGCGACGTTACGATAAGAGGCTTTGCAAAAGCGGCTGTTGAAGCTTTTCCCGAGCTTAATCTGACATTAAGCTTTGCAAAACCCGAAGACGAAAAAGAGCCCGTTCCCTCCCCTATGGCTCCGACTCCCGAAATTCTTAACGCTGAAAAGCTGAATAATCTCGGTTGGAGTGCAAATGTTGATTTAACAGAGGGAATCAAACGCAGTGTGAAAATTATGAGCCTACAAGTTAAGGAATAAAACAAAAAGGAAAACAAGATGCAAATCAAGGACATTTTAAATGAATTTCAAGCCGACTGGGCGGCTATGCCGACAGTTGAAAAGGAAATACTCAACAAGCTGAAAAACAAATCATTTTTAATTTGCGGACGTGAAATTGCACGTTGTCTTTGCTATACCCTTTTATACCTTAATGAAACACAGAAATTGCACATCAAGGTCTTTTTCGCCGGTGAAAACAAATCCGCTTTAGACGACTTTAACAAGGAACTTCTTTTAAGAAATGACTTTGATTTCGTTAATTTTAATTCCTTATCGGAAATATCAAAAGTTGATTATATTGTGCACACAGGACTTTGCAGTGAAAAAATCAGCGCAAACGCAAGTCTTTTTTCATCACAAATCAATGAGGTCAAATTCCTTTCGGAGGTTGCAAAAAGGACAAATGCAAAAACAGTTGTTCTGACCGACAGCAGAGTTTACGGCAATGCCGAACCTCACAGAGTTTACTCCGAAAATGAGTATGCAAAGATTGATTTGTGCTCCGAAAACAGCTTTGCTTCTCAACTTATGAGAACTGCCGAAAATCTTTGGAACTGCGAGAAAAAGGGCAACGATTTTGATATTACGATCTTGAGAACAGGCATTGTACTCGGAGCAGGCACAAGGCTTGAAACCGGGCTTGACGAAGTTTTTGACTGCGTTGCAAACGGCAAAAAGTGCAGTCTTGTTAATTCTAATAAAGAATATTCGTTTGTGTATATCAGCGACGTTTTCAGAGCAATTATCTACTCGTTCACCGAACTTGACTGTGATATTTATAATGTGAATGGTGAGAAATCAACAGCGTCAACAGGTATGATATCAGCAATTCTTCACGACGTTTACGGTGAAAAATCCAACATTGTGCTTGACAAAAACGGCGATTTTAACGGCTGTGCAATCAATGCAAACAAAATTTCCGAGCACGGCTGTGCGCCCGTTATAAACCTTGAAACGGCTCTTGAGCTTTGCGTTATGAGCAGAATGCCCGACAACAGCGCAATGGCTCTTCCCCACAATCACGACGGCAGACTCAGCTCCATTCAGGAAATTCTGCTTGCATATCTGCTTGAGGTTGACAGAATTTGCAGAAAGCACAACATAAAATATTTTCTCGGCGGCGGAACTCTGCTCGGTGCAATCAGACATCACGGATTTATCCCTTGGGACGACGATGCGGACATTATGATGCTTCGTGAGGATTACGATAAATTCTGCGAAATTGCCGCTGATGAAATGCCGCCGTCTATGACTTTTCAGACAAACAAAAACGACAAAAACTGTTTCTACGAATTTGCAAAGTTCAGGCTTAACGACACAACCTTTGCAACGGGCTTTGCAAAGGAGCACAAGGATATGCACAACGGTCTTGCGTTTGATATTTTCTGCCATGACAAAACCGCAAATTCAAAGCTCGGTCAGAAAATTCACCTTGGAATGACTTTGTTTACACGTGCGCTTGTTTTCAACAAATGGAACAACCGCAAGGCTGAAAACGGCAGTAAAATTCAGTCTTTAGTGACTAATTTCTGCAAATCCGTATTCCCTATCAGATTCAGTCTTTGGCTTGAAAACAAGACAATAAGTTTCTTTAAAAGAAAAAAGAATGCAAAATATTTATATGACGGAATGGGACGGAATGTCTACAACGGAAGCTTTCCGATTGAATATCTTGACGAAGTTATTTATGTTGATTTCGAGGGATATAAGCTTCCTGTTCCAAAGGAATACGACAAATATCTGACATTTTTGTACGGTGATTATATGGAGCTTGCGCCATTAAGCACAAGACTCGGTTGTCACGAAATCAAGCTTTGCGACATCGGAAAATACGACGGATTTAAAATTAACGCTACGCACAAAAACTAATCTTTTATGTCATTGCGGATTGTTTAAAAAATCTTCAATTCGCAATTGACAATCTGATTTTTATTTGATATAATAAATATCGTGTTAAAAGCACACATGGGTTAAGCTGAACAGTAAGATTTATCTGAAAGTAAGCTCCGTCTCGGTTTTGTTTCTTTGCCGTGTAAAAATTAAAGAAATTTTTATTTGCGGATATGGCGGAATTGGCAGA
>DPHV01000002.1:57614-65225 GCA_003521625.1 Ruminococcus sp.
CGGAATTGGCAGACGCGTATGGTTCAGGTCCATATGAATGCAAGTTCATGCAGGTTCAAGTCCTGTTATCCGCACCAGACAAAGCTCGATTTTATCGGGCTTTTTTCTTTTTTTCTTTACTTAAATTGTTGGCAGATGCATAACCTTGGGGTTGAGATTTCTTGTAAATTTACGACAAATTGACTTCTGATAAATTATGCAATTATCATAATTTTAAAATCACTAAGTTCGTGCGTCTGCCAATTGATTTTACCCTTGCAATATGAGATTATGCTCCACACCGTTTTTTCCGTAAATCTCATAATGTTTTGTGAATTTGACTTTGAGGGTGTCGTTGTTCCGTCTGAATTAACGGATTCCGCACAAATAAACGCTCCGCTGTTTACGTTCGATGAGTTTGCAACTCCAACAGTTTTAACATATACCGACAGCGTATATATTCCGCCAGGTTTTACTTCCGTGCTGCTGAAATCCTGATATACTCTGCCTCTTGAATCTCCCTCATAAGAAGCAACATTGATTATCAGTGACTTTGCTCCGAAATATTTTTCATCAGTGCTGTAACCGGAAGTAAAACTGTTAGTGCCGCACCATGCTGACGGCGTCCAAAAGCAGTCCATTCTCTGCGAGTGAACTCACCCTCCTTGAAAGTATCTTTTACAATATATTTTGCTGTTCTGACATTGTTATCACTTCCGTAAAAGCACGCTTTACTTTCAGATTTTCTTACCTTTTCACTTAAGTTTTCTTTTATAATATTATTTCAAAACGGCTGTGTCGATAAAAGAATAATGCAACATTCTCACAATATATCACGTTTCATTCAGATGCTTTGAAGTTATACACCGGCTTGATGGTCTTTACAATTTCAGCGGTGGGAGAAATATTTGCAACGATTTCGTCCTTGTTTTTATATGCCATAGGAGATTCGTCAAGAGTTCTTTCAGTTACGCTGGTGGAGTAGATTCCCTGCATCTGCCTTTGAAATTCGTCTAGCGAAAGGCTTTCAAAAGCCGCTGTGCGGCTCATAAGTCTGCCGGCTCCGTGGGGTGCGGAACAGTTCCAATCCTCGTTCCCCTTTCCTACGCAGATAAGACTTCCGTCACGCATATTGATAGGAATTAGAAGTTTTTCACCGCTCTTTGCAGATACTGCGCCTTTTCTGACAATATTGCTTTCCAAATCTATGTAATTGTGAATTGTCTGAAAATGCTCAAAATCAGAAAGAGTTTTACCGAACATCTTTTCAAGAATTATGTTTGCAATTGTTTCTCTGTTGAGTACGGCAAATTGCTGGCATATACGCATATCGTCAAGATACTGCTGTCTGTATTCTCCCGTAAGGTAGCAAAGCTCCTTGGGAACATCGGTTGTTTTTGCATTGAAGCTTTTCTTTAATTCTTTTATATCATTTTGAATTTCACTTCTTCTGCCCTGCGCCTTGTAATCTTCTATCAGCTTTTTCTGCGTTTCGAAAAGCTTATCCTTTCCGCAGAGAATATCATAAGCCATATTCTGATAAAGCAGTGCAACCTGTGTTCCGAGATTGCGGCTTCCTGTATGAATTACAAGATATTTGCAATTATCGTCATCAACATCGACTTCTATAAAGTGGTTTCCTCCGCCGAGAGTGCCTATACTGCGTTCAAGGCGCTTTGTATCTTTCAGGCTTCTGTAGCAATGCAAATCCTGCAATTGGGGAAAACGCACTATTCTCCCTTCGTGGGTATTCTTCCCGCAGGGTACATATTCAATTACTGTATTGTCAAGCTTTTCAAAGTCAATGTCAATATTTCCGAGTTCAACCGTCAGCATACCGCAGCCGATGTCAACACCGACAATATTTGGTATTACCATTTCACCCAGATTAGCAGTAAAGCCGATTACACAGCCTACGCCTGAATGAACGTCGGGCATAATTCGGATCTTGCAGCCCTTTACAAATGGCTGACTGCAAAGCTGCTGAATCTGTGAAAGTGCAGTTTCTTCTGCATTGTCAGTAAATACTTTTGCAGTGCTGTACGCACCTTTTATTTCAATCATTATTAATCACCTCAAAAAATACAGGCGGCATCCTGTGATACCGCCCTATAATTTATGCCGTTATTTTTAGGTAACGCTCACTTCCGATAATCTCCATCATACAATTATACGGCGATAAATCTCCGCTTGTTATCATAGAAAATAATCTCGGCGTACATCCCGAAACAAGTGCAACACCCTGCTCGTTTTGCTTAACGGGCTGTTGTGTATTGCGACTGTCTACGTTCCAGAATATAACCTCGGGGAGCTTGTAACCGTTTTGTTCGAACAGCTTTTTAGCGTACTCAAAGTTTGATATATCTGCATTATTAATACACCTGTCAAATTCCATATCGGATATGATATACAGCTTTGACGGCATTTCCTCCTGCGGTATATTATTTTTAGTCGCTGTTTTTATCAACAATTCAAAAACAGACTGAAGATTTGTATTTCCGATTTCATTGAAAGATGCAACATATCTCAATTTATCCGCAAATGTTTCTCCTTTAATTTCAATAAGTCGGGGTTCTGCCGAAAACTCAATGAAATGATTTTTAAATGCACCCCTGTTGTGCTCTGCAAAATACAATCCGAGAGAAAGTGCTACTGACGCAGGCATAGGATTTTGTGTACAGTACATTGAGCCTGATGTATCAATAACTGCCAGAGCGTTTTCGTCATTGCAAAAATCGGGGAGTGAATTCCACGTAGCATTAAGACTTGCTTTTTCTTCTTCTGAAATTGGACGCATAAAGCTTCTTGAGCCGGCATTATAGTAAGAATACTTAATATACGGCTCAATCAACTCATACGGCATAAGCGTTGATGTGTTCATCTTTGCTTCTCCACGCTCAACCGACTCAATATACCTGCTGTAACGGTCATTGTCATTTCTATAGAAAGCTTTTATGTATTTATGCATAGCCTTTGACGGCACCTTTGAATAGTCGAAGGTGTAGTCACGCTCACGCAGATTATTCTCAATAAGTTTAAGATAAGCACGTAATTCACTTAAGGTTTTTCTGTATTCAGCTTCACTCATACCGAGCATACGGGAGAGCTTTTTTGCCTTTTTGACTGTTTCCTTATTGCTTGCATTTACGGACGGCAGCCACTTTGCAAGCAGTGAAATTTCTTTCTGCTTTTTCATTGCTTCAACATCTTTGGCAAGCTGTGATTTTACAAGTGCAACAACTATGCTTTGGCAATCCGAATCAAGCAGAACGAGCAAATCGTCATATCTGCCGTATTCGGGGATAAATGAAATGTTTTTGAAAACAGATATTTTTTCATTCTGCGCAAGCCAGTCAAGTATTATGCGGAAAACACGTCTTTCGCCTAAGCCGCCACGAACATCTCTTGCAAAAAACAGAATTTTCATTGCAAGGTCGGGATTCTCGGTATAGGCTCTCATAAAGCGGTTGATGATTATGCTCTCGTTGCTGTGACGTAATGCGCCGATTGTTGCAAAAAGGTCAAGACAGTCCGAACAGCTTGTTCTGTAGGTTGCCGCTCCGTTTTCAGTTAATGTTTTATTTGTTTCATTCTTCAGGTATTCCAACACGAAAACCCCTCCTTAAAAAAATATCAAAATTACAAGGCGCTTTTGCTCAGTTTATACGAGAAGTCAGGGTACCAATTACCCAGGATTCTCTATAAACCCTCATCCGTTAATTAAGTATTAACTAAAGAGAACTGTCAGTTTGCTGTAAGCGCCTTAAAGAATTACAAGGCATCATTTGAAAGAGAATCAAACTCTTATTCGAGGATTTTTATTCCTCGTGCTTTACCATTAAGCTATTCAAAAATTGCTGTAGATGCCTTTGATTTTACAAGGTACATGAGAGTCATAATCAAGAATGACAAGGAATTACTCAAAATTGCTGTTTGTACCTTTCAAGGTGCAATACCTCTTGTCTATGAAACAAGCACTTTTAAGCTATGTATAAGAATTGCTGTTTGCACCTTACAAAGCACTGTAGAAAGTTCCGTTTTAACGTAGCTTATTCAGAATAAAAAGGATTTGCTGTCTGCGCTTTTGTGTCTTTATTATAGCAAGGGGTTTCAGGAAAATCGTGGAAAAAAAGTTGCGAACTTATTAAAATTCGCAACTTATCTGTTTATTTATTCTGTTTTTCAGCTTGTTTATAAAGCTTTGCGGTGAAATTACCTTTACCAGAGGACCGAATGACAAAATCCTTATCAGGATTTCCGTTTCATCATCTCTGTCATATTCAAGGGTTATGCGGTAGTGCTTATCATCAAGCTTTTCCGTTTCCTTTTTAAGATACGAAAAATGGTGCATCACCCTTTCAAGTGCATTGCGTTCGTCTGTAAGCTCAAGCACCAACGTGTCAAGCCTGCGTTTTTCTTCCGTGTCCTCATATTCACGATACTTTTCGGACATACTGCATTTTGTTATTCTCGCAAGATTTATTATGAGGGTATCACGTGACGTCACGCCTATAAGTCGGAACTTATCGTCCTTTTGCGAATACTCAAGTCTGTGAGGGATTACGCATAAAGTATGCACTTTTCCTCTGTGCGATTTAAATCGTATTATAAGCTTTCTTTTTTCTTTTATCGCATTTAAAATAGTTCTGAAATTTTTGATATATTCGGGATTTTCAAAATCATCACCGTCGCTGTATTTATCAAAATAAACAAAGGTATCACGATTATAAAGCGGCTCAACGTCTTTAAGTCCCTTTGCAGAAACGTCAAAAAGCTTTATTCTCGGATCGTCGAGCAATGATTTAAGCCACCTTTTTTCAAGCGTTGTAAGCGGCATTGTCGGTTTGTGCTTAATCGGAGTTCTGTATTCAGGCTTTATCAGCTTCCAGTCACCGCTTTTAAGTGCAGTCGGGATATTCATTACGCTTTCGGAGAACGCATTTTCATTCACGATTTCATACAGATTTTTGTCAGTTAGCGTGCCGTCAATTGCCTGTTCAATCACCTTTGCAACAACATTGAAGTAGCTTCCGTAAACCTCACTGAACAGCATTTTCATCACCCCCGTACATAAACTGCATAGCCTTTAAATCCTCGTTAAAGGTTTCAACCATTGTCGAATTTGTGCTTGTAAGATTTGTAATTCTTCCGGTAAAAGTGCGAATCCAAGGGAGCATTTCAACTGCGTCATAAACATCGGCGACAAGTTTAAAATGGTGACTGTCAAGGGGAATTATTATTCCGTTTCGCTTTTCACGTTCAAGCCTGTTTATGATATATTCCTCGTTATCGCCGACAAAAACAGTCATCTCCACGTGGTCAAGGGAGCGGTCATCGCCCGAGGATACTCCCCAGAGGTGACTGTCAAAACGCTTTGCGCTTTCTCGGAGTTTTTCAATATCTTCCGCCTTGTCCAAAAGCGTAACGCTCTTTATGCTGTCAAGCCGAAAAATCATCATTTTTCTGAGATTTATGTGCCAGAACAGCAAATATCTTCTGCCGCTGCGAGTGCTTATTCTGACTTGTAACGGCACTGCTTTATGGACTGAAATTCTTTGAGTGCGCAGCGAAACAATTTCAAGATTTACATTCAGCTCCTCTGTAATCGCACAAAGTAAAGGATAAAGAACTTCGCTTTCGAGCGTGTGGAGTATGTAGTGGTGCTTAAAGCTGAATATGCATTCTTTGTTATCCTGCTTGTCAAGCAGATACGAGCCAACTACGCCGAGCGGTGAAACTTCCGAGAAAAATTTAATTGCGTCGCTCCACCTGTCAAGCTGAACATCTGACTCATTTCTGCTGTACAAAATCTGATTACCCTGTTTTCTGCTTTTGAGAATACCGAGCTTTTCATATTCCTTAAGCTTTTTTCGTATCGTTGACAAATCGGGTTCAACACAGTTTTCAAATACGCTGAAATATTCATTTGAAAGCTTTTCTGCTATCTCGCCAGCGGAAAGCACATCACAGTCAACGAACATATCAAGCATACAGAAATGCAGGGTTATGTCATTTGAAGTAAAGCTTTTTGCCTTGAAAACATTGTAGAGAGGATTTGACGGAATACTTCTGCTGTCAACTGCGAAAAATACATTCTTCCCGTCGGAGTTCTGACGAAACGACATATAGTCGCCGAGCCAGCTTTCAATTCTTCTTCGCTCGTTGTCGTAGCTTCTTGCGCTTTTAGAATCGTACTCATTTCTGCTTTTAAAGCCGTAGATAAAAAACTGACTTATGTATTCACGGATTTTTGAAAAATTTTTAATAAGCTCGCTGTAAGCCACAGTATTCCCTCCTTATTTCGTTTTATTTGTATTATATCACAAAGCAAACAAAATTAACAGATAAATTTTTATTCATTTTACAAACGACGCACTTGAAATACTAATATATTTGTGATATAATATTAGTCGAAAAAATAAAAACTAATAAACGGAGGTTTTTTGTATGAATAATTTAAACGGCAAAACTGCTGTCATTACAGGCGGCAATTCGGGAGTAGGCGCCGCAACTGCTATGCTTTTTGCAAAAAGCGGAGCTAATGTTGTAATCAGTGCCCGCCGTCAGGCTGCACTTGATGAGGTTGCAGAGAAAATCAAAGCAGAGGGCGGAAATGTTCTTACCGTTCCCACCGACATTTCAAAGGACGAGGATTGTAAAAATCTTATGAAAGCCGCTGTTGACAAATTCGGCGGAATTGATATTCTCGTAAACAACGCAGGTGTTCTTGACACAGGACTTGCTCCCATTGACAAGTTTGACGACGTTGAAATCCAGAAGGTTGTTTCAATCAATCAGATTGGCACTATGCAGTGCATTCGTGCTGCTCTTGAATACATGAAAGAGGGTGCGTCAATCGTAAACGTTGCGTCCGTTGCAGGCGTAAACGGCGGCGGCGGTGCGGCTTATGTTTCGACAAAATCAGCAATTATCGGCATAACAAAGCACACTGCTTTACTGCTTGCAGACAAGTACATTCGCTGTAATGCAATTTGCCCCGGTACTATTGTTACTCCTATGACAATGAATATGAAGCCCGAAAATCTTGATATGAGAATGATGGGTGCAATGAGCAAGCACGCAGACCTCAAAGTTAAACCATGTATGGCTGAAGATGTGGCAAACATTATTGAATTTTTCGCTTCCGACAGTTCAAAGGCTCTTACAGGTCAGGTTGTTGTCAGCGACTTCGGCGCATCGCTTTGATTGTAAAATAATACATAGAAATACAACAAAAGGATATATCCAAAACGGGTATATCCTTTTTGCTTTTAAAGAATAATGTTGTTATAAACTAATCTGCAAAATTATTTATCCTTCCTTTTTCTTTTGCGATAGTTTACTGCGCCGTAAAGCACCATTCCGCTGACAATCAGAGAAGCGAGAATATAGTAATAATTTCTGTTATCACCTGTCTGAATTGTACCGACTGTTTTTACTGCTCCCGTATTGCCGCAATTGTTTGAATTACCGTTATTCTTCGGCTGGTCGGGTGTGCTCGGAGAGCTTGGATTTATCGGTTTGCTCGGATGAACAGGCTTTGTCGGTTTTGTGGTAGAGGTTGGTTCTGTTGGCTTGGTCGGCTCTGTTGTACAGGTTGACTCTGTAGGCTCGGTCGGCTCTGTTGTACAG
>DPHV01000002.1:65490-65670 GCA_003521625.1 Ruminococcus sp.
AGTAGGCTCTGTTGTACAGGTTGGCTCTGTAGGTTTGGTCGGCTCGGTTGTGCAGGTCGGTTCTGTTGGCTCGGTCGGCTCGGTTGTGCAGGTCGGTTCTGTTGGCTCGGTCGGCTCGGTTGTACAGGTTGGCTCTGTAGGCTTAGTAGGCTCGGTTGTACAGGTTGGCTCTGTAGGCTT
>DPHV01000015.1 GCA_003521625.1 Ruminococcus sp.
TGACCACAAGATTCTTTGGTCAGCTTATGTAGTATTACTTTAACCCCTTACATTACAACTTCTTCTCATTATCGCTACCCTTTATTCAGTTTTCAGGGTGTTACCCTTTTATATACACCGAGTAATCGGTGAGCACTTTAAATTTTATGCACCGCAAATGCGGTGCTTTTTGTTTATTCTTTTTTATAATGGAGGAAAATTTATGAAAGTGCCGTCTGTTGCTCAGGCTGAAAAGCTTTTGTTCGAAGCCGAAAAACTGAATTCTGGTTTGTGGATTGCGCATAACAGAACAGCAGGCTTTTGCGCAAGAGCAATTGCCGAAAAGTGCGACAATCTAAATCCCGAATATGCCTATGTTCTCGGCTTGCTCCACGATATCGGTAGGCGTGAGGGCGTTACCGATATGAAGCATATCATTGACGGCTACAGATTTATGCTGTCAAAAGGCTATGACGACAGCGCACGAATCTGCCTTACGCACTCGTTTCCGTATAAAAACATAAATTCTTATAACGGCAAAAATGATTGTACTGAGGAAGAAAACGAGTTTATACAGAATTTTATCAATAACACTGAGTATGACGATTACGACAGGTTGATTCAGCTTTGCGATGCAATCTCATTTCCGAGCGGCGCAACATTCCTTGAAAAAAGGCTTGTAGATGTCGTTATGCGCCGAGGCTTTAATGATTACACGGTGCAGAAATGGAAGGCATTTTTTGAATTAAAGGAGTATTTTGACAATAAAACGCAGTCGGATATTTATAAAATTTTAAATGTGAGTATATAAATCTTAAAAAATACTAAAATAAAACCACAAAAAACAATTAATTAATGTTAATGACCACCTCTGCAGTAAATCTCGCAGGGGTTGTTTTAAATTTTTGCAACTTTTCGCCAATCTGAAAAGTGTTATGTACAAAGGAGGGGTGATGATGGATGAATTAATCAGCGCTGATGATTTCATTGCCAAAGCCGTAAATGAATATTCCGACACCATTTACAGGGTTGCCCTGAACATAACCAAAAATAAGGACGACGCATTTGACGTGTGTCAGGAGGTTTTTGTTAGGCTCATTAAAAATAAACACAAGATAAAAAACGACGACCATCTCAAGGCGTGGCTTTTGCGTGCCGCCGTGAACTGCTCAAAAAGCTGTAAAACCTCGGCTTATGTCCGTTATAGCGTACCGCTTGACGATATTGCCGAGATGGGCGTGACGGACAGGACAACCGATAAAATGCTGTTTGAGTCCGTTATGTCGTTGCCGCCGAAGTACAGCGCCGTTATTTATCTTTTCTACTACGAGGATATGAAGATAGCCGAGATAGCAAAAATTCTTGACATAACGCAGTCCGCAGTGAAGTCAAGGCTTGTTCGGGGCAGAAACGCACTTAAAAAATTTATCGAAAAGGAGCAGAGCTATGATTGACAACAATGATTTTGACAGAGAAACATATAAAAACGAAGCTGAAAACATAAAATTAAGCAGAACACAGAAGGAAATTCTGCTTGAAAAAATGCGTGAGGCTGACAGAAAGCTTGAAAAAGAAGAAAACAAGCCGAAGAAAAATAAAATTTTCAACACAACGTGGACAAGGGCAGTAGCCGCATCGCTTGCGGTTGCGCTTATAGGAACGGCTTGCTATATGAGCTTTTCAAATTTCAACAAGGCATCTGAAAATAACGGTGCGACAACCTCTGATGACAGCAAAAAATCAAGCGGCAACATTTTCTCAATAACGGCTAATGCGGCTGAAAGTGAAAACAAATCGGTGATAGGTATGTTTTCGGGAATGAACGGCGGTCAGTTTTTGTTGAAGGATTTTGAAAACGAAGATACCGTTTACCGCAATAAACAGGGCAAGGTTGATTATTTTAACAGCTATGAGCTTACGGAGCTGAACATAAAGGGCAGTAACATAGAAAGCGTTGTGTTTAGGTCAAGCCGCAAAGGCGTGTATTTTGTTATTTCTTCAGAAATTTTCACAAGCTCGGAAGATGAAAAAATCGACAATGAAAATAATAAGATAATCGATAACAGATATTTCGGACAGAAAAAGATAGCCGAATCGGGTGATTTTTCCGATTATGACAGCCTTGAAAATTCGCAGTACACCAAAGCGGAATTTGAAGAATACTCTGACGGCTTATACGGTGAATTCTGCGACGGATTTACTTACACGCTGAAAAATTCGACGGTTACGGAACAGATAATCGAAATCGGTCAGGCAATAAGTCTTGTTGTTGAAACCGACAGAACGGACAGTGAGATTGACGAGCTTATGAATGAATATTGCAAGTTAAACGATGAATTGCTCACATTGAGAGCCGAAAACCGCAGGGCAAACGGCGAATTTGGAACGGTGTCCGATGAAGAAAACGAGCTTGAGAGAAAAATGGAAAAGCTGAATAATCAGATGGTGCAAAAGACGGCAGACGGTGCAGAGATTGCCGTAACCGTAAAATTCACAGACGGCAGTGCGCAAACTCAAAAAATCAATGTAGGATACTATGAGAGTGAAGAGGACGGAGTGTATTTATCGCCAAATATAACGTTCAGTCCGGCTTGAAAACAAACAGTTACTATGGTAAAATGAACGCAAACGATAAACTATAATTTAGCGGTGGAGTAATAGCCAACGTTGACGTAGGGACACGGCGTGCCATGTCCACACAAAAAATTGCATTGCAATTTTTGTGAATGGAACGTCTGGGAAGCCGTCCCCTACGGAAAGGCTTGTTTGTAAAGATAATTTTGATATAATCGGTTACGTTTGATAATCACTACGGAAACGGCACGCCGTGTCCCTACGTCTGAAAAACAAACCTTAATATAATATTGTAGCGAGCGACGCCCTCGT
>DPHV01000023.1:0-246 GCA_003521625.1 Ruminococcus sp.
CTCCAAACTCCACACTTAAATTATCGTTTAATTGCAAAAACCGCAGAAGCAAGTTTAAGTTACCTGCCTCTGCGGTTGATTATTTCATATTAATTCCGATTAAAGAATCAGTTTGCGTCGTCAAAGCTTGCGAGCTTTTCAAGATGAGCGTACTTCTGTTCAGCTACCTTTTCAGCCTGTGTAAAGAGCTCTTCTGCTCTCTCGGGGAATGAACGGGTAAGTGAGTTGTAACGAACTTCGCCCATG
>DPHV01000023.1:429-774 GCA_003521625.1 Ruminococcus sp.
GAGTTGTAACGAACTTCGCCCATGATGAAGTCACGGTAAGAAGCAGAAGGAGCCTTGCCGTCGAGCATAAACGGATTCTTTCCTTCGTCAGCAAGACGGGGATCGAAACGGAAGATGTTCCAGTAGCCAGCCTCAACTGCCTTCTTCTCTTCGAGCTGTGCAATACCCATACCGCCCTTGATACCATGGTTGATACAGGGAGCATAGCAGATGATAAGTGAAGGACCGTTGTAGCTTTCAGCTTCTACCATAGCCTTGAGTACCTGATTGTTGTCAGCACCCATAGCGCACTGTGCAACATATACGTAGCCGTAGCTCATTGCAATTGCTGCAAGGTCTTTCTTC
>DPHV01000023.1:1052-63696 GCA_003521625.1 Ruminococcus sp.
GCCGTCGCCGCCGAAGATCCACATTGACTTTTTAGCAAGCTCGTCCTTGTCAACAAGAGTCTTTTTAACAAGCTCGCCAACCTTTGCGTCGTCTGTGTTCTTCTCAAGCTCTGCAATAAGAGCGTCAGTAGCCGGACGGCTTGCGGTTGAGTCTGTTACTGTGTCGAGGTAGTTCTGACAAGCTGTCTTGAGGTCAGCGCTGTCAGTATCCTTCTGGATATTTTCAACATATTCAATAAGTCTGTTGCGGATAGCCTTCTGACCGAGAGCCATACCAAGACCGAACTCTGCGTTATCTTCGAACAGTGAGTTCTGCCAAGCAGGACCAAAGCCCTTCTTGTTCTTTGTGTAAGGTGTTGCAGGAGCAGATGCACCCCAGATTGATGAACAGCCTGTTGCGTTAGCGATGAACATTCTGTCACCGAAGAGCTGTGTAACGAGCTTAGCATAAGGTGTTTCACCACAGCCTGCGCAAGCGCCTGAGAACTCGAGGAGAGGCTGTTTGAACTGACTGCCCTTAACTGTTGAGAACTTGAACTTCTCTGCAACCTCGGGTTTCTCGTCAATTGTGAGAGCGTAATCGAAGATAGCCTGCTTTGAACGCTGTGAGTCGATAGGCTTCATTGTAAGAGCCTTTTCGCCCTTCTTGCCCGGACATACGTTAGCGCAAGCGCCGCAGCCTGTACAGTCAAGAGTTGAAACAGTCATAACGAACTTTAAGTCCTTAAGACCAATCATAGGAATAGCCTGTGTGCCTTCGGGAGCAGCGGCAACCTCTGCGTCAGTCATAGGAACGGGACGGATAACAGCGTGAGGACAAACGATTGAACATTTGTTACACTGGATACAGTTGTCTGAGTTCCATTCGGGAACGTCAACAGCGATACCTCTCTTTTCAAAAGCGGATGAACCGTTGGGAGCTGTACCGTCAACGTGATCCATAAATGCAGAAACGGGGAGCTTGTTACCCTTGTAGGAGTTAACAGGCTTTAAGATGCCGTTTACATACTCAACGAGTGCGCCCTGACCTTCAGCCTTGTCTGCAACAGCGTCGTCTGTGCAGTTAGCCCAGTCAGCAGGAATTTCAACCTTCTTGAGGTCTTCCATACCACGGTCGATAGCGGCGTAGTTCATATCTACGACAGCCTGACCCTTCTTCATATATGATTTCTTTGCAGCAGCCTTCATAAGCTCTTTTGCCTTTTCGGCAGGAATGATGTCTGCAATCTTGAAGAATGCGGACTGAAGAACTGTATTGATTCTGCCGCCGAGACCGATTTCCTTACCAATCTTGATACCGTCGATTGTGTAGAAGTTGATGTGTCTTTCAGCAAGGATTTTCTTCATCTTGCCGGGAAGTCTTTCGGAAAGCTCCTCAACGTCCCACGGACAGTTAAGAAGGAATGAGCCGCCTTCCTTGAGGTCGTCAACAATGTCGTACTTGTCAACGTATGAGGGGTTGTGGCAAGCTACGAAGTCAGCCTTTGAAATGTAGTAGGTTGACTTGATGGGTGTATCACCGAAACGGAGGTGAGAAACTGTAAGACCGCCTGACTTCTTTGAGTCATATGCAAAGTAGCCCTGTGCGTACATATCGGTGTTGTCGCCGATGATTTTGATTGAGTTCTTGTTAGCACCAACGGTACCGTCAGCACCGAGACCCCAGAACTTACAGCTGTGTGTGCCCTTGGGAGTTGTGTCGGGATTCTCAACAATCGGGAGTGAGAGGTTTGTAACGTCGTCAACGATGCCGATTGTAAATCTCTTCTTGGGTGTTTCGCTTTCAGCGTTTCTGTAAACAGCGATGATGTCGCCGGGTGTTGTATCCTTTGAGCCGAGGCCGTATCTGCCTGTGAATACCTTTACGCCTGCAAAGTCAGAGCCGTTGATAGCGGCAAGAACGTCAAGATAAAGAGGCTCGCCGATTGAACCGGGCTCCTTTGTTCTGTCGAGAACAGAGATTGTCTTAACAGTCTTGGGGAGCTCGCTGAGCATATAGTCAGCAACGAAAGGTCTGTAAAGACGAACCTTGAGAAGACCAACCTTTTCGCCTGCGGCGTTGAGGTAGTCAACAACTTCTTCCGCACAGTCGCAGACTGAACCCATAGCAACGATAACGTGCTCAGCGTCCTCTGCACCGTAGTAGTTGAAGGGCTTGTAGTCAGTGCCGATTTTAGCGTTGACCTTGTTCATATATTCAACTACAACCTCGGGAACAGCGTCGTAGTACTTGTTACAAGCTTCTCTTGCCTGGAAGAAGATGTCGTCGTTCTGAGCAGTACCTCTTGTTACGGGGTGCTCGGGGTTAAGTGAACGGCGGCGGAACTCTTCAACAGCGTCCCAGTCGAGCATATCTGCAAGGTCTGCATAATCCCACTCTTCAATCTTCTGAACCTCGTGAGAAGTTCTGAAGCCGTCAAAGAAGTGGAGGAAAGGAACTCTGCCCTTGATAGCTGCAAGGTGTGCAACTGCTGCAAGGTCCATACATTCCTGAGGGTTGTTTGAGCAGAGCATTGCGTAACCTGTCTGACGACAAGCATAAATATCGGAGTGGTCACCGAAAATTGAAAGAGCGTGGCTTGTGAGCGCACGAGCCGAAACGTGAATAACGCCGGGGAGAAGCTCACCTGCCATCTTGTACATATTAGGAATCATAAGGAGCAAGCCCTGTGATGCTGTGTATGTAGTTGTCAGAGCGCCTGCTGCGAGCGAGCCGTGAACAGCACCTGAAGCACCGCCCTCGGACTGCATTTCTGTTACCTGAACTTCTCTTCCGAAAAGGTTCTTAACGCCCTGTGCCGAGAATTTATCGGTAAGGTCAGCCATTACGGAAGAAGGTGTGATAGGATAGATAGCAGCAACGTCTGTAAACGCATAGGAAACGTGAGCAACAGCGCTGTTACCATCCATGGTTTTCATTTTTCTTGCCATTGGAATTGTCCTCCTTTAATAATCAGCGGAAAACCCTATAATTTTACCGCAGAAGTTGTGAATACACAAGTATAAACAAATATATACTGTATCACCCTTGATTTTATCACTAAAATCACTATTTGTAAAGCCTTTTCGACATTTTAGTTCGAGAATATAAGACGGATTTTTGCGCAAAGCCGGAGTTGCAGTCATAGTGTTAATTTATGGAAATTATAATTGAATATTTATTTTGCCTGTGATATAATTTTTAAGCTGTCGACTCTTTCCAGCAGGAAGGAGGTGTTTCAGTTGCATTACATAATTTCTTTTATTCTCTCTGTTGCGGCTAGTGTAGTTGCCTACTACATTTGCAAATGGTTGGACAGAGATAAATAAGACAGCGCCAGCCTGACGGATGCTCAACCGTAACAAAAAGAGAAGAATCCCCTGCAAGTCGCACCTTGCAGGGGATTCGTTTGTCCAGTTGCATCATAATTTCCTTTGCCTGAACATATTATAGCATACGTTTTCGGCTATTTCAAGTATATGCCGTAAATTATTTTTATTCTTAAGGAAGCACTGATTAAATCGTTTGTACATATTGTGCCGTCAGATTTTTCGTCAGGTTGGACAAATAAACCGCAGTAATGCTGACGCATTACGAGGATTTTTGGGGCAAGCTGACGGAAAATATGCAAGCAAGATGTGCAAACAATCTTCAGATGTGATTTATTCAGTGGTTCCTTAATACTTTTTAGCTGAAAAATCTTGCCTATTTTCCTCATATAAGCTATACTTATTATATAAAAATACACTAATCAGGGAGGCAGCTATGAAAAGAAACGATTACATCACATGGGACGAATATTTTATGGGCGTTGCACTGCTCGCTGCAAAGCGGAGCAAGGACCCCAACACTCAGGTGGGAGCCTGCATAGTTGACTCAAACAACATCATTCTGTCAACGGGCTACAACGGCTTTCCCTACGGCTGTTCAGACGACGATTTTCCTTGGGAGCGTGAGGGCGAGGACACAAAGTACAACTACGTTGTTCACGCAGAGCTTAACGCAATTCTGAACGCTAGGGGCAAGGACTTGAAGGGCGCAAAGCTATACGTTGATTTGTTCCCCTGCAACGAGTGCGCAAAGGCTATTATCCAGTCGGGAATCGGCGAGGTTGTTTACCTCTACGACAAGTACGCCGACTCAAAGGAAACGCTTGCCTCAAAGCGTATGCTCGCTTCTGCAAATATTAAGTGCAGAAAATTCAAGTCCGAAAAAGACGAAATCGTGCTTGATTTTGACAGATAAACAGAATATTAAACAACAAAAACGCTATGATACCTAAAAGTACCATAGCGTTTTATCGTACCGAAAGGCACATTTCTTATTCAGCCGGTGAAAAATCATCCTTGCCTACTCCGCAGAGGGGGCATACAAAATCATCGGGTAAATCCTCGAACTTTGTACCGGGTGCAATTCCGTTGTCGGGATCGCCGACAGCCTCGTCATATTCCCAGCCGCATACGCCGCATACGTATTTCATACAAGCACCTCCTTCTGTGTTTTTATTATCTATTATTATATCAGATATGGAATGATATACAAGCACTTGACATAATATTTTTGCTGTGATAGACTAAATTTACTGCCACCGGGTAGGAAGCGTTACGCATTCGTGTACATATCGTTAGGTCTTTGAAGATATGTACGTCGGGTGCTTATTTTTTTGGAGGTATAAAATGGGATACATCAAAAAACTTTTTACAAGCCTTTCAGTATTTGAACTTTGCCTCTGGCTGTTCTCAATCATTACCGTGACAGCCTCGTTCCTGCTTGCAGGAAATTTCAATCCCCTCACGCTCATAGCATCTCTCATAGGTGTTACGTCGTTGATTTTTATTGCAAAGGGCTATGTAATCGGTCAGGTGCTGATGATAGTATTCGGATTGATTTACTCGATTATTTCACTGCAATACTGCTACTACGGCGAGATGATTACATACCTCGGAATGACTGCGCCGATTGCGCTTATGTCGGCAATTAGCTGGTACAGGAATCCGTACAAAAACAGCCCGGAGGTAACCGTCAGCAGTCTTAATGCCCTGCATAGAATTTTGCTTGTTGTGCTGACAATAATCGTAACGATTGTGTTTTATTTTATTCTCAAGGCGTTTAATACTCCAAATCTTTTTTCGAGTACCTTATCGATTGCAACAAGCTTTTCGGCGTCATATTTAGCGCTTATGCGCAGTCCTGTGTACGCTGTTGCATACGCCGTAAACGACCTTGTGCTGATTGTCCTGTGGATTCTCGCCTCAATGGAAAATACTTCGTATATCCCCGTGATTATGTGCTTTGCGATATTTTTCATAAACGACCTTTACGGCTTTGTAAGCTGGCAGAAAATGAAAAAACGTCAGAGCTCCGATATTTAATCTTTTTCTATTCTTCCCTTTTCAACATTAGGCTTTATGAAATTGTTGAATGAGTAATCCCAGAGCGTTTTTGAGCCGTCAGCGGTATTTTTGTTCCTTTCAAGAATCTGACTTAGCTTTACCCTGTTTTTTGCCCACATTTTTCCGTCTGTTGAGTTGTTGAGCATAGCAGGCTGTACGTTGTCCATTGTATGGGCAAACCTCGCTTCAGCGGTTTTGCCCTCCTCAAATTCTTCCCAGAGTGCTCTGAATTTTTCGCCTTGGTCGTCGGGCAGAAGTCTGAAAAGTCGGTCAGCCGCTTTCAGCTCACGCTCACGCTGCGACTTTTTGCCCTCGTCGTCGTAAGCGTAGGTGTCGCCTGCGTCAATTTCAACAACGTCGTGAATAAGTATCATCGAAATCGTTTTGAGCAAATCTATATCTTCATTTGCATATTCACCCAGCAAAAGGCACATAAGCGCCATATGCCATGCGTGTTCTGCGTCGTTTTCAAAGGTTTCTCCGTCGCTTTTCAGCGTTTTCCGCTGAATAAACTTCTCCTTATCGGCTTCAAGCAAAAAATCAAACTGTTTGTCAATTCGACTTTTTTCCATAAAATATTTTACCTCTTTTCGCTTTGATAATATTCTACCACCGAACAGAAAAATTGTAAATGTAAAGTTTTCAGGATTAATGCCGTAAATATTGAATTATTCCGATTTTTGTGATATATTAAATTATGAACGGTATTCACAATGTGAAGCTGTATCAGATGAGATGTTATCGCTGTAGTATTGAATCGAGGTGATAGCATGAATATTGGAATTATCGGCGCAGGCAAGGTCGGCGTTTCCGTCGGCAGATACCTCAAAGACAACAATATTCAAATCGCAGGATTTTATGATATTGACTGCGACAATGCCGCTTTTGCGGAGAAATTTACTCAAACGGACTGCTTTTCGGATTTGGAAAAGCTTGTAAAATTGAGCGATACCCTATTCATCACAACGCCCGACAATGTAATCGGGAGCGTGTGGGATTGCATCATCAAAAATAATATGTCCGTCCAAAACAAAATAGTATGCCATTTTAGTGGTGCATTATCATCTGATGTATTTACCGATTCACAAAGCACGGGTGCAAGCGTTTGCTCAATCCACCCTATGCTTGCGTTCAGCGACAAATTGACGTCCTACAGAATTCCGGCAAATACTTTTTTTGCTTTAGAGGGAGAAGAAACGGCTGTTTCGGCTTTAAAGAGCCTTTTTGAAAACCTCGGCAATACTGTATGCTGTATTGACAAGAGCGAAAAGTCGCTCTATCACACCGCCGCAAGCGTGTTGAGCAACGAGCTTGTCGCTTTGCTTGATATTGGTTACTCACTGCTTGAACAATGCGGATTTTCACGTGATGAGGCTGTCAAGGCTACGCAGAATCTTGTTCTCGGAAATGTTAATAGCGTTCTTGAAAACGGGTGCGTAAACGCTCTGACAGGGCCTGTTGAGCGAAACGATTTGCAAACTGTTAAAAAGCACGTTGATAGCTTGCAGGGTGAGGACAGGCAGATTTACATTCTGCTTGCAAAAAGGCTTGTAAACCTTGCAAAGGTAAAAAACGAGGACAGAGATTACGGCGAAATGTCGGAGTTTTTAGATTTATCGTAAACAGCAATAAAATGTAGGGAACGGTCTTGACCGTTCCGCAGTGTCAAAACAACTTCTATAGGATTTGTTTTATGTTATTTGAAAGGGACTTTTATGAAAAATACATCGGTTACTTTTAAGGATTCAAAGAAAAACGGCGAAAAGCTTACAATGCTTACCGCCTATGATTATACAACTGCAAAGCTGCTTGACGAGTCGGGTGTTGACTCAATCCTCGTCGGTGACTCGCTCGGAATGGTCGTGCTCGGCTATGACGATACGCTGTCGGTCACAATGGAGGATATGATTCACCACAGTGCGGCAGTTGCAAGGGGCGCAAAAAATGCGCTTGTAATTACCGATATGCCGTTTATGTCGTACCAGACCTCGGTTTATGATGCAGTCGTAAACGCAGGCAGACTTGTAAAAGAGGGAAAGGCTCAGGCTGTAAAGCTCGAGGGCGGAATTGAGTTCTGCGAGCACATCAAGGCGATTGTAAAAGCCTCAATTCCCGTTTGCGCACACATAGGGCTCACACCGCAGTCAGTCAACGCTTTCGGCGGATTTAAGGTTCAGGGCAAGGGCAAGGAAGAAGCACAAAGGTTGCTTGACGAGGCAAGAGCCGTTGAAGAGGCAGGCGCATTTGCCGTAGTGCTTGAGTGCGTTCCCGCAAAGCTTGCAAAGAAAATCAGCGAGAGCATTTCGATTCCCACAATCGGAATCGGTGCAGGTGCAGGCTGTGACGGACAGGTGCTTGTCTATCAGGATATGCTTGCAATGTACTCCGACTTCAAGCCGAAGTTTGTAAAGCAGTATGCGCAAATCGGAAGCGTGATGAAGGACGCATTCAGACAGTATATTGACGAAGTAAAGTCGGGTGCGTTCCCGAGTGAGGAACACACGTTCAAGATTGATGATGATATTATAGAGAGCCTGTATTAAAGTGTGGAGTTTGGAGAGTGAAGTGTGGAGTTTCGGTCGAGTGGATAGGTTGCAATAATATAAAGGTTTATTTCCCGAATTTATTTATATGCGGCTAAAGCCGCAGGCGTAAATTTTTTGTTTTTAACTAATGTAGGGAAAAGTCAAGACTGTTCCTTACACTTTAAAAATTAAACGTTACGAATATATCAAAATCGGTTCTGCAAACAAACCTTCTCGTACAATACACACTATTATAAATTCGGAGCGAAGCGACCCTTAACTCCACACTCCACACTCCACTCTTCACACTAATATTAATTATAATCGAGGTAAAATTATGGACATTTGCTATACAATAAAAGACGTAAGAGAGCGTGTGAATGCTTGGAAAAGAGAAGGACTTACCGTTGGCTTTGTTCCCACAATGGGTTATCTGCACGAGGGGCACAAGAGCCTTATGGAATCCGCAAGAGCGAACAATGACAGGGTTGTTGTCAGCGTTTTTGTAAACCCTATGCAGTTCGGACCTAACGAGGATTTGGAAAGTTATCCCAGAGATTTTGAAAAGGACTGTGCACTCTGCGAGAGCGTGGGTGTGGATTTGATTTTCCACCCCGAACCTGAGGAAATGTACGCAGACGGCTTTTGCTCCTATGTTGATATGAACGGCCTGACTACCGAGCTTTGCGGAAAGTCACGTCCGATTCATTTCAGAGGTGTGCAGACTGTTGTGCTCAAGCTTTTCAATATCGTAAAGCCCGACAGAGCCTACTTCGGTCAGAAGGACGCACAACAGCTTGCGGTTATCAGGCGAATGGTAAAGGACTTGAATGTTGACACCGAGATTGTCGGCTGTCCGATTGTGCGTGAAGCTGACGGACTTGCAAAAAGCTCACGCAACACCTACTTAAATCCCGACGAGAGAAAGGCGGCGCTGATTTTAAGCCGCAGTCTTAAGCTCGGCAGAGAGCTGATTGAAAACGGAGAAACCGACTCAAATGCCGTAATTAAGGCAATTACCGACAGCATAAACACAGAGCCGCTTGCAAAAATTGACTACGTAGACGTTGTTGACTTTGACACGATAACTCCCGTTGACAGAATCGGCAAATCGGTGCTTGTGGCAATTGCGGTTTACATCGGCAAGACAAGACTTATTGACAACTTTATTATAGAGTAAGGGAGCGATTTTATGACTCTTACAATGCTGAAAGGAAAAATCCACCGTGCCGTAGTTAAGCAGGCGGATTTGAACTACGTGGGCAGTATTACAATTGACAGCGAGCTTATGGAAGCCGCAGGAATTTTAGAATATGAAATGGTGCAGATTGTGGACGTTGAGAACGGAAACCGCTTTGAAACCTATACAATCGCAGGTGAAAAAGGCTCGGGAATGATTTGCCTTAACGGTGCGGCGGCAAGACAGGTAGCTGTCGGCGACCACGTAATAATTATGTGCTATGCGCAGATGAGCGAGCAGGAGGCAAAGGAGCACAAGCCGTATGTTGTTTTCACCGACGAGGATAATCACATAGCAAGCATTTCACGCTACGAAAAGCACGGCTTGCTCACCAAAGATTTCATATAATTAATTCCGCATTACGCATTACGAATTCCGAATTAAACAAAAGGGAGATGATTCAATGCTGAAAGGTAAAACCGTTCTGCTCGGTGTTACGGGCGGAATTGCGGCTTACAAAATTGCCAATCTTGCAAGTGCGCTCGTCAAGCTTCACGCTGACGTGAATGTGATTATGACGCAGAACGCAACTAACTTCATTAACCCGATTACTTTCGAAAGCCTTACGGGCAACAAGTGCATTGTTGATACCTTTGATCGCAATTTTAAATTCAAGGTCGAGCATATTGCGCTTGCCGAGCTTGCCGACGTTTTTATGGTTGCGCCTGCAAGCGCAAACGTAATCGGCAAAATTGCAAACGGAATTGCCGACGATATGCTGACAACAACCTTTATGGCTTGCAAAAAGAAGAAAATTCTTGCGCCGGCAATGAACACAAATATGTACGAAAATCCGATTGTTCAGGACAATATCAAAAAGCTGAAAGATTACGGAATGGAGATTATCGAGCCTGCAACAGGCTACCTTGCCTGCGGTACAACAGGCTCGGGTAAGCTACCCGACGAGAAAATTCTGCTTGAATATATCCTGCGTGAAGTCGCTTACGAAAAGGACTTGTCGGGCAAAACCGTACTCGTTACGGCAGGCCCTACACGTGAAGCAATCGACCCTGTGCGCTTTATCAGCAACCACTCGACAGGCAAAATGGGATATGCAATCGCAAGATGTGCAAGTCTGCGAGGC
Source organism: Ruminococcus sp. (assembly GCA_003521625.1). Classification (GTDB taxonomy): domain Bacteria; phylum Bacillota; class Clostridia; order Oscillospirales; family Acutalibacteraceae; genus Ruminococcoides. The sequence continues at coordinate 11,275 of DPHV01000023.1, forward strand.
GCAAGGGTGATTCTCGTTTCGGGGCCTGTCAGCATTGAGCCGCCGTTGTTTGCCGAGCTTTTGCCCGTTGTCAGTGCAGAGGATATGTACAATGCGGTGATGAAGTACAAGGACGAAGCCGACATAATCATAAAATCAGCGGCTGTCGCCGACTATACGCCTGTCGCAGTGAGCAGTGAAAAAATCAAAAAGCAGGACGGCGATATGCGCATAGAGCTAAGGCGCACAAGGGATATTCTAAAGGAGCTTGGGCAGAGCAGACGTGAAAATCAGTTTATCTGCGGATTTGCGATGGAAACGGAAAACCTGATTGAAAACGCCGTCAAAAAGCTCGAGTCGAAAAACGTGGATATGATTGTTGCGAACAGCCTGAAAACCGAGGGCGCAGGCTTCGGTACGGATACAAACGTTGTAACGCTGATTACAAAGGACGGAAAAACCGAACTGCCGCTTATGAGCAAGGATGAGGTTGCAATGAAAATCCTCGATGCAGCAGTTAATCGTTAAAAATGCAATGTAAAAAGGACACGGCAAAATTTACCGTGTCCTTAAAATTTACAAATATTATGTTCTTTTTAGATTAGCAGAAGAATACGTCCATGTCCTTCTCTTCGCCGTCAGCTACAAAGTAAGCCTTGCTTTCTTCGGGCTTGAGGTAAACGGAAATTTCCTTTGCGTCCTTGCCGAGTGTGAGCTTTACGTTCTTGATAACCTCGTCAACCGAAACCTGAGCTCCGCCGAACTCAATGAAGAAATCTACCTTTGTTTCAGCCTTAGCTTCGGGCTTTTTGGGAGCTACCTTTTTGGGAGCAGCTTTCTTTGCGGGAGCCTTTTTAGCAGGAGCTTTCTTTGCAGGTGCTTCTTCAGTCTTTGCAGTTGAAGTCTTTGCAGCAGCCTTTGTTGTTGTTTTCTTTACAGTTTCTTTAGCTGCTGTTTCTTTCTCGGCTGCAGCCTTTGTTGCAGCAGTTTTCTTTGTTGTTGCCATAAAAAATTCCCTCTTTCAAATTTTTATGAGATATTGCAATATTATATAGTTTTTGCTGATGATATAATTATACATTTTGAAAAAATAATTGTCAACAAACACAAATAATTTTCGGCGGTTAATACATATTTTAAAGAATTTTAGGGATTCGTTGGTGAATTTGCACTATAAAACTGATGATGTTTTGTGTATAATGTCGTTTTATGTTGTCGAAATTGCGTGAATAAACGTCTTGTTTGTATTTGAAAATCAAACTCCGCTGTGCTAAAATTATCGGGTATTACTGATGATTTCAGTAAAATCCTAAAATGTTGGGAAGTATTTTAAGTGGCAGAAAATTTTGTTATGATTGCACAGCAGGTACTTGTGCTGTTTGTATTAATTGCAGTCGGTTTTATTTGCGGCAAAAAAGGAATCCTTACCGACTCCTCGTCAAAGCATATCACCGACATGGTTTTATACGTTGTAACGCCCTGCGTTATGATAACGGCCTTTCAGCGTGAGTTCAGCCTTGAGCTTCTCGGCAAAATTCTGATTGCAACGCTCTGCGCTTCGTTAATCATTGCAGGCTCAATTCTTATTGCAAAGCTTGCGTTCTGTGACAAGAATGAAAGCAGAAAAAAGGTTCTGCAGTTTTCGGTTATTTTTTCAAACTGCGGCTTTATGTCGCTCCCTCTGCAAAAGGCAATTCTGGGCGACGACGGCTGGTTTTACGGTTCAATCTTCGTTGCAGTCTTTAACGTTTTTGTGTGGACGTACGGACTTGTAAGTATGAGCGGTGACAAAAAGCAGCTCTCAATCAAAAAGCTTGCATTCAATCCCGGTGTAGGCGGCGTAATTATCGCTCTTATTTTGTTCGTCTGCAAAATCAACCTGCCCTACATAATCAGTCAGCCGATTGAATATCTGTCCGACCTCAACACGCCTTTGCCTATGCTTGTAATCGGTTTCTATCTGTCGCAGGCAAATTTCAAAAAGGCGTTCACCGATTTGGGTACATACGCCGCAATGGTCGTAAGGCTCGTTGCAATTCCCGTTGCCGCCGCAGTTATTATGTCGCTGTGCGGTATTGACAAGACGATTATCGTTGCATTCATAATTGCAAGCTCTGCGCCGACAGCGGCTACAACTACAATGTTTGCGGCAAAGTACAACAGGGACGTTGAGCTTTCGGTAAGCGCCGTAACGGCAACTACGATTGTTTCAATTGTCACAATGCCGCTTGTAGTTGCGTTTTCCCAGATTTTGTAAAGGAGAATCACTATGGCTAAAAGCTCAATGCAGAAGCAGAAGCTTTTGTATCTGCAAAAAATTATGCTTGAAAAAACCGACGAAAATCACGCCCTTTCTGCAAACGAAATCAAGCAGGCGCTCGGAGCCTACGGAATCAGAACCGAGCGCAAAAGCCTGTATGACGATTTGAAAATCCTCGAAACCTTCGGCCTTGACATCTGCCGCACACGAACCACAACCGTAAAATACTACGTCGGCAGTCGTGACTTTGAAATGCCCGAGCTGAAACTTCTTGTTGACGCAATCCAGAGCTCAAAATTCATCACGCACAAGAAGAGCCTTACGCTAATCAAAAAGCTCGAGGGACTTGTCAGCGAAAACGAGGGCAAACAGCTCCAGCGTCAGGTTTATGTTTCAAACCGTGTAAAGAACGTCAACGAAAAAATCTACTACAACGTTGACACGCTCCACAACGCAATTGCACGTGAAAAGCAGGTCGCTTTTAAATACTGCAAGTGGGAAACCGACTTTAACTCAGATAAGAAAATTGTCAAGGTCGAGCGCAAAAACGGCGCAATTTACAAGGTATCGCCTTGGGCACTTTGCTGGGACGACGAGAATTACTACCTTGTTGCCTACGACAGCGAGGCACAGATGATTAAGCACTACCGTGTTGACAAAATGGATGCTATTGAAATCACAAACGACGAGCGTGACGGCAGAAAAACCTTTGAAAAGTTTGATATTGCAGGCTACACAAAGGGCGTTTTCTCAATGTTCGGCGGCGAGCAGGCAAGCGTTAAGCTGTCGGTTGACAACAGCCTTGTCGGCGTTATCGTTGACCGTTTCGGCTCGGACGTTATGATTATGAAGGAAAGCGAGTCGAGTTTTACGGTGAACGTTGACGTTATGTTAAGTCCGCAGTTTTATGCGTGGGTGTTCGGTCTGGGTGGCAAGGTAAAGATTCTCTCACCGCAGAAAGCCGTTGATGAATACAAGGAAAGACTGACAGAAATTATTGATAAGTATTCGTAAACAATAATTTAGCGTTGGAATTACATTAAGAATATTGTATGCCAACATCGTAGGGGCGGATTTGCATATCCGCCCGTGTTGCAGAAACGTTTGGTTTACTTGGGCGGATATGCAAATCCGCCCCTACATCAACATCGCTATAATACGCCGCAAATTATAGTTTATTACACAAACTGCGCTTACAAATTCAGCATATATATATACTGCTTGATAATCCGCAACTACATCAGTGTGGAACAATTATTGCAATATATCAACAAAATACAATTATTTTATATTTTTGATTATTTATTGCTAAATGCGAAACATTATTATTTACCAATATATTATCAGATTTTTTGCGCTGAAATCCAAATGGCTGTCCTGAAAATCGGAGTTAAAACCTGAACTTTATCTAAAAATTCAGAAAAAAGCGAAAATAAAACGAAATATCAAAATTTTTATTATTTTTTAAAACATCTATTATTTTTATGCGATTTGCCGTGTTTTATTGACAATATATCAAAAAGTATTTATTATAAATAGCATAAAGCAAGGCAAAATATCATTATTATTATAAAATGGGTATGTAAATGAGGTGTTTTTATGAGTTTTGATTTCTTGCGTTCCGCCTCGACTTCTAATTCTACGTTCAGAGTCGTTTGCGGTGAAATGGTTCTTGATGACAGATGGAATGTACACAGTGAGGTAGCTATTGCGCTTGTAAGAACAGGCTCAATGACGCTTGAAACTACAACTAATTCATACAGTCTTCAGCAGGGCGATATATACTTTATTTCCCCCAATCAGAAGTACAAAATCTCTGAAAACCGCAACGCTGTTGTTGACGTTGTGTTGCTTAATCTTTCAAATCCTGCTTCCGTTACGCAGGAATATATTCCTCAGAGCATTATCAGAGGACTGACAACAGGCAACTGCACTCACTTTGCAAAGGTTACTCCCGATGACGCTTTCTATTCGGAAATGCTCAACGACTTGAGAACTGTTACAAAGGCAGAGAACGAAAAATTTGACTTTTTCCAGCTTCTTGTTCACGGAAAAATGTACGAGATTTTCTACATTCTCTTTGCAAATAAATACATTGAAATTTTTGATGTTGAAACTCAGGGCAAAAAATATCGTGCTCTTCGCAGAATTACAGAGTATATCAACGAAAATTTCTGTGAAAACATTTCGCTTGACACTATCGCACAGACAACAGGCTTGAGCCGTTATTATGTATCGCATCTTTTCAAGGAGCTTATGAACACAACGTTTGTAAACTACGTAAACGAGCTTCGCCTTACCCGTGCGGCTATGCTGCTCACAACAACCGATACTCCGATTATTGAGATTGCAGGAATGTCGGGATTCAATAATATTTCAAACTTCAACAGAGCGTTCAAAATGTACTACGACACCACGCCGTCGAAGTACAGAAAAACAGAACGCCAGACGTTTTAACAGAATACCACCGATAAGTGCCGAGGCAGATTGACTGCGTCGGCATTTTGCACTTTATGACAGACTTTTCACTTATCCGACACACGAGAAGAATTTTATTGTGAGATTTTTACTTAATTTTTCACTCGGTTTTGTGCGATACTACGGCTTGAAAGCAAATGCTGACTATGGTAAAATTATAATAACTATGATTAATTATTCAGGTGATTAGGTTTGAGAAATTTTTTGGATAAAAAAATCAATAAGGTGCTGTCAGTTGCGCTTGTTCTGGTTTCGGTGCTTGTTGTAATTCAGACCGTTTTTGCGAGCGGAACGCTGAAAGCAGGCGAAAACGAGAAAACGGCTCCTGCATCAAACATCAATCCGAGAATCGATGAAATTGCCGCAGAAGAGGGAATTGTGCTCACAACAACAGTTCCTGTTACGACAATAGAAAAGCCGACGCAGGCGACAACAAAGGCACCGTCAACAAAGGCGACTAAGGCAACAAAACCATCTACTGCAAAAGCCACAACGCAGGCGGCGACAATTCCCTTTGCAACGGCGATTCCGCCCCGGACCCCTGCCGACTACAATGCGCAGTGGAACGCAGGATACCTTGTTGCAATTGACAACCCCGACCCAACATATGAGTGCGGTCAGGTTACATTAAGCGACGGCGACAGGGATTTGCTTGAGCGACTTTGTATGGGTGAGTTCGGTTCGGGAGGTTTTGTCGGTGCAGCTCTGATTGCACAGGCGGTTAAGGACGCAATGTGCTTTGACGGCTTCACAAGCGTTCAGTCTATTATTGACGGCTGTCACTACACCGGCAGAACGGACATAGGCACAAACGAAGCCTGTAAACAGGCGGTAAGGTATATTTTTGATGAGAACCACGACGCAGTTCAGCACAGGATTATGTATATGTATAATCCGTATATTGTGCAGAGCGCATTCCACGAAAGTCAGAACTACATACTTACATATCAGGACGTAAGATTTTTTGACCGCTGGGGATACTAAATTATGTGCATTAATAAAGGTCGGAGCACCGCATTACAGCGATGTTCCGACCTTTTTTAATATAGTTTTATTAATTGTAGCTGCGAACTTTGTTCGCCATAGTGCATAAATTGTTTACAATTTATGCACAGGGACGTCTGGGAAGCCGTCCCCTACGGATATAGAGGAAACGTTTGTATTACCGTTGTGGGGGACGGGTTCCTACACGTCCCGAAACGTTACCTATATATAAATATTAATTCAGCGGACAATCTATTCCTAACAACACGCATTATTATAAATTCGGAGATTAGCGTGCCGAGGCACTCGGCTCAGCCTTTGACAGCACCTGCCATAACACCCTTGATGATGTATTTCTGGCAAGCAAAGTAGAAGATGATAATCGGGATGATTGCAAGCACGAGCATAGCCATCATAGCCGCCATATCAATTGAACCGTATCCTCCGCGCAGATACTGAATTGCCATCGGCAGTGTCTTAACGTCGCTCAAAATAAGCGTTGGAAGCAGATAGTCGTTCCAAATCCACATTGCCTGAAGAATTGCAACGGTAATAGCCGACGGGCGGAGAATCGGGAAGTCAATCAGGAAAAACGTTTTCATCGGTCCGCAGCCGTCAATCATAGCTGCCTCTTCAATTTCAAGCGGAACGGATTTTACGAAACCGGCAAACATAAATACCGAAAGTCCTGCGCCGAAGCCGAGATAGATAATAACGATACCAAACATATTGTCAAGGTGAAGTGTATTTGCAACCTGCGACATCGGGTACATAACCATCTGGAACGGTACAATCATTGAGAAAGCGAAGAGAATGTAAATAAGTTTGGTGTACCACGTCTTTACTCTCGTGATAAACCACGCACACATTGCTGTTGCAAGTACAATGAGGATTACCGAACATACGGTAATGAACAGCGATACGAAGAATGCACTGAAGAAGTCAATTTTCTCAATGCCGTTTGTGTAGTTTTTCAGTCCGACAAAGCTTTCCGCATTCGGGAAAGCAAACGGTTCGTTGCTGACATAGAGCTTGCCCTTGAAGCTGTTCATCAGAACAAGCAGTATCGGAGCAACGAAAACTATGGAGATAATCAGAAGAATTATAAATTTAATCCAGTCCTTGAGCGTCATCGGAGCACGGAGCTTTTCTTTTTTCTCCCTGATTTTGGATTTAACCTTTTCAGCCATTAGTTTTCAACCTCCTTTCTTCTTGTCAAGAAGAGCTGTGTAAGCGCAATTGCCGCAACAATGAGGAAGAATATTACAGCCTTAGCCTGTCCTACGCCCTGCCAGCCTACACGTCCGTAGAAGGTGTTGTAGATGTCAAGCGCAAGCATCTGCGTTGACTTGCCGGGTGCGCCTGCCGTAAGAGCATAGTTCTGGTCAAACAGCTTGAACGAGTTTGTAAGCGTTAAGAACAGACAGATTGTAATTGACGGCATAACCTGCGGAATTGTGATGTGGAACAGTCTTTGAACACTGTTTGCACCGTCAATTTGCGCCGCCTCAATAAGGTCGGGCGAAATATTCTGAATGCCCGAAATGTAAATAATCATCATATATCCTATCAGCTGCCAGTTCATCAGTATGACAAGTCCCCAGAAGCCGTAAGAAGCGTCGGTTGTAATTGTGGCGTTAAAGTAATGAAGAACGCCGTTGATAATCATAAGCCAAATATAGCCCAGCACGATACCGCCGATAAGGTTCGGCATAAAGAAGATTGTTCTGAATACGTTGGTGCCTCGAAGCGCCTTTGTAAGCAGCATTGCAAACAGAAAGGCGAGAATGTTGATTGTGATAACGGACACAATCGTGAATTTTACCGTAAACCACAGCGCATTTATAAAGTCCTCGTTTGCAAAAGCCTTGAGATAGTTATCAAAGCCTACCCATTTTGCATTTTTTACCGTCTTGAATTTGCAGAAAGAGAGATAGATTCCCATAATAAACGGAATCAGAAACGAAATGAGAAATGCGACAACGGTCGGAAGTGCAAGCACAGGAAACCATTTTTTTATTGCCTTTTGCATATTTTCCTCCATTTGTCATTTGTAAGCGCCGATTAAATCAGCGCTTTATTTAAAAACCTCCTGCCCCCGAGGGAGCAGGAGGTTTGCAGTTAATTATTTGATTGGTGCAATCTGAATAAGATTATGCTTATTCAGCAGTTGCCTCACGCTCTGTCTTCCAGGAAGCCTTTGCGTCGTCAACAACCTTTGTCCAGTCCTTCTGACCCTGAACATACTCGAGGAGAGAAGCACCGAATTCGTTCTTCCAGTTTTCTGAAGGAATACCAGCGAATGTCCAAACTACAGACTCCATACCGTCTTTTTCCATCCATGAAAGAACTTCCTTAGCAAGAGGATCTGTGGGCTTTTCGTCATCGCCGAATGATGTGAACGGAGCGATAAATCCGAGGTCTGTTGTTACAGCCTTCTTGCCGTAGTCGCTTGTGAAGAGCCACTCGAGGAAGTCGATAGAAGCCTGCTGTGTAGCCTCGTCAACCTGGCTGTTGATTGAGAAGTAGTTCTCTGTACCAACGCAGAGACCCTGCTTGTCTTCGCCTTCAACGCCCATATAGAGAGGTAAGAACTTGATGTTTTCTTCCTTAACAACGTTACCGTCAACGCCGCTAACCTGAGCCCAAGCCCAGTTACCGTTCTGAATCATAGCGCACTTACCTGTAGCAAATTCAGCCATTGACTCGTCAACAGTCTTGCTGCCGAGGAGTTTCTTGTCTGTGCAGGAGTTGTCTGTGTAGAGGTCAAAAAGGTTCTTGTAGTTGTCAGAATATTTGAATTCAAGGTCAGCAGCGCTTAAGCAGTTTGTAATCGGGCTGCCTTCGCCTGTGTTGAATTCATAGTAAAGCGGAACGTTCATAAGGTGAGTCTGCCATCTCCAGTCGTCACCTGCCTTGAGTGAAGTTGAACCGAATACGCCGTCAATTCCGAGCTCGTCTTTCTTTGCTGTCATATCTTCAACAACAAGCTTAAGTGTGTCAAAGCTCTTGATTTCGTCTGTTGACTTTGCCTTTGCGCCGTCAGTCTTGAAGTACTTCTGCATAATCTCGTCGTTGTAGATGATGCCGTAGCCCTCAACTGCGTAAGGAACGCCGTAAACGCCTTCGTCCTTTGTTACTGCAAGAGTCTTGTCGGAGAGAAGGTTGTAAAGCTCTGTGTCCTTAAGGTCTGCGCAGTAGTCAGCCCAGCTCTGGTAACCAACAGGTCCGTTAATCTGGAAGATTGTCGGCGGATCTGACTTTGCAATTTCTGATGTGAGAGTTTTCTCGTACTCACCCGAAGCGGCTGTTTTAACCTTAACCTCGATGCCTGTTTCTTCCTTGTACTTTTTAGCGATAGCCTCGTACTTGTCGGCAATTTCGGGCTTGAAGTTTAAGAAGTAAATTGACTTTACGCCTGATGTGTCAGCCTTACTGCTTGAGCCTGATTCAGAACCTGAACCTGATGAGCTTGAACCGCCGCATCCTGCAAAAGCAGTAGCCATCATGCAGCCTGCCATTGTAAGGGCAAGGACTTTTTTTGACTTTTTCATTTTAAGAATCTCCTTTAGAAAATATGAGTATTAAGAAATTTCTGCCGTAACTGCTGAAATATTGCGCAAAACGCATATGTAATCAGCCACGTAACTGCGGCAATCTTTCCAATTGTTATCATAACATTAAATTTCAAATTTATCAATAGGGTTTTATATATTTTTTTATAAAAAATTTTTAATCCTTATGAAAATTTAGTAATTTTATAAGGTTTTATGCGCTTTTCTGCTGTATTAGAAAGTATTTACAGTTTTTTTAAACTGCTCTTAATTTGAGCAGTTTGCTGAAAATAAAGATTAAAATATATGAAATATAGCTAAAAACCGAATATTAGTTTCAAATTGTTAAATTTTATTACAAATGAGTTTCAGTACAAAAAACATACAAAAAGTAAAATTGCATAAATTAACCTCTTTTGCATTGTACATAATGACGTTTTTATCTTTTTGCAGTTTTTATTATAGACTTTATATATAAAGTATGTTAGAATTTTGTTTGAATGGGAAAATTTTCTATTCCCGTAAATATTTAGAAGTTTTGAAAGGAGATCAAACACATGAAAAGAAAAGGATTACTTAAGTGCTTTAGCGCTGTTTTAGTGCTTTGCATGATACTGTCCTGCGTTTCTTTCTCATTTGCTACTGCCGGTGCAGCGGTTGTCGGCGAGACAAGCATAGTTTCTGCTTCGTCTTCTGCTTCAGGTGACAATTTTACATGGGATAACGCATCAGTATATTTTCTTCTCACCGACCGTTTCAAGAACGGTAACACATCAAACGACCACTCATACAACAGAGGTCTTGACCAAGACGGCAATGTCGTTAGCGGAATCGACACAAGAGGCACATTCCACGGCGGCGACTTTGCAGGCGTAACACAGGCAATCAACGAGGGATATTTTAACGACCTCGGCGTAAACGCCATCTGGATTTCAGCTCCCTACGAGCAGATTCACGGATATGTTGTAGGCGGCGACGGAAATCCCAGCTACGCTCACTACTCATATCACGGCTACTACGTTCTCGACTACACACAGACCGACGCTAACTTCGGTACTGCCGAGGAGTTCGGAACTCTTGTTGACACAGCTCACGAGCACGGAATCAGAGTTATTCTCGACGTAGTTATGAACCACTCGGGTTACAACTCGCTCTACGATATGGACGAGTACGGCTTCGGTACTGTTAAATCGGGCTGGGAGAACTATTACTTCAGCCATCAAAACATTAATAATGCAGATTACCACAGCTACATCGACTACGACTCAAGCGCAGCCGACTGGGCAAACTGGTGGGGTGCTGACTGGATTCGCTGCGGTGTTGCAGGCTACACACAGGGCGGCGGCGATAACCTTACGATGTCGCTTGCAGGACTTCCTGACTTCAGAACGGATTCAACCGCAACAGTAGGGATTCCCAACCTTTTAAAGACAAAGTGGAAAAAGGAAGGCAGACTTTCTCAGGAAACAAACGAGCTTTCCTCATACCTGAGCAAAACAGGTAAAAAACAGACTGTTACAAACTCAATTTCATACTGGCTCTCAACATGGGTAAGAGAATACGGCGTTGACGGTTTCCGTTGTGACACTGCAAAGCACGTTGACCTTGCTTCCTGGAAAACCCTTAAAGACACCTGTGTTGACGCTCTTAAGGAATGGCGTCAGAACAACCCCTCAAAGGCGGGTGCTGACTGGGACGAGGATTTCTGGATGACAGGCGAGTGCTGGGACCACAACATCGGTTGGGGTTACGACAGCTACTACACACAGGGCGGCTTTGATTCAATGATTAACTTTGAAACTCAGGGCGGCGGCATGCTTTCAATGAGCGGCCTTAACGGCGTGTACAGCAACTACGCTTCTTCAATCAACTCAAACGACAAGTTCAACCAGCTTTCTTATCTTTCATCACACGACTCAACACTTGCAAGAGGCAACCTTATTTCAACAGGCTCTGCATTCCTGCTTCTTCCCGGCGGCATTCAGATTTACTACGGTGACGAAACAAACCGTCCGCTTGTTCCGGGCGTTCCGAACGACGGCAACGGCGGTGCAGGTCATTCACTGCGCAGTGATATGAACTGGGATTCTGCCGATTCAGCTGTTCTTGCTCACTGGCAGAAGGTCGGCTCATTCAGAAACAAACACGTTTCTATTGGTGCAGGCGATCATCAGCAGATTTCAGGTTATAGCTCATCGACAGGTTACACCTTCTCAAGAAGCTATGACAACGGCGTGATTTCCGATAATATTATTGCAACAATCGGCGCACCTTCTAACACAAATCTTGCAGTTGACGTTTCTTCCCTTTGGTCGGACGGCACAATTGTTACAAATGCTTACGACGGCACAACCGCTACGGTTACTAACGGCAAGGCTACATTTAACACAGGTGCTAACGGCACTATCCTTATGGAAGGTCCTGTATCAACAATCAGTATGAGCCTCAAGGGATCATATTCTTTCTATGACAGCCAGACTCTTACAGTATCACTTCGTGGTGCAGATTACGCTATGGTATCAATCGACGGCGGTACTGAATTCAAGGTTGTTGACGGCGACAAATTCAGCATAGGCGAGGGTGTTGAGGTAGGAGCCACCATCAAGGTAACAATGACTGCTTCAAACGATGAAGAAACATCTACAAAATCCTTTACCTATAAGAAAAAGGATCCCAATGCTGTTGTCAGAGTTTATTTTGACAACTCAAGGTACAATTGGAGTACCGTAAACGCATATATTTATGATGAAAGCTCAGGCAACGCTGTTGAGAATAAGGACTGGCCCGGCGAGACAATGACTTATGATACCGCTACAGGTTTCTATATGATAGAGGTTCCGGACAATCTGACAAACGGCAGAGTAATTTTCAATGCCGGCAAAACATCGTCAAACAGATACCCGGCCGACGGTGCACAGGGACTTGAAATCAACGGAACCCATATGCTCTTCTCATACGGCAACAAATGGGAACCGTACACTAATCAGACGGTTGGCCCGACTGAACCGACAACTGCACCTGACCCGACAAAAACTACTACGGTTTATTTTGACAATTCAAACAGCAAATTCTCAACTCCGACAATTTATTATTGGTCATATGCTACCAACAGCAGTCCCGTCAGTTGGCCGGGCGTTCCAATGACTAATGTGTCGGGAGACATCTGGAAAGCAACTTTTGACAATAAATATGACGGATGTATTTTCAGCAACAACGGATCAAATAAGATAGGCGACCTTACAATTCCCGGCAGTAACTACATTCATAACGGCAGCAGTTGGTCAGCATATACCGAACCGACTGAACCGACTGAGCCCACAACAGCACCTGCAACAACAGTTCCGGTAACGACAGCTCCCGTAACAACAGTACCGGCAACTACTGCACCTGCAACAACAGTTCCCGCAACGACCGTTCCGGCTACTACTGTTCCCACAACAGACGAGCTGACAGTAAAGGCTTCTTCAAATATTTTCCCGACTGCTACAAAGACCTTTAATAAGGACGAGGGAACAGTTACGGTTTCCTACAAGCTGACGGCAAATATGAAGGCTGTTGACACACAGTGGACGCTGACCTATGACAACACAAAGCTTAAATACGACATTGCCGATAATATGGTTGACGGCTCACAGACAATCACGCCGTCGGCAGGCGATAAACTTGTATTCAACAACAAGAGCAACTACATTAAGGGCAACTTCTCTAACTTGAAGCTTGTTTCGTTCGATAACAATGCAGATTTTGTTTCCGTAACATTTGATATTATCGGTACAGGTAAGGCAGACGTTTATCTCGACCTTGAGGTTTTAAGTCTTGCTTACAAGGATTCGTCAAATAAGCCTCATTGCGCTTCAATTGTTGACTTCAGCAAGATGCAGGATATTTCAGGCATTAAGGGCTTTGAAAACGCATCAATCAGCACATCAACAAATCTTGAAAGCAGTATTCTTATGGGCGACGTCAACGGCGACGGATATGTAAAAGTTGACGACGCAACGGCTGTTCTCAAGTATGTTGTAGGCAAGGAAAGCCTTAACTCTCTCCAGATAAAGGCTGCTGATGTTAACAGAGACGGCAAAGTAAATGTAAAAGACGCAACGCTCATTCAGAAGTACCTTGCGGATATGATCAGCGGGTTTTAAAATTTAAAATCGTTTATAAAGCACAAAACCGCTCCCAATTATTTGGGAGCGGTTTATGTTATGCAGAAACTGAATTGATGATTGAATTTTTATCAATTTATGGATAACAATATTCCGTGAGTGAATTAATAAGCGCAATATATTTTTATTTAGCATAATTTCACGTATTGCTATTTTTTTCATTTTTGTATAGAATAATATTCGGAATAGTGCTGGAACAGGCACTTGATTTTTGTCTTAACAAACCAACGAAAAAAGGATGTTTTAAATGCAGTTATACAAAAATTTTTGCAAGGAAACACTTGACGAAAACGGCAATCTGCTCGACTTTGAGCTTGACTTCCCCGAAAACTACAACTTCGGCTACGACGTAGTTGACAAAATGGCGGAGCTTGCTCCCGAAGATACGGCTGTTGTCTGGACAAATCCCGACAAGGAGGAAAAGTTTTTCACCTTTGCCGACATCAGCAGACTCAGCAACAAGGCGGCTAACGTTTTCAGAAACAACGGAATCAAAAAGGGTGACAAGGTGCTCGTTATTCTCAAGAGAAACTACGAATACTGGTACGTTGCTCCTGCGCTCCACAAGCTCGGCGCAATCATCATTCCCGCAACACATCTCCTCACGCAGAGCGATATTTCCTACAGAGTTGACACCGCAAACATCTCTGCTGCTGTCTGCACTCCCGACGATACAACTGCCGAGGATTTGATGGCTGTAGCGTCCCAGCCGAACACACTTGAAAAGGTTTTTGTATGCAGAAAGAAGATTTTCGGCACAATCGACTTTACAACAGAGGTTGAAAATGCCGACGATACGCTCGAAAGAGTTGACACAAAGGCTGAAGAGCCTATGCTCATTTACTTCACCTCGGGAACGACAGGCTATCCCAAGGCTGTTGAGCACGACCACACCTACACACTCGGTCATATTATCACAGCAAAGTACTGGCAGTGCGTAAAGGAAAAGGGACTTCACCTTACCGTTGCCGAAACAGGCTGGGGCAAGGCTTCGTGGGGCAAAATCTACGGTCAGTGGCTTTGCGGATGCGGAGTTATGGTATATGACTTTGACAAGTTCTCACCCGGCAAGCTTCTGCGCATTATCGAGCGTTACAAGGTAACGTCTTTCTGTGCACCGCCGACGGTGTACAGATATTTTATAAAGCGTGGAATGGACAAGTATGATTTGTCTGCGCTTGAACACCTCACTACAGCAGGCGAGGCGCTCAACGGCGAAGTATTCGAAAAGGTTTTCGAGCAGACGGGACTTCATCTTATGGAAGGCTTCGGACAGACCGAAAGCGTGCTTATGCTTGCAAACCTCAAAGGCTCGATTGCAAAGCCCGGCTCAATGGGCAAGCCTACGCCGCTTTATGACGTTCATATCATTGACGACAGCGGTAAAGAGCTTGGCGCAAATGAAACAGGCGAAATCGTTGTTTATCCGCCGAAGGACAAAAAGCAGTACGGAATCTTTATGTCGTACTACGGCAACGAAGAACTTTACAAAAATGTCTGGAAGGGCGGAGTTTACCACACAGGCGACACCGCCTACAAAGACGAGGATGGCTACTATTGGTATGTCGGCAGAGCCGATGACCTCATCAAGACAAGAGGTTTCCGTGTAGGTCCGTTCGAGGTTGAAAACGTGATTATGCAGTACCCGAACGTGCTTGAATGTGCGGTAATCGGCGTTCCCGACAAGGACAGAGGTCAGGCTATCAAGGCGATTGTAAAGCTTGCCGACGGCACAGCTCACGACAAGCACACAGAAAGCGAAATCAAGACCTTCTGCAACAAGCGTATGGCGTCGTACAAGTGGATTCAGCACCTTGAAATCGTTGACGAGTTCCCGAAAACAATCAGCGGAAAAATCAAGAGAACAACCTTAAGAGAAGAAAGCAAGTAAAAATTTTAACAAATATTCGGTGCATCGTTTGTAGCGGTGCACCGAAATTTTATTTAAAATCGATTTAAAATTCCCCAAAACTCATTGACAAACAAGGATTTCTATTTTATTCTATACATAGAATATCTATGCATATATATTCTATGTATATTTCAGAGGTTTTGAGGATATTTTATGGAAAACAAATTTTTAGACAGAGTATCGGATTTGATAATAAACAAAACCGCTCGGCAAAGCATTACCGCCGAGCTTGAAAGCCACATTTTAGATAAGGCAGACTACTACGAAGAAATCGGCTACAGCAAAGAGGTTGCAATGCAAAGGGCAACCGAGGAAATGGGCAATCCCGACGATACCGCCGTACCGCTCAACGCTCTGCACAAAAAAGGTGTTGTCAAAGGAGTCTGGAGCATAATAACGGCAGTTTTCTCCGTTTCATTTTCTCTGCTCTGCTTTAACGTAATTCCGATTGAGCACCGCTTTTATTACGCCGACAATAATTATACTATTTATCATACGTTGACAGCAGATTTCATTTCAATGCTTGTGCTTTTTCTGTTCGTTTTTCTGCTTTATAAAGCGTACAGACATAAAAACCTGACGGCAGGAACAATACTTATCCTCTCGCTGATTGTAATGCTCGTTGCAAATCTTACGAACGAAGTAAACGACGGAATACAGTTTGCAATATTTCAGCCGCTTTTCTATCCCGTCATAACGTTTATAAAGTGCGGAATTTCGGGCTATGCCGACAGCATTTTCGGTTACAGCTACATTGTTGACAGCGATAAAATTTTATACCGAATCGGCGCAGTTGCAATTTTTATTATTCTGCTTTTGCTTGCGCTTTTGATTGTGATTTCGGTTTTACGCCAGAGGAGAAAAAACAGTCAGCTTTTCATTTGCCAACATCGAAAATCATCAGCATTTAACGGTGTATGACTTTCAGTGGTCAGATGCGGAAAAAACATATATATTAATGTCACGTTACAGAACGAACGAATCGGTTGTGTATTGATATTGAAACAGTTAAGATATAATTTTAAGAAACGGAGTGTTTATAATGAAAATCAGCAAGGAGCTTATCAAGGGAAGTACATCAATGCTCGTAATGAGCGTTTTAAAGGGCAAGGATTTGTACGGCTATAAAATCATCAAGGAGCTTGAATTGCAGAGCGAAAGCGTTTTTGAGCTGAAAGAAGGAACTTTATATCCTATTCTTCACGCACTTGAGGAAGAAAACTTCCTCGAAAGCTACTGGGAGGAATGTGACGGCAGAAAGCGCAAGTACTACCACCTTACCCGCAAGGGCGAAAAACAGCTCACCGAGAAACAGCAGGAGTGGAAAGTGTTCTCAAAGTCGGTTGACAAGGTGCTCGGCTTTGCGAATTAACTTGTCAATTTGTTTAGTTCAGTTAGTTAAACGATAATTTAATGCGGAATTCGGAATGCGTAATTCGGAATTGTGGTCGAGTGGATAGGTTGCAATAATAGAAAAGTTTAGTGCCCGAATTAATTTATATGCGGCGTTGCCGCAGAGATAGTATTATAATATTGTAGCGGCGAACTG
The DNA here is from genome assembly GCA_003521625.1 of Ruminococcus sp. Classification (GTDB taxonomy): domain Bacteria; phylum Bacillota; class Clostridia; order Oscillospirales; family Acutalibacteraceae; genus Ruminococcoides. The sequence goes on from DPHV01000023.1 coordinate 28,157, forward strand.
CGTTCGCCATATTTCATAAATTGCGTTGCAATTTATGAAACGGGACGTCAAGGATGCCGTCCCCTACGGCTATAAAGGAAACGTTTGTATTTAATTTTGTAGGGGACGGGTTCCTACACGTCCCTAAACGTAACCTATATATCAATCTATAATTCGGGCTACAATTCTCTCCAAACAAACCGACTTTTCCTCTCGGTTTGCCCACCGAGGCACTCGGCTAAATTATCGTTTACTTCACAAAAAAACGTCTGAAAACAAAGCAGTTTTAAAGGATAATTGAACGAGAGCTTACTCAACTTCGCTTTCGGAAATTCTTTTGTAACTGTAGCCGTTGAGTTTCAGATTATCTCCCTCAACTGAATACTCGTACTCGTCTGACATTTCGCCGCCCATTGAATAGGTTGCCTTAATCTTTGAGTCCTCGGCTGTATAAGCGGCGTAGTTGAACGTTGTGTTGTACAGATTGTGATACATTATTCCGCTTTCGTCAAAGTAGAAATACTCCTCGTCCTCCGACTTCCACGCTCCGAGCAATTTCTCGTCAGTTTTTGTGTTTTCAGCGTTCGGAACACAATCAAAGCTTTCGAGCCTCTGCATAGTTGTTTTCGTGTTGTCCTCGTTTTTGGTGAGCTTTATTGTGTTTTTATCATCGGACAGCTCATAGGTGTACTCGCCGTTTAGTCCGTAAATCATCTGCGTTGTAAAGGTATTTTTACCGTTCTTGTTTTCAACCTCGTATTTGCCGAAGAAGCCCGAATTATCAATGACCATAGCAACTCTGCCTTCACCGTTAAAGCTGAATACAAAGCTGACAGTCTGCGACTCCTCGCTCTCGGTGATTTCCCACGCACCCGTGAAATCGTCACCGTTTTCTGCATATTTCGGGAACGGCAGATTAGAATTATTATTTGCGGAATTAGCGTTTGACGTGCTTGCCTGCGTAGTTTCCTGTGCCGACGTTTCAGCGGTTGTGCTCGGCTGTGCCGACGATGACGAGCCGTTTTCTCCGCACCCCGAAAAAGCCGCCGCAGTTACGGCTATGAGTAAAAGTGAAATGATTTTTGCATATATTTTTTTCATTATAATAATCTCCCATATTAATAGTATTACATAATAAAATAACGGTTCTGTAACAACAATTTTATATTTTATATTCTGCGTTGTCAATATACAAAAATAATTGATTTTCATTTAAAATTATGATATGATTTTAACAGATAAGGTAACCTATACGGTAGGCGGTTAAGTCTTGCCCCTGCAAGGGGGTGTTGCTGATGGAGTACATAGTAATAGTTTTAGTGATTATTCTTTATACCATTATTGCAATAAAAAAGAAATAAACCGCCACTCTCCAAAGAAACGGTTTATTTCTTAAATTAATTTTCTTTAGGGGCTAACCGCTTATACGGTCTGCCTTATCTGTTTTTATTATATCAGATTTTATGAAAATGTCAAGAGTTATGCAAAAGGTAAATATGCGTTTCGTTTTCGGGAAAGCATACGTAAAACCATATATAAAAATAATCTGAAATATTTGAGTAAAATTTATATTTTGTTATTGATAAACCGAAAGTGATTTGTTATAATAAAAGTTAATAACTAATTATTTAAAAATTTTGTAAAACGGAGGAAAATTATGCTGAATACTAACTACAATGAAAAATTCGGCAAGGAAGGACTTACCTTTGACGATGTTCTTCTTATACCGGGAGAGTCAGACGTTGAGCCTAAAAATGTTGACGTTTCAACACACCTTACAAAGACCATTAAGCTCAACACTCCTCTTATGACTGCCGCTATGGATACGGTTACCGAAACCGCTATGGCTATCGCTATTGCAAGAGAGGGCGGTGTTGGTATTATTCACAAGAATATGCCGATTGAGCGTCAGGCTGACCAGGTTGACAGAGTAAAAAGAAGTGAGAACGGCGTTATCGTAAATCCGTTTTTCCTCTCACCCGAAAACACCGTAAGAGATGCGGACAACCTTATGGGCAAGTACAAAATTTCGGGCGTTCCTATCTGCCGTGACGGCAAGCTTGTCGGAATCATCACAAACCGTGACCTCCGCTTTATGACAGGCGCAGATTTTGCACAGCCGATTTCAAAGGTTATGACTCACGAAAACCTCGTTACAGCTCCCGTAGGAACTACTCTTAAGGAAGCGCAGGAGATTCTTCGTCAGCACAGAATTGAAAAGCTCCCGATTGTCGGCAAGGACGGCAGTCTTAAGGGACTTATCACAATCAAGGATATTGAAAAGAGCGTTCAGTATCCCAACTCTGCACGTGACGACAAGGGCAGACTTATCTGCGGTGCCGCAATCGGTGCAACGGCAGACGTTCTTGACAGAGTGGCCGCTCTTATCGAGGCTCAGGTTGACGTTGTTGTGCTTGACTCTGCTCACGGTCACAACTCTAACGTTATCAATTCAGTTGCAAAGGTTAAGAAGGCTTACCCGAATCTTCCGCTTATCGCAGGCAACATCGCAACTGCCGAAGCCGCAAAGGCTCTTATCGACGCAGGCGCAGACGCTATCAAGGTCGGTATAGGTCCCGGGTCAATCTGCACAACAAGAATCGTTGCAGGTATCGGCGTTCCGCAGATTACCGCAATCTATGACGCCGCTTGCGAGGCTTCAAAGTACGGCATTCCCGTAATCGCAGACGGCGGAATCAAGTACAGCGGCGACATTGTAAAGGCGCTTGCCGCAGGCGGAAACGTTGTTATGGTCGGTTCACTCGTTGCCGGCTGTGAGGAAAGCCCCGGAGAGAACGAAATCTATCAGGGCAGACAGTTCAAGGTTTACCGTGGAATGGGCAGTCTCGGCGCAATGGGCAAGGGCAGTGCAGACAGATACTTCCAGGCAAGCAACAACAAGTTTGTTCCCGAAGGCGTTGAGGGACGTGTTCCTTACAAAGGAATGCTTTCCGACACTGTTTACCAGCTTATGGGCGGTCTGCGCTCAGGTATGGGCTACACAGGCTGTGCTACTATTGAAGAGCTTCACAAAAAGGCAAAATTTGTTCATATTTCCGGCGCAGGTCTGCGTGAAAGCCACCCGCACGACATTCAGATTACAAAGGAAGCACCGAACTATTCATATAACTGCAATTAAGTCGAGTGCCTCGACACGCAAATCGGCAGGGTAGCCCCTACAGGCAAATTTTATACATTATGGCGAACACAGTTCGCCGCTACACAATAAATCTAAAAAATATCCGGAACGGAACTATTGTTAATTCCGAATTAAAAATAAAATAAACAAAAAGGATGTGCTCAGATGTACAGACTCGGTATTGACCTCGGCGGCACAAACATTGTAGCCGGAGTAGTTGACAAAAAATACAAAATCGTGGCAAAGGCTTCCTGCAAAACTGCCGTTCCCCGCCCCGAAAGCGAAATCTGCGACAGTATGGCTGAGGTTGCAAAGAAAGCCGTTGAAAAAGCAAAGCTCACTATGGACGACATTGAGTCCGTAGGTATCGGCGTTCCGGGTGCCGTAAACCCGAAAACAGGCGTAATTGAATACTCCGCAAACCTCTTCTTCCACAACTGGGAGGTTGTCGAGATGATGGAGGAAAGACTCGGCAAGAAGGTTCACATTGAGAACGACGCCAATGCGGCGGCTCTCGGCGAGTACCTTGCAGGCAGTGCAAAGGGTGCAAGAAACGCCGTTGCAATCACTCTCGGCACAGGCGTAGGCGGCGGAATCATCATTGACGGCAAAATCTACAGCGGCTCAAACTTTGCAGGTGCTGAGCTCGGTCATATGGTTATCGTCAAGGACGGCAAGGAATGTGCCTGCGGCAGACGTGGTTGCTGGGAAACATACGCTTCCGCAACAGGTCTTATCAACCTCACAAAGCAGAAGATTCTTTCCGAAAAGCTTGAATTCAGCTATATGCTCAAGCTCTGCGACGGCGACATCAACAAGGTAAACGGCAGAACGGCGTTTGACGCAATGCGTGACGGCGACCCGACTGCAAAATCCGTTGTTGAGGAGTACATAAGCTACCTTTCCTGCGGACTTGTAAACATCATCAACATCTTCCAGCCCGACGTTCTCTGCATCGGCGGCGGAATTTCAAACGAGGGCGAAAATCTCCTCGGTCCCGTTCGTTCATATGTTGAGCGTGAGCGCTACACAAAGCACAACGACAAGCAGACCGTAATCTGCAAATGCACACTCGGCAACGACGCAGGCATTATCGGAGCGGCTTATTTAGACTAAGCGGATTTACCGGCATTTGAAAATACATAAAAATAACCGTCTTGTACAACACATACAAGGCGGTTTTTATTATTCTAATAAACAAAAATAAATTTTTATAAGCTATTGTTATTTCTACAAATTATGATATAATATACCCCGTAGTAACAGAATAGCGGCGGTTGTTCTGCACCTTTTCCCTGCAAATTTTATTTGTAAAGGGGGTGCATATCAAGTGAATGATGTAATCATATTACTTACATTCGCAATTGTTCTGACGGCTGTCAGGGCGATTATTAATGATATAAAAAAGAAGTAACCGCCCTGTGACGCTAACACAAGGCGGTTAATATAAAATTAACCTATTGTATGCAGAACAGCCAAAACTGTTCTGTTACTACATTTATAATACACCAACATTATTAAAATGTCAATATAAATAGCAAAAAACACATTCACAGATATTCTGCCGTCTTGTATTCCGCATACAAGGCGGTTAATTTATTAAAAATTTTTCCTTATATTGTACCGCTAAACGGCGTTACTACATTATATTGTATAATTTAAAAAACCGCATTTAAACCTGAATAAAATTTTCTCTTTCCGAAATAAAACACTTGACGAAATTTGAAAACTACGATATAATGCTATATTGCAAGGTTATATTTTGAAGGGAGGTTTTCACCTATGTTGAGAACATATCAGCCTAAAAAGCTCCACAGAAAAAAGGAGCACGGTTTCAGAAAGAGAATGGCTACATCAAACGGTAAGAAAGTTTTAGCAAGAAGAAGAGCTAAAGGCAGAAAAAGGTTGTCTTATTAAGAAAAAAGGCCACTTTGTTCGGTGGTCTTTCTTTTTTAGAGTGCTCGACTGCCCGGTGGTGTAAAAAATGAGTGAATATGTCACTTTGAAGGATAACAGGGATTTTTCCCGTCTGTATAAAAGGGGAAAATCCTTTGTAAGTCCTGTACTTGTAACTTATGTAATGAAAAATAAAAACAATAACCTGCGTTTCGGAATTACCACAGGCAAAAAGGTCGGCAAGGCTGTTAAACGCTCCAGAGCAAGGCGTGTTATCAGAGCAGCTTACTACGAACTCTATCCCGATTTGAAGCAGGGATACGACTTTGTTTTTGTCGCAAGGGGCAAAACCCCCTATGTTAAGTCGCAAACTGTTTTGGACGCTATGAAAAAGCAATTAAAAGCAGCAGATGTTTTAAGATGATTTTATTTTCAAGGTAAAAAATGAAAAAAATACTGATTGCTCTGATTAAATTCTATCAAGCCGCCGTTTCTCCGCATCTGGGAGCTAACTGCAAGTACATTCCAACCTGCTCACAGTACGGAATTGAGGCTATCGAGCGCTTCGGCGCATTAAAGGGCTTTGCACTTACGTTCTGGCGTATTTTGCGATGCAATCCCTTTTCCAAGGGCGGCTATGACCCTGTTCCCGAAAAAAGGACAGGCAGGAGAAATTAGCAACACGCATATTGTATTTGCTGTGATTGCACATTTTACTCAAAAGTGAGGTAACAATATGCAAATCTTCGGATTTCTCGGAAGCTTGCTGGGCTACATACTCTGGGGAGCTTTCTATATACTCAAGGATTTCGGTCTTTCCATTATCGTATTTACCGTTATAGTCAAGCTGGTACTTTTCCCGTTTTCCGTTAAACAGCAGAAGTCTATGGCGGGTACTGCAAGGCTTTCCAAAAAGCAAAAGGAGCTTCAGGAAAAGTACGCCAACAACAGGCAGAAGCTTCAGGAAGAAACAAGCAAGCTCTACGAAAAAGAGGGCGTAAAGCCTATGGGCGGTTGTCTTACGACATTACTCCCAATGCTTGTAATTTTCGGTATTTTCTACGCTGTTGCCTATCCGCTCACCAACACCCTTCACTTAAACAGTGAGGACGTAAACAATGCGCTTTCATACATCAACACAATTCCCGGATATGCCGCAAGCGTAAATCCCACATATCAGGAAATCAGCCTGCTTAAAGTTTTCCCCAACATTATGAATACCGAGGCTATTCAGGGAATCTTCAATGCACAGGAAATTTCTACAATTCAGATGTTCCTCGGAGGCTTTAAGCCGTTCGGTGTCGATTTGCTTGCTATTCCAAATGAATTCGGTCTTTTCTCGTGGTATACTCTTTTCCCTGTATTCTGCTTTGCTTCCAATGTTGGAGCTCAGTTTATTACTATGAGAATTAACAAAAACCAGATGGCTCAGCAGCAGGGCTGTATGAAGATTATGCTTATCGGTATGCCGCTGTTCTCCGCTTATATCGCATTCAACGTACCTGCGGCAGTTGCATACTACTGGATTATTTCGGCTGTAATCAGTCTCGTTCAGTCAATCGTGCTCGGCAAAATTTTCAGTCCGGCACAGCTCACTGCAAATTCTGAGGCAAGACACGCTGCATTAATGTTTGAAAACGAGGCAAAAATCCCCTACGTTTACGCGCCACACGAGCTTAAATCAGGCGAGGGTGCAAACACAAAGAAGAAAAAGAAGAAATAATTTTAAATATAATTGTATAATTGTAGCGAGCGACGCCCTCGTCGCTCAAATATATTCAAACGAAATAAAGGTGAAAAATCGTGATAAAAGAAGTAATCGGCGTTGGTGAAACAGAGCTTGACGCTCTTAACGACGCAAAAAGACAGCTCGGTCTGAGTGAAACAGACGAGGTTGAATTTGAACTTATCCAGCGTGCCGAGAAAAAGAAGTTCGGTCTTTTCGGCGGCGCTCCTGCAAAAGTAAAGGTTACACTTAAGGCTACTCCCGAGGATAAGGCAGAGGAATTTTTGAGAAATGTCCTCGACAAGATGAATCTTCAGAGCGTTGAAATTGAAAAGAAATTAATCGAAGGCGGCGTTGAGTTTGACCTTTCGGGCGAGGACGTTGGCTTTGTAATCGGCAGAAGAGGCGAAACTCTCGACTCTCTCCAGTATCTTACCAGCCTTGTTGCAAACCACGCAGACAGCGGCTATTTCAAGGTAACAATCGACACAGGCAACTACAGAGAAAAGAGAGAAAAAACTCTTGAAATTCTCGGCAGAAAGCTTGCTTTCAAGGCTGTCAAGACAGGCAGAAAGACAAACCTTGAGCCTATGAACCCCTACGAGAGAAGAATTATACACACAGCCGTTCAGAAAGTTAACGGTGCTATTTCGTGGAGCGAGGGTGAAAACGCTAACCGTCACGTTGTTATCGAACCCGACCCCAAGGCAAGAAATAATTTCCACAAGGGCGGCTACAACAAAGGCAGAGGCGGCAGACGTCCGTACAACGCTAACCGCAGTCACAATTCTGCTCCCGCAAATCCCGACAGAAAGCCCCTTAACGAGGGCGGCGGCACAGGTCTTTACGGAAGAATTGACAAATAAGTCGAGTGCCTCGACACGCATTTATGCCCGACAAATTAGGGCTGAAACCTATAAAGTTTTAAAAAGGGCGGAGCAATCCGCCCTTAATTTATAGTAAGGATAGTGTTATAAATAAAACTCTATTCGTAGAGACACGGCGTGCCGTGTCCGCAGTGATTATCAAACTTTACCGATTATATAAACATTATTGAAACAAACAAACCTTTCTGTAGGGGACGGCTTCCCAGACGTCCCTTCACAAAAATTTCTATTTTTGTGTGGACACGGCATAACGTGTTCCTACGTCATTTTTTTATTGTGCGTGGGTGTAATATGAACGAAAAAACTATTGCCGCCATCAGCACCGCACAGGGCGAGGGCGGAATCGGCGTAATCAGAATTTCGGGCGAAAATGCCCTTGAAATTGCCGACAAAATTTTCAAAAATATAAATAACAAGAAAATAACCGAGATGAAAGGCTACACAGCCGCTTTCGGCAAAATCTGTCACAACGGAGAGGAAATTGACGAGGCTGTTGCGCTTGTATTCCGTGCGCCGCACAGCTATACAGGCGAGGACGTTGTTGAGCTTTCGTGCCACGGCGGAATCTATCTGACAAAGCAGGTTCTTCGTGCCGCACTTTCGGCAGGCGCATATCCTGCGCAGGCTGGTGAGTTCACAAAACGAGCTTTTCTCAACGGCAAAATCGACCTCACAGAGGCAGAGGCTGTTATTGACCTAATCAGCGCAAAAAGCAAGTCTGCCGCCAGAGCCGCTCTTTTTGTAAAGGACGGTGCTCTCCGCAAAAAGATTGACGGTGTGAAAAACGATTTGCTTTCGCTTGTTTCTCACCTTTCTGCCTGGGCGGACTATCCCGAGGAGGACATTGCCGAGGTCACCGATGATATGATTTCCGACACGTGCAAAAATTCCGTTTCCGCTCTTGAAAAACTCCTTGCGAGCTATGACAGCGGTCAGGCAGTCAAGCAGGGAATAGATACGGTAATCGCAGGCAAGCCGAACGTCGGCAAAAGCACGCTTATGAATCTGCTTTCGGGTTGTGAAAAGAGCATTGTTACCGATATTCCCGGCACGACGAGGGATATTGTTGAGGACACCGTTCTTGTCGGCGACGTTATTCTGCGCCTCAGTGACACAGCAGGCTTGCGTGAAACCGAGGACGCTGTTGAAAAAATCGGCGTTGACCGAGCAAGAAAACGACTTACACAATGCGGACTTCTGCTTGCGGTGTTTGACAACAGCCGTGAGCTTGACGAGGAGGACAAGGCGTTGCTTGAGTCTGCAAAGGACGTTCCCTCAATTGCGATTATCAACAAGACTGACCTTGAACAAAGGCTTGATATAAGCTATATTTCAGAAAATAGCAGCAAGATAGTATATATTTCAGCAGTAAACGGCGAAGGACACGAGGAACTTGTAAAAGCAGTTGAAGAAATAGCAGGAACGGCAAACCTCAATCCGAGTGAGGGAATATTATCTAACGAACGTCAGAGACTGGCAGTAAGTAATGCGCTGAATTCAATTAAAGAGGCAGAAAACGCTTTATCTTTTGGTATGACGTTTGACGCTGTAACCGTTTCACTTGAGGACGCAATTTCGGAATTGCTGGAGCTGACAGGCGAAAAGACAAGCGACGAGGTAATAGATAGAGTATTCCACAACTTCTGTGTAGGTAAATAGTCGAGTGCCTCGACACGCAATCCGAGCCTAAGGGTTAGTCTGTGAGAATAGAATGGTAGCCCGACTTTTAAGTTTATACATCGGTTACGTTTTTATTAATACGTTATAATTTATTATTAATTCCGAATTACGCATTCAGAATTCCGAATTAAACTAACTGGGGTTGATTTTATGACAACTTATTTTGCAGGCAATTACGACGTTGCCGTTATCGGCGCAGGTCACGCAGGCATTGAAGCCGCTCTTGCGTCTGCACGGCTCGGCTGTAAAACTGCAATTTTCACCATAAATATGGACGCTGTCGGCAACTGTCCCTGCAATCCGTCAATCGGCGGAACTGCAAAGGGACATCTTGTGCGTGAGATTGACGCTCTCGGCGGTGAAATGGGCAAGACTGCCGACGAATGCTTTTTGCAGTCACGTATGTTAAATCGTGGCAAAGGTCCTGCCGTTCATTCGCTCCGTGCTCAAATTGACAGGCGCAAATACTCCGACACTATGAAGCACAAGCTTGAGTTGCAGGAAAACCTTGAACTCCGTCAGGCTGAAATCACTGACATTCAGAAATCCGAAAACGGCTACACTCTTACCACAAGAATGTTGGCGGTTTACGAGTGCAAGGCTGTTATTATTGCAACAGGCACATACCTCGGCGGAAGAATCTTTGTCGGTGAGGTTTCCTACGAAAGCGGTCCGGACGGAATTTTCCCTGCTACCGAGCTTGGCAAAAGCCTCAAAAACCTCGGACTTCCGCTCCGCCGTTTCAAGACAGGCACTCCTGCAAGAGTACTTAAAAGCTCAATTGATTTCTCCGAGCTTGAAGTGCAGAAGGGCGACGAGCCTCCGCAGCCGTTTTCCTACGAAACCGAGAACCTCGGCGAAAACAAGGTTGACTGCCACATAAGCTGGACGAATGACGACACCAAGCAGGTTATTCTTGAAAACATCCACCGTTCTCCGCTTTATGCAGGCAGAATTGAGGGTGTAGGTCCTCGCTACTGCCCGAGCTTTGAGGACAAGATTATGCGCTTTAAGGACAAGCCTCGTCATCAACTTTTCATTGAGCCTTGCGGTTTAAGCACAGAGGAAATGTACTTGCAGGGAATGAGCTCGTCACTCCCTGAGGAAGTTCAGCTCAAATTCTACCGCACAATCAAAGGTCTTGAGCACTGTGTAATTATGCGCCCTGCGTATGCGATTGAATACGACTGCGTTGACCCGCTTGCTATGAATGCAACGCTCGAATTTAAAGATTTTCCGAATCTCTACGGTGCAGGACAGTTCAACGGAAGCTCTGGCTATGAGGAAGCCGCCGCACAGGGACTCGTTGCCGGTATAAACGCCGCACTAAAGGTGCTCGGCAGAGAACAGGTTATTTTTACCCGTGACAATTCCTATATAGGAACTCTCGTTGACGACCTTGTGACAAAGGGCGCAAACGAGCCGTACAGAATGATGACTTCCCGAAGTGAGTACAGACTTGTGCTCCGTCAGGACAACGCAGACGAAAGGCTTACACCGCTCGGATACGAAATCGGACTTATCAGCGATGAGCGTTACAATAAATTTCTCAAAAAGCAGGAGCAGAAGAAAGCCGAAATCAAACGTCTTAAATCAACCGTAATTTCACCTACCGAGGAAATAAACAAAATACTTGTTTCACGTGAAACATCTGAAATTACGACAGGCGTTCGCCTGATTGATTTGCTCAAACGCCCACAGCTTGGATACGAGGAACTTAAATCAGTTGATGTTGACCGTCCCGAACTCGACCCGAACATATTTGAACAGGTTGAAATTGAAATCAAGTATGAGGGATATATTCAAAAACAGCTTAAGCAGGTTGAGCAGATGAGAAAGCTTGAAACAAAGCTGTTGCCAAAGTACTTTGACTATCGTGAAATCAAAGGCTTGCGCCTTGAGGCACAGGAAAAACTCAATAAAATCAAGCCGCTAAACATCGGACAGGCATCAAGAATTTCAGGCGTATCACCTGCCGACATCAGCGTTCTGCTGATTTGGCTTGCACAGAATAAATAATCGGGTGACGTAATGGACATAAAAGAAATTATAAAATTGGCTACAACAGGCTACAAAATTCAGCTTACAGACATTCAGCTTAAACAGCTTGAAAGGTATTTCAGACTGTTAGTTGAATGGAACGAAAAAATAAACCTTACAGCAATTACAGATGAACAGGGTGTTGCAGCAAAGCACTTTGCCGACAGTCTTGCTCTGTTCAATTACGTTGATATTCCCGAAAATTCGACTATAATCGACGTCGGAACGGGTGCAGGCTTTCCCGGAATTGTTTTGAAAATTGCACGTCCCGACATCAGGCTGACTTTACTTGACAGTCTGCAAAAGCGGCTAAACTTTTTAGATACCGTTTTATCTGAACTCTCGCTTGACGCAACGCTGATTCACAGCAGGGCAGAGGACGGCGGACAGGACATTGATTTAAGAGAAAGCTTTGACTTTGTTGTATCACGTGCCGTTGCAAGGCTGAATGTGCTTGCGGAGTACTGCTTGCCGTACACAAGATTGAGCGGAAGTTTTATAGCCCTCAAAGGTCCTGACGCAGAAAACGAAATTGCAGACGCCAGAAAGGCAATTCAGACACTCGGCGGAAAAATCAAAAACATTCACTCCTTTTTACTTGCGCTCGACGGCGGAGAGAGGACAATTGTTGAGATCGAAAAGATTGCACCCACTCCCGACAAGTACCCGAGAAGCTATGGCAAGATAAAAGCAAAACCGTTATAACTTATTATGATTACAACGCAGGTAAAACAATGTTTGTTACCTGCGTTGTTTTAGTTAAATAAACGATAATTTAGCGTTGGAATTACATTAAGAATATTGTATGCCAACATCGTAGGGGCGGATTTGCATATCCGCCCGTGTTGCAGAAACGTTTGGTTTACTTGGGCGGATATGCAAATCCGCCCCTACATCAACATCGCTATAATACGCCGCAAATTATCGTTTATAATTTCAGCTTAATAAGTTACACAATACAAATATCGACAAATATTTTAAGAAATTACCATTTTTTACCAAAACTATATAAAAAAGTTGCTCACAAACCGACACACATCGCACAGGCAAAGTGTTATTATAATAGCACAGGGACAACCCCTGAAGGACAAATGAGGACACGGGGCGATTAGGTTTGAATTTTATATTAAAAAATGAAAACAAAATCTCTGACATACCGATTATAAAAATCAGACCTAACAAAGCCCAGCCCAGAAAGGTTTTCAATGAAGAGGACCTCAACGCTCTGTCGCAGTCAATTGCCGAAAACGGTATTCTTCAACCCCTTACCGTAAGAAAGGTGAGCACTACGGAATATGAGCTGATTGCGGGCGAAAGGCGGCTACGTGCTTCCGTAATGGCAGGACTTCGTAAGGTTCCCTGCATAGTAATCAAGTGCTCTGAAAAAGAGTCAGCAGTATATGCTCTCCTTGAAAATCTCCAACGAAGCGACCTCGGAATGTTCGAGGAAGCTCGTGGAGTTTCAAGGCTGATACGCAGGTACGGACTGACCCAGCAGGAGGCGGCTGTCAAGCTCGGCAAAACACAGTCTACAATTGCAAACAAGCTCCGTTTATTAAGACTTACATATGAAGAGCAGGAGTGGATTGAAAACGCAGGTCTGAGCGAACGCCACGCAAGAGCGCTGTTAAAGCTCGGTGATGAAGGTGCAAGGCGGGAGGCTCTCTCGAAAATCATCTCCGAAAACCTCAACGTACAGCAGTCAGAAAACCTAATAAATCTGATGCTCAGTTCAAGCCCTAAAAGCAACAAAAAACAGGGCACAAGCAAAGCGGTGATAAAGGACGTCAGAATATTTGTAAACACTATCAACAAAGCTATTGATACAATGCGTCTTGCGGGAATAGACGCACAATCGGACAAAACCGATACAGACAATTTTATCGAATACACAATACGAATTCCCAAAAAACAAATAGCTGACAAAGAAAAATCTGCTTAACCCGGTGCAGTTTATTGCACCCATCAAATTACTTTCCAGTTGGATGCGAAAGCATCCGTTCCACTCATACCCATTTCCTTATCTAAACCCCTTGCGAAAAGCCGTACAGAAATGTACGGCTTTTTGCGTTGGCAAATTAAGTATTGAACACTCGATTTGTTTCACGTGAAACAATTTATCTGCTGAACAATTAAAAAATCTCATTATTTTTCAAAATATGCTTTAAAACACATTATAAATATGCTATAATTTAAAAGTATTATCAATACGCCATTAATTAATTTTTAAGGTGATTTTTTTGGCAAAAATTATAGCAATATCAAACCAAAAGGGCGGTGTAGGCAAAACCACAACCGCCGTTAATCTTGCGGCTTGTCTTGGCGCACAGGGCAAAAAGACTTTGCTTGTTGACGCTGACCCGCAGGGAAATGCAACAAGCGGTGTTGCAATTGACAAAAGCAAGGTAAAATATTCGACATATGACATTTTAGTTGAGGGAGCAAAGGCAGAACAGTGCGTTCTCACAACGCCTTATGAAAATCTGCACATTCTTCCGTCAAGCCTTGACTTGGCGGCGGCAGAGCTTGAAATTGCAGAGAAAAGCCACCGTGAGGCACTGCTGAAAAACGCACTCCTGCCGATTAAGCAGTACTACGATTACATAATCATAGATTGTCCTCCGTCACTCGGACTGATTACCGCAAACGCACTCACCGTAGCAGACACGTTTTTAGTTCCGATTCAGTGCGAATATTACGCACTCGAGGGACTGTCACAGCTTATGAATACGGTAAGACGAATCAAGCGCCAGTACAATTATTCAATCGAGCTTGAGGGCGTTCTGCTGACAATGTATGACGGCAGACTGAACCTTACACAGCAGGTAGTAAACGAAGTCAAAAAATTCTTCCCCGGCAAGGTGTTCAAGACCGTCATTCCGAGGGGCGTAAGACTTTCGGAGGCACCGAGCTTTGGTATGCCCGTAATCTACTACGACAAATCCTGCAAGGGCAGTCAGTCTTATATGGAAATGTCAAAGGAAATTATTGCAAAGGAGCGACACAATGGCTAAAAAATTAGGCGGACTCGGCAAAGGGCTGAACGCCATATTTATAGAAAACGACAGTGAGGACAACAACGGAAGCGTTACGCTGAAAATTTCCGAAATTGAACCGAACCGTTCACAGCCGAGAAAAGAGTTTGACGAAAAAGCGTTAAGCGAGCTTGCAGAAAGCATCTCAAAGCACGGACTTTTACAACCGTTGCTTGTACGCCCGTTACCGCTCGGCGGTTATCAGATTGTAGCAGGCGAAAGACGTTACCGAGCTTGCAGAATGGCGGGAATAACGGAAGTACCCGTAATCATAAGAGAGCTGGGCGACACAGAAACAATGGAAATTGCGCTGATAGAAAACCTACAGCGTGAGGATTTAACCCCGATTGAAGAAGCACTCGGCTATAAGGTACTTATTGACGAGCACGGCTTTTCACAGGAAGACGTTGCACAGTCGGTAGGAAGATCAAGACCGGCAATTGCAAACTCGTTAAGACTTCTGAAACTTCCGCAGAGCATTTTAGATTTAGTATCAGACGGAAAAATCTCGGCAGGACACGCAAGAGCGTTGCTCACGCTTGAGGACGAAAAGCTTATGCAGGAACTTGCAGAGGAGATAATCAAAAAGGATTTATCGGTTCGTCAGGTTGAAAAAATCTGCAAGCAAAAGCCGAAGCCCGAAAAGGAAGAAATTCCCGAGAAGAAACCGTCGTTCTACAGTATGGTAGAGCTTGCGCTCAACGAAAGCCTCGGCAGAAAAATCAAGGTTTCAAAGAACAAGGGCAAGCAGGGCGGAATTTTGCAGATTGAGTTCTACTCGGACGAGGAATTGACGGAGTTGTCAAACAAACTAAAGTAATTGAAAATAACATAAATTGAGGAGAAATCAAAATGATTGATATTAAATTTTTAAGAGAAAATCCCGACGCAGTAAAAGAAAACATAAAAAAGAAATTTCAGGACAACAAGCTTGAGCTTGTTGACAAGGTAATTGAGCTTGACGCTGAAAGCCGTGCCGTAAAACAGCAGGCTGACGAGCTTCGCTCAAACCGCAACAAAATTTCAAAGCAAATCGGCGCACTTATGGCTCAAGGAAAAAAGGAAGAGGGAATGGCTCTCAAGGACGAGGTAACACGTCAGGCACAGCTTCTCTCTGAGCTTGAAGAAAAGGAAACAAAGCTTTCGGAGCAGGTAACCGAGATTATGATGCAGATTCCGCAGATAATTGACGAAAAAGTTCCGATTGGCAAGGACGATTCGCAGAACGTTGAGATTGAGCGTTTCGGCGAGCCTGTTGTTCCCGACTACGAAATTCCCTACCACACCGACATTATGGAAAAGCTTAACGGAATTGACCTTGACTCTGCAAGAAAGGTAGCAGGCAACGGCTTTTACTACCTTATGGGCGACATTGCAAGACTGCACAGCGCTGTAATTTCCTATGCACGTGACTTTATGATTGACAGAGGTTTCACATACTGCGTACCTCCGTTTATGATTCGCAGCAACGTTGTAACAGGCGTTATGAGCTTTGCCGAGATGGATTCAATGATGTACAAGATTGAGGGCGAGGACCTCTATCTTATCGGCACAAGCGAACATTCAATGATTGGCAAATTCATCGACACAATCAATAAAGAGGAAAATCTCCCTTACACTCTCACAAGCTACTCGCCCTGTTTCAGAAAAGAAAAGGGTGCGCACGGAATTGAGGAGAGAGGCGTTTACAGAATTCACCAGTTTGAAAAGCAGGAAATGATTGTTGTCTGCAAGCCGGAAGAAAGTAAAATGTGGTTTGACAAGCTCTGGCAGAACACTGTAGATTTGTTCCGCTCGCTCGACATTCCCGTAAGAACTCTTGAATGCTGTTCGGGCGACCTTGCAGACTTAAAGGTTCGTTCACTCGACGTTGAAGCCTGGTCACCACGTCAGAAGAAGTATTTTGAAGTAGGCTCCTGCTCAAATCTCGGCGACGCACAGGCTCGCAGACTTAAAATCAGAATATCGGGTGAGGGCGGTAAAAAGTACTTTGCACATACTCTCAACAACACTGTTGTTGCTCCGCCGAGAATGCTTATTGCGTTCCTTGAAAACAACCTCAACGAGGACGGCTCTGTTAATATTCCCGTTGCATTAAGACCGTATATGGGCGGCAAGGAAGTTATTTCTGCAAAATAAATGCAATATTTAATCATATATATAAGGTATAATATATAAACATTTTTAAAAAAAGATATATATTATTTGTAATAATATACAAATTATTTAAAAATCACCTTCTTTACAGAATTAATTTGCATAATTTAATTGACAATAATGTGAAAATATGGTAGTATATAATTGCTCTTAATTGAGACAATAATTAATTTTGGAGGTTAGAATCATGAATAAAGGTATGATAGGCATGATTTGCGGTATTGTAAGTATCGCTCTTTCAATTCTCGCGTATGTTATTCCTGTTGCTGGTTTCGTACTTTGCCTTATAGCTTTAGCTGCCGCTATTCTTGGTATCGTATTCGGTGTTAAGGGTAGAAAAGATGAAGCTAATAAAGGTATGGGTACAGCAGGTCTTGTAACTGGCATCATCGGCGTTGTATTTGCCGGTATCACAGTTGCTTGCGTTGGTTGTGCTGCTTGTGCTCTTTGTGCAGCAGGTTCTGCTGTTAACGATTTAGCTCAGTACGCTAACTCACTCTAATAATACAGTGAAAAAATAATTTAAATACAACCTCCTGTGTTGTTCACAAGAGGTTGTATTTTTTTGGAGAATAATATTATGCTACCTTATCTTAATATTTTCGGTGCAGAGATTTCTACATATATGCTTTGCGCTTTAATCGGAATTTTAATATCAGGATTTTACGTTTGCCGGACAGCCAAAAAACGTGGTCATGACAATAATGATTATATTATTTTTATGCTTATTTTTGCATGCGGTACTCTCGTAGGCAGTCACATTCTTTTCGGTATTACAAAATTCCCCGTAATTATTGAACTTTTTTCAAATTGGTCAAAGTATATTAATAGCTTTGAAGATTTTGTAAACTGTATGTCTATTATCTTCGGTGGCTCGGTGTTTTACGGCGGACTTCTCGGAGGAATGGCAGTAGGAATAATCTACGGCAGAAAGAAAAAGCTTGACTTAAGCGAATATTCCGACATATGTGCTCCTATGGTACCTCTGTTCCATTTTTTCGGCAGAATAGGCTGTTTTTTTGGCGGATGCTGTTACGGTATAGAAAGTCCATTCGGTTTTACCGTACACGGAAACGAGCTTGTTCCCACAATCAATGATGTTCAGAGATTTCCCGTTCAGCTTTTTGAGGCAGGACTTAACCTTGCTCTGTTTTTTGTGCTGGCACATCTGCTCAAGAAAAACAAGTTTAAAGGCGGTCTTTTCGCCATTTATCTCGTAAGCTATTCCATAATCAGATTCTTTGACGAATTTTTGCGTGGAGATACATACAGAGGATTTTTGTTCGGCCTTTCAACCTCACAAATTATAAGCATTTTAATTTTTATCGGAGCAGTTATATTTCTTGTTGTCAGACATAAAAAGAAATTGCGTGACAGACAGGAATATAAAACCGAATAATGTGAATATAACTTATTTTGAAAAACAGGGAGCAGTCAAAACTGTTCCCTGTTTTAATTATAAACTATAATTTAGTGTGGAGTTTGGAGTGTGGAGAGTGGAGTTTCGGTCGAGTTGATAGGTTGCAATAATTTAAAAGTTTAGTGCCCGAATTAATTTATATGCGGCGTTGCCGCAAGTGTGAATTTTTGTATTTCTTACAAATGTAGGGAACGGTCTTGACCGTTCCGATTACCCATAGGTCAGCGGTAACCCTGCGGAACAGTCAAGACTGTTCCCTACACGAAAATAATAAACATCATCAATATATCTACACAAATTCACCAAGCAAACCTTTCCAAACAACACGCATTATTATAAATTCGGAGCGTAGCGACCCTTAACTCCACTCTCCACACTCCAAACTCCACACTTTGATAAATTATAGTTTATCCTATAAAAACACTTAATTATGTATTCCGATTTTCACTTTAAATCCGACGTATATAACGAACTAAAAACATACTAAAATACTTGCAAAATACTTAATTTTAAGGTATAATTATATGGAATGGTATTTTGATAATGGGATAAAATTCGGAAATTAAAAAATGTGCAGTTTTTAACTGCATTTTATGAGAGGAAGGTATGAATTTGATGGATTCTTTTGATGACGCTTGGGAGGTCATTTGCTCCTACTGCAAAACCAAAATAACCGACGTCGCATATAATACCTGGATTAGCAGAATTAAACCTTTAAAGCTTGACTTTGAAAGCAACACGGCATATCTTGTTGTTCCCAACGATTTTCATCGACAGACGCTCACACGCTGTTATATTCCCCTTTTGAACGAGGCTTTTGAGGCTGTTTTTGACAATAAATTTATAATTTCATTCAAAACTCCCGAAGAGGTTGAGGAGTATACAAAGGCTCCCGAAATTAAAGAGGAAATCAAGGACACAAATTACGAGTACACCTTTGACACATTTATTGTCGGCTCGTCAAACAAATTTGCCCACGCAGCGTGTCTTGCAGTAGCAACAAACCCGTCGCACGCTTACAATCCTCTGTTTCTCTGGGGAAACTCGGGACTCGGTAAAACTCACCTGCTTTACGCAATCGGCAATGAAATCAAAAAGAACGACCCGTCAAAGGTTATCTGCTACATAAAGGGCGATGACTTTACAAACGAGCTTATTGAATCTCTGCGCCTTGCAAAGATGAGCGAGTTCAGACACAAATACAGACAAGCCGACATTCTGCTTGTCGACGACGTTCAGTTTATCGGCGGTAAGGAAAGTACGCAGGAGGAATTTTTCCACACCTTCAATGCGCTTTATGACGCTAAAAAGCAGATTGTTCTCACGTCTGACCGTCCGCCAAAGGAAATAAAAACGCTTGACGACCGTCTGCGTTCACGCTTTGAGCAGGATTTGATTGCCGACATTCAACCGCCCGATATTGAAACGAGAATTGCGATTATCAAGCGCAAGGCTGAACTTCTTGAAATTGATTTATCAAACGAGGTTTGCGAATATATTGCCTCAAAAATCAAGTCTAATATCCGCCAGCTTGAAGGCACTGTTAAAAAGCTCAAGGCAAAGTCGCTTTTAAATCACGAAAAGCCGACAATTTCTTCCGTTCAGGAGGTTATTGCCGACATTCTCAACAACGACGTTCCGCCCGAGGTTACGGTTGAGCGTATTATTGATGAGGTTGCAAGAACCTACGGCGTTTCTGCCGATGAAATCCGTTCTCAGAAAAACAGGAGTGCAAACATCAGCAACGCACGTCACGTTGCAATTTACGTTACGAGAGAGCTTACTACGCTGTCTATGGTTGCAATCGGCGAGGAATTTGGCAACAGGCACTATTCAACGATTATCTACACGCTCAAAAAGGTTCAGGATATGATGGAAAAAGACCGCAAGGTAAAGGAAATCATTGACGACACCATTAAGAATATAAGAGATCGCTAAGCAGGGTAGCCCCTGCGGGCAAAACGAGTGGAAAATTCGATTTGCGAGCCGAGGCACTCGGCTAACATTTTCATAAACATTCCACTAACATAAATCAACGCAATGTTGAATGTTAAAAATTTGTTGAATATTGTTTACCAATTATAAACATTTATCAAATTTACATTGTGGACTTAAATCATTAGTGTACAAGCCGTATTTTACTGTTTTTCTATAATTTAACATCACCTACTACGACTACGGAAAATAAATATTATTAAGATAGGAGAAGAAAACTGCCGTGAAAATTTCGTGTTTAAGAACCGACCTTGCAAATGCAGTGTCAAATGTTTCAAGAGCCGTTTCCACAAAGGCCGCTATACCTGCACTTGAAGGCGTGCTGATAAAAGCATACGATAACAAGCTCAACATCTCGGGTTATAATCTTGAGATTGGAATTACAACAGACATTGAGGCTACAATTCAGGCGGAGGGAGAAATCGTAGTCAGCGCTAAGCTGTTTCTCGACATCGTAAGGCGACTTCCCGAAGAAATAGTTATGATTGAAACTGATGACAGAATGGTTACCTACATAACCTGCGGTCACGTTGACTACCAGATTGTCGGTATGTCATCGGTTGAGTACCCCGATTTGCCGAGCTTTGAACAGACTGACTCAATCACAGTCAACGCAAAAATCCTGCGAGAGATGATTCGTCAGACAGTTTATGCAGTCAGCGAGAACACGGCAAAGCCTATTTACACAGGCTCTCTGTTTGAAATTGATAACGACAATTTCAGAATCGTAGCTGTTGACGGCTACAGAATGGCAATCAGAAACGAAAGTGTTGCCTCTGAAAGCAAAACGAGCTTTGTAGTACCCGGCAAAACACAGCAGGAAGTCTTAAAGCTTTTAACAGACGATGATGAAAATGTTGAAATCATCATCGGTCAGCGACATATCACATTTAAGGTTAAAAATTACCGTGTAATTTCACGTCTTATCGAGGGTACATTCCTCGACTATAACACGACAATTCCGAAAGAGGCAAAAACCGAAATCGTGATGAACACAAGAAGTATAATCAACGCAATCGAGAGAATGTCGCTTTTAAATAATGACAGGGTGCAAAGTCCCGTAAGGTGCAATTTTGCCGACGATGAAATCAAGCTTTCGTGTGCGTCTGCCGTTGGTAAGGCGAGCGACGTGCTGTCGGTTCCGATAATCGGCGATCCGGTTGAAATCGGCTTTAACAACCGCTATATGCTCGACGCTCTTAAGAACACAGACACAGACGAAATCAAGCTGATTTTAAACGGTCCTACTGCTCCGATGATTATTAAACCCGTAAAAGGCGACAGCTTTTTGTGCTTCGTACTTCCAATGAGGCTTGCAAATGAGAACTGAGAAGATTAAAATTGACAGCGAATTTATAAAATTGCAGGATTTATTAAAGCTCGGCGGAGCAGTTGACACAGGCGGAATGGCGAAGGTCGTCATTCAGAACGGCGAGGTTGAGGTAAACGGAGAAATCTGCACAATGCGCGGAAAAAAGATGCGCAGCGGTGATTTTGCAGTTTTTGACGGTTTAAAATTAGAAGTTGAATAATTTTAATTAACAATTAAAAATTGTTAATTGTAAAAATATGAAAGTAATAGCAGTAAAATTTGAAAATTACAGAAATCTGAAAAATGACATAATACAGCCCTGCGACGGTGTGAACATCATCTACGGTGACAACGCACAGGGAAAAACCAACCTACTTGAGGCAATCTGGCTGTTCTGCGGAGGACATTCTTTCCGCAGTGCAAAGGACAGCGAGGTAATCAGGTGGGACGAAAATTACGCAAGGCTTGAAATGAGATTTTTCGGGCAGGAGCGTGAGCAGACTGCAAAGCTTATGTTCACAGGCAACAAAAAGCAACTCGAAATAAACGGAGTTGAAAAGAAATCTGCGGCGGCGCTGATTGAAAAATTCTGCGCAGTTGTGTTTTCGCCCGAGCATCTCAATCTGATAAAGAGAGGACCTTCGCAGAGAAGAAAATTCATTGACAGCGCAATTTGCAGGGAAAAACTGCAAAACGCCGTAATCCTTTCAAAATTCAACAGAGTTTTAGTACAGCGAAATTCGCTTTTAAAAGATATTTACAGACGTCCGTCGCTTGAGGACACACTGTCCGTATGGGATGAGCCGCTTGTTTTAAACGGCGCAATGCTCATAAAAAAGCGAATGGACTATGTTGAAATGCTCTCGCAGAGGGCGAAAATATACCACGACGGAATTTCAAAAAACAGCGAAAAGCTGGAGATTAAATACATCTCTTCACTTGATGCGGAAATTTCCGACAGCACAGATGAAATTGCAGAAAAGTTCAGAAAAAAACTGAATGACAACAGAAACGACGACATCCGCACAGGCGTTACCAACTTCGGACCGCACAGGGACGATATTGAAATTCTGATTAATGGCAAGAACTCAAGAGCCTTCGGTTCGCAGGGACAGCAGAGAAGCGCAGTATTGTCGCTTAAGCTTGCCGAAGCCTCGGTGCTTAAGGAGAGAATGGGTGAGGAGCCTGTTATTCTTCTAGACGACGTGCTCTCGGAGCTCGACTCAAAACGTCAGGATTTTCTGCTCAACGAGCTTAAGGGCTGTCAGGTTTTCATAACCTGCTGTGAAAAATCGAACAAGGAACAGCTTAAAGAGGGAAAAATCTTTCTGCTGAAAAACGGGGAGGTCTGCTGATGTTTCTTCATCTTGGACAGGAAACGGTTATTACAACCGAAAGTATTGTTGCAATGTTTGACATTGACGCCTGCACCGTTTCAAAAAAGACGAGGGATTTCCTTGCAAACGCCGAGAAAAAAGGAGAGGTTGTAAACGTTTCGTACGAACTTCCGAAGTCGTTTGTCGTGTGCGAAAAGCAGGGCAAAACCGTTGTGTACATCACCCAGCTTTCAACAAAAACACTGTTGCTGAGGCTTGAAAAGATAAATTTTTAAACTAAAAACACCGATTGATAACATAGAGGTGACATAAATAAATGAAAAACAAAAAATGTCCTTATTGTTCAAAACGAATTTCATATGCGTCCGCATACGCCAGCAGGCGAAAGGCTGAATACGTGTGCGAGCGATGCGGAAAGGAAAGCAAGGTTGTCGTAAACCGCAAGGTTGTGCTTGCGTTTATTCTTACGGCTGTAATTTCCGTTGCAATTATGGCAGGCTGGATTTTTGCAGGTCTTGCTCACAATCCGCTCGGAATTTTGCTTGTAGCCGTTCCGTTTATAATTTTTACGGTGATTTCCCCGAGATTCATAAAATTAGTTCCGCTTAAAAAGTATAAAAAATCTATGGAGGCACGCAAAGCCGGCATTGAATATTCCGACAATCTTATGACCTCCGAGCTTGAAGAAAACGAGGGCTACACCTTCGGTGCGTCAGCTGACACAGGCTCTGATTTCAAGATAAATTCAGACGTTTTCAATACGATAAGAGCCGAACGCAACGCCGCAAGGGAAAAGCTTATGGACGACGAGCTTATCTCTGACTCCTCTGAAATCAAGAAACCGGCTGAAAAAAGCGAAAGCTACATTCCCGTAATCAAGAACGTAAGCGAAAAACATTCGTCCGACGACGTTCCGCTTAAAAAGCTTCATTCCGAAACTACACCGAGAATGAGCAGAACACGCCACTACATTCCCTCACAGGAAGAAAAAGAGCCGAAAAAACCCGACGGCAACAGATATTCGGCTAACAGGAAGTTCTGATAAGTATGTTTAAATTACCCGTTTGTCCCCATTGCAAAACGATTTTCAGATATAAAGACGTTAAAAAAGAAGCAGTTAAAAAAGAATGCACGTGCTACCACTGCGGCAAGAAATTCAGAGTGTCAAAAAAGAAAATTTTAATTTTATTTTTAATAATTGCATTAATTACTGCAATTTTTGACGTTTTGGCGCTGTATATGATAGCAGGTACAAGCTTTATCGGACTGATAATTTTAAATATAATCGCAGTAACGGCAGGCTTTTTCCTGATACCGTATTTTACGGAATTTAAAAAAGAAAAATAATCCGGAGAAAAATATATAACGTAGCGAGCGACGCCCTCGTCGCTCACAAGTATAAATCAAAAGTTGTTTTATACTCGAATTGTGAGCGGTGTCACACCGCCGGGAGGTTTTATTTTGGATAAAGAAGTTTATGAAGTAAATGAATTGATTGAGAAAATTGAAAATAACAACAAAGAGGAGCTTGATAACGAGTCAGAAGTTATCGAGGATTTCAGCGACGAATCCAAGGTTGAAATGACAAAGGTCGAGCAGGAATACGGCGCTGATGAAATTCAGGTTCTCGAAGGTCTTGAAGCCGTAAGAAAACGCCCCGGTATGTACATTGGCTCTACGGGTCCGAGAGGACTTCACCACCTTGTTTACGAAATCGTTGATAACTCAATCGACGAGGCTCTTGCAGGCTACTGCACAAAAATCGACGTCGTAATCGAGGACGGCGACATAATCAAAGTAACCGATAACGGACGTGGTATTCCCGTCGGCGTTAACAGCAAAACAGGACTTCCTGCCGTTACGGTTGTATTCACCGTTCTCCACGCAGGCGGTAAGTTCGGCGGCGGCGGTTACAAGGTTTCGGGCGGTCTGCACGGTGTTGGTGCGTCAGTCGTAAACGCACTTTCCGAGTGGCTCGAGGTCAAGGTATGCGACGGTGAGGACGTTTATTTCCAGCGATACGAAAGAGGAAAAATCATCACTCCTCTTGAAAAAATCGGCAAGTCAAGCGTAAAAGGTACCGAGGTTCGCTTCAAAGCTGACCCCGAGGTGTTCAAGGAAACCACCGTTTACGATTACTCGGTACTTGAAAGACGTCTGCGTGAACAGGCGTTCCTCAATGCAGGCGTTCATATTGAGCTTCGTGACGAGCGTGACACAGAAAATATAATCAAAAACAACTTTGTTTACGAGGGCGGCATAAGAAGCTTTATCGACTTTATCCACAAGAAACGTTCGCTCGAGGTTATCCACCCCGACGTAATTTACTTTGCCGCAAAGAACGAGGAGGATACCATTGCAGTTGAAATCGCAATGCAGTATAACGAAAGCTACAACGAAAATATTTTAACATTTGCCAACAATATCCACACCACAGACGGCGGTACTCACGAAGAAGGTTTTAAACGTGCGCTGACCTACGTTATGAACGACTACGCACGCAAATTCGGCAAATTAAAAGAAAACGACAAGAATTTAAGCGGTGAGGACGTAAGAGAAGGCTTGACTGCAATCGTCAGCGTAAAGCTCAAAGAGGCGCAGTTTGAAGGTCAGACCAAGGCAAAGCTCGGCAACACCGAGGTAAGAACAATGGTTGATAAGCTGATGCGTGAAAAGCTGTCGGTTTATCTTGAAGAAAACCCTGCCGTTGCAAAGGCAATTTTTGAGAAGTCGCTCGCATCCGCAAGGGCAAGAGAAGCCGCAAGAAAGGCGAGAGAGAGCGTAAGAAGAAAGTCTGCGCTTGAATCGGCACAGCTCCCCGGCAAGCTTGCCGACTGCCAGTCGAAGGACAGCAGTGAAACCGAGATTTTCATTGTCGAGGGTGACTCCGCAGGCGGCTCTGCAAAGGGCGGACGTGACAGAAGAATACAGGCAATTCTTCCTCTCTGGGGTAAAATGCTCAACGTTGAAAAGGCAAGAATCGACAAGGTTTACGGAAACGATAAGCTGATGCCCGTAATTACCGCACTCGGAACGGGTATAGGTGATGAATTTGATATTAACAAATTAAGATACGATAAGGTAATCATTATGGCGGATGCCGACGTTGACGGCTCTCACATTAGAACGCTTCTTCTGACATTCTTCTTCAGATATATGCGTCCTCTTGTAGAGGAAGGTCATGTGTACATTGCACAGCCTCCGCTTTACAGAATCACGAAGAACAAGGAACATAAGTACGCATATTCCGATATGGAGCGTGACCAGATTTTGTCGCAGATTGAGGGCAAAAGCGAAATCCAGCGATACAAAGGTCTTGGTGAAATGGACGCCGAACAGCTTTGGGAAACAACAATGAATCCCGAAACACGACTTATGTTAAGAGTTGAGTTAAGCGACGCCGAAGCCGCAGACGAAACCTTTACAATCCTTATGGGTGACAAGGTTGAGCCGAGAAGAGAGTTCATTGAAAAGAACGCAAAATACGTTCAGAATCTGGACGTTTAAGTCAGAGTGGAGTTTGGAGTGTGAAGTGTGGAGTTTCGGTCGGGTGGATAGGTTACAATAATTAAAAAGTTTATTGCCCGACTTTAAACTTAAATTAATTTGTTAAGTTGATAAATATATATTAATTTTAATTCAGCGTACAAACTTTTCCAAACAACACGCACTATTTCAAATTCGGAGCGGAGCGACCCTTAACTCCAAACTCCAAACTCCACTCTCCACACTCAATAAAGTCTATACCTACGTAAAAATGAATACAAAGCTATAAAAAACATCAATTCTTATAAAGGGGTTGTGAAAATGCATTCAAGGTCAAAAATTACCGTAAGATACGCCGAAACCGACAGAATGGGAATTGCGCACCATTCAAACTATCCCGTTTGGTACGAGGTCGGCAGGTCTGACTATATAAAAATGTTCGGCACAAGCTACACCGAAATGGAAGAGGCAGGGGTTATGACTCCTCTGCGCAATCTTAATTGCCATTTCAAGCTCCCTGCCTGCTACGAGGACGAGCTTATTATCCGTACCTGGTGCACAGCTATGTCCGCTGCAAGAATTGAGTTTTCATATACGGTAAAGCGTATTGAGCCTGACGGCAGTGAAACCGAGCTCGGCTACGGCTCAACAGAGCACGGCTTTGTCGACTCAAAAACTTTCAGACCCTGCAATGTCAGAAAAAGACTCCCTGATTTGTATGAAAAGATTAATAATAATATAAAACACTTCTAAAAGTGTGGAGTTTGGAGTGTGAAGTGTGGAGTTTCGGTCGAGAGGAGATAGGTTGTAATAATTCAAAAGATTATAGCCCGACTTTAAACTTAAATTAATCGGTTAAGTTGATAATTATAATAAATAAGTGTACAAACTTATCCTAACAATACACACTACTATATATTCGGAGCGGAGCGACCCTTAACTCCACACTCCACTCTCCACACTCCACACTAATAAAACAGCAGACTTAAAAATTAAATTCGATTTATATTCGAGGTAAAAATATGGATAATGAACGCAATGAACAATTGAATAATGCAAAAATTATTGACGTAGATTTGCAAAATGAGATGCGCAAGAGCTTTCTCGATTACTCAATGAGCGTAATCGTTTCTCGTGCGCTTCCCGATGTTCGTGACGGCTTAAAGCCTGTTCACAGACGTATTCTCTACACAATGTATGAAAGAGGTCTTGAACCGTCCAAGCCCTACCATAAGTGCGCCGATACGGTAGGTTCGGTGCTCGGTGCGTACCACCCTCACGGTGACGCATCCGTTTATGACGCTATGGTAAGACTTGCGCAGGACTTCTCAATGAGATATATGCTCGTTGACGGTCACGGTAACTTCGGCTCTGTTGACGGCGACCCGCCTGCTGCTTACCGTTACACCGAGGCGAGAATGAGCAAAATCTCTATGGATATGCTCACCGACATTGACAAGGACACCGTTGATTTTATTCCCAACTATGACGACCGTCTTAAAGAGCCTGTTGTGCTTCCCAGCCGTTTTCCGAATCTTCTCGTAAACGGCTCAAGCGGTATTGCCGTTGGTATGGCTACTAATATTCCTCCGCACAACCTCGGCGAAACAATCGACGCAGTTTGTATGCTTATTGACAACCCCGACGCAGAGGTTGCCGAGCTTATGGAGTGTATTCCGGGTCCCGACTTTCCGACAGGCGGAATCATTATGGGCAGAAGCGGAATCCGTGCCGCTTACGCAACCGGTAAGGGCAAAATCACCGTCCGTGCAAAGACAGAAATTGTCGAGGGCAAGAACGGCAGATTCAAGATTGTCGTTACCGAGCTTCCGTATCAGGTCAACAAGGCAAGGCTGATTGAGCATATTGCCGACCTTGTAAAGGACAAGAAAATTGAGGGTATCTCAAATATTGAGGATCACTCCGACCGTCAGGGTATGCACATTGAAATCGACATCAAGCGTGACGCATCACCCCAGATTGTCCTCAATCAGCTCTTCTCGTTCACACAGATGCAGGTTACCTTCGGCGCAATTATGCTTGCAATTGTTGACGGCGAGCCGAAAATCCTTTCACTCAAGGAAATGCTCAAGTGCTACATAGATTTTCAGGAGGACGTTATCCGCCGCCGTACCGAGTTTGATTTAAAGAAGGCACAGGACAGGGCGCATATCCTCGAAGGTCTGAAAATTGCGCTTGACTTTATCGACGAGGTAATTTCAATCATCAGACACAGCAAGGACTTGCCGACTGCAAGGACTGCTCTTATGGAGCGTTTCGGTCTTGACGAGGTTCAGGCGCAGGCTATTGTTCAGATGCGTTTAGGACAGCTCACAAATATGGAGCAGGCAAAGATTGAGGACGAAATTGCCGCACTTCACGCAAAAATCAAGGAATTTATGGAAATCCTTGCAAGCGAAACAAGAAAGCTTGAAATTGTCAAGGAAGAGCTTCTTGCAATCAGAAATAAATACGCCGATCCCAGACGTACCGAAATCTGCGCAATCAGCGGCGAGGTTGACATTGAGGACCTCATTCCGCAGGAGGAGTGCGTGCTCACTCTTACACAGTTCGGCTACGTAAAGCGACTCTCGGTTGATACCTACAAGATTCAGCGCAGAGGCGGCAGAGGCGTTTCGGGTATGTCACGCCGTGAAGAGGACGTTGCAACCGAAATGTTCATTATCAATTCACACGACTACGTGCTGTTCTTCACCGATAAGGGAAGAGTTTACAGGCTCAAATGTTATGAAGTTCCCGAGGGCTCAAGGCAGTCAAAGGGGATTAATATTGCAAATCTTCTGCCGATTTCGCCCGATGAAAAGGTAACCTCTATGATAAGAGTGCCCGAGTTTGACGAGGACAAGTACCTGATTATGGTAACTCGTCAGGGCATAATCAAGCGTATTGCGCTCAATGCGTACAACACTGCACGTAAGGGCGGACTTATTGCGCTCGAACTCAACGAGGGTGACGAGCTTGCGTGGGTAAGAATGACAGACGGCAATCAGCAGGTTATCGTTGCAACCAAGAAGGGCGTTGCAATCCGCTTTAATGAAACCGACGTCCGTGAAATGGGCAGACAGGCAAGAGGCGTTAAGGCTCTCAAGCTCAAAGAGGGCGACTGCGTTGTCGGAATGAGCGTTGTGCGTGAGGGCGGACTTGTGCTGACCGTTTCCGAAACAGGCTACGGCAGACTTTCAAGCCCCGACGATTACCGTGTTCAGAGCCGTGGCGGTAAGGGACTTACCAACTACCACGTTGAAAAGTACGGCGACGTTGCCGCAATCAAGGTTGTTGACCTCGACGACGATATTATCATCATCTCGCAGGAGGGCATAATCATCAGAATTGCCGCAGAGTCAATCAGAGTATGCTCACGTCCGTCAAAGGGAGTTACCGTTATGAAGGTAAACGGCGACGACAAGGTTGTTACAATTGCACGTGCACCGCACGAGGCAGAGGAAGAAATTTCCGAAACCGAGAATGAAACGGAAGAAACTGCACAGGATAATTCCGTAGAGCAGGAAACAACAGCCGAAGAAAATAAAGAAAACGAATAACAAAACATATGGGCGGATTTTATCCGCCCTAATCGTTATAATAATCAAGAATTAACAATTAATATGAAAAAAATAATTATATCTTTACTTATAATATCAACCGTGCTTTTGTGCGGTTGTTCTGACAGCAACAATTCAATAGACGTTGAACAGCCCGAAAAAATCGCAACTGGCGACCAGATTTTTTCAGCGAAAAACGAAAACGCAGTTGAAGAAAGCGACAACGTAAACGGTATGCGATTTACGCTTACACTCGCCGAGTTTACCGAAAAGTACAATGAAATTGCAAGAAGAACAGACGGAATCCTTGCAATTAACAAGGAAAAGTGGAAGGTAAACGGAGAAGCAAAAACCGACTCAAACGGCGTTGAAATCCGCTACTATTACTACGATGAAAGCGACATCAATTTTACCGCAACGGTTGAGGTGCAGACGGGCAAAATTATGAACCTCGGCTGCGGAACAACAATGTCAAACTTCGTTTCACAGGACGAGGATACTAACAACAGCGATGCAATTCTTAAGAAATCCGCAATTATGGCGGCAGCAGTCTGCCAGTTCCCGACTGACAGTCTGGACGTTTTGCAGGACATTTTCTACCGCACAACGTTTGACTCGAACAGCTCGTTCTGGTATCAGGGCTTTATCTTTTCGCTGAGTACACAGGAAAATAAGTCCGACAGCGAAAAAAGCGTTATGCTTTTGCGTGTTTTCCCCGTCAGTGACGAGCTTAAGGACGAGTGGAAGGTGACAGACTACGAAGCCTTTGCCGCATCAGTTCCCGCCCCGACAGAATAAATTAATTCGGCGGTGTGCCACCGCCGGCAAATCGAGTGGAAAAATCAGTTTGTTTGGAGAAAATTGTAGCCCGAATTATAGATTGATATATAGGTAACGTTTGTTTACAGTCGTAGGGACACGGCGTGCCGTGTCCGCAGAGGCAATCAAACTTTACCGATTAAATGATAATTATATAGGGACAACAAACCTTTCCGTAGGGGACGGCTTCCCAGACGTCCCATTCACAAAAATTGCATTGCAATTTTTGTGTGGACACGGCTCGCCATATCCCTACGATAGTGTAAAATTCTAATGCATTAACAAAGGATGTGATTTTTATGATTACTCTTACCGAAACAGATATAATTCAGCTTTTGCGAAAAAATAATTTAAACGCCGACACCTTGCAGGAAAACGTTGTTGAAACACTTATGAGAAAAAAGCTCAGGGTTGCAACCGCCGAAAGCTGTACCGGCGGACTAATAAGCGAACGCATAACACGTGTGAGCGGTTCAAGCGAGGTTTTCGACTGCGGAATCTGCTCCTACTCAAACGAAATAAAGCAAAAAATCCTCGGCGTAAGCGAAGAAACTCTCAACGTGCTCGGCGCAGTTTCTGCCGAAACCTCAATCCAAATGGCAGAGGGCGTGAAAAAGCTCTCGGGAGCAGATATCGGAATCAGCACAACGGGAATTGCAGGGCCGACAGGCGGCACTCCCGAAAAACCCGTCGGTCTTGTGTACTGCGGAGTGTGTACAAAAAGCAAAACTTATGCATTAAAGCTTGATTTCAGCCTTGCCTCAAACAGGGCTGACGCTCGCAATTACATCAGAAAACTCACTTCCGATGCGGCTTTATTCACTATTTTAAACATTATTTACGAGCAAATGTAAAACAAAGTAATAATAAAGTAAGAATTCCAAAAAAAACTTGTAAAAAAAACGTTTATGTGCTAATATTATATTGATACTGTGGAGTTGTGGGGTATGTTGCGCCCAAAACGCAGTGTGCCCGAGCTTTGCAGAATTTAAAATTTAATATCCGTCAGAATGGAGTTGATTTTTATGGCTAGAAGCGCAGGTATTCTTCTCTCGATTACTTCGCTTCCGTCCCCCTACGGAATCGGCACTATCGGCAAAGAGGCTCGCAAATTTGCTGACTTTCTAAAAAAGGCAGGTCAGACAGTATGGCAGATTCTCCCCGTTGGTCCGACAAGCTACGGCGACTCACCGTACCAGTCCTTTTCAACCTACGCAGGCAATCCCTACCTGATTGACCTCGACACTCTCTGCGACGAAGGTCTTGTTACCAAAGAGCAGATTGAAAGCTTTGACTGGGGCAGTAACAGCGCCGAAGTTGATTATGAAAAAATTTACAACAGCAGATTTGAAGTTCTGAAAATTGCTTACAACAACTTCAAAAAGCTCAGCAAGGACGAGCAGAAGGCTTTTTCGTCATTCAAGCGCAAAAACAGCAAGTGGCTGAAAAATTATGCGCTTTATATGGCTGTTAAAAAGAGCTTTAATATGGTTTCGTGGACCGAGTGGCCCGATGAAGAAATCAAAATGCACGAGGAAGCGGCTGTTAAGCGTTACGAGCGCAAGCTCAAGGACGAGGTTGACTTCTGGAAGTTCGTTCAGTTCAAATTCTACGAGCAGTGGGAGTCCTTCCGTGCTTACGTAAACGGACTCGGAATCAAGATTTTAGGCGATATGCCAATCTACGTTGCAATGGACAGCGCAGATACCTGGGCAAATCCCGAGCTGTTCCAGCTCTATGACGACGGCGATCCGATTGCGGTTGCAGGCTGTCCGCCCGACTACTTCTCCGAAACAGGTCAGCTCTGGGGCAACCCCCTCTACGACTGGGATTACCTTGAGCAGACAGATTACGAGTGGTGGTTTGAGCGTATCAAGGCGGCTTCAAAGCTGTATGACATTACAAGAATTGACCACTTCAGAGCTTTTGCAAGCTACTATTCAATCCCGTACCCTGCCGAGAACGCAATCAACGGCGAATGGGTGGTAGGTCCGAGAATCAAGTTCTTCCAGATGATGGAAGAAAAGCTCGGCAAGATTGACATTGTTGCAGAGGATCTCGGAACTCTTACTCCCGACGTAACCGAGCTTATGGAGCAGACAGGCTATCCGGGAATGAAGGTTCTTGAATTTGCTTTTGACAGCGGCGAGGAGAACGACTACCTTCCGCATAAATATACAGAAAACTGCGTAGTTTATACAGGAACTCACGACAACGACACCCTTATGGGCTGGGTTGAAACTGCTAATCCCGACGACGTTGCCTACGCAAGAAGCTACTGCAAGATGGCAGATGACGAGCCGTTTAACTGGGGACTTATCCGCACAGCTTACGAAAGCAAGGCAGGAATGGCTGTAGTTCCAATGCAGGATATTTTAGGTCTTGGCAAGGACGCAAGAATGAACACTCCGTCAACTCTCGGCGGAAACTGGACATGGCGACTTGAAAGCGATGCTCTCACAGAAGAGCTTGCAGATAAATTAAAATCAATGTCTGTAAATAGCGGACGACTGGAGGACTAAACAATGGGTAATATTATGGAAAAGCTTGAACTCACAGCACAGTCAATGTACTGCAAAAAGGTTGAAGAGCTTACTCCTTCCGAGCTTCATCTTTCTCTCGGCAAGGCTGTTATGGGCGAAATTGCAGACAACTGGGCAAAGAGCAAGGCTAAACACAACAGCGAACGCAGAGCTTACTATTTTTCAGCTGAGTTCCTTATGGGCAGAATGATGTACAACAACCTCTACTGCCTCGGAATCCTCGAGGACGTTAAGAAGATGCTCAAGAAAAAGGGCGTTGACATCAACGTATTTGAGGACATCGACGACGCAGCTCTCGGTAACGGCGGTCTCGGCAGACTCGCAGCCTGCTATCTTGACAGTGCCGCTACACAGGAAGTTCCGCTTGACGGCTACGGCATCCGCTATAAATACGGTCTTTTCAAGCAGCTTATCGAGGACGGCTATCAGGTAGAAGTTGCCGACAACTGGCAGAGATTTGAAGACCCCTGGTGCATCAGAAAAGAGGACGAGGCTGTAACAGTTTCCTTTAAGGACCAGACTGTTAAGGCTGTTCCCTACGATATGGCTGTTATCGGCTGTAAGACAGACAACATCAACACACTCCGTCTGTGGCAGGCTGAGGCTGTAAACGATTTTGACTTTACTGCTTTCAACGACACACAGTACGACAAGGCTGTTAAGGAAAAGAACGACGCAGAGAACATCTCAAAGGTTCTTTATCCCAACGATAACAAGTACGAGGGCAAGGTGCTCCGCTTAAAGCAGCAGTATTTCTTCTGCTCTGCTTCACTTCAGGACATTATGCGCCGTTACAAGGCAAAGCACGGCAACGATTTCAGCTTCTTTGCAAAGGAAAACGCTATTCAGCTTAACGATACTCACCCTGTTTCCTGCGTTCCCGAGCTTGTAAGACTTCTTCAGAACGAAGGTCTTAACTTTGACGAAGCATTCGAAATTGCAAGAAAGACATGCTCATACACTAACCACACAGTTTTAGGCGAGGCTCTTGAGAAGTGGCCTGCTGACCTTATGACTCAGGTTATCCCCGAAATTTACCACATCATCTGCCTTATTGCAAACAAGTGTCAGGAAGAGCTTACTGCAAAGGGCGTTTCCGAGGATATGAAGGCAAAAATGCGCATTATCGACGGCAACGTTGTTCATATGGCAAGACTTGCAACATATGCCGCTACTTATGTAAACGGTGTTGCACAGCTCCACACAGAAATCCTCAAGGACGACGTTCTTAAGGAGTGGTATCAGGTATATCCCGAGAGATTCCAGAACAAGACAAACGGTATCACACAGCGCCGTTGGTTAGGTCTTTGCAACCCCGAGCTTTCTGCTCTTATCACAGAAAAGGTTGGCTCTGACGAGTGGCTTATTGACCTTTCACTCATCTCAAAGCTCAACGACTGTATGGACGCAAGAACAATCACAAAGTTCAACAACATCAAGAAGAAGAAGAAGGTTCAGCTTGCCGAGTACATCAAGAAGATGGACGGCTTTGACATCAACCCCGATTCTATCTACGATGTTCAGGTTAAGCGTCTCCACGAGTACAAAAGACAGCTCCTTAACGCTTTCTCCATTATGACAATCTACTTCAGACTTAAGGAGAAGAAGCTCACTAACTGGACTCCCACAACATTCATCTTCGGTGCAAAGGCAGCTCCCGGTTACGCAAGAGCAAAGGCAATCATCAAGTACATCAACGAGATTGCAAACCTTGTAAACAACGACCCCGATACAAAGGATTTACTTCAGGTTTACTTCATTTCAAACTACAACGTATCCTACGCTGAAAAGATTGTTGTTGCCGCTGATATTTCAGAGCAGACTTCAACAGCAGGTCTTGAGGCTTCCGGTACAGGTAATATGAAATTTATGCTCAACGGTGCAGTTACACTCGGCACATATGACGGTGCTAACATCGAAATCGCAGAGTGTGCAGGCGAAGAGAACGAGTACATCTTCGGTGCAAGAGTTGAGGATATTGAAAGACTCAAGGCAGAGGGCTACAACCCCAAGGCTCTTTACGACGCTAACCCCGAAATCAAGAGAGTTATCGATACACTTATCGACGGCACATTTGACGACGACGGCGCACAGGGCGAGGGAAGCTTCAGAGAGCTCCACGACGCACTCCTCAAGGGTACATCATGGCAGGTTGCTGACCACTACTTCCTCCTTTACGATCTTCCCCTCTATGTTGACGCAAAAATCAAGGCTAACGCTGATTATGCAGACAGAAAGGCATTCGGTAAGAAGTGCCTGATGAACGTTGCTAACGCAGGCAAGTTCTCATCAGACCGTGCTATCGTAGAGTACGCAAAGGAAATCTGGCATACTTCCTACAAGGGTATGAAGAAGAAATAATTTGCCGAACGTTCAGGTTCGCAATATGCAAAAACAAGTCGGACTGACCGTAGGTCGGTTCGGCTTGTTTTAATTCGGAATTCGGAATGCGTAATTCGGAATTGTGGTCGAGTGGATAGGTTGTAATAATTTAAAAGTATAGTGCCCGAATTAATTTATATGCGG
>DPHV01000018.1 GCA_003521625.1 Ruminococcus sp.
TGCAAATCCGCCCCTACGATGTTGTGCATAAAATATTCTTAATGTAATTCTAACTCTAAATTATCGTTTAGCTTACTAATAATTATAACCCAAATATATATCAAAGCGGACTGCAAAAGCAGTCCGCCTGAATTTTTTACAGTATTCTAAAAATCTGTTACCATGTATCGTAGAGGTGGCGCCAGTTTTCATCAATTTCCGACATTGCGTAGAAGTTCAATACAGAACCGTCAAACGGAATGTCAACTGTCTGGCTGTCGTTGTTGTTGAAGATAATAAAATCAGCGTCGGACGGTACTTCAACCGAATAAACAACTTCGCCGTAATCGTTGTTCTCGACAAATGTCATTTCAGTTCCCGGCCATGCAACAGGTGCGACTTCACCGTCTGTCCAGTAATAGCAGTAGATAGTGCCGCTCCAATGCTGTGCATTTGAGAATTTAACCGTATAGGTTTCGGGAGTCGGTACAGTTGTAGGAGGTACAGTTGTGGGTTGAGTAGTCGGGGGAGCAGTTGTCGGCTGTGTTGTAACGGGCTCAGTCGTTATGGGAGCTGTGGTTTCCTCAACTCCGCCTACATACTTTCCGACATTACCTGTGTTCCTGTACTCTGCACAGTACATCTGAATAAGAGTAGCGTCTTTAATACCTACTAAACCGCCACCGTCACAGTCGCCTGCAATAATCTGTCTGTCACTGAACACAACCAAATCTGCTAAATATTTCTGTATTGTCGATGCGTCCGCTACTGTTATAGCGCCGTTATCATCTGTATCGCCGATTAATATTTTTCCGGAAGGCGGTACAGTTGTAGAAGGCTGTGTTGTTGCAGGAGGTGCTGTTGTAATCGGCTGTGAAGAAGTGTAAAGATAAACAACATTTACAATACCTGCCGAGTATTTGCCCTGCGCGTTTGACGGAGTAATTACATCTGTTCTGCCCGAAAGTGCAGAGGTTGTGTACGAGCTTTCGCTTGTAGTTTTCGCCTGATTGTCAATAACATCAGCGGCAATTTTCTTACCTGTTGCAACGTCAATATGGCTTGTGATTACCTTACTGCTGAAAGTAACCGTCTTGTTCTGAATCCATGCTTCGCCGGCAACAGGGTATCCCTGTTCGCCCGAGCCGGGTTCCTGAGCGCTGCCTGATGTCGGGTGGAACATTACATATGCGCTTATTGCAGGTACTGTGCAGACAAACCAACCATTGCCCTCGCTTGTCATCTTTGTTGCACTTGCCCACTTTCCGTTTGGCTCTTCGCCGCCGTCAGTGTAAGCGTAACAGCGAACGTCTGTCCAGTTGTTTGCATTGTAGTAGTGAACGGTTGAAGAAGTGTTTTCAAGGTCTTTGTATGTAAATGTTATTGTCTTGTCACTGCCGCCAAATGTACCATAGCTTTCAGCAGGATATTTGTCAGTATCAAGCTGATAGCCCTGAATAGCCGCAACAGGAATTTCATAGCTGTCGCCTGCTCTGAGGTGATAGCTTGCTGCGTCCTTGATTTCAGTACCGCTGCTGTTTACATATTTTACTGTAAGGTAGCCTGATGCAATTCCGGTTGAGCTGTAAACAAATGTTACGCTGTAATTCTCTCCGCCTACAACTTTGCCCGAAGTTGTGCCCTCTGTACTCTTGAGTGAATAATCAAAAAGAATTGTGCTGTCGGGAAGTGCACGGTAGGTTGAGCCTTCTCTGTATTTTGCTGTTGAAGTCTTTAAAACTTCACCTTTATCATTAACGTGATTAATTGTGAGCGTTCCGTACTGCGTTTCGGCTGTTTTAAGTCTGGAGAATGTAGAGCTCTCTACAAGAACGGCTGTGCTCTTTGCACCAATTGAGTAGCTGCTGCCCGATACTGTGCCGAGGCTCTTGAGACCTGCATTTGTGCCGTCTGCAACAACTGTCCAGCCGCTGCCGTCAAGGTCAATTGAATTTGCCTGTGTACCGCTGTTGACAAGTACGCAAACCTTGCCCCATTCGTCAGACTTACTGTTTGAATATGTATAAGCAACAACATAGCCGCTGCTTGACTGGAAGGAAGGTGTGTTGAACTTAGTATCCTTCATCGGAGTGTAATTTTCTCTGATTTCAAGAAGTCCCTTGTAATATGCCGCAACATCAGAGTAGGTCTTTACTCTTGTCCAGTCGATTGCATTGATTGCATCGCTTGACTTGTAGCTGTTGTGGTCGCCCTGCTTTGTGCGGCAGAACTCCGAGCCTGCCGTCATAAACGGAATACCCTGCGATGTCATAATAAGAGCCATTGCCTCTTTAAGCTGACCTTTGAATTTTTCATCTGTGGAATTCCAAGCCGAAGAGCTGTTGCTCCTTATAATCTTATCCCAGAGAATCAGGTTATCGTGAGCGTCGGCATAGGCAATCGTCTGTGACGGAGCTTTTGCCTTGAAGCCCTTACCCTGTATGCCTCTTACAACAGTTGACGTTTTAGAGGTTGTGCCCTGAACATAACCCTTGCCTGTACCGTTTGTGTCGCCCTTGATAGCGTCACGGTAGCTGTCGCAGAACATACCTACTCTTGCATCAAGTGAAGCAGCCTTTGCCTGCGAACAACCGTCGGAAATTGCAACGGTTCCGCCTGTCCAAGGCTCGCCGTACATAAGGATTTTCTTGCCCGAGCCGTCAGCGTAGAGATTGTCAAGCTCGGTTCGGATAGTATTCATCGTTGTAATGTCATGAATACCCATAAGGTCGAAACGGAAACCGTCAATGTGATATTCCTCTGCCCAATATTTAAGGGACTCAATCATATACTTTCTGTACATCAGCTTATCGGATGCGGTTTCATTTCCGCAGCCTGAGCCGTTCGAGTATGTGCTTGAGGATTTTTTTCTGTAGTAGTAGTCCGGAACTGTCTTTGAGAAGCACGAGCCTTCTGTTGTATATGTATGGTTATATACAACGTCCATTACAACCGAGATTCCTCTGTCGTGGAGAGCCTGAATCATCTGCTTGAACTCGGTAATTCTTGTGTTGCCGTTGTATGCGTCAGATGAATATGAGCCCTCAGGAACGTTGTAGTTCTGCGGGTCATAACCCCAGTTGCGGTTTGAAGAGGAGCTTGCTTTTGACTCGTCAACCGACTGGAAGTCGTAAACCGGCATAAGCTGAACGCAGTTGATTCCCTGTTCAACAAGGTAATCAATTCCTGTTGAAACAGCGTTTGCGCTTGTGTCGGAATTAAGAGTTGTGCCGCCCTCGGCAAATGCAAGGTACTTACCCTGATTTTCTGCACTTACTCCCGAAGTGCTTGAAGCAGAGAAGTCACGAACGTGAACCTCCCATACAACAGCCTCGGCTGCACTGTCAAACAGAACGTGATTATCGCTGTCCCAACCATCGGGGTCGGTTGAGTCGAGGTCAACAACCATTGAGCGGTTGCCGTTTACGCCGACTGCCTTTGAATAAACGTCCTGAGTTTCATTTGTTGAGCCGTTTACCGTTACAAGGTATGTGTAGTAAACGTCCTTGTAGTCACCCGTAAGCGTTGTTGACCATACGCCCGTGGTGCTGTTTTTCGTAAGCGGATATGTTCCGATTACTCCTGCGCCCGATTCGCTGTCGGAGCCTGTTTTGTAAAGCTTTACCTTTACGGCTGTAGCGTCAGGCGACCATGTTTTCCATGTTGTAGAGGTCTTGCTGTATACGGAGCCAAGACCTGTTTCGTTATATGCACTGTTTGCATAGGTTTCGAGATAGGTTGCGTTGTAGTAGCTGCCGGCCGAAACTTCGGCATTATTTGTTACAACTGCGTTAGCCGCAAACGAAGCCATACTCGTAATCATTGCCGCAGAAAGCAATAACGATAATGGTTTTCTGAATTTCATAATCTCACCTCTTATATATACACTAAAAATTACATAGTGCGTTGATTATATTTTATCAATAATCTATCAATACATATTTCCTTATAGGAATAAAGCAAGCGTTCGTAAGCCAAAGTTTACGAACGCTTTTTGTTTAAAATATCCAAATGCAGTTTGACAATACCTATATTCAAAGAATAAAGTCGGAGCAAAGCAACACTAATTCCGAATTACGCATTTCGAATTCCGAATTAATTTACCGGTTTCTTTTTCAGCCCTGCAATTTCGCTTAGCAGAACTGTGATACACAATATACTTGTAATAACCGTCAGAACCGATACAGCCTTTGCCGTCAATGAAACAGGCACAATATCGCCGTAACCCACCGTTGCAAAGGTAATAACCGTATAGTAGAAAATATCCGCCAGTCCGTATCTGACGCCGTCAAAAGCATTTGCGTTATGCAAAAGGCAACAGTAGGACATAAGCGACAGCACAATTATAAAAAGCATTATTGTCAGGAACGCCGACTTCCAGATGTTTCTGAAGGTCAGAATACTGTCACCGCTGTTAGCCTCCTTGAGCACCAGAATCAGCACAAAAAGCATCATAACGTAGCAACAGCCAAGACAAATCTGTGACAGCAGAAACTGACTGAAATTCAGGCTTTCCCTTGTCGTAAAGTAAAAGCAGAGTGCCGCTAAAATAAAAATTATTGAGGAGAACATAACATTGAGCGACGCACTGTTTACGGAAATCAGCTTTCGCACAAAAGCCGACACAAAAAGTATACTCTCGAAGAAAACAAATGCCGACAAAAAGGAAACGGGAAGTGCAAACAACACTGCCAAAGGCAACGAAAAAATATCGTTAAGCCTTACGAGCATTACTGCATAAATCAACACAACCGTTATTGCGTACTGAATTTTTATCCATTTTCCTTTAAGCAAGATTCTGTGCCTTATGCGAAACGGAATTTCCGCAAAGCTCTTGCCGTATTTGTCAACAATTTTTATATCGGAATTTTTCAGCTTAATGCTCATTATCATTCCCAACAGCACATAAACTGCGGTTATGCAAAGTATAAAATTGTCAGAAATAAAGTCTATCATATTACATCAACTTCCTGCCGATTCGTATGCTTTGATTCCCCTGTTCCAGATAAGCACTCCGAT
This sequence comes from Ruminococcus sp., assembly GCA_003521625.1. Lineage (GTDB taxonomy): Bacteria > Bacillota > Clostridia > Oscillospirales > Acutalibacteraceae > Ruminococcoides. Next base: position 4,999 of record DPHV01000018.1, read on the forward strand.
TGTCATTACAATAAGCGCAACAACAATTGTCATTCCGATATTGAAAAGCGGGTTTTCTCCCGTAAGGAAGTAGAGAGCAGGGAAATACGCTGTAAACGCAAAGGGTATGATATATGTAAGCACCGAACGAACTACGTTGTTGTAAATATCAATCGGGTACTTTACAAAATCGTTTACCATATCGGTAAGCGGCAAATCCCACCATAGCTGTGTTCTCTGACCGAAAACAACGCCGATTTCCTTTACATATGTTTTTCTGTCCTTCTGAGGGTCTTTTCCGTTGATTGTGCATTTTCCCGATGTCGGCGAAAGAATACCCGTAAGCATCTTGATAACAGTAGACTTTCCTGCACCGTTCGGACCGATAAAGCCGAGAATTTCACCCTCGTTTACATCAAAGGAAATGTTCTTAACCGCAGCGACAATTTCCTTTTTCGGCTTAACAAAGGATTTCAGACTGCCCTTCAAGCCGGGTTCCTTGATTGTTTTCTTAAATTCCTTTCTTAGGTTTTCAACATAAATCATTAAAAACTCCTGATTTTCTACACTCCCGTTTCCTGAACAGACACGAATTTCAAAAAAGTTTGTGAGTATTTTGCATTGCTTCCAACGTAAAAGCAATATGCGATATATAATCCGCAAGTAATAATATATACGCTTATAAATTATACAATATTTTTCAATATATTTCAATAAAATAATTCATAATAATTTCATTTTGATTTTTTGCAAAAAAAGCAATGTAATATTAGTGCAAAAAATCATCATAAAAATAATAAAAAATGTCTATGCCTACAATATTTCAATAATATTATGTTGTCTTATGTAAGTATCTTGACATTTCCCTATTGAAATGGTATGATTTTAGTGAACTAAATTAACATTAGGCGAAAGCACGGGATACTAATGATAGAATATAAATTTAATTGCATAAAATATTGTTCTGAAAATGATTACGGAATTGACGTTTTTTCACGAGGGAAGCTCGTAAAATCAATTGACGGAATTACAAAAAACTATAATGATATTATTTTGCTCGTAAATATGTGCAACGAGCTTGAAATTGAAATATGCCATATTGATGATATTGTAGAAGACTATCTTACAGATTTTTGCGTATAATATAATTATATTTTGTCCTCGACTTTAGTTTGCATTTATGCTACAATAGTCGAGGTGATTTTTTATGATTTGCAATCTCTGTCCGAGAAAATGCAATGCCTGCCGCACCGAGCATCAGGGCAACGGCTTTTGCGGTGCAGGCACTCTGCCTGTCGTTGCAAGGGTTGCTCCGCATTTCGGCGAAGAGCCGTGCATCAGCGGTACAAAAGGAAGCGGCACTGTGTTTTTTTCGGGCTGTACTTTAAAATGCGTTTTCTGTCAGAACTACGAAATATCCGACGGTCATAAGGGCAGAGCCGTAACGCCGAAAGAGCTTGCCGACTGCTACAAAAGGCTTGAACAGCAGGGCGTTCACAACATTAACCTTGTGACAGCCGACCACTATGTAACTGCGGTAGCCGAGAGCCTTGACATTTACAAGCCGTCAGTACCTGTTGTGTACAACTGCAGCGGCTACACAAGCCCGAAAACTCTTTCAATTCTCGACGGTCTTGTGGACATCTACCTGCCCGACTTCAAGTATTCCGACGACGCTCTCGCAATAAAATATTCCTCTGCGCCGAACTACGTAAACACTGCCTCAGCCGCAATAAAAGAGATGATTTTTCAGGTGGGCACGCCTGTGATTGATGAGGACGGTATGATGAAAAAGGGAGTAATTGTACGCCACCTTATTCTCCCCTCTCACACCAAAAACAGCCTTGGCGTGCTCGACATTATAAAGCGGAGCTACGACAAGCAGGTGCTTGTAAGCCTTATGTGTCAGTATGTGCCTGTCAACAAGGCTCACGATTTCCCGAAAATCAACCGAACAGTCACTCGTCGTGAATACGAAAAGGTAAAATCGGAGCTTTACGCTCTAGGTCTTGACGGATTTACGCAGGATTTAACTTCTGCAAGCACCGACTTTATCCCCGACTGGGACTTCTGACAATTAAAATATGGAGAGTATTATATGAAAAAATTTATTTTAGGAATACTGCTTTGCCTTGCAATTGCAGTTCCTTCTTGGTTTCTTGTAATGTTTGTTCCTGCGCTTGAGGTTATCGGCGCACCGGTAATTGCAATTATTGTCGGAATGATTCTTTCTCTCATCATTAAAAAGAAAGGCGTATTTACTGACGGTATAGCCTTTACTTCGAAGAAGATTCTGCAATACGCTGTAATTCTGCTTGGCTTCGGACTTAACCTTGCGACAATCGGCAAGGTAGGTCTTACCTCGCTCCCGATTATTCTTTCGACAATTGCGACCTCTCTTATCGTTGCTTTTGTTATGTACAAGCTTTTAAAGGTTCCGTCAAAGACGGCAACGCTTATCGGCGTCGGCTCAAGCATCTGCGGCGGCTCGGCAATTGCCGCAACTGCTCCTGTAATTGACGCTGACGACGAGGAAATTGCGCAGTCGATTTCGGCATCTTCCTTTTCAACGTAATTGCGGCTCTGATTTTCCCAACACTCGGCGGTTTTCTCGGAATGAGCAACGAGGGCTTTGCGCTCTTTGCAGGAACAGCAGTAAACGACACCTCGTCGGTAACTGCCGCCGCTTCAACGTGGGATTCAATGCACGGCACAGGCTCAATGGTGCTTGACTCCGCAACAATCGTAAAGCTGACAAGAACGCTTGCGATTATTCCGATTACGCTCGTGCTCGCATTTGTCAGAATGAGAAAAGAAAAAAGCGGTAACACAGGCTCAAAAACAAAGGTAAGCCTGAAAAAGATTTTCCCGATGTTCATTCTTTATTTTGTGCTCGCATCGGTAATCACGACAATTGTAACTTCTGTATTGACAGGACAGGCGCTTGATATTGCAAACAGTATTTTCGGTTTCTTAAAACAGCTCAGCAAATTCTTCATTGTAATGGCTATGGCAGCAATCGGGCTCAACACCAACATTGTAAAGCTTGTAAAAACAGGCGGCAAGCCTATTTTGCTGGGCTTCACCTGCTGGATTGCAATTACGGGCGTAAGCATTTTAATGCAGCACGTCCTCGGAATCTGGTAATCGGCAGGGTGCCCCTGCGGGCAAATCGAGTGGAAAAGTCGGATTATTTTGAAAAAACGGATGCCCGAATTTTAAATTGATATATAGGTAATGTTTAGGGACGTCAGGGATGCCGTCCCCTACGGCGATAAAGGAAACGTTGCCGATATATCAAACTAAATTCAATAAACAAACCTTTCCATTAAACCGGTAACATTATAAATTCGGAGCGTAGCGACCATTAATTCCGAATTCCGAATTCCGCATTCCGAATTAAAAATAATTTATTATAAAAGGCGGTTGCGTTTGCAATCGCCTTTTTGTTGTCCTGTTACTCCTTTGAAATTGAGCTGAATTTGTATGAAACAAGGTTCAGAATCAAAAATACTGCTATTGCTATAAGCGAATAAGTCATCATAAATCCGAAGCCGACTTCGTTGTCAAACAAATTCATTTTCAGAGTAAAAATTTCCTTTACGCTTTCGGCAAACATTCCCTTATCTGCACCGTTCAGCATATCGCTGATATTCTCAATTGCAGGGTTCATAAGCACGTTTCTCATCATTCCTGCAATCTGTGAGCCGGGAACAAGGTTTACAGCCGTCTGCACTCCCTCACCAAACTGCGAAACGGGGATATATGCGCCGATTACAAAGCCGATTGCCGCTGAAATCATCACGTTGAATGAGCTTAAGGTGGAGGTTTTCTTGAAAAACGATGCGAAAACCATAAGCAAAAGCGTTGATGAAACAGAGCCGAGCACAGTCAGTCCGTAAATGCAGAGAATGTCGGTAAAGGTGTAAACAAACGTTCCGCCGACTGCGATAAAGATAAGACCTGCCGTAAGCAGAATGGAGCTTATCATAATTGTGTTGACAACTGCACCGCTGAAATAGGACAGCACGACCGTACTTCCCTTTACCGGAGATGCACCGTAATCGTAGTTGATTTTGTTCTGCTTGTCGGAAACCATTACCGAAAGCGAGTTGAGCGCAACTGTGACAACCGATGTTCCGATTACGCCTGCGATAAGCCACGAGTTTATAAGAGCCTCAATTGCTCCGTCAGTCACAAGGCTTTCAAGCTCGCCGAGGTTTTCTCTTATTGTATCAAGGTAGTTGCCTTTAAGGAACAGCAGATAAAGTCCGAGCACGATAATCTGCGTGAGCATCGAAAGTATAATCGCCATTCTGTCTTTAAGATAAACCTTTATGTTGCGAAGCGTCATTCCCTTGTATGCGCATAATGTCTTTACCATATTATTCACCAAGCCTTTTTCCCGTAATTGTAAGAAATACGTCGTCCATATCTCCCTTTATAACCTCATAATCGCTGATTTGCGGATAGCTTGTTATAAGCCTTGTAGCCTCTCCGCTGTCGGCAATTTTTATTTTGTAGGCGTCGCCGATGTATTCAAAATCAAGCTTTTCAGCTTTCAGCAGATTTTCTGTGCTGTCGGATTTCGGAGTGTACCATACAAGCCTGTTGTGAGCATACTGCTTTTTTAAGCTGTGCGGAGTATCGTTTGCGGAAATTCTGCCCGAGTCGATAATCACAACGTTGTCGCAGTCGGCAGTTTCCTCCATATAGTGAGTGGTCAGGAACACCGTAAGTCCCGTTTCTCTGCGGAGCTTGTGGATAATGCTCCACACCTGAATTCTCGTCTGCGGGTCAAGTCCCGTAGTCGGCTCGTCAAGAAAGAGGATTTTCGGTCTGTTTATCAGCGCTCTTGCAATGTCAACTCTCCTGCGCTGACCTCCGCTTAACTTTGCATAACGTCTGTTAAGGATTTCGGTGAGATTGAAAATATCCGTCAGCTCGTCAATCCTGCTCCTCGTTTCCGCTTTTGTGTAACCGTAATATGCGGCACGTGATACAAGATTTTCCTTAACGGTAAGCTGTTTGTCAAGCACGGGATTCTGAAAAACAATTCCGATTAAGTCCTTAATTTTCGACTTCTGCGTATCAAGGTCATAGCCGCCTATTTTTACAACACCCGAAGTTTTTTCAAGCACTGTACAGAGTATGTTGATTGTGGTAGATTTTCCTGCGCCGTTTACTCCGAGGAACGCAAAAAACGAACCCTCGTCAACGCTGAATGAAATATCCCTCACTGCGTGAACGTCCTTGTAGTCCTTTACAAGATTCTGTACTTCAATTATCTTTTTCATAAGCTTTCCTCCTGTCGTGACCTTATTGTAACAGACAAAAAAACAATAAAAAAGACACCTTACACCGAGTTGTTCAAAACCCGATGTAAGGTGCAGAATTGATTATGTGAAATGCATTAAACTTCGTCGTCCTCGTCGTCTTCGTTAAATCTTTTGAGTGCGGCGTTGATGTCCCTTGCGAGGTGCATATTCATAAAGTAGCTGTACGCCCATACAAAGAGATAAACAGCAATAATAGCAACAAAATGCACCAAAGCGCCAATAAGGCTTTCGTACCACCCAAAAAACGCTCCCTCGGTCATAACTACAGCTTCAATTACAATAAAATGAATTACCGTTCTCACCCTGAATTGCTTTTTCGTCGGCTCGTTTTTAAAGTAGAACAAAAAAGACGGCAGTGCTCCCAAAATGCCTGTCAGAAATATCTGCCACGGCAACTCGGGCGACAACGGTTCGCTACCGGCAAAAAGCAGATTTGAAAGGCTGATTATAAACAGCACACCTGTTGAAATTATGAAAAAATGCGTAATTACAATTTTAACTGTATCTTTCATTATTATCCCTCACATTCCAAGACGTTTTTTCAGATTCGGCACATACTGGCGTGAAATTATCACAGTTTCGCCGTTTGTCAGCTTTGCCTCAAACCTGCCGTTGATTGACGGCGATACCGAGCGGATTTTTGAAATATTCAGTATCATAGCCTTTGAGCACCTGAACAGCTTTGTACTGCCGAGCTGTTCTTCAAGCTCATAAAGCTTGAGCTTTGACTCATAGACGTTTTTCTGAAGATAAATGTAGGTTTTGTTGTCAACGGATTCTATGTAGTAAATATCCTTCGGCGCAATGCGGAACATCTCGCCGTCCCTGCTGCCGAGCAGCATAGCCTCGTTCTTTTTGAGCCGTTCAACAATTGAGAGCACCTCGTCGTTGATTTCACGGCACCTGACGACTATTTCTTCCTCATCGTTTTCACCGATTTGTGTAATCGTAATCTTGAACATTGTCTGACCTCCCTGTCTGTAATCTTATTTTATCATAACAGAAACAGAATTCAAATTCAACAAAAGTAAGTTGCAATTTGAGGTATGTAAGCTGCAGTAGTTTTCTTGAATTTTTATTAAACGCAAAAAGAAAACCGCCCTAAACGCAGTGTTTAAGGCGATTTTGAGAACTGGTGGGAGAAGGTGGATTCGAACCACCGAAGTCGATGACAACAGATTTACAGTCGAATTATTTTTCACCATTAACCCCTCAATGTAGGAGGGTTTGCAAAAAACGACAATATTAAATAAGATAATGTTAAAAAATGCAAATGCTCAAAGTTTGAGGAGTTGCAAAAAATTATTTATAAAATATTTTGTTAGAAAAATCGTTAGAAGAAATGACAGCAATTACCAAAAGGGCAACAGATATAAATTTAATTGACCTAAAGATAATTCTTTATGCGAATTAAACTTATATTTTGCGGAGCATTGCCGCTGCGATTATTGTAATTTGTTAGAAAAAATTTATCGTGAGGATAGAATAGACCACATATTAGAGTTAGTGGAATACAGAGGCAAATCGGAATTGTAAAGTACCCCCGTCTTATATGGTGACAAAAAATCAGCGGAGTAATTGACTTATTCCGCTGAAATTTAAGTTATTTATTTTGATATTCTTTGATTAGTTTATCGAGTGTCGGGCGGCTGATTTTCAGCCTTTTGGCAAGCTCTGACTTTGTAATTTGTCTTGAGATATACATATTATAGTAATCTTCAAAGTCGGGAATAGAAATAGCCTTGCGCCCTTTATATTTGCCTTTTTCCTTTGCAACAGCAATTCCCTCTTTTTGTCGCTCAAGTAGGTTTGTACGCTCAAATTCGTTAATTGCGGCAATCATAGTCAACATCAATTTGCCTGTGGGAGTGCTTGTATCAATATTCTCTTTATTTGAAACAAGTGTTACATTTTTAGTCTTTAACAAATCAACAATATCAAGTAAATCCTTTGTCGAGCGTGCAAGCCGTGAAAAGTCGTGTATATGTATTGTGTCACCCTCTCGCACAAAGTCAAGCATTTCTTGCAATTTAGGTCGGTTTGTGTCTTTTGCCGATACCTTTTCAACAAACCATTTTTCAATGTTGTACTTTTGCATAGCATCAATTTGCCGTTGTTCGTTTTGTTCAATCGTTGATACTCTGATATACGCTATCTGCATTTTGTATCCTCCTTGTAAATGTAAAAATAAAGTCTTTGATATTGACTGCAAAATGTAAATTTAATGCAAAATCCATTTTAATTTTACTGCTTGGCGTGCATAAATATAGAGTACACTCTAAAATTACATTGTTTGATAAAAGTATAGGCGGCAATATTTCAGCCGCCTTGATTTATGCGATGCTCCTCAAATACCATTTAACATTAGGCAAGAAATCATCTTGCTGTGTCGGCATCGTTTTATCATTCACCACGTTGTTAATAACATCTTCGTCATCAAGTGCCATTCTTTCAAAAACACAATTATCGGGTGCATTATCAACAAAAATGCTAAAATCATCTTTGAAGTTTACCCAATCGTCACGCTCCTGTTTGGTGTTAAATTCTGCGATGTCACCTTTTTTAAGTCCTTTGAATGTTGCATAATACATTAGAAATCAGCCTCCTATTACGCTATACTCCGTCTTTGATATATCTTAAAACAATAGTCAGAAAATCCATAAAAGGTTCCTTGAATCCCTGCCGTTTAATCTCTTTTACCATCAATCCTACTTTTTTGAAGTCCTCATTCTGCATCAATTCTGCTTTGGGCAACTGTAAACTCATCACATCCAGCATAATTAAGATAGGTTCCAGAAATTCGGCTGAATGTTTTTTCATTATTACAATTTTTTCTTCTGCGGTCATTATTTTTCGCTCCTTTATTCCATTATAATTGTTACAAGCATATAAAACTGTGGGCGCAAACCCTGCTTGTCAATTTCCGTCAGCTGTGCTATTACTTTGTTAAAGTCCTCATTCTGTATCAATTCAGCTTCGGACAAGTGCAGATTGCTTAATTGCGTAATGGTGAGGATAGGCTCTAAAAATTCCCTTGAATGACTCTTGATAATTTCAATGTCATTGTTTGATAACTCAATCATTATTTATCGCTCCTTTTACTTAATGTTATTTACAACAACGAATTTCAAGCCTTTTAAGAGCCACGCAAAACCATAAAATATGTTAGTTGCGATTTTTCCGACTAAATTCTGACCGTCAACAAAACGGTGTTGCATTTCCGCTGCGCTCATAAATTTAGCTACAAGAATGTTAAACGCAAGATATACACATAAAACCACAATAATTAAAATATTCATATGTTGTTCCTTCCTGCCCGTCAAGCCGATAGCGCAGCATAATAATTATATAATTGCTAACTTTAATTGTGGATTTGCTTTGATTGTTTCGCTGCCGTATAAATCCCTTATTTGGTCGAGCGAATATGTTTTCTTGCTTGATTTTTTGTAGTCTGCTGTGTGGTAATACCACGCAAGTTTTGATTTACTCCATCTGAAATGTAAACCCTTTAATACTTCTTTGTGTTCTTTGGTGTTGCCTGTTATCCATAACCAAGAGCCGCACAACTCAATATTGATGCCTTCAAGATTGATTAGCACATTTATTATGTTTTTGAACTCGTCCGGTGTTTCTGTTGTTTCCTTGCTTGCCGTGTATGTTTTGCCGTCAACCGTTTTATGCGTGTTTTTAAGCCTTGTAAAGAGTATGTCATACTCGTTGTTGATTTCCTGCATATCGGCTGTATTGCCGCCTAAATCGGGGTGATGTTTCAATGCAAGTTTTTTATACTGCTGTTTGAGTTCCTCTAAAGTTGAAGGATTGTTAAACCATTTCATTTTATTTGCTCCTTATCTTGATTTTTGGAGCAGCTACAGTTATAATATATATGTAACTGCTCCGTTGGTTTGGTGTGGTTGCTTGCCCTTGCGTTGATGTGGTGGTCTTGCAAGGGCTTTTTGTTATGCAATTGAAAATCTTTTGCTTGCGGTCTGCTTTGTGTACTGCTTGTACATTTCGGCGTGTTCCTTTTTGAATGTTGTGCTGTCAAATCGGTTTGAAAGAACGGAAGTCCAACGACAAATATAACGTCCTGCGGTCAGCTCCTCGGTATTGCGTGAAAGCATTTCGGCTTTGATTTCGTCCTTTAAGGTTTCAACTTGTGCCTTTGCTTCTTCAAGAAGTTCCTCCCACTCTCTCAATGTTTCGATTTTTTTCTCCATTTCGTTGATACTCATTGTTATTGCTCCTTTAATGTTTATTTGCACTGCCTGCCATTCCCATTCTTATGTGCTGTCGGGTGTATCGTAACTACAGGTTAACGAGCCGTTTGTCATCGAGTGTTCGCTGTCTCTCTTATCTTGTCTATATTATAGCACTAACTTTAGTACATATCAATAGGTAAATTGCACAAGCTTTAGTACAAATATTTGTGCATTATTACACTTGCTTTAGTACAACGCTTGTGCTATAATGTGTATAGTGGGAAAGAAGGCTTATTTAAAAAAAGAAAGGAACAAATAAATGGCAATAAGATATAATAAATTATTTGAACTATTAAAAGAAAAAGGTTTAACAATGTACTCGTTAAGAAAAAATAAAATTGTAGGTACTGAAACACTTGAAAAAATGCGTAAAGGTACAGGACACATTGATGACCGTTCAATAAATCGACTATGTGAATATCTCAACTGTCAGCCGGGCGATATAATGGAGTATGTCGAGGACTCCGACAAAGACTAAATTTTTTTTAAAATAGAAAGTAATTACAAAAAAGATACAAACTATAATCTTAAAAATAAAAGTTGAAAGAGTTTTTGTATAAAAATGCAATTGTTCTATGGGTAAAAACCACAAATACCCCCATACAAGCCGAGAATTGCCCTCTGTTGCGTTTTTATGGTTTAATAATATAAAGTTATATCTATTGATAAAAATGCAATACAGGTCAAATATGACGATTTTAGAGCAAGTCTATATTTTTAGGCTTGCTTTTCTTAATGGGACATCGTGTCCCTTTAAGATTTAATTGAACATCGTGTTCAGATAAAAATTATTGGATAGGTCGGCGGCAAGGCTTATTTGTCTGTTGAGTATATCAATAAAGCATATATACCCCATACAAGCCGAGAATTAGCCTGTATTGCGTTTTTGTAGTTTAGTAGTATAAGTTTACCTTTTAAACAAAAATGCGATATAGGGCAAATATAACGATTTTAGAGCAAGTCTATATTTTGGATTGATTTTTAATTCTTAATGGGACACGATGTCCCTTTAAGATTTTTTCTTACGGCTAATAAAACAGAGGTTTTATTGCTATGATGTTTTGATAAAAAAATTTTTCAAAATAGCAAAACAGACCTTGACTTTTGTTGAATTTTGAACTATAATATTTGTATAATTAATCTAATCTATAATCGGGCAAAATCCCGTCCGAGCTATATTCTTGTTTGATTTTATTTCCTCAACAAAACTGAGGACGGATTCGCAAAACAAACGGGTCTGAAGTAAAAGGAATAGCAAAAGAAAATTTAATATCAAGTACAGTAACAGATGAATTGGGACGCATAGGTTCGTACAAGCACTAATTGCTTTTTTGTGATTGGTGTTTGTACGCCTATGCGTTTTTTTGTTGTAATGGTTAGGAGGTGAGTAAACATCAACATAAAAGAACAGACTAAAAAGACCTTGCAAGAGGTCGGAATACCAATTACTACCTTTTGCAAGCGTATGCAGATGAGCACAACAGCATATTATAGATGGCTCAATAATGATTTAAGGCTGTCACAAGAAAAAGAAAACAACATCAGAAAGTATATTAACAAAATGAGTGAGGTGTTTTAATGGAGAAAACAGAAAAATACAAATCAACACAAGAGTGTGAAAAACTTACAGGCATAAAAGCACGAAAAGTTGCAGAATTATGCGGCGGTGGAGAAATAGACGGATATAAAACAAAATCCAACACATATATGGTTAATATTGATTCTCTGCAAGAATGGCAGAACAAGCATTTAGATTATACTCCAAAGCCAAAATTTTTAGGCAATCCTGCATTGGCTTTTGGCGATTTGGAATTAGATTTTGATACTTATTTTAAACCGATTTTGAGTGCAAATAAAGATGATGAGATTTTTAGTCCAATGAGAAATGAATACCAATTGAGATATTGGATTGCAAACAATGGTCGAGTTTTTGATAGTGATGTAGGAATTTATTTGCAACCCGATATAAAAAACGGTTACTATTATGTAAATCTCAAACGAAACCATAATAAGTATGAACATTTTTATATTCACTACGGAGTTGCTTATTATTTTTGCAAAGGTTGGTTAGTCAAAGACGAAGTGCATCACATCGACAAAAATCCACTAAATAATCACTCTAAAAATCTTATATGGGTGACAAAAGCGGAACACAGAGAATTACACAAATTATTGAAAAATGGCGATAAAAAAGGATATAGAAAGCGAATCAGAGAGATACGAAAAGAAAATAAAAAATGGTAAAGGAGAATCGAATGGTTATAAACGAGTATGACGATAAAACATACAAAATCAATCCCGAAACAGGCGAAGTCACCGAGATGATGCAATTATTAGTCCCTATCGGCACAATTACAAGAAGTCCACATCAACAAAAAGCTACTCAAGAATGGCTAAAATCCAAAGAACGCCGAGCGGCAAAATTACGATATATGAACTTGGCTAAGAAAGAACTTGGCAATTTTTACTTCATTTTGGCGGACAATGTATTTGCCGACTTAAAACCACAGACAATAGCAAAATTAGTAATGTTATGCACTTACTTGTGGTATGACGATATGTTCAGACGGTCACAAAAAAACACGATAAAGAAAACAGACTTGCAAAAAATTCTCAACATCTCAAAAAAGGCGGCTTATGATTTTTGGAAAGAAGTTGAAAATAGATATATTGTTGAGCGTGACGGTGATTTATACATATCGGACAATGCACATATTTTTAGGCATAAACTCCCCGATTGTCAGGGAGCAGATTTTATACATTATCAAAAAGCATATTGTAACTCCATTAGAAAACTTTATAATTCTACAAGCGTTCGAAAACATAAACAACTTGGATATGTGTTTAAATTACTCCCATTTATAAACCTACAGTATAACATCTTTTGTAGAAACCCCTTTGAACAGGAGTTGAAAGAAATTGAGCCGTTGACGGTTGCTGATTTATGTAATTTGGTCGGCTACGATACAACACAGGCATCAAGACTTTTAAAGGAGTTGCAAGCATTAACTTTTGAGCATAACCACGAAGAAGAATTTTTAATCTCTTATGTGGATAACGGCACAAACACGCCGTATAGCAAGAGAATTTTTGTCAATCCGAATATTATTTACAATGGTTCTGACTTCCGACAAGTCAAGGTTCTTGGTGCGTTTTGCAAGACCAAAAGCGAAAATTCTCGACATTGAGGAAACTCGGCGAAAATAAGCAAAATCAGCGAATAACCCCTCTATTATTGAGGTGTTAAGGGCGAAAAATTCGGTTTTTTTGATAAAACGCTCTCGACATTGAGGAAACTCGCAAAAACCCTCAAAAACGGCATAGGAATGGGAAAAACAAGCATTTTCAAAACAAAACGCTTTTATTCTATATGTAAAGAACAACTATTCAATGATGATGATTGTTATTTCAGATGATAATTATAAAAATTGTTTAAGGTAATATATTAAATAGTTTCATAAGCGGGTGAAACCATAGAAGGAAAATGCTCCGAATAGAGCGTTGAAATTGACCGTCTATCAAGACACTATGCTATTCGTTTAGATAGGCGATTAGATGAATTAAAATAAACCAAAAATAAAAAATTGCTTGACCTATGTGGATTGAATAATCTGTCATTAGTCAGAACAAACCGCATAGGTGCAAGCAGCAATACTATTATATATACTATTCATTAATAGTATTGCTTACTATATACTATTCGTTATTATATACTATTAGGTAACCTCTAAAAACCACTATTG
>DPHV01000041.1:0-8569 GCA_003521625.1 Ruminococcus sp.
GTTTGGTTTCCTCGGGGTGATAGATATATCGGATACGTTTCGGGACGTGTGGGAACCCGTCCCCTACGGAAATGTTTGTTTTCCTCTATAACTACAGTTTTATCGGTAAAGTTTGATTGCTACTGCGGACACGGCACACCGTGTCCCTACGACTAAATACAAACGTTTCCTATATCGCCGTAGGGGACGGCTTTTCTGCGAAAACGGCAACCCTTTTGTCGCTTTGCGACATTTCCCCTAATAGGGGAATCACCTTGACGTCCCGAAACGTCACCTACATATCAACTTAAAATTCGGGCTGCAATTTTCTCCAAACAAACCGACTTTTCCGCTCGATTTGCCCGCCGAGGCACTCGGCTAAATTATCGTTTAACTTACTGAAGTGGATTTTATATACAATAAAATATTACAATAATATTGCATGCTTTTTCCTCGATTTTTATAATGTTTTGGAGAAAGCATGTTTTTTTGTTTATTATGTCTAAATATGGGTGTAAATTTTTGGAAGGTACTCGAGGCATATAATTCTATTAAAGAAATATATATTTTTGCTGTTATTTTATAATATACTTGAACAAATATCTGTCATTAGGAGGAAAATCTATGGCAAAATTTAAAAAAATACTTGCTTTGATTTTGGCAGTTTGTGTTGTATGCACTGTCGCAGTTATGTCAACGAGTGCAGCTACAGTTGACAACGACAGCAACACTTCTGCATCAAGCGGCATTAAGGTGCATTATTACTGCGAGGACGGCGCACCTACAATTTATTATTGGAACAGCCTTCCGCAGAATATGGAAACAAGCTATCCCGGTTCGGCTATGACAAGCGAGGGCAATAATTGGTATAGTTACACTTTCAACAGTGTTACTAAAATCAATATGCTTTTCGTAGTCAACGGCGAGCAGTCACCGGAACTTACACGTAAATCTGCCGGTGAATATTGGTACAAGGGTAATAGATGGTATAGCTCAAACCCTGGCGAACTTGACTCTCCCGAGCGTGTAGATTTCCGTGAGAACAGTATCTACTTTATTATCACGACACGTTTCTATGACGGTGACACAGGCAACAACGTTCACTGCTGGGATGACAGTCAGGCAAATAATCCCGACGCCGACCCTGCTTGGCGAGGCGACTTTAAGGGACTTATAGAAAAGCTTGACTATATCAAGGCTCTTGGCTTTACTGCTGTTTGGATTACCCCTGTAGTTGAAAACTGCTCAGGCTATGACTATCACGGCTATCATGCTTTTGACTTTGCAAAGGTTGACCCACGTTACGAAAGTGACGATACAACATTCCAGGACGTAATCGACGCAGCCCACGAAAAGGGACTGAAGATTGTACAGGACGTTGTATGGAACCATTCAAGTAACTTTGGTGAGGCTTTCCTTGCTCCAATGTTTACAAAGGATTACAGCAAACTTGACTCTGTTGACTGTTTGCAGAAAGTTCCTGATTCTTTACTTACAAAGATTGCTCCTGACTATGACACTATGCTTCCCGGATATCAGTACCAAGCAAGACTTAGTGTTATGAAAGAGGACGCTAACGATACAAATAATTACTACCACCACGAAAAGAGTCTTGGTTGGGGTCAGTCAACAGAGCAGACAGGCCAAATGGCAGGTGACTGTGTAGATATTAACACGGAAAATCCAATTGTCGCTAAGTATTTGACAGACACATTCAGAGAATATGTTGATATGGGTGTTGACTATTTCCGTCTTGATACAGAAAAGCACATTAACCGTTGGACATTGAACCAGGCTTACTTCCCTAAGTTCTCGGATGTTGAAAACTTCTGGATTTTCGGTGAGGTTTGTGCAAGATATCACGGAGCTTACAATGAGGGCGGTTCTTCCGACTCTTGCTTCTTCTACACTTGGAAAGAATTAGACAGCCCATATGCTTCTGCAAGTAGCTGGACTGACAGTTGGAGCACTAACCTTTCAACTTCTACAGGTCACTACGATGCATACAGCAACAGAAACTTTAATCAGAAGAGTAACAATGCTTACCTAGACGGCATTACATACCATACTCCTGACCACAGCAAGTCAAACGGTACTTCCGTAATCGACTTCCCAATGCACTGGGCGTTTAAGGATGCTAACAGCGCTTTCACAGCAGCCAAAAGTGAGGATGACTTATACAACGACTCAACATATGTTGTAACATACGTTGACTCCCACGACTACGGCCCTGATAATATGGAGAAAACACGTTACAGTTGCGGACCGCAGGCTTGGGCAGAAAATATGAACCTAATGTTTACATTCCGTGGCGTTCCTTGTATCTACTACGGTACAGAGGTTGAATTTGCAAAGGGTAATGTTATTGACGTAGGTCCTAACGCTCCTCTTGCTAAAACAGGCCGTGCTTACTTCGGCGACTATATGGAGGGTAACGTAACTGCTACCGATTACGGTGAATATACCGCAAGCGGTAAGGTTGCAGAAACTCTGAATGCACCTCTGTCAGTTCACCTAAGACAGCTTAACCTTATCCGTCAGGCTGTTCCGGCTTTACAGAAAGGTCAGTATACAGTTGACAGCAACTACGTAAGCGGCAATATGGCATATGTACGTCGCTATACTGATTCTGAGACTGACAGCCTTGCATGCGTTGCAATTTCAGGCGATGCAACATTCAAGAACATCCCCAACGGCAAGTACATCGACGCCGTAACAGGTGACGTTCAGAATGTTACAAACGGTACGCTCACAGTTCCGTCAATCGGTACTGCAAATATGAGAGTATATGTATGCTGTGCAACAGGATTTACCGGAATCGACGGTCAGATCGGCACAAACGGCACATACCTCAAGTAATTTAAAATTCTGATTTCATTAAAGGTCGGACATCGCAGAAACGGTGTCCGGCCTTTTTGGTGCGTAGAGTGAATAATTGTGTTGACAACACTTTATTTTTGGACTAAAATAATATGTACGGGCTTATGCCCGAATAATAAAAACAAGAGGTGAAAACTTAATGGACGCAGATGGTAATAAAGGCGCTGTACCCGGGCGAAGTAGAAATAAAATGCGCGCTTTTGCGTTCATTTTGTTTTCGTAATTTTTGCGCCGTTTTTAAGGTGCAGACTGCCCAAGGAACACACGTCTTTACTCCATGAGTTAAAAAGGAGGAAAGATGATGGAACAGGTTAACGTAACGCTTACGGAAACCATCAGGGTGTTGCTTGAAGAGAGAAAGTTCAATACCCTGCGTGACATCCTGACTACGATGAAACCGTACGATATTGCTGCGATTTTTGAGGAGTTACAGGATGAAAAAACGCCTATTCTTTTTCGCATTATGCCAAAAGAGCTTGCCGCCGAAACCTTTGTTGAAATGGACGACGAAACACAGGAGTTCCTTATTCACGGCTTGAGCGACAGCGAGCTTAAAGAGGTTGTTGACGAGCTGTTTGTCGATGACGCTGTTGACCTTATCGAGGAAATGCCTGCCAATGTTGTAAAGCGTATTCTGCGACAGGCTGACAAGGATATGAGAAAGCAGATTAACGAGCTTCTGAAATATCCCGAGGACAGCGCAGGCTCAATTATGACGACGGAGTTTATAGTACTTCGTCCTGATATGACCGCTGAAATGGCAATCAAGAGAATCAGAAGAACAGGCGTTGACAAAGAAACAATTTACACCTGCTACGTTACCGATAACAACAACAAGCTTATCGGTATTTCAACCGTCAAGGATTTGCTGTTGGCTGACGACGACGACCTCGTAAAGGACTTGATGGAGGAAAACGTCATTTCGGTTAATACGCTTGACGACCAGGAGCAGGTTGCGCAGATGTTTTCAAACTACAATTTCCTTGCTCTGCCCGTTGTCGATAACGAAAACAGGCTTGTCGGTATTGTAACAATCGACGACGCTATCGACGTTATTCAGGAAGAGGCTACCGAGGATATTGAAAAGATGGCGGCGGTTTTGCCGTCGGACAAGCCATATATGAGAACGAGCGTCTGGGGAATTTACCGCAAGCGTATCCCGTGGCTGCTTGTGCTTATGCTTTCGGCTACGTTTACAAGTACGATTATTTCCTCGTTCGAGGGCGCTCTTGCAAGCGTGATTGTGCTTTCGTCGTTTATCCCGATGATTACGGGTTCGGGCGGTAACGCAGGCTCGCAGGCTTCGGTGTCGGTTATCCGTGCGCTTTCGCTCGGTGAAATTGAGTTCAAAAGTATGTTCAAGGTTTTGTGGAAGGAGCTGAGGGTTTCAATCCTCTGCGGCGCAACGCTTGCGGCGGCGAATTTCATAAAGCTGATGATTTTTGATTTGAACGGCAACCCGAATGCGTTTATGATTGCGCTTGTCGTGTCGCTGACGCTTCTGGGAACGATTATGATGTCAAAGCTCGTAGGCTCAAGTTTGCCCTTGCTGGCAAGCAAAATCGGCTTTGACCCTGCGGTAATGGCAAATCCGCTGATTTCAACAGTCTGCGACTCGCTGTCGCTGTTGATTTACTTTGGAATCGCAACATCTATTTTGAACATTTAGTAAGTAAATAAAGGTCGGGTTACCGTTGATACGGCTACCCGACCTTTTGTGTATTTTGCGATTATAATTGACAAATAATGCATACCTGATATAATAATATTCGTAGTAACGGAACGGCGGCGGTTTTTCTGCACCCCAAATAAGGGGGTGATATGTATGACGGAAACGGTGTTACTGATTATTTTGTTGGTAGTTATCCTTGAAGTTATAAAATACATAAAAAAATAACCGCCCTGTACTGCAATACAAGGCGGTTGTAAAAATATAACCAACTATAAGCAGAACAGCCAAAACTGTTCCGTTACTATATTTATAATACACCAACATTATAATAATGTCAATACAAAACTGAAATTAAAACAGGACGTACGGGAGATTTTCCCATACGTCCTGCTTTTGTCTGCTTGATTTTTACTATGTTCGGTTTACTGAGTTTGCGCCTTTGCGGTTTTATATTCGTTTTAGCTGTTGCACTTCTTGCAGTGCAATAGGCTTTTTTCTGCTTTTTGCCTGATTTCCCGAACAAAATCACCTTTGCGGAGTAGCTCACCGCATAGATTACAAAAATAAAAACACATAAATTCAGCATAGTACCTTCCTCCGTTTTCTGTTTTCATATACCTTACAATATATATTATAGAAAACAGTGTGTGTCATAAAACGGACAGTGCGAATACCTGAATATTCAAAACTATGTCTTGTCGGTGGCTTTTGGATATGGTATAATATATTTATTTAGATAGCTAAACTATAATTTAGCGGCGTATTATAGCGATGTTGATGTAGGGGCGGATTTGCATATCCGCCCAAGTAAACCAAACGTTTCTGCAACACGGGCGGATATGCAAATCCGCCCCTACGATGTTGTGCATAAAATATTCTTAATGTAATTCTAACTCTAAATTATAGTTTAGCTCACCAAATAAGATAGCATTATATAACAGAAAAAGGTGATTTACGTTGTCTTTTCCGCAGGATAAAATCAGAAATTTCAGCATTATTGCTCACATAGACCACGGCAAAAGTACGCTTGCAGACAGAATTTTAGAGCAGACGAACTCCGTTTCGGCTCGTGATATGGAGTCACAGCTCCTTGACGATATGGAGCTTGAGCGTGAGAGGGGAATTACAATCAAGGCTCGTGCCGTCAGCGTAATCTACAAGGCTGACGACGGCGAGGACTACCTCTTTAACCTTATCGACACCCCCGGTCACGTTGACTTCAACTACGAGGTTTCACGTTCACTTGCCGCCTGCGAGGGCGCAATTCTCGTTGTTGACGCATCGCAGGGAATTGAGGCGCAGACGCTTGCAAACACATATCTCGCCGTTGACAGCGGATTGGAGATAGTCCCTGTTGTCAACAAAATTGACTTGCCCAGCGCAGACCCCGACAGGGTTATTCAGGAGATTGAGGACGTTATCGGAATCCCTGCCGAGGACGCACCGAAAATTTCGGCAAAGGCGGGAATCAACATTCACGCCGTGCTCGAAAAGGTCGTTTCGGACATTCCCGCTCCGACAGGCGACATAAACGCTCCGCTCCGTGCGCTGATTTTTGACAGCTACTACGACAGCTACAAGGGCGTTATCATATATGTAAGGCTCAAAGAGGGACAGATTCACCCCGGTGACGAGTTTATGCTTATGGCTACGGGCAGTAAATTCAACGTTGTTGAGTGCGGACTTATGCACGCAACGCAGATGGAAAAGACCGACGGACTTTACGCAGGCGAGGTTGGCTATATTGCAGGCTCAATCAAAACGCTTGCCGACGCAAAGGTGGGCGATACCGTAACGCTTACTTCAAATCCTGCCGAGGAGCCTTTGCCCGGCTACCGTGAGGCTCAGCCGATGGTATTCTGCGGTATTTATCCTGTTGACGGCGCAAAGTACGGCGACCTGAAGGACGCTCTTGAAAAGTTACAGCTTAATGATGCGGCTCTTTCGTTTGAGCCTGAAACCTCGGTTGCGCTCGGCTTTGGTTTCCGTTGCGGATTCCTCGGACTTCTGCATATGGAGATTATTCAGGAACGTCTTGAGCGTGAATATCAGCTCGATTTGATTACAACCGCACCGAGCGTTATTTACAGAATCACACGCACAGACGGCACGGTTGAGATGATTGACAACCCCACAAACTACCCCGACCCCTCTCTCATTCAGACGGCAGAGGAGCCTGTGGCGGATGCTCATATCTACACGCCGAAGGAGTATGTCGGCAACATTATGGAGCTTTGTCAGGACAGGCGAGGAACGTTTGTTGATATGCAGTACATTGACGCCGACAGGGTGGATTTGCACTACATTCTTCCGCTTGCCGAGATTATCTATGACTTTTTTGACACGCTCAAATCACGCACAAGGGGATATGCTTCATTTGACTACGAGATGAAGGAGTATGTTCCGAGCCAGCTTGTAAAGCTTGACATTATGCTAAACGGCGAGGTTGTGGACGCACTTTCGTTCATCATTCACAAGGACAAGGCTTACGGCAGAGCGAGAAAAATGGCCGAAAAGCTCAAGGAGAAAATCCCCAGACAGCTCTTTGAAGTGCCGATTCAGGCTTGCATTGGCGGCAAAATCATAGCGAGAGAAACCGTAAAGGCTATGCGCAAGGACGTGCTTGCAAAGTGCTACGGCGGCGACATCAGCCGAAAGAAGAAACTGCTTGAAAAGCAGAAGGAGGGTAAAAAGCGTATGCGCCAGCTCGGCTCGGTAGAGGTTCCGCAGGAGGCGTTTATGGCTGTTTTGAAATTGGATACTGACTGATTTAAATTCGGAATTAATGATATAGTAAAAATAATTTTTTGAGTATACTTGAATTATCCTTTGGCATATGTTATAATAGGTTTAGGCAAAACGAAGTGAATAACTCACGGTAACAAACGAACCCCCTGCAAGGTTGCAGCTTGCAGGGGGTTCTATTCCGTTTTTGGCAAGGAGGCTTAATCCTTAGGCTGGTTGCCGTTATCTTTTGCTATCCAACCATTTGCATATGTAGTAGGCAACTACACTTGCCGTGACAGCAAGAATAAACGAAGTAAAATCACTCATGGTAACACCCCCTTACTTAGCCTGTTTAGGGAGTGGCAACAAAGTAATTGTAACATAATTGATACGTAAACTCAATGGAATTTTGCATTTTGCATTAAACAAAAAGGTCGGGCAACCGTTTTGCGGTTATACCCGACCTTAAATCTTTTATTTACATTCAGTTGTGCAAAATCAAGCCTTGCCTACCGAGCCGAAGAGTTCCATTTTCTCCTTAACAGTAGCCTTGATAGCCTCTGCGCCGGGAGCGAGGAGCTTTCTGGGGTCAAAGCCCTTGCCCTGAAGGTCCTTGCCTGCTTCAATGTATTCTCTTGTTGCTGCTGCAAATGCGAGCTGGCACTCTGTGTTTACGTTAATCTTTGAAACGCCGAGAGAGATTGCCTTCTTAATCATATCGGCAGGAATGCCTGTGCCGCCGTGGAGTACGAGGGGCATTTCGCCTGTGAGCTGCTGAATAGCGTCGAGTGTTTCAAAGCTTAAGCCCTGCCAGTTTTCGGGATATTTGCCGTGAATGTTGCCGATACCTGCTGCGAGCATTGTTACGCCGAGGTCTGCAATCTGCTTGCACTCCTGCGGGTCTGCACATTCGCCTGCACCGATTACGCCGTCTTCCTCGCCGCCGATTGAGCCAACCTCAGCCTCAAGTGAAAGACCGAGCTTTTCGCAGGTTGCAACGAGTTCCTTTGTCTTTTCAATGTTCTCCTCAATCGGATAGTGTGAGCCGTCGAACATTACTGAGCTGAAGCCTGCTTCGATACAAGCCTTTGCGCCTTCGTATGAGCCGTGGTCAAGGTGAAGTGCAACGGGAACTGTGATGTTAAGCTCATCGAGCATACCGTTTACCATACCTACTACTGTCTTGTAGCCGCACATATATTTTCCTGCGCCCTCGGAAACACCGAGAATTACGGGAGAGTTAAGCTCCTGTGCTGTTAAAAGAATTGACTTTGTCCATTCAAGGTTGTTGATGTTGAACTGACCTACTGC
>DPHV01000041.1:8763-9108 GCA_003521625.1 Ruminococcus sp.
CTGACCTACTGCATAGTGGCCTGCCTTTGCTTTTGTAAGCATTTCTTTAGCATTTACTAATGGCATTTTAATCTTCCTTTTGTAAAAAATTTCAGCAGAAAAACGTCTTTCCCTGTTGAGTTAATTTTATTATACAATATATTTTTTTAAATATAAAGCCTTTTGCGCAAACTTTTTGATAATTTTTTAACAATTTATCAATTTGCCTTGTTAATCGGCGCATTTTGATGAATAATCACGAAATTTTCATAATTTACTCACACAGTTGTTTCATAAGTTTGTTGATTTTAAAAATTTTAAGATGTATAATTAAACTGTTGATTTAATTCGGAATGCGGAATTCGG
>DPHV01000041.1:9436-11320 GCA_003521625.1 Ruminococcus sp.
GGCGAACACAGTTCGCCGCTACATTGATAAACTTTAAATACTGAATAGGAGATAACAATATGGATAACAACAATAACTTTGAAAACGGTTTTTACGGTTCTGCTCCGCAAAAGCCTTTTACCGATAAAAGCTGTGACGTTCCCGTAAATCCGCAGGCTTTTTCAGGCGAGGGCGAGAGCGTTAATCAGCCTGAGCAGACTGCGTTTGATGAGCAGAATGTACAGAATACAAACACTGCACCCGAACAGACTCGGAATGTAAATTACAGCAACGAGCCTGTCGGTGCGGAAAATCAGACTGCGCCTGTGCAGAATACTCCCGAGGTACATAACGCACCGCAGGGAGCTTATCGGCAGAATCCCGAGTTTGTACAGCAAAACCCAGATTATGCCTATGCACAGCACAATGATTATTCAAATCCGCAGTATTCGGCAAGGGTGAATTATCCGCAGAACGGAATGCCCGTTCAGAATAATTACGGCGGTCAGAATGTGAATTACGGCGGCTACAATTCGCAGTATCAGTACAATTCTAATCCGCAGTATCATTACAACCCGAATTATCACAACAATCAGAATATGCCTCCGCAGTACAATGCATATGCGCCTTATCCGCCTATGCCGCCGAAACCTCCGAAAAAGAAAGCGAACGCCGGACTTATTGCGATTATTGTTGTGCTTTGCGTTCTGCTTTTGGGAAGTATGGTTGGATTTTTCGTTTATTTTGTGTCGGAAAACGACAAAAAACAAGATGACAATTCGAGCAACAGCTATAGCTTTACGATGCCGAATTACGGCTATAATATCCCGAGCACAGAGCCGACAACTGCTCCTGCTTCCGAGCACAAGGAGTCGGACTACAGCGACAAGGCTGACGCAAATTTCAAGGGCGTTGTGCTTGAAAGCAAGCCGAAGGACGCTAACTCAAACAAAAGCTATACGGCTGAATCGGCATTTGACAAGGTGTCGGATTCCGTTGTCGGAATTGTCGGCTACACAGATGAAATCACAACTGTTGAAAATTCTGCAACGCAGGGCAGCGGAATTATCCTTACCTCCGACGGATATGTTGTAACGAACGCCCACGTTATCGGCAACAGCAAGACGCAATATCTTTTGCAGGTCGTAACCTCCGACGGCAAGAGCTACAATGCAGGCGTAGTGGGCTACGACTCGAGAACGGATATTGCTGTGCTCAAAATGGACGACGCAAAAGACCTTAAAGCCGCAGCCTTCGGCAACTCGGAAAATATTGAGCTTGGCGAGGATATTATCGTTGTCGGCAACCCCGGCGGACTTGACTATCAGAACTCAATTACAAAGGGCATAGTTTCGGCTGTTGACAGAAAAATGTCGTCAACAAGCCTTGTAAAATACATTCAGACCGACGCCGCAATCAACCCCGGAAACTCGGGCGGCCCGATTGTGAACCTCTACGGTCAGGTTGTCGGCATTGCAACCGCAAAAATCGTTTCCGAAAAGTACGAGGGAATGGGCTTTGCAATTCCGTCTGCGACTGCAAAGGATATAATTGACACGCTTATGAAAAAGGGTTATGTCGAGGGCAGAGTAAAGATTGGAATTACAGGCAGTAATATTTCGTCAACTGTTGCTTCGGCTTACGGTATACCGATGGGAATAATGGTTGACGAGATTTCAAAGGACGGTCCGTGCTACGGAACAGAGCTTAAGACCGATGATATTATTACGGGAGTTGACGACAAAGAAATTCAGTCGTTCAGCGATATTTACGAGATACTCGAAACTCATAAGCCCGGCGATAAGATTGTGATTAAGTATTACAGAATGTCGGACAACTCAACAGGAGAAGTTGAGGTTACGCTTGCCGAGGATAAGTGATTTTTAATTCGGAATTCGGAATGCG
>DPHV01000041.1:11516-12382 GCA_003521625.1 Ruminococcus sp.
TCGGAATGCGTAATTCGGAATTAACGGTCGCTGCGCTCCGAATTACGCAGGCTCGGGCGTTCTCGGCGGCTCGTAGAGTGAGCTGAATATGTCGCTCAATATAATGGGCGAGGGCGTTTACCACATCTACGACTACCGGTTTTTCTACAGAAATCTTGAAAAAACGTTCAGACACGCCTGACTGCATATCTGAACGATGAATAATGGTTTTATTTTAATTTTTCAATATATTTTTGCAAAATAATTTCAAGTTTTGTAAAGTCACAACATCTTTTAACGAGATTAATGTTTTTTTCAGGATGATTTACCACAATATCATACAGCTTGTTGGCTCTTTTCAATATTATGTCCTGATTATGCCTGCAAAAATCAAGCTGGTCTTTCATAAGCTCCTTGTAAGCAACTGACTTGGGTGAATCATTGTTATGTATTTTTAAATCAATTGGAGTTATTAATGCATCGTCAATAGGTAACATATTATTTATATTCAGTGCGCCTATAATTTTTTTGTTATCCTTTTCGTTTGAATGTGTGATTTTCATAAAATCAACACTGTTTTTCTTGCCCTCAAATTTCTTTTTGGGCGACGATAACGGAATACAATATTTTTTACCGTTCAGCAGAATTAATACTCCAATAAACGGTCGGGAACTTTTTTCAGTCTGTGGAGATACGGACATAACGTTGTTGTCTGCCTTTGCAAGATTACGAACGTATTTCATATCTAAAGTATATAGTTTAAATCTTTGTTGTTTCATAATTAGAATCCTTTTCATAATTATAAAAGAGGACTGCAAGAACAGTCCTCTTTTGCTTACAATTTCCACTTATACGGTAGGACACACCTCTTGTACAACTTCCACTTA
>DPHV01000041.1:12547-14270 GCA_003521625.1 Ruminococcus sp.
ACCTCTTGTACAACTTCCACTTATTCGGCAGGACTCTCCACTTTTTACAGAAACATAAACTTCTGTAAGATAAGAAACATCTTATCACTAATATTATTATACATAGACATAATAATTATGTCAAGGGAAATATAATCCAAATTAAAATGACTGATTCAGCCACTCGGAGATGATTTTGTAATCTTCTTTGTGAAAGCCGTGAACGTCGTCATCATAGCTTACAAATTTACAGCTGACATTATACTCTTCAAACTTTTTATTCAATTCTTCTGCCTGTGCAAAGGAAACTTGTTTGTCGAGCTTGCTGTGAATCATCAGTACGGGAACTTTTATTTCGTCTGCCCAGTAAACCGCCGAGCGATTTTCATATTCATACGGCAAATCATCGGGTGAACCTCCGATATAATTCTGAAGTACGGTTTTCATATCATCCCTGTCGTTATAGGCTTTTAACAAGTCGCTGACCGCCGAAACGGCAATTATGCGTTTTACACGGCTGTCTGTTCGTGCTGTCATATACGTCATAATTCCGCCTCGTGATACTCCGGCAACGCACAGGTTATCAATGCTTGCACATTCAAAGCAGTTTTCGCATAAATCAATAAGTGTTGTGACATCTGTCAAATCGTCGCCGCCGAATTGGTCTTGTCCCGTTCCGCCGTCTGCGCCTCTGTATTGCGAGGCTAAAACAATTCTGTCGGTTTCGGCAGAAATCACCGCAGTATCTTCATTATCAAGAAAACCGATTTTGCTGTTTCCGCCACGGTTGTAAATGATGCATTCATATGGATTCAGGCTTTCAATACAGCCAAACGGAATGGAGATGTACGCTTTAACGCTGTAAATATCGGAAGTGTATGTGAATTTGTATGTAACACATTTCTCGCTTAAATCGCCGTTTAATGCAATCGGTTCAATGTCGGAAATTCCGCTTTTGTTTTCATATGACTCAAAATTATACGGACTGTCAGGAGATATGTTCAATTTTGCCGTGTGTTTGCAGCCGGCAAAAAATATCGTAAGGGCAATTGTAAGAAGAAGTGCAAGCGGCTTTTTCATCACTGTCACTCCATATATCTTACAAGGGAGATTACCTTGCCGAGCAGTACGACCTCGTCAACTATAATCGGCTCAAAGCTGTCGTTTTCGGGTTGTAGGCGGAAATGACCGTTTTCCTTGTAAAATCTCTTTACGGTTGCTTCGTCACCGACAAGCGCAACAACGATTTCGCCGTTTTCGGCAACGGGGGTGCGGTGGACGATTACAATATCGTTGTCGAGAATACCTGCGTTTATCATACTTTCGCCCTGAACACGCAGTGCAAAAAGCTCTCTGCCTCGTTTAAGATTTTCGGGAACAGGCACGTAGCACTCAATGTCCTCAACGGCAAGAATCGGGTAGCCTGCGGCAACTCGTCCGAGCACGGGAACTCCTGCCGACTTTTCCTCTCCGCTGATTTTTATGCATCTGTTTACGCCGTGTTCACGGGTGATTAGCCCCTTTTCTTCAAGCGCCGTGAGGTGATGATGAACTGTTGAGGTTGAGCTTAATCCTGTTTCGTTGCATATTTCACGCACAGATGGAACTCTGCCCTCGACAGAGCATTCCTTGAGATAGTCTAGAATCTTCTGCTGGCTTTTGCTTAAGGGTTTCATAAAATCACGCACCTTTCCGACTAAAGTATAACACATAAAAACAGAAAAATCAAACATTTGTTTTACTT
>DPHV01000041.1:14409-14795 GCA_003521625.1 Ruminococcus sp.
AAAAATCAAACATTTGTTTTACTTTTTTAAAGAAAATTTTAAATATGACATAAAATAATCTTTTGTACATAAAATCGACAAAAATTCTTGCGAAAAACATATAGTTTTCAAAACAAATTCAATTTGATTTCACACAGTTTTCAAACTAATATTGTTTAATATAAGCGTACTCAAAAGACGGAACCGCAACCGTCAGAGTATAATTGTTCTACCCTCCTCAATACGAACCGACGTAGAGGTTCGTACTTGTACCCCTCATTTTTTTTAAAGAACAGAAAACGCCAAACCTTCCGTAAGGGTTTGGCGTTTTCATTTTGCGGCGAAGCCGCCGCAGGTAAATCGAGTAGAAAAATCGAATAGTATTGAAAAAACGGATGCCCGAATTT
>DPHV01000041.1:15021-16235 GCA_003521625.1 Ruminococcus sp.
AAATTGTAGCCCGAATTTTAAATTGATATATAGGTAACGTTTCAGGACGTGTAGGAACCCGTCCCCTACAAAATTAAATACAAACATTTCCTCTATATCCGTAGGGGATAGTTTGTCAATTCAAGTGCAACAGAAAGATTTGATGAGGAGACGAATAATGCAGGACTTTGCGTGGACGATTGTTAATCATATTTTGAGCAAAAACTAATGATTCTTCGTTGATTTGAGGTAAAAGTTTTCTTCTCGGAAAAAACTGCCGTAACAAGCCATTGGTGTTTTCATTTGTTCCTCTTTGCCAAGGAGAATATGAATCACAAAAATATACCTTTGTATGAAGCTTTTCTTCTACTCTTTTCCAATCTGTGAACTCTAATCCTCTGTCAACGGTCAATGTTTTTACTGCATAATCAGGAAATACGGATAATTTTTCAATTATCGCATCAGCCATCGTTTTCGCTTTTCTATCTTTAATTTTCACAAATATGGCATACCTTGTTTTTCTCTCTACAAAGGTTGCAATATGGCATCCGCATTCTTTCCTGAGAACAACCGTATCTAATTCCCAATGTCCGAATTCATCTCTGGTCTCCACTTCTTTTGGTCTTTCGTGTATAGTCCTGACGCTTGAAAAATCATAACAAATGTTTTTTGTTTTATGTAGTTGTCTCTTGAGATTTTTTCCATATCTCCGGAGTCTTGAAGCTACTACTTCATCAAACATTTTGTTATCTATTGCACGATATATTGTGCTTATGCTTATGGACAGCGGTTCAGGCAATTTGTTCACTATCTGATCCGGAGACCAATATTGTGACAATCCAAAAGTAACAAATTCATAAAGTAATTGATTCTCCAATACTTTGTGTCTTATGCACTTCTTCCTGCGCTTATTGTATTTCCTTTGCGCACCTATTGCGTTGTAGCCTTCATTTTTGCTGGGATTTCTTTTGAGTTCCCTGCTGATAGTTGATTTATTCCTTTTTATCAGTTTGGCTATTTCGCTGATTTTTAGTCCATTTTTGTAATATTGGGCTATACAAGCTCGTTCTTCTATGGTAAGATGATGGTAGCTCATTTGGGTTCCCTCTTTCTGATATTTGTTTCGTCACTTATATCTTACCAGAGTTTTCCCTTATGGGCTATTCTTTTTTTGTTGCACTTACTATGATAAACTATCGGGGACGGCATCCTTGACGTCCCGTTTCATAAATTGC
>DPHV01000041.1:16532-18115 GCA_003521625.1 Ruminococcus sp.
TCCGCATTAAATTATAGTTTAGCATATAACTATGCATACCCATAATGCGTAATCCGCAATCAATGCTCACCGTGTTCAAGAGCCTTTTCACGCAGATACTTGTTCTTTGTTGCTATTCCGCCACGTATATGACGTTCGCTTTTGTTTATGTCGAGAACTCGTCTTACCTCTCGGTAAAGCGCAGGGTTGAGCGTTTTCAGCCGTTGGCTTACGTCCTTGTGCACCGTACTTTTGCTGACGCCGAACTTCTTTGCAGTGCTCCTTACGGTAGCTCCGTTTTCTATTATGTACTCGCCCAGCATTGCTGCACGTTCTTCCACTATTCCTTTCACAAGAAACCCTCCAATCGTCTTACTGATTTATATGCAGAGGATTTATTGTCTATTCATTCGGTGTATTATGATTTGTTGTTATTACTGTATAATTTAACCTGTAATTTGTTAAAAAGCACAAAAATCATTCTAATATTTCTATTAATTTATTATAATTGATTTACAGCTTGACTAGTGCTATAATAAGGGTGAAAAGAGGTGGTATTATGAAAAAGTCTGGTAAAATACTTAAAAATTCAATCGTTTTTATACTTACTTTTATAATGGCGTTTTCTTCAATGACTTTTGCAATTTATAATACCGCTTTTGCTGCCGAGATTGATTGTTCTTATATTACATACAATAAAGAGCTTTATGACAGCAACAAGGAGCTGTGTGACAGGCTTGCCGAGGGTATGACTAATTTCAGCGAGCAGATTTATGTCGGTGATTTTCATATTAAAGACAAGGCGACTATGCGATATATAATCAAGACTGTTATCAGAAAACACCCCGAGCTGTTTTATGTTGACCCTACTCAATATATGCTTGGCTCGGACGGAACCTATATTGCTGTAATATGCCCGATTTATCTCTATGACACGAAAACGGCGCAGAAAATGATTGACGATTTTAACGCTGAATGCGACAAATATCTTGAAAAAATCAACAGCAGTATGACCGAATTTGAAAAGGCGGTTGTACTGCATGACGAGCTGGTGCTCAACTGCAAATACGTTGACGATAACGATTCACTTTATGTTTCTGCGCACGAGTCTATTGTAAACGGAAACGCAAACTGTCAGGGATACGCCGAGGCGTATTCTTATCTGCTTGCACGTGCCGGAGTGCACAGTGAGATTGTTGAATCTTCGGCTATGTATCATCTTTGGAACAAGGTGCGCATAAACGGTGTGTACTATAACGTTGACCTTACGTGGGATGACCCTATGCCTGACAAAAAAGGTCACGTTTCTCACAAGTATTTTATGCTCAGCGACAGTGCAATAAGCAGCGGAAATGACGAGATTTCAGCTCACTACGGCTTTGATTATGCTTATTATAAATCCTACAACGCAAAGTATGACAACTGTCTGTTCCGTGAATTTGACACACAGTTCTGCTTTGTTGACAACGACTGCTATGTTATTGACAACAAGTATCAGAGCCAATATGAAAGATGTCTGCTTAAATACAATATAAAAACAGATACAGCTCAAATTATCAAAAAGTTTGATTTCAGGTGGAAGTCAGGTGCAACAAGCTACTGGA
>DPHV01000041.1:18280-18934 GCA_003521625.1 Ruminococcus sp.
AGGCGGCTATATGAGCCTTGACGAGAACAACGGCTTGTTGTACTTTAACTCTGCCGACTGCATCTACAGCTATGATGTGGCTACAAATACAATGAACGAGTTTGCTTCTGTTGACACTTCTTCGGGCTATTGCTACGGATTAAGAATAGCTGACGGCACTTTGTATTCGGCTGTTTCGACAAGCCCGAATGTGGAACTTGTGATGAAGTTTTCGGGTGAGTGTATTAAAGATACGCTCATTACAATTCCCAATATCAGACAAGGAGATGTAAACGGCGACGGTGTCATTAGTATTATAGATGTTACGGATATTCAGAAATACTCCGCAGGAGGAGTAATCCTTACCGGCGAACAACTCGCAGTTGCAGACTATAACAATGACGGTATTGTAAATATAGTTGACGCAACAGAAATTCAAAAATTTATGGTTAGTTCATAACAAAGGATTCAGGTTATTGAATAAAAACTGATGTCTGTGATATGAAATCAAGACCGTAACATAACGACATCAAAGAAAGAACTGTGATTTTGCAGTTCTTTCTTGTTTTAAGCTTTATAAAGACTTCTGATTATCATTTTAATTAAGCTGAAATTATCAGTTTGGTTTTGTAAGATAAACTATAATTTAGGTTAGTTTGGAGTGTGGAGAGTGGA
>DPHV01000040.1 GCA_003521625.1 Ruminococcus sp.
AGGGGACGGCATCCTTGACGTCCCGAAACGTTACCTATATCTCAACTTAAAATTCGGGCTACAATTTTCTCCAAACAAACTGACTTTTCCACTCGATTTGCGAGCCGAGGCACTCGGCTAAATTATCGTTTATGCTCCTACTATTGAAATATTCTCATAACCTACGTCGTAATGAGAGGTTACAGCGTCATCAATTACAAGCGCCGAGGTATCGTTAAGCTCGGAGTCGGGCACGATTACCGTCACTCCCTCGTCGCTTATGTAGCAAAGACATTCCGAGAAGCCCTTTGCCTTGATTATGCTCTCAATGCTGTCCTGAATTGTGTAGGTTTTAAGTAGCTTTTCTACGCTTTTCTGCGCCTCTGTCATTTCGCTTTCGCTGACGTTTTCAAGGTCAAGCGTTTCCTTTGCCTCGTCAATCACCTTATCCTGCGTAGCCTGACGTTTTGTGCGCTCGGTGGCAAAATAGTTTTTCTGCTCCTTTGACAGTGCCGAGGTCTGCACCGCTTCGTCAGACGTTGAATTTGACACAGTTGCGTTTACATAGGACGCC
The DNA here is from genome assembly GCA_003521625.1 of Ruminococcus sp. Taxonomy (GTDB): domain Bacteria; phylum Bacillota; class Clostridia; order Oscillospirales; family Acutalibacteraceae; genus Ruminococcoides. The sequence goes on from DPHV01000040.1 coordinate 554, forward strand.
GCACCAAGCTCCTTTGAGGTTGTGTTTGCCTTTGCCCCTGCAAACTGCCAGTTTACATAAACTGCTGTTCCGAGTGCCAGCACAAGCGTTGCAAGAACAATATATTTCTTCTGAAATTTCATAATACTACCGACCTTTATTCTGATAATTTTGTAATACATACTTTTGCCGCCGATATGTCAAGCGATTTTGTAACCGCATCGGTTATCCGCTCAACTACGACAGGCGAGTCACCGCCTTCACAAACAACGAGCACTCCTCTGATAATCGGCTCGATTTCTTTTGTCTTTGTTGTGCTGTCGTCAAGGTAAACATACTCAACGCTGTTTTCCATTGTCAGAAGCACCTCTGTTTTTCCTGCGCCCTCAATGTGCGATATAACGGATTGAAGGTCATTTTCAATCTGTGTGTTGTACGTTGTTACTGAAAATTCCTCCTCTCGCTTTTTATCTGGTGAATTTCCTAAATCTATGTAATTTGAAAGGAAAATAAGCGCAATTCCCGCTATTCCTGCGATTATAATTATTCTTCGCATTTTGTCATTGTCAAACAGCTTTTTTACCCGTCCGACTGTTTTGCTTTCGTCCATTTTTCACTCCGTTATTATATTCGGCTGAACCGAAAAATTCTGAAATGTTATTTCACTTATCAAATCACTGTACTGCGTGTACTCTTTGCTTATATATATGCTGACTGATGAGATGATTATGCTATTATCATCGGTTACGGCTAAAATTATTTCGCAGGAGTTGATTTCAACGCCGTTTTGCAAAAGCAAATCTTTAAGTGCTGATTCAAGATTACTTCGAGTCTGCTTTAATATTTCTCTGCTGTAGGCTTCGTCGTCGGTTGAAACAGCCAAGTCGGAAATGTCCGTTTCTGCAATTTCTTCGCTAAATCCGTTTACTGCATTTTTTATCGGCACAATCATAGAGCAGATTATAAACGCACCGAGTATAAGGCTGATAATCTTTTTTGTACTTCCGTCTGTGACAAAGTTTGAAACAAGCGTACAAATCAGAGCTGACGCACAGATTGCCGAGGTGACGGCGAGCAATTCATTCATCCTGCACCGCCCCCCGTTATCAGAATTATTGCCGTTGAGATTATGTACACAGCCATAATACAGAGGATAATTGCAAGCAGTGTTGAAAAGACTGCAGCTACGCTTTCAAGGAGCTTTGAGCATTGAGGAAGATTGAGCACCTCGGCGGTGGCCTTTCCGAGCCAGAGCGTTACAATCCACATAAGGCTCTGCAAAATCACAGGCAAAAACACTACTGCGATTGAAATTATAACAAATACCCCTACTCCCGATTTAAGCAGAGTTATACTGCCCTGAACTGTCTTGTATGCGTCCGACAAAGCAGAGCCGACAATCGGGATAAACGAGTTAAGCGAAAATCTTACCGCCCGTGAGGTTACGTCGTCAAGAGAAGTTGTGATAATCTGCTTAAACGACAGAAGTGCAGAAAAAATCATCATTGCAAAGCTCAACAGCCATTTTACGGTCTTTGAAATTAAGTTTACAAAGCCTGAAAGATTTATGTCGGGCGATACGCTTGATGTCACGCTGATTCCAAGGAACATATTTAACAGAGGAACAATGATTTTCGAGGATAGCTGTCCCACTCCCTCACCTGCGGCAAGCATCATTGAATAGTAGCTTGCTCCGCTTACGGCTCGTCCCGATGAAACCATAATCGTGAGCATAACGGGCAGATAGGCAAGCATAATGTTTGAAGCTGTTTCAATTACGCTTGCAGTACTTTTGATTACGTTTATTGCAGGCATTACAACTGCGCAGGTTATGCAGAGCGTTGAAACGATGTTGATTGTATTTGATATATCATTTGCAAGTGAGCCTTTGTAGGCGGTGAGTATTGAACAGAGCAGTAAAAGTGCGGAAATATTGATAAGCCCTTTAAGCGGTGAAGAAATATTCTGCGACGCCATATTTGCGATTTCACCGACTATTGATGAAAAGGAAATTTCCGAAAGGCTGTTCGGGTCTGCGCTGTATGCACCGATATTTTCAAGGCTCTGCCTTGCATCGTCCGACAGACTGTCATACACTCCCGAAAGGTCGTAAAGCATTGAGTTTTCTTCTGCCGATACAGAAAAAACCGACAGGCAGATGAGCACGACAGCGGTCATTGTTACGATTATAAATTTTTTCACGTCATTCCTCCATAAACGAGGTTGTATATTAAATATTACGAAACAAGCGACAAAACGGTATTTAAAATATCCGAATAAAGCGGCAGTGAGGTTATTGTCACCATAATTTTTCCTGCAAGCGACACGTTGTTTGCAAGCGACTGACTTCCTGCGTCCTTACAGGTGTTTACGGCAAACTCCGTCACAAGGCAGATTCCGATTACCTTAAGCAAAATCACCACGTAGCTTGTACTGATTTGTGAGGCGGCTATTATGCTGTTAATTGTTTCTATCACGCCCGAAACCTGCGAAAGCACCGAAAACAACACAAGTACCGAACAGGCAAGTCCGAGCATAATGGCGATTTCACCGTTTTTCGGCTTGAGCATTACCATTATTATTACGGTGACTACGGCAAGCACACAAACTGAAAGTATATTCATTTAAAATCCAAACAGCTGTTTTATTGTTGTAAACAGCGAGCTTATCTGGGTTATTACGAGCGTAAGCACCACAATCAGCCCTGCAAGAGAAGTAAGCATTGCCTGTTCCTCACGTCCGCTGCGTATTAAAAGCTGGGTAAGCACCGCAACGATTATTCCGACTGCCGCAATTTTGAAAATAAGCTCAACGTCCATTTTTACCTCTTAAATAATCATCAGAGCCGCTGCCGTTCCGACAAAAAAGCCCATCGTTTTGTATAGCTTTGATTTTTTGTTTATCTCGTTTTCTGCATCTGTCAGCTGATTTTTGAATAACGCCTCATACAGTTCAAGGTGCTTAAGCTGACCGTCAACGTCTGTTTTGCCGAGCTGTTCGCCGAATTCAAGCAAAAGGGCAGTATCACCTTTTTTTAATCCGAATTTAGCTGGAATTGCATTTACTCTTTCACTCCATATTCTGTAAAACGGAGTACCCGTTTCATCGCTTATTTCAAACAAGTCGAGTCCCGAAGTATTTGCCGAAAGCGACACGAGAGTGAAAATATCCGACGTACTGTATCGTAGTTGTGTTGAAAGATTAGATATAAAGCTTATAATTCTTTTAAAGAAATCTTTTCGCATTAAAAGCTTTTTTGAGCAGAACCACCCTGCCGAAAATCCCGACAGCACAAGCAGAAGTCCTCCTAAAAATTTAAGAGCCAAATATGTCACCTGCTTCGGAGATTTTCACTACTTTGCCCGGAGTTTTTTTGTCGGACAGAAAAACAACCTTTGAAAAAGCTCCAGTTTTGAAAATTCTGCGTATGTTTTCCTTGTGCTTAAGCTCGTACTCGTTTGCGGCGTGGACGGTTGCAATTACAATTACTCCGCTGTTTACTGTGTGTTCGATTGCTTCAATATCATCTGCCGCACCGATTTCATCGCAGATTATTATGTCGGGAGCCATACTGCGCACCGCCTGCATCATAGCTTCGCTTTTTTTGTAGGAGTCGTACACGTCACACATACCGACGTCGTTCCTGAAAACTCCCGAAACTGCGCCGGCAAGCTCGCCCCTTTCGTCAATCAGCGAAACATTTTTGCCGCACTGCATTGAAAGAATACGTGCCATATCTCGCAGAACGGTTGTCTTACCCGAACAGGGCGCACCGCAAATCAGAACGCCGCCACGCAGCTTGCCAAGCCTGTCTAAAAGCTGTTTTGCACAGCCCTTATGCTCTCTTGCAATACGGATATTGATTGAGGAAATGTCACGGATATTCACGATTTTTCCGTTGTTCACAACAGCCGTTCCGCTTATTCCTGCACGGTGACCTCCGAACATTGTAACAAAGCCGTTAATTATTTCGTTCTGCCTTGTGTAAACGGAATAATTGCAGATATTCTGAAAGGTATCTGCAATGTCGGCACGTGTAACGAGGTACATTGAGCCGTCTATCGGAGTGCTTGTCAACCCTCCGTTTGATGTAACATAATATGTATTGTCGGTGCAGACTATGCAGAGCGGACGGTTTATGCGCAGTCTTATTTCCTGTGCGGAATTTTCAAGCCGTTCACTCAACGGGTACAGTCTTTTACAGATTGACGGACACAGGCACTTTATCGCCTGAATAAAACGTCCCTTATCTTCTATGCTTGTCATTTTTAATTCCTCCAAAATTAACTTGTACTTAATACTATGTTGACAAGCATAAAAATATGACCTCAACGGAAAAATCCCATTGAGGTCATTATTAGTTAGGCGTGTTAAGAGTGGAGTGTGGAGTTATGGGTCACTACGCTCCGAATTTATAATAGTACGTGTTGCTTGGAAAGGTATGTCAGCTGAATTATTCTTGATATATAGGTAGCGTTTTGGGACGTCAAGAATGCCGTCCCCTACGGCGATACAGAAAACGTTGACTTTCCTACGCAAACGCTGATATATGTTCAAGGTTACATTATGGTTTTCCTAAAAAACAGTTTATCTTGACAGGAAATAGTCCATCATTGTAAAGCCTTTTTCTATGTAGTTGCCTGTCTGCTTTGCTTCCTTTTCGCAGAAGCATTTTACATTGCTGTCGATTTCATTTTTGCTGTCGTAAATGAGATACGGAACAGGGTTTGAGCTGTGTGTTTTAATTGAAAGCGGTGTTGGATGGTCTGGACAAACGAGAACTGCAAAATCATCGTAACCTTTTAGAAACTCGGTTACGGGTGCAAGGATATGTTTGTCGATAAGCTCAATAGCCTTGACCTTGTTTTCCATTTCTCCCCTGTGACCGCACTCGTCGGGAGCTTCAACGTGAACGTAAACAAAATCTGCACCGTTTTTGAATTCGTCAATTGCCGCCTTGCACTTGCCGTCAAAACTTGTGTCAATATAGCCTGTTGCGCCTTCAACGTCAACACTCTTCATTCCTGCGCAGATTGCAATTCCCTTTAAAAGGTCAACTGCCGAAATCATACTGCCCTTTTTGCCAAACTTTCCGAAAAAGCTGTCAAGCTGCGGCTTTGTGCCCTCGCCCCAGAGCCATATTGAGTTTGCCGGACGTTTGCCATCTGCAACTCTCTGCTTATTAACAGGGTGGTCCTTGAGCAAATCATAGCTCTTCTTCATAAGCACGTAAAGCTTTGCGGTGTCCTCGCCCTTTGGAATATAGTCGGTAATCACACGGTTTGAAATATCGTGCGGAGGGGTAAGCTCACCGGGGTGAGGATTGCCGTTGCTCCACACAAGACAATGACGGTATGAAACGCCCGAATAGAATTTAAATGTATCATCACCGAGCTTTTCCTGAATATAATCTATTAAAATTTTTGCCTCCTGCGTTGAAATATCTCCTGCGCAGTAGTCAACCATTGTTTTATCCTCATAATTTTCCTCGTCAGAAAGCGTTACAAGGTTGCATCTTAAAGTTACGTCCGTGTCCTTTAAATCTATTCCGATGCTTGCCGCCTCAAGCGGAGAACGTCCGCTGTAGTAGATTGCAGGCTCATATCCGAGAACGGAAAGGTTAGCAACATCACTGCCGGGCTTTAAGCCCTCTGCAACAGTCTTTACCATTCCCACTTCACCTTTTGCGGCAAGGCTGTCCATACAAGGCTTTACCGCCTTTTCCATAGGAGTTTTGTTACCGAGCGCTTCAACAGGCTCGTCAGCCATTCCGTCACAAAGCATTACAAAATATTTCATATCTATTACCCCTTTTATTTCTGCAAGGTTCCAAGGCTTGCACATTTTAAGTATGCATTGATAAATCCGTCAAGGTCGCCGTCCATAACGCCCTGAATGTTACCAGTTTCAAAGCCTGTTCTGTGGTCCTTTACCATTGTATATGGCATAAACACGTAGCTTCGAATCTGCGAACCCCATGTAATTTCCTTCTGAACGCCCTTGATGTCCTCGATTTTCTCAAGGTGCTCACGCTCCTTGATTTCAACGAGCTTTGAAATAAGCATTTTCATTGCAACGTCACGGTTCTGATACTGGCTTCGCTCAACCTGACTTGCAACAACAATACCTGTCGGAATATGAGTAAGACGAACGGCAGACGAGGTTTTGTTTACCTTCTGTCCGCCTGCGCCGCTTGCACGGTAAACGTCCATTTTAATATCCTCGGGTGCAATATTAACCTGAATATCATCGTCCATTTCGGGCATAACCTCTAATGAAGAAAAGCTCGTGTGACGTCTGCCTGCCGAGTCAAACGGAGATACTCGCACAAGACGGTGAACGCCTGCTTCACTTTTCAGATAACCGTATGCGTTTTCGCCCTCGATAAGCAGAACTGCGCTCTTAAGTCCTGCCTCGTCACCGTCAAGGTAGTCAACCTCTTTGACCTTGAAGCCGTGAGCCTCTGCCCAGCGTGTGTACATTCTGTATAGCATTTCCGCCCAGTCCTGCGCTTCAGTTCCGCCCGAGCCTGCGTGGAAAGTGAGAATTGCGTTATTTTTATCGTATTCGCCTGTAAGCAAGGTCTGTAATCTCTGCTTTTCAAGGCTTTCTTTAACTGCGTTTACTTCGCTTTCGGCTTCTTCAAGGAGCGACAAATCCTCTTCCTCATTTGCAAGCTCAATCAGAGCAACGGTGTCCTCGTATTTTGCAACAAGACCTTCGTAAGCCTCTACCTTGCCCTTGAGTGCACCTGTTCTCTGCAAAACCTTCTGCGACTTTTCAACGTCGTCCCAGAAGCCCGGCTCGGTAGCCTTAAGCTCAAGCTGCTGAATTTCGGACAGCATTCCCTTCATTCCGAGAGCGTCGGACAAATCGTCAATTTCAGGCTTTAACGCCTGAAGTCCGAGCAGCAATTCTTCAAACTGTACCATAAACACATACCTTTCTTTGATATATATTTTCATTTTACATTATCTTATCACAATTTGTTATTATACCAAATTTGCGCAGAAATGTAAACGTGTATTTTAAATAAATTAATAAATTATTATTATTGTTGCAATTATAGTTTTTATTTGTTATAATTAACTTGTAATAGAATATACGGAGGAAATTATGGAATTTACTCAATACAAATGCCCCGTATGCAATGAACAATTCAAAAGCGGTGACGACATTGTTGTGTGTCCCGAATGCGGTGCTCCGCATCACCGTGAATGTTACGAAAATAACGGACATTGCTTTTATGAGGACAAGCATTCAGAGGATTTTTCCTTTGAAGAAACATACAGTGAAAATAAAGGCGATTCGGATAACACCGATGGCAATACAGTAACCTGTGAAAAATGCGGTTTTGAAAATGACAAAGCTACATTTTACTGCCAGAACTGCGGTTTTCCGCTTAATGAGCAGGACAGAAAGCAGAACAGCAATCAGAATACGCAAAATCCCCAGAACGGTAATAACGGTCAGCCTTTTAATCAGGGTGTTCCTCCGTTCGGCTTTGGCGGAGCAGGGATTCCGTTTGATCCGATGGCAGGAATTGACAGCGAACAGCCGATTGCTGAAAATGTAACGGCAGGAGAAATGTCAAAATTTGTCGGCAAGAACACTCCATATTTTATGATTGTGTTCAACCGAATCAAGAATTTCGGCAGTTCAAAATTCAACTTTGCGGCTTTTCTGTTTTCGGGAGTTTATTTCCTGTACAGAAAAATGATTGCTGTAGGCATTATAGTATCTCTACTTGTAATCGGAATTACTGTCGGCGAAACTTTTATTCAGCTAATGCCGGAATATCAGGAGCTAATCAACAGCCTTCTGAATATGCAGAACGGTACACAGATGTTTTATTCTTTTTCGCTCTCATCGGAATTTTCAATGAATGAAATTCTCTTTATGTATTCGCCGTATATTCTGAGCCTTGCAAAGCTTGTTATTATGTTCGTGTGCGGTCTGACGGCAAACCGAACCTACTACAAACACTGTACAAAGAAAATCAACCTTATCAAGTCCCACGTTGACTCACCAAACATCAACAAGGAGCTTGAAAGCTGCGGAGGAGTCAACCTTGCACTTGCAGTATGCTTTGAAGCTGCATATGTAATTGTCTCCTATATTCCGCTGTTCATCAACTTTTAACAACAAATATCGTTATCTTTTCGGAGGACTGAAATGAAAATTACCAAAGCAGTTATTCCTGCGGCAGGATTAGGAACAAGAGTTCTTCCCGCTACAAAAAATATGCCAAAGGAAATGTTCCCCATTGTTGACAAGCCTACAATTCAGTACATTGTCGAAGAGGCAGTTCAAGCAGGAATCACCGATATTCTCATCATCACCAACAGAGGCAAGGGACTGATTGAGGATCATTTTGACGCTTCCCCCGAGCTTGAAGCACAGCTTGAAAAGAGCGGCAAAACGGAATTTCTTGAAACCGTAAGGGCAATTTCAAACCTTGCAAACATCACCTTTATCAGACAAAAAGAGATGAAAGGTCTTGGCCACGCAGTTTTAAAGGCAAAGTCATTTGTCGGCAACGAGCCTTTTGCGGTTATGTACGGCGACGGCGTTATCGTCAGCAAAACTCCTGCAATCAAACAGCTTATCGACTGCTACGGTGAGTACGGCGAGGGTGTTGTGGGCGTTAAGCTTGTACCCGAAAAGGACATTCACAAGTACGGCTCGTTAAAGGTTGAAAACCTGCACGATAACGTGTTCAAATGCACAGATATGAAAGAAAAGCCGCAGACTAAAGAAGAGGTGCTTTCGCTGTACTCAATCCTTGACAGATGCGTACTTCCTGCCGAGATTTTTGAAATTCTCGAGCGTACAAAGCCGGGTATCGGCGGTGAAATTCAGCTTACCGACGCAATGCGTGAAATTGCTATCACCAAAGGAATGACAGCAGTTGAATTTGAAGGTAAACGTTACGATATGGGCAACAAGTTCGGAATTTTGCAGGCACAGATTGAAGTCGGACTTGAACACCCAGAAACCAAAGATCAGCTCAAGGAATACATAAAAGAAATCGCAAAAACTTTATAATAACAAATTTTATAGTTTATAAAAGCAAAAGCAACGAGGCTTCCAGAAATACGGAAGCCTCGTTTTTATTTGATTAGGTTTTTTCAATAGGGATTTGTATCGGCTTATGATTTTCGTAAATAGTATAGTGGGTAAATCCTGCTTTTTGAGCAACCTCTATTCCCTCTTTGATGCCTTTTCCGACAAAGTCAACGCTGTGCGAGTCTGTTCCGAGGGTGATGTATTTTCCTCCGAGTTCCCTGAAACGTCTTACAAGCGTTTCGTCGGGCAAGGTCATTTTCAAATCCTTGAACAAGCCTGAAACGTTTATTTCAAGCGCTTTATTATTCTTTATAAGAATTTTAAATATATTGTCAATATCTTCATAAAATACAGAAAGGTCGGGAATTTTCCCTGTTTTATCCTTGATATACCGAAGCGGATATGTAAGGTGAGCAAGGCTGTCAAAATATTTAAATTCTGCCGTTTCTGCAAGTTCTTCAAAGTACAGCTTCAAAATTTCATCAACGCTGACCTTCGTCCAGTCTATAAAATAGAAGTCCTCCATCCCCCTCAGGTTATGCACAGAGACAAGTGTAAAGTCGCTTGCTCCGTAGGCTAACGCCCTTTCGGTACATTCCTTGTCATGCATCGGCTCGCCAAGCTCTATTCCGCACAGCACCTTTAGTTTATCTGCATATTTTTGCTTTGCAGACAGGGTTTCTTCAATTGACTTCGGGATAAGCCTGTCAAAGCTTCCGTATTCGCAGTTTTCGCCGTCTTTTATCATAGGTGCTTCGCAGTGGTCTGTGATTGCAACAGCGTACAAACCGCCCCCTATAGCTCTTTGGCACATTTCATCAACAGAGTTTTTTGCATCAAAAGAATTATTCGAATGCATATGCAGGTCACATAGTTTCATAAATCAGATACCTCCCAAAAAAATAATAGCATAACAATCAAATTTATGCAAGTTTAGCCTTTACATTAGTCAAAAATGAGTATATAATAAACAACAATGAATTATTATATACTTATTAATAGGTTATCGCAGAATTATGCAAGTTCAAAGCATAAATCCTGCATAATCAGGAGGTTATCTTATGAAAGCAATCATTACAGTTATCGGCAAAGACACAGTTGGCATTCTGGCAAAGGTTTCTGACGCCTGCGCACAGGCAGACGTGAACATTGTTGAAGTTACACAGAGCGTTCTTCAGGATATGTTTGCAATGGTTATGCTTGTTGAAATCGACAAATCAAACATCGGTTTTGAGCAGTTAAGAGAAAACCTTGAAAAGGTTGGCGAAGCCACAGGCACTAAAATCCACATTATGCACGAAGACATATTCAACAGTATGCATAAGATTTAAAAAGCGGATTGAAAGGATAGTTTATTAAAATGTTAGAAACAAAAGACATACTTGAAACGATAAATATGATAGACAACGAAAACCTTGACGTAAGAACAATTACTATGGGTATTTCGCTTCTTGACTGTATTGACGAGGATATTGACAAAGCCTGCACAAAGGTTTACGACAAAATCTGCCGTTCGGCAAAGGATCTTGTAAAAACAGGCGAGGATATTCAGAAGGAATACGGTATCCCGATTATTCACAAGAGAATCTCCGTTACTCCTATCGGTATGGTTGCCGCTCCGTGCCAGAGCAAAAAGGTAGTAAAGTTTGCATACGCACTTGACAAGGCGGCTAAAGAACTCGGTGTAAATTTCGTCGGCGGTTATTCGGCACTCGTTCAGAAGGGCTTTGCAAGCGGCGATTATGCACTGATTGAAAGTATTCCTCAGGCGTTAAGCGAAACCGACTTTGTCTGCTCGTCCGTAAATATCGGCTCTACAAAAGCAGGTATCAATATGGACGCAGTTAAGATGATGGGTAAAATCGTAAAGCAGACGGCTGAAATTACAGCTGACAGGAACTGCATCGGTGCGGCAAAGCTCGTTGTATTCTGCAACGCTCCCGAGGATAACCCGTTTATGGCAGGTGCATTCCACGGCGTCGGCGAAGCAGACACTGTAATCAACGTCGGCGTATCGGGACCGGGCGTTGTAAGAGCTGCACTTGCAAAGGGCGGCGCAGGCAAGGACATTACAGAAATTGCCGATATGGTAAAGAAAACCGCCTTTAAGATCACACGTATGGGTCAGCTTGTTGCACAGGAAGCAAGTAAAAGACTCTGCGTACCCTTTGGTATTGTCGACCTTTCACTTGCACCGACTCCAGCAGTCGGCGACAGTGTTGCACATATTCTTGAAGAAATGGGACTTGAGGTCTGCGGCTGTCACGGCACAACCGCCGCTCTTGCACTGCTCAATGACGCTGTCAAGAAGGGCGGCGTTATGGCTTCCTCTCACGTGGGCGGCTTAAGCGGTGCTTTCATTCCCGTTACAGAAGACGCCGGTATGATTGACGCTGCGCAGAACGGTTATCTTGACATCACAAAGCTTGAATCAATGACCGCCGTTTGCTCTGTTGGTCTTGATATGATTGTTGTGCCGGGAGATATTACTCCCGAGGTTATTTCGGCAATTATTGCCGATGAAGCGGCTATCGGAATGGTAAACACCAAGACAACAGCCGTAAGACTTATTCCCGCTATAGGAAAGAAAGCCGGTGATGAACTCAACTTTGGCGGACTTCTCGGCAGAGGTCCCGTAATGCCTGTAAGACAGGGTTCGCCCGAAACATTTATCAAGCGTGGAGGAAGAATTCCCGCACCCTTGCAGGCGCTGAAAAACTAATTGATTTCTGATTTTCACTTTTTCTTGGATTAATAGATTTAGTTCGTAAGCTAAACCATAATTTAGATTAGTTTGGAGTGTGGGGAGTGGAGTGTGGAGTTTTGGTCGAATGGATAGGTTGCAATAATTCAAAAGTTTAATGCCCGAATTAATTTATATGCGGCGTTGCCGCAAGTGTTGATTTTTGTATTTTTATCTAATGTAGGGAACGGTCTTGACCGTTCCGATTACCTATAAGTTAGCTATAGTCCTGCGGAACAGTCAAGACTGTTCCCTACACAGAATACTAAACGTTACCAATATATCAACATTAATTTGGCAAACAAATCTTTCCATACAACACACACTATTATAACTTCGGAGCGAAGCGACCATTAACTCCACTCTCCACTCTCCACTCTCCACACTCCACTCTCCACACTCTGCTAAATTATCGTTTATTTCACTAAAAGTGATAATCACAATTTATTTTTCCGGAGGTGTTACTGTTTGGAAAATATGATTAAAAAGATTGTTGACGCTGACAACGAAGCAAAGGCAATGGAGGAAAACGCCCTTAAAGAAAAGGAAGAGCTTGCAAAAAAGATTGATGAGGAAACGAAAAAAATCTACGACAGCTATATGAAGGACGCCCTCGAAACCGTTAAGCGCAACGATTCTTTGGAGGAAAAGAAAGCCGAAAAGCTCTGGGAGGAAATTCAGAACAAACAGAAATCGGCTCATATCAAGCTGCAGTCGGACTACGAGCAAAACTGCGACAAGTGGGTTGACGCAATAGTAAGCCGCACGCTTGAATAATTAAACACAATTTTTATCGGGAGGTGTGTGCAGATTATGTCAAACACTTCTTTCGCCGTTCTGACAAAAGCAAGGGCAAAATTCGGTAAGCGACTTACCGAAAAAGACTACACCGGTTTGCTTGCCTGCCAGAGCGTTGCAGAGGTTATGTCATATTTAAAATCATATACACACTATTCGGCGGCGCTTCGTGACATTAACGAAAGAGATGTCCACAGAGGACGGCTTGAAGCAATGTTAAGGCAGAATCTTTTCTATGAATTTGATTCGCTTTGCAGATACGATTCAAGCGTAAGCTCGGGATTTTCACAATATGTCATCGAAACAATTGAGGTTGAGCAGATTATAAGATTCTTAATTCTGCTTAATTCCAATTCAACCGAAAAATTTATCTATCAGTTCCCCGCATACTTTTCAAAGCACACGGAAATTGATATTGACAGGCTTGCAAACGCAAAGAACTATGAAGAATTTTTAAAGGTGCTTTCAGACTCTCCGTTTTATGAAATACTCAAGAGCTGTTCGCCTGACGAAAAAGGACGGCTTCATATTTCCGAGATTGAAAATAAGCTTTATGATTTTGTTTTTGCTAATCTGCTGAACATAATCAAGAAAAACACAAAAGGCAGAGAAAGACAGGAGCTTACCTCGTTTTTCCTTACCATAAACGATTATAATATTTTTTCAAGAATATTAAGACTTAAAAAGTATTACAATCTCTCCCCCGACGCTATCAAATCAAATCTTCTTCTCAAATACTCGGACATCAGTCCGAAGGCGATTGATATGATGTGCAGGGCGGAATCCTCGGCTGAGGTCTTTTCGATTATGCAGTCAACGCACAACGGCAAGCTGATTGACAAAATCGGCTACGTTTATGCGAGCGACATCAGCCCGAGAGTTAAGTACAGACTGGCAAGAAAAAATATGCATTTTTCCAACAACCCGTCTGTAGTTATGCTGTCTTATATGTTTATTTCCGAAATTGAGCTGATGAATGTTGTCAGCCTGATTGAGGGAGTAAGATATAAGCTTGATACTAAATTAATACAGTCATTGCTTATCTACTGATTAAGCTTGACTCTCATAAAGAGGTGATTTTAACTTGGCTGTATCAACCATGCAGGCCGTAAACGTCATCGGCGTTGTTGACGACATTGACGACGTTATTTCGGTTCTTGGTGAATCGGGTGTGTTTCATCCCGACGATGTTCCTGCTTTTTACAGTGACACGAAGAATTTTACACACCTGCAGACAAAAAACATCTACGCTGAACCCCTCACCAATCTTAAGGCTTCAATAGGACTTACAAAGCGTAAGTTTCCGCTTGTTGACGTAAGCGACTTTAACCCGAGCTTTAAGGAAATGGAAATTTTTGCAACTAATACTGCAAAAGAACTTGACGCTCTCGTAGATGACAGGGAGTTTATAACCGAACAGCTTATTGAGGCGAAGGAAAGCCTTAACGACACAAAGCATTTTGTCGGACTCGGCGTTGAAACCGAAAAACTTCTGACGCTTAAATATCTTAAAACACGTTTCGGCAGACTTCCTAAGGAAAGCTACGAAAAGCTTTCTGCTTACAAGGACAATCCTTATATTGATTTTACAATCTGTACCGAGGACAAATCGCATTACTGGGGCGTTTATTTTGCGCCGATCAATAATTGCGATGAAATCGACAGGATTTTTTCGGGACTGTACTTTGAAAAATGCGATGTTTTAGGAGTAAATGACACTCCGAGAGTGCATCTTCAGAAGCTCCAGGAGCTTGTTCCGAAGCTTGAAGCAAAACTTTCGGAGTCGCAGAAAAGGCTTGACAGCTATCTTGATATGCATGCCGAACGTATAACAAGGTATCTTTCAAAGCTTGAAGAGCTATATCTTTACGCAAAAATACGCACAAAGGCACTGCAATACAACAGAAGCTTTATTATAGTCGGCTGGGTTCCTACGGAATTTGCAAAGCCGCTTAAGCGCAGGCTGAAAAAAATCAGCAGTGTAAGCGTTGAGCTTTCGGACGCTAAGAAGGAAATTGAAAAATCTCCGCCTGTTAAACTCAAAAACTGCTTCCTTGCAAAGCCGTTTGAGTTTTACACAGAAATGTACGGCGTTCCCAAATACAACGAAATTGACCCGTCGGTGTTTATTGCAATAACCTATATCATAATTTTCGGAATTATGTTTGCCGATTTAGGACAGGGAATCTGCCTGTCTATCGCAGGACTTCTGATGTGGAAGCTTAAGAAAATGAAAATCGGCAAAATATTATTCCCATGCGGAATTTCATCGGCTGTGTTCGGTACTTTCTTCGGAAGCGTTTTCGGCTTTGAGCATCTGCTTGACCCGATGTACAAGGCGCTTTTCGGACTTGAAGAAAAGCCGTTTGAGGTTATGGCGTCGCAGAACACCAACACAATCATTATGTCGGCTATCGGCATAGGCGTTCTGCTGTTGATAATTGCAATGATTCTTAATGTTTACACCTCAATCAGACAGAAAAATTACGGACGAGCGCTGTTCAGTACAAGCGGAGTTGCAGGAATAATATTCTACGGCTCGGTTGTATTCGGACTTGTGGGACAGCTTTTCCTCGGACTTAACATTCTCACTCTCCCCTATGTGCTGTGTCTGATTGTTCTTCCGTTTATCCTTATCTTCTTCGGCGAACCGCTTACAAATCTCGTAAACGGCGAGCAGGACTGGAAGCCCGAAAGCTGGGGCGGATATATCGTTGAAAATCTTTTTGAGTCCATTGAGGTTATTTTGAGCTATGTCACAAACACAATGAGCTTTCTGCGTGTCGGCGCATTCGTTCTTGTTCACGCAGGTATGATGATGGTTGTGTTTGTGCTTGCAGAAACCGTCGGCGGAGTCGGCTACTGGCCGATTGTCGTTTTCGGAAACGCACTTGTTATGGTTCTTGAGGCTTTGCTTGTTGCAATTCAGGTGCTTCGTCTTGAATATTACGAAATGTTCAGCCGTTTCTACTCGGGCGAGGGCAGACCTTATGAGCCTGTTAAATTAATAACAGAATAATTTTTTGGAGGAATTTACTATGTTACTTTTCAATTCATTAATGCTCGCACTTCCCGTTGTATTTCTTATCGCTTCGGTAATTATTTCCGTTAAGGCTTTTGAAAAAGGTAAAAGCAGAAAGAAAACTGTTTTAATGCAGCTCGCTTCTTTTGCCGCAGTATTTGCAATTTGCTTTGTTTGTCCGTTGGTTGCAGGCGCAGCTACCGAGGACGCCGCTTCTGCTTCTGCTGCTGCAAGCGGTATGGCTTACATCGGAGCAGCAGTTGCAACAGGTCTTTCCTGCATCGGCGGCGGTATTGCCGTTGGCAACGCTGCTCCTGCCGCAATCGGCGCAACAAGCGAGGACCCCAAGGCATTCGGTAAGGCTATCATCTTCGTTGCTCTCGGTGAAGGTATCGCACTCTACGGTATGCTTATTTCAATTATGATTATCTCCTCAGTCGGCTGATAAATCCGACCTGTAAAGGATTTGATACTATGAAATTTTTTCTTATAAGTGATAATGTTGATACAAAAATGGGTATGCGTTTTGCAGGCATTGAGGGCGTTGTCGTTCACGAAGAGAATGACGTTCGCCGTGAGCTTACAAACGCAATGAACAGAGAGGACATCGCCGTTATTCTTATGACGGAGCATCTTGTTGCTCTCTGCCCCGACCTTGTATATGAGCTTAAGCTGAACCGAAAGCAGCCGCTTATTGTTGAAATTCCCGACCGTCACGGCAACGGAAGAACAAAGGACAGTATTACAAAATACGTTCAGGACGCTATCGGAGTTAAGCTCTGATTATCACAGATTGATTTGCTAAAGAGGTTATATATATGAATAAAACCGCAAAAACGGATAACTTTCTTAAAGCCATAAAAAAGTACGCTGACGAGCAGAGAAACGCCATGCGTACCGAGGTTGAGCAGTTAAAAGAGGAAAAAATCAAGGAAGCCGAGAAAAAGGCAAAGTACGACAGTGAAAAGCTTATCAAGGATAAGCTTGAAGCCAAGCGCAACGAGGAAACCTCAAGACTTGCAAAGCTTACGCAGGAGGGTCAGAAAAAGCTCTTTCTTGAAAGAGCCGAAATGACCGACAGCGTGTTTAAGAAAGCAGAAGAAAAGCTTGCCCTATACACAAAGACAGCCGAATATTCCGAAAAGCTTATGGAAAGTGCAAAAAATGTTGCCGCTCTTTTCGGCGGTGAAAGCTGTACTCTTTACTTAAATGAAAAGGATATGGACTTTGCCGACAAAATTAAAACACTTTTTGTCGGCGAAACAGAGGTTTGCACCGATAAAACAATTAAAATCGGCGGCTTAAAGGGCTACTGCAAGACGTTAAGCATTGTTGCTGACGAAACGCTTGACAGCAAGCTCGGTGCACAGAGAGAATGGTTTATCGAAAATTCAGGACTCAGCGTGCTTTGATTTTCACACTATTTTAACTGTTAATTTCAACCGAAAGAGATGGTAATATAAATGGAAAACAACAATGTTATATACGGAATTAACGGTCCTGTTGTTACCGTAAAGCAAGCCGACTGCTTTGAAATGATGGAAATGGTACACGTCGGAGAGCAGAATCTTGTCGGCGAGGTTATCGGTATCACCGATGATTTTACCACCATTCAGGTTTACGAGGAAACAACAGGTCTTAAGCCCGGCGACCCCGTCAGAGGTACGGGAGCACCGATGAACGTGCTTCTGGGACCGGGTATCATTGATAATATTTTTGACGGAATTGAACGTCCTCTTAAAGCTATCGAGGAACAGTCGGGCGCATTTATCAACCGTGGTGTAACTGTTTCTTCGCTTGATGAGAACAAGTTATGGAACGTCACAATGAAGGTAAAGGTCGGCGACAGACTTGAGGGCGGTCAGATTTACGCAACCCTCCCCGAAACTCCGATTATCGAGCACAGGCTGATGGTACATCCCGAGCTTTCGGGCGTTGTAACAAAGGTTATGCCCGACGGTGACTACAAGCTGTTTGATACGGTAGTTGTAATCAAGGACGACGAGGGCACAGAGCACAACCTCACACTCTGCCAGAAGTGGCCTATAAGAACTTCACGTCCCGTCAAAAACCGTCTTACTTCTTCCGTACCGCTTATCACAGGTCAGCGTGTAATCGACACGCTCTTCCCGATTGCAAAGGGCGGTACGGCCGCAATCCCCGGCGGATTCGGAACAGGAAAAACTATGACGCAGCATCAGCTTGCAAAGTGGTGCGATGCTGACATTATTATTTACGTCGGCTGTGGTGAGCGTGGCAACGAGATGAGCCAGGTACTTGAGGAATTTTCAGAGCTTATCGACCCGAAGTCACAGCGTCCTATGACCGACAGAACGGTACTTATCGCAAACACATCGAATATGCCTGTTGCGGCAAGAGAGGCTTCAATTTACACAGGTATCACACTCGGCGAGTACTACAGAGATATGGGCTATCACGTTGCTATGATGGCTGACTCAACCTCACGTTGGGCAGAGGCTCTGCGTGAAATCTCAGGCAGACTTGAAGAAATGCCCGCCGAGGAAGGCTTCCCTGCCTATCTTCCTTCACGTCTTGCCGAGTTCTACGAAAGAGGCGGACGTGCAGACGTATTAAGCGGCGGCGAAGGCTCGGTAACGCTTATCGGCGCAGTTTCTCCGCAGGGCTCTGACTTCTCCGAGCCTGTTACACAGAACACAAAGCGTTTCACACGCTGTTTCTGGGCGCTCGACAAGTCGCTTGCTTATTCAAGACACTACCCTGCAATCAACTGGATGCAGAGCTACAGCGAATATTTCAACGACCTTGACCCGTGGTTCAAGGAAAACCTCGGCGATGACTTTGTTGAATACCGCAACAGAATAAGCGCACTTTTGCAGGAAGAAAGCTCGCTTATGGAAATCGTAAAGCTTATCGGCTCGGACGTTCTTCCCGACGACCAGAAGCTTGTAATTGAAACTGCAAGAGTTATCAGAGTAGGATTTTTACAGCAGAACGCCTTTCACGCAGACGATACGTTTGTTCCGCTTGAAAAGCAGAAGCTTATGATGAAAACAATACTTCACCTTTACAAAAAAGCAAAAGAAATTGTTGCAAAGGAAATTCCGCTTTCAAAGGTTCTTAATCTCGGACTGTTTGACAAGCTGACAAAGATGAAGTACGACATTCCCAACAGCAAGCCCGAAATGTTCGACGACTACATCAAGGAAATCGACGAAAAGCTTGCTTCATTACTCAAATAAGGAGGAAACGCACAATGATAATAAATTATGTAGGCGTAAAGGAAATTAACGGCTCGCTTATCGTAATGGACGGCGTTAAGGGCGTTTCCAATGAAGAAATCGTAGACATACGCCTTGAGAACGGCACAACCCGACAGGGACGTGTCGTTCAGATTGAGGGCGAAAGAATTGTTGTTCAGGTTTTTGAGGGTACAAGAAGAATCAGCCTTAAAAACACAAGAACTACTCTTACGGGACGTCCTATGGAAATGCCGCTCTCGCCTGAAATTATCGGACGTGTGCTTGACGGTGCAGGCAGACCGATTGACGGACTGGGCGATATTTTCCCCGTAAAGCGTGAAAACATCAACGGAACTCCGATTAACCCTGTTTCACGTGTTTATCCGAAGAACTACATCAACACGGGTATCTCGACAATTGACACGCTGATGACGCTTATCAGAGGTCAGAAGCTCCCGATTTTCTCGGGAACAGGTATGACTCACAACGATTTAGCAGTACAGATTGTACGTCAGGCAAAAATCAGCGGAGCCGACAGCACAAACTTCGGCGTTGTCTTTGCCGCAATGGGCGTTCAGAAGGACGTTGCAGAGTATTTCAGAAGAAGCTTTGAGGAAAGCGGCGTTCTTTCAAGAGTTGTTATGCTCTTAAACCTTTCAAATGACCCGATTATTGAAAGAACACTTACCCCGAGATGTGCTCTCACAATTGCAGAATACCTTGCATTTGAGCTTGATATGCACATTCTTGTAATTATGACCGATATGACATCATACGCCGAAGCTCTGCGTGAGTTCTCCTCGTCAAAGGGTGAAATCCCCGGACGTAAGGGCTACCCCGGTTACCTTTATTCCGATCTTGCTTCTCTCTACGAGCGTGCAGGTATGATTAAGGGACATTCGGGCTCGGTTACGCAGATTCCTATTCTTACAATGCCAAACGATGATATTACTCATCCTATCCCCGACCTTACCGGATATATCACAGAGGGTCAGATAGTTCTTGACCGTTCACTTCAGGGACAGGGACTATATCCGCCTGTCAGCGTTCTTCCGTCGCTTTCACGTCTTATGAAGGACGGTATCGGCGAAGGATATACGAGAGGTGACCACCAGTCGCTTGCTAACCAGCTTTTTGCCTCCTACGCAAAGGTTATTGACGCAAGGTCGCTCGCTTCCGTTATCGGCGAGGAGGAGCTTTCCCCCACCGACAAGAAGTACATTGAGTTTGGTAAGCTGTTTGAGGCGAAGTTTGTAAATCAGGGCTTTAACGAGAACAGAAGCATTGAACAGAGCCTTGACCTCGGCTGGGAATTGCTTTCAACACTTCCGAGAGCAGAGCTTGACCGTGTTGACGACGCTATACTTGACAAGTACTACAAAGGCTGAGCCGTAAGGAAAGGAGTACAGTTGTATGGCAGTACAGGCAGTACCCACCAAGGGTAATCTGATGAACACCAAAAAGTCGCTTGCTCTGGCAAAAATCGGATACGAACTGCTCGACAGAAAGCGCAATATTCTTATCCGTGAGATGATGACGCTGATTGACCACGCAAACGCTATTCAGCAGAAGATTGACAGCGCTTACGAGGAAGCCTACATTGCTTTGCAGACAGCAAACGTAACAAACGGCTTTTGCGAGGACATTTCAAACTCTATCCCCTATGAGGACAGCTTAAAGCTTGACTCAAGAAGTGTAATGGGCGTTGAAATTCCGATTCTCACAATCGGCGAGCGTCAACAGCACGACTTTCTTCACTACGGTTTAAGGACGACAAACTCCGCAATTGATAAGGTTTACAACAAATTTTCGGAGGTTAAGTATCTGACTGTTGAGCTTGCCGAAATTGAAAACAGCGTTTACAGACTTGCCGATTCAATCAAAAAAACGCAGAAGCGTGCAAACGCTCTGAAAAATATTATGATTCCGAAATTTGAAGAAACGGTAAAGTTTATTTCCGACGCACTTGACGAAAAAGACCGTGAGGAATTCAGCCGTCTTAAAGTAATCAAGAAGAAAAAGCAGAAGGACGCCGCTTTCAAAAAAGCAAAGGAAGAAAATCAGGAACAATCGGCTTAAAATAATAATAATTTTCCACATAAAAACAGCGAGTGCATTTTGCGCCCGCTGTTTGTTTTTTAACTCTCGTCTTTTCGCCAATCATACGTTTCGCCCTTGGATAAATCAAGAGTAATTCCATTAATATAGATTATATCATTATTAATCCATTTTATATCTGCATCATAATCATGATATTTATCGTAAATTAATAATTTGTTATTATTGTTAATAAGATAAACTTTTATGGAGTAATCTACAGTAGCTCCACCATTAGTTTTGTAAGCTTCAACTGTATATGCATTATTCGGAGATGTTGTTGTTAAAAGTAAATCATCTTGAACAAAAGAACAACCGGAAAACAAGCAAAAGAGACCGCCGAAAAGTTTGTGTA
>DPHV01000022.1:0-155 GCA_003521625.1 Ruminococcus sp.
ATTAAATAATTGCACAAACAACGGCGGCTGCAGATTTCTGTAGCCGCCGTTAATTTTATTTAGTCTGTTAATAATATTAATATATTATATAAAATAGAAATTATACTAATTCCTGATGGAAATTAGACTGTAAAGATTGTCTGCTTTTTATTAGG
>DPHV01000022.1:354-89787 GCA_003521625.1 Ruminococcus sp.
AAAGATTGTCTGCTTTTTATTAGGTATTAGTATTAAAGCTCTTCTCGCACGCTTATTCCGTCACGCTTGATTATGTAGCATTTACTGCCTACTACCACGCAGTTTGCAGGAACGTCCTTGACGACTACTGCGCCTGCACCGATAACAGCGTTATCTCCTATTGTGACATTGCCGAGTATTTTTGCTCCGGCACAAACTTTTACATTGTTGCCGATTTTCGGTCTGCCCTTTGCGATATGACCGATGGTGACCTGTTGATTAATCCAGCAGTTGCTTCCGATAGACTCAACTGCGACAATTGTTGCAAAGCCGTGCTGTATAAAAAGTCCGGGACCTACATTTTTGCTTACAAGATAAAGTGAGTCAAGCGGTCTGCAGAATATCCTCAGAAAATACTTTACATCTCCCACACGCAGGTAAAACACGTTTCTGAATTCCTTGAAAAAACACATCATAAATAAAAACAGATAAGTGTAACTGCGTTTGTTGCCGTTCGGACAGAGAAATTTCCAGCTGTCAAGGTCGCCGCAAATTACTTTATGATTTTTACTGCATTTAAAAACAATAAGATGCGGTATCAGAAAAATTGACCTGAAAATAAGAAAAAATTTTTTCATTACTTGCTCCTCACAATATGTATAAATATTAAACTTTTTTTACAATGCTTTTGTATTTCGCATTAATTCTTTTTTTAATTCTCTTGATTACTATTTTTTTATAGTATTTCTTAAGAGTTTTTTCAAATCCTTTTTTGCTGTAATAAATCCAGAAAGCCTCTCTGCTTTTCGGCTTAGCGGTTGGTCTTGAAAGATTTGGATTTGGCTCAATACTTTTATTAATATCACATTCTACAAAATCAATTTCATTATTTATACTGTTAAAAAGCTCGCACCCCTTGTCGGAATTAATAAGCAAAAGGGAAACTCCCTTGTTATCGCTGAAATTCGGTACAATCCTGTCAATTCCCCAAAAATCAGCAAGAGTGAAATCGGCAGGTCTGTCAAGGTTTGTATATTTGCAGTTGTAGCAGGAAGGACGCTCAATATCATTTTCGTAAAAAAGATATGTATATTCTCTGAGTATATGCTTGTTGTTGTCAATCCATATTGCTTCCTGATGAGCTTTCCAACCGAGCGTTTTATCACGAAAATCAGCGTTAGTAACCTTGCCTTTGTATTTCTTCTCGCAATGGCTGAGATATTCTTTCCATATTCTGGGGCTTGGAACGCCGTGACAAGCAATGTCGCAGGTATAAAGCTTTGATGTGTCTGTATTTTTAAGATAATTTTTTAGTCCGGCTACCTGACAGGCTGTACCCGAAAACAGAACATACATACCGTTTTTAAGGTCGTTTTTGACAGAAGCAAAGGTATCTTTTACATCACTCTGAACATATTTTGAGCCTTTAAGCCTGTCTCGCTCGGATTTATTAGTAGTTCTTATGTGACAAACGGAAAAATCATCATCAAAAGCTGCACCGTAAACCGTACCATTTTTTTCAAGAATATAGTCGGAGATTGCAATAAAAACACCGCCGCTCCTGCTTGTCATTCTTGTATCAAAATCCTTATGCTTTACAGCATAGGCTTTTTGCGATTTATTCTTTTCGTAATCGTTTTGAAAAGCACAAACATTTTTACAAGCGCCGCATTCAACGCAGAGTGAACTGTCAATTACGGGATACAAAAAGCCTTCGTTGTCAGGCTTCATTTTAACAGCGTTTTTCGGGCATATCTGCTCGCAGGCACTGCAGCCGCAGCAATTATTTTTTGACTCAAAGATTTTCATAACTTTCCTCTATTCCGTAATTTGTTTAAGATATTCATAGGCTTTATTGCGCTCAATGTTTAAAATTTCTTCCGCCTTATCCCATAAAATTTCGGTTTCCTCTGCTTTTCCGTCCTTGATTTCTCTGTTAATTCTCAATTTTGTAAGCAGATTGCAGGCACGGTCATTGAAGCCCTTTGCCGTTTCAAACTCGACAAAAAGGTTCTTGTGGAAAATTACGGAAAACGCTGTTCCGTGAAATGAATTGGTAACCGTGTAAGCCGCATTTAAAAAGTAGCCGAGAAATTCCTCAACAGACGGGGCTGAAACATATGTAAAGCCTGCTCTCTTTTTTTGCGGATTGTCGGTGAGATAAATTACAGGAATATTCTTTTCCTGCGAAAGTTTTTCTGCAAAATCAAGCAAAGATTTTACAGGTTTTACATTAAAAACAAGTATATATGGCGTTTTAACCTTTGCAACGGCAATTTTTTTCCATTCTTCGCTCGGCAGTAAAAACGTCGGGTCAAGGTGACAAAATGCGTCCTTGCCCGTAACCTTTTTAACAATTTCAACTGCGCTTTGCTCACGTACAGAAAACGCCTGAAATCCGTTCATAAGTGATTTCAAAACAGGTATTTTTTCATCGATGATGTCGGCAACGCCAAAGCTTGCGGCATAGCTGTACTTCTGAAAGTCATCTGCAAAGTCAAGAAAATAGGCAGAATCGGGATTAACGCCTTTTCGTCCCGGTCCCCATACCTGATCACTGCCGGTAATAAAAATATCGTATTCATTTTTGCAATTTTTAATTTCGCTGTCCGTATATGACTTTTTGCTGATTTTCAGATAATTATTGTAAAAGCTTGAAAAGCTTTTAATGCGTTTTGACCTTTTGCGAAACATAATAATGGATTTTGCAAGCGACTTAATCGGGTCGCTTTTGCTGAATTGAAACGGTTTATAGCCTTTATCGATATTTTCACAGATATAGTCAATAATTTCACAGTCATTTCCCAACGACTGCACTGTTTTTTGGAGTGCGTAGCTCTGAAGAACAGCGCCGTAATTTTTTGCTCGGTGAAATGTAATTATACCAACTTTTTTCATAATGATAACCCCTTATGAGCGTTTGTAAAGAAAAATTCCCACAGGACTGAATAATGTAACAAGAAATCTTCTGAATCCGGACTTAACCATTTTTCTGATTTCTTTAGGAGTGTAATTGTTTGCCATACCGTCTCTGGTTATTGCCACAATGTGCTCGAGATAGCGTTTGCGGTTGTATTTGCGGTAATCCCAGCAGTTGTTTACGTAATGAAGGTGCATAGGAAATTTTTCCTTTGTCGCCTTTTTTCTGTCAACATTAGTAACAGCGTTTTCCTGGTCGTTAATATAATATCTTAGTGCCTTGTTGATATATCGTGATTTATACTTTCTGCCGACAGAGCTCCAGATAATATTTTCGGGATAATAATGATATCCCTCAACTACAGGAAACGGAAATTCACGCATAACGTCAGTACGAATCATTCCCCACAATTCTCCGGTTATTTTATATTTGAATTTCAAATCGAGGTCACAACTGTCGATATAAGGAATGTTCATCGGAGTGCCGTTAATAACCCCGTTTTTGTCACAGGTACGGCAGGAAATGCCGTAATAGCCCGACTGATTTTCAGCAGGGATTTTGTTCCATTCATCTAAAAAAACTTCCAGTGCGTCATCGGTACAGGCGTCGTCGGAGTCAAGAGTAATAAAGAAATTTCCTCTGCAAATTCTGACCGCATTGTTGGTTGCGACGTGTTTGCCCTGATTTTCCTGAAAAACATAGATTATGTCAAAAAAAGGATTTTCTTTTTTAAAGCCTTCAACAACCTCTTTTGTGTTGTCACTGCTTCCGTCGTCAATAATAATCCACTCAAAATTTCTGTAGGTTTGTTTTTTCAGACATTCATATGCTCTGGGAAGCGTAGCGGCACGGTTGTAGGACGGTGTAAACACAGTAATCTCAATGTTATCCATTATTTATCTTCTCCTAAGCTTTTTGGTAACTTTATTTTTTAGCCTGATAAGCTCTTCTTTTCTGAACAGAAGCGGAAGAGAAAGCATATATCCGATTATGCCGACGCAAAGACATACCGCAATAAATGAAATCCAGCTGTTGACAGTAAAAATGTTACTTGCAATTATGAAAACTATAAGCATAACAGCAAAGGTAATCCAGCCCCTGATAATAGCGGGATAAAAGGTTGTTTTTTTGCGTCCGAGTATGTGAGCGGCGTATATAGGATTGAAAAATAAATAGCGCAGTCCCATAAGAATCGAGCTTGTACCGGCAATGAAATACACACCCAAATCTGTTGTATTTACAGCAATCAGCACAATTATCAGACTTGCAATTCCGATTCCGAGATTGACGAATACAGGCAGTCTGAGCTTGTTGCATACAGTGTTGAGCATCATAAGCGACTGCGTCTGGCTTGCGCATAAGAAGGTAATGCAGGTGAGCACGGACATAATCTGTATCAGTTGTATTTCCTCGGGACTCTTTGTAGGCTGCCAGAGTGTGTAAAAATGGCTGCCGAATGCAATAAAGCCTGCAAAGGGTACAATGAGGATAAAGCTCATAATTTTTGTGGTGAACTTTGCCTCCTCAACAAGCTCGTTGATTTTTTGCTTGGCATATAAAATTGTGAAATGCGGTGTAAAAACGCTGCCTAAAATAACGGTTAAGTTGCCTATGCTGTTAGGAACTGTCTTTGCAATTGACAAAAGTCCCATAAGCCCTGTGCCTAATGTTAAATTGCATATCAGAAGGTCAAAGCCGGTCATAAGCACCTGACAAAGCTGTGAAAATGAGAGCCAGATTCCCGAAGCCAGAAGTGTTTTTACAATCTTAATATCAAATTTACGAATATCAATCCTTACCTCGGGAAGGATTTTCTTTTTTACGGTTATATTTGCAAGGAGCAGAAACAGTCCGCTGCCGAGAGTGGCAAGTGAAACATAATAAAGCTGTGCGGGAAACAGAGCAAATAAAATGACAACAAGCGCAGCCTTAAGCAGGTTAGAGATTATGTCACGAACCGAGTTGATGTCAAGTCGGTTTTTGACAAATGCGGCTGTTGTAAAAATCGCCGTTACAGTGCTGACAACGAATGTAAGGAATGTAATGCCGAAGGTTATTTTTACGGTTGTAATAAGCTCATCGGGAATATTAAGAAATATATCAAGGCAACCCGTAAGAACGGCAGTGACAATCAGTAATACAGCCGCTAAAAACAAGTCGGCAACAAGCACCGAGCTGAATATTCTTGAGGCTTTGTCAATATCTCCCTTATGATATGCAATTGAGATAAATCTGCCCGAAATTGAATTCAGCGCCAAGGTAATTATTGATCCGTACTGAACAAAGTTGTTAGCCAGTCCGATAAAGCCGTATGCGTCCGAGCCTAATTCCTTTACAAGATACGGAGTAAGAAAAAAGTTTATTCCGATTGTTACCGCAAACGAAACGATGCTTGCGATAATATTAATTGACATTTGCTTGCCTGAGGATTTAGACATTTTAATTATGCACTTCCTTTTCAGAGTTTCGCTTTTATCTTTTCTATATATTCTCTTGATTTTTCACGCTGTTCAGCAAGCTTTTTTTCAATGTATTCCCAGTCAACAGGCTCGTCGGGATTGGGATAAAAGTCTTTTGTAATCTCGTGATTTTTGATGCCTAAGCTGTTCATAAGCTCTTCCGAACGGATATTTCTTCCGCCCTGATTCTCAAATTCAACAGCAAATTTTTTCTTGTAAATAATTGAAAAAGCAGTTCCGTGAAACGAATTTGTACAAACGTATTCTGCATTTTTTATAAGTCCGACAAATTCGTTTGCAGTAACGGGGTCAAGGTAGGTGACTCCTTTGACCTTGTGGATTCTCTCTTTTTGAAGATAATATATTTTCAGCCCTGTCTTTTTGCTGAGCTGCTTTGCATAGTCAATAAGGTGAATGGATTTTTTTACGTTAAATAAAAATATGTACGGCTCGTTTATAACGGGCTTGCTTATTTTATCCCACTGCTGTTCGGTGAGCAAAAGCGTGGGGTCAATATTTACCTCTGCTTCCCTGCCCACAAGCTCTCTGATAATATCAGCGGCGCTGTCTTCCCTGACGGAAAACGCCTGATAGTCGGACAAAAGACGTTTGTAGTCATCTTTTTTGTCGGCAGGAAGCTCTTTGACCGCAATGCTTGCGGCATAGGAATATTTCTGTTCGGGCTTTGCAAAATCAAGAAAATAAACAGTGTCAAAACCGACGCAGGTAGGATTCCACACCTGATCGCTTCCGGCAATAAAGGCAGAGTATTCCTCCGACGCTTCTTTTATATTGTCAGCGGTAAATGGGCGGCTCAGCTTCATATATTTATTGCGGAATTCAACAGATTTTCTTCTGTCAATGCCTGTCTGACGCATCGTAATCAAAGAACGGACAAACGACTTTAACTTATGCTTATTACCGACTCTTATAGGGCGGATAAGCCTTGTGTACATAAAATGACAGGTGTAGTCAATAATGTCGTTTTCAATGCCGTTGTATTCTAAAAAATTTTGCAGTGCATAAGCCTGTAGCTTTGCGCCATAGCTTAATGCCTGATGAAAAGTAACAATGCCTACCTTTTTCATATTTTGTGTTTCTCCGTATTAAAAATTTTTCTGTTTGCATCAATATTGCTTTCGGCAGTTTTGTTCAGATACAAAACCATACCGATTGAAAATATCCATACAAACAAAATCTGCCGTGAATATAGCGGATTGCCGGTTAAGGAATATATAATCATCATAATCTGAATATAAAGCGAGAAGAAAGACATATATCTTCCGTCACGGTCATTACGGAATTTCCTGATTGAATTGACAGTATAAACAAATGCGGCAATAACAAATAACAGGAAAATCGCACTTCCGACAGCTCCCATTTCGGACATTACCTGCAAATAGCAGTTGTGACCGTTAGCGAACCACTTATTGTCGGCTACTCTCAGACCGTGTTCAAAGGCGTATTGGTTATACGAACCCATTCCTGCACCGAATATCGGAAATTCAGCTATCATCATAGTCATATATACCCACAGAGAATCTCTGTTGCCCAGAGATTCGATATTTTCCTTATCTAAAAAACGTTCAAAAATATTTGCCGCCTTTGGAATAAACATCATAATTACAAACAACACACAAACAGCAATAATTATAACACTTATTGTTTTAAATGTTTTGCCTCTTAAATCTGACAGCAACATAAAAACTGCAAATGCTGCAATTGCAATTATGAAAAGAGTTCGTTTTCCGGTCAGCATAAGTGCGACAAGAAAAACCAGAAGCATAAATAAGTCTTTTTTTTCAAGCTTTCCGTCAGAAAAATATTTTGCTAACAAAATTGCCGTTCCGACATTCATTATGTATGCCGCTTCTGCTTTTTCTCTTGCAAATCCCGAATATGATCCGACAGCAAGCTCGTTGCTTATAAATCTTGTTATTTCGCCGGAGTGCGTCGGGTTTACTATGAACCAAAAGTAATTTAACATACAATTCGGAATAACGGCGCTTACAATAATTGAAAAAGCTACTACAGTACATACAACATAAAAAATTGTCAGAATTTTCAGAAAGTAAGCACGGGGCATATCAATAAACAACAGGGTAAAGGCGCAGGCGTAAAGAATAAAAAGCCGTATTGTTGACTGCGGGTCATAAGAGTAAATAATTGATATTCCTATATAGGCTAAAAGAATGAAAAAAACAGATGATATGAAGTTGAATTTTAT
Source organism: Ruminococcus sp. (assembly GCA_003521625.1). Taxonomy (GTDB): domain Bacteria; phylum Bacillota; class Clostridia; order Oscillospirales; family Acutalibacteraceae; genus Ruminococcoides. Next base: position 7,940 of record DPHV01000022.1, read on the forward strand.
CTTGATGTCGGAAAAAACAAAAACCAATACAAAAAATATAGCTACAGCATAAATCAGCGGTTGTCTCATATTATAGGGAAGCGGGCTGGCACCGGTAACGCAAATTATCGGCAATGCAACTACAAGGAATATCTGCCATATGTTTTTTAAGGTTAAATCTTTTAAATTAAATTTTTTCACAAAATATCACCGTAATTAGTATTTATCAAAATATTTTATCATAAAAAAGAAAAGCGGTTTACTTGTTCTGAGCGTAAAAAAGCGGATAAGGTCTTTTTTTGAAAGATATTTTTTTGCGATTTTCTTGTCAAAGCTTTTCACGTAATTAACTAATTCATCTGCTTTGCTTCTGAATTTGTCAAGACCGTTGCGCATATACATCAGCTTATAAATACGCAGTACGGTTATAAGCTTGTTGCAGTCAGCGTTTTCCGAAAGTGCTGGATGAGTTTCTTTCGTTATTTCAGATATTTTATCGGCGAGGTAAACACAGTCAAAATATTTTTCGGAAAATTCAGTGATTGAAGACGAGCCTGCCCGACGGTAGTAGGTATATTTCGGCTCGCTTTTTATACTGAATTTTTCAGCATTAAGAGCCGCCGAAAAGCAGTAGAATTTATCCTCGTTTGTTTTGCGGTTTTCAGGAAACCTGACGTCACTGCAAATATCGGCACGGAACAGCTTGGTGTAGGTCGCCATATTAACGCTTCCCTTCAGGAAGTCGGCAAGAAAGCTTTCTTTGTCATTCCAGATTTTATGCTCTCCTGTAGTGGTGTCACGAACCTCTCCGTTTTCAAAGACAATTCTTACGTCGCACATTGCAATGTCGGCGTTGTCGCTTACCGCAATGTTATAGAGAAATTCAAACATATCCTCATCTGCGGTATCGTCTCCGTCACAAAAGCCGATATAGTCACCGTCGGCTATCTGTATTCCGGCATTTCTTGCGGAAGAAACACCCTTGTTTGGCTGATGAATAACCTTTATTCTGCTGTCCTTTTTTGCTAAACTGTCACATATCTGAGGACTGTTGTCTGTTGAACCGTCGTCAATTAGTATAATTTCAATATTTTTATATGTTTGATTAATAAGACTTTCAATGGATTTCTCAAGATATTTTTCAATATTATATACAGGAACGATTATTGAGATTTTTGCATCGTTCATATGTAATCCTCCTCAATGCTTCTTTAGCTTTTTAATTTGCTTAAGCATACCTGTTTTATAAAGAATACCTTTGAATTTTCCGAATATTTTTCGGCTTGCTTTTACGGGAATAAGCTCTTTAACAATGCGGTCAAGAGGTACTCCGCTGTTCAGCATTTCAAAATACTGACTGCGTTTCGGGTGAACGTCGGGATTTTTAACAGCCATAAAGCCGTCGTTTTTTATCAGAGTGTCTACATCGGCTTTGTGCATTATCAGTTTTTTGCTTACATCCTTAAGCATCCTGCTGCCATTTTCGCTCTGAACAATTACAGCCGTGTAGCCCTTGTCATCGTCGGCAAGGTCGGGAACATATCTTGTAATATTCCAGCAGTCGAAAACAGTTAAATCAGAAACACGCTTTACTTTTCGGAATGCGCAGTCGTTACACGAGGGACGTGAGCATACGCCGTCAAAAAAGCTCTTGAGCATATAATCGGTTTTTGTGTTTTCAATGCTTTTCTTGCCGTTTGCAAACCGCAGAGTAAGATTTGCACTGTGGTATCCATAGGTTTTTTCCCTGAAATTCGCATATGTGATTTCCGAATTATATTTCTTGGTTTTAAGCTCCTTGTATTTTTTCCATACAAGCGGAGAAGGAACAGCACGGCAGACAAAATCAACCGTAAAAAGCTTTTCGTACGGTTTTTTCAGGTATTTCAGAAGTCCCTCAACCTGACAGGGTGTACCCGTAAACATAACGTATCTTCCGTCGTCAAGACTCTTTTTTACTCGCTTAAAGGTATCGGTTAAATCGCTCTGAACATATTTTGAACTGCGGAATATTTTAAGGTCCTCGGTTTTTTCTGCGCTCATATGCTTAACTTCAAAGTTTTTGTCAAAAGCACCACCGAAGATTATTCCGTTTTTGCTTAAAATTTCCTCGCAAAATGCAGTAACAGCTCCACCGGAGGTGCTGTTTTTTACAATATCAGGATTTGTATTGCGTACAATATATGCCTTTTCGGGCAGTTCTTCATTTTTTTCCGAGTTGATTACAGGGCAGACCTTTTCGCATACGCCGCAGTCAATGCACAGCTTGATGTCAATTTTCGGATACTTAAATCCTTCGCTGTCGCATACCATAGATATGCAGTTCTTCGGGCAGGCACTTGCACAGGCAGTACAGCCGCAACAGTCCTTCTTATTGTTTTCCGTAATATTAATCATCTTATCACCGTTTATTTTAAGCACTCAAGAGCCTTGTCAAGAAAAGCCTTTGAGCTGTTTCTGTGTTCGTTGACTTTTTCAAGAACAGACGGATAGTCAATTCTGCTTTCAACGGCAAAAATATCACCGCCGTATCTGCGTTCGGAAAGTCCGTAATTTGCGCAGAAGCTGTCAATTCTTGAATTTTTTGACGAAACAGAGTTGTCTGAATATCTGTTGAAAACCATAAATTGCTTTTGGTATATAACCGAGAATACAGAGCCGTGGAATGAATCGGTGAACACATACTCGGCGTTGCGAATCAGGTTTACAAATTCGGCAGGACCTATGTCAAAGGGAGTGTAGTCGCCAAAGCCCTCGTCAGCCTTGTTGTAGCTGTCCATATGAGGCTCGGTTACAATTTTAAGGTCTTTTTTCTTTGCAAATTCCGTAACAGCCTGACGGTATTCGGGAGTTTTGCCGAGAAAATAAGCAAATATATACGGCTCGTCATAAAGACGCTTGTTCGGAATTTCCTCAAGCCATTGCTTGTCGTCAAGCAAAAGCACAGGGTCAACAACAACCTCGGCGTTGTTTGAGCTTACTGATTCAACAATCTTTTTTCCGCTGTTTTCTCTTACGCTTATAAAATTGAGCCTGTCGAGGAAGGTTTTGTAAATTTTTTGGTATTTCGGCTTTATCTGAGCAACGCCGAAGCTTGTTGCATACGAGATTTTAACTGTATTATTATCGGCAAACATAAGATTGTAAAAGTTTGAGTTGATTCCGCTGGGCGACCATAGCTGGTCACTGCCCACCATAACGGCAGTGTATTTTTTGGACTGCTCCTGCAAGCTTTCATAGCCGTAATAAACGGGAGAAAGATTTTTAAATCTTTCCTGCGAAAATTTGTCAAATGCGTTACTGCGGATTTCATTGTCACTTTTCAGCTGTTTATGAAATTTCATCATAATTTTCTTCTGATAATTTTCAATTATCCTGTCGTTTATAAAAACGGGGTCAAACAGCTTGGGAAGATATTTCATCAAAAGCTGAGGAGTGATTTTCTTTTTGTATCTTATAATTTCAAAGTCAATGTTTCTTCTTTTCAGCTCTGCTGTTGTGGCGTAGCTCTGGAGCTGACTGCCGTAGTTTTTGTGATTATAACATACACATATGCCCAATTTTTTCATAATATCAATCTTTCTTATTTTTGTGTTTGTCAATAAGCTGTTTGTATAGCTCGGTGAGCTTTTCAACATATTTTTCGGGATTAAAGTCGGATTTTGCCGCATTAACGGCATTAATTCCCATCTGACGGTATTCATCATCTGAGAGTGCGCAAACCTTTTCAATGCAGTTTTTAAGGTCGTCACTGTCAAACGGCTTGCATATAAAGCCTGTTTTGCCGTCGCTGACGATTTCGGGAAGTCCGCCGTAGTTGCTTACGATTACGGGCTTGCCCTGCGACATAGCTTCCATAATTGCATACGGTCCGTTTTCGTACCACTCGCTCGGCAGGATAATGCACTTTGCCTCGGCAACGTATTTTTTCAGCTCATCGCCCGACTTGAAGCCGAGCATTTTTATTCTGTTTCCGAGCATTTTGTCGTCGATATACGCCTTTACCTCGTCCTCAACGGGACCTGTACCGAGAATAAAAAGAGGAATGTCGCTGTCAAGCTTTTCAACCGCCTTTACGAGCGTAAGCACGCCCTTTTCCTCGGAAATTCTGCCGAAGTAGAGAAGATAACCCTTGTCGGGATTGTCCGAATTGTAGACCGTGTCAACAGGCAGAAAGTTTTTCATATGTATGATTTCGGAATGAATGATTCCCGATTCTTCGAGCTTTTTCTTGTAAAAAGCCGACGGAGTAATAAACAAATCAATGTCGTCGTAAATCTTCATTCGCTTATAGTTGATTGCCTCAATTGCGGCAAGCGCACTTTTTGCCGTTGAGCCTTTGACGCACTTTTTCTTTATGCAGTTTGAGTATTTTCCGTGCAGGCAAAGCTCGCACACCTTGCCGTTGGAGAGCATTTCGTGATTCGGGCAAACGCAGTTGAGGTCGTGAATTGTAAATACAATCGGTATGTTGTATTTTCTGATTGCACGCACAATCGAAAGCGTTATGTGACGGTGCACAAGGTTGATGTGTACAACGTCGGGACGCTCCTGCTCAATCAGTGCGGAAATGCACTTTTTAGCCTCGAAGGAGTACAGCACACGAAAGCCTGCCTTAACCTTCTGCATTTTTGAAATATCTCCGTTGAAGTCAACGTTGCTGACAAAGTACTTTTCCTGCTCGCAGGGGCGGTTGTTTTCGTCAGCCATAGCAAAGTAAATTACCTCGTGACCGTGAGCTTGCAACAGCTTTGCAAGACCGAAATAGTAGGTTTCACTGCCGCCCTTGACGTAGTGATATTTATTTACAAGTAAAATTTTCATTTTTTACCTTTGCCTTTCAGTGAACGCACCATAGGATAAAGCTTTGAGTGTACAAGCGAAATCACCGCAATCATCAGGCCTTTCGGCATAATGTTGCAGACCGACGTCATCAGCTTTTTGCTCTTTTTTCTGTCGTCGGGATACTGCGGAAAGTCCTTCCAAGGCGACATTTCCTTGTATTTTAAATAATCGCCGACAAACGGGTGATTGTTTTTTTCGTTCCAGGGGCGTGTTCCCGACAAAAAGCAGGATGTGTAGTGGATAATGTATGGGTCAGTAACTGCCTCGTTGTACTCCTGCTCGCTTAAATGATGCTCGGGCTTTCTCACCTTCATCAAATCCTTGAAGTTAAAATCAAAGAAAACCGTCATTGCGTCATACTTAGTGTGAATCACCTTTACAAGTCCCCTCTTTGAGAGAACGCCGTTTAAAACGCCCTGGTCAACGTAGGTGATGTCGCCGTTGTGGGCGATGATAAATTCAAGAAAATCCTTTTCAACATTTAGCTCACGCCAGCTTTTTAAATCAATAAGCAGAACGCCGTTGTTTGTGTAGGTGCTGTCCGGAGTAAGTCCAAGCTCGGTTTTGTAGCGGTCGCTTCGGCAGTCATCAACTGCTCCGACAACAGCCTTGCCCAAGTCCATATTCCACAATTCTGAAAGGGAGTGGCGGATTACCGTATCACAGTCAAGGTAAATACAGCGGTCAACGCTGTCGGGCAGAATAGTGCAGAGAAACAGCCTGAAAAAAGTGCTGATGTTCCACCTGCCGACTTCAATCTCAACGCCTGCCTGCTTGTTTAAATCAGGCTGGGGAATGAAGATAATCTTTCTGCCGTACTGCTCTGTCATATCCGAAAAACGCTTTTTGTTTTCGTCTGATATGTTGTTGTCAATCATATAGATGTTGATTTCGTCAGCGTCCTTGTTGTTGTAAAGCAGTGAGCATATCGACACGCCCGCAATAGGCGAATAGCTGTCAGAGCTTGAATATACTACGTTCATATACCCTCCGAAGTTTTAATAACCCATAATACCTTATTTTTACAGATACTTTTCCTGAAATTCCTTAAACGACTGCAAATTTTTGTCCTTGTCGGCGAGAATAAGATTCTCGATTCCGCCGATTTCCTCAAACGGCCACTCAACGCCCAAATCGGGGTCGTTGTACATAATGCCGTCGTCGTATTCGCCGTAGAATTTTTCACCGCATTTGTACGAAACAACCGACGGCTCAAGCACAAGATAACCGTGAGCAAAATGCTCGGGAACGTAAAGCTCGTTCATATTTTCCTCGGAAAGATAGAATCCCTGCCACTTTTTGAATGTGGGCGAGTCGGGGCGTAAGTCGACAATTACGTCAAAAACCTTGCCCTTTACACATCTTACAAGCTTTGCCTGCTCGTGAACACGCTGGAAGTGGAGCGCACGGATTACGCCCTTGTGCGATACGGTGTAGAAAACCTCTGCAAGGTTGTGTTCAAGACCGTTAGCCTCGAAAACCTCTTTGGAGTAATCCTTGATAAACGCACCTCTTACGTCGGTTGCACAGAACGGTTTGATGAGGAATGCGCCGTCAAAATCGGTTTTGCAAAATTCAAATTTTTGTATCATAAAATCTTCTCCTTTAAATACGACGAAAAGGGCGAACATTGTCCGCCCTTATTTTCATTCAACGGATTTAAGCCATTTCATCGTCAGCTTTGTGCCCTCGGCAAACGAAACTGACGGCTTGAAATGACAATCGGTTTCAATGTCGGTTGTGTCAAATGCATCAAGCGGCATATTCACTCCCGTAAACGGCACGTCGCCGAAAATCGGCTCTGCATCCGGCGCAAGAGATTGCTGCATCTCAAGAATAAACTCCTTGAGCGGTCTTGCGTTTCCGCTTCCGATTGTGTATTCCTTGTTTGCAATTCCGTATTCGCCGATTGCGGCAAATGCCTTTGCAACGTCGGTAATATAGATAAAATCGTAGTTCTGAGTAGCCGCAGTGAATTGCAGCGGCTCGCCTGCGATAATTTTTCTGATTGTCGAGTTTACAAACCTCGGTGAAAGCTCGCCGACTCCGTAGGTGTTTGTGATTACCGCCCAGCAGAGGTCAATGTCAAGCGAGTTTGCAATCGGCTTGCAGATTGAACGTGCAATAAGCTTGCCTGCGCCGTAAATATACGGCAAACCCGGTTTGCTTTCCTGCGTGTAAACTGCGGTGTAGGTTTCCTTTTCCATAATCGAGCCTGCGTTTACAAACTTCTTGCACTTCATTTTGTCGGCTGTACGCAGAGCCTTTGCAGTCCACAGAGCGTTCTGTAGCTGAATTTCCTCGTCACAGCGCATAGGACCTGCCGAGCCTACCCACGCAAAGTGATAAAAAACATCAATATCTCTGTCTGAAATTTTTTCTGACAAAGTTTCAATTTCGCCAAGCTCACAGTAAACGATTTCCACGTTTTCAAGCTCTTTTATGTTGTCGATATTTTCGTTTTCGTCCTTGATAATTGCAAAGATTTTAACTCCCCTTGAGTCAAGCTCCTTGCATACGTTTGAGCCGACAAAGCCGTTGGCACCCGTAATTATAACCTTATTCATAATAACACCACTTTAAATACTGCAACTTAAAAATTCATCTATCTGTTCGTCCATACATTTGCGAACGTCGCCTTTTTCAAGCCACACCTGCGACCATTCAACCGTTTTTTCAACAGCGTCGGTAACGTGCCAGTGCGGTTTCCAGCCGAAAACGGACTTGAGCTTTGAACAGTCAAGCTTTAAAAAATTCGCCTCGTGAACGGCATTTTCTTCGCTTCTGTCAACACGCTTGATTTTTCCGTCTGTGTATTTTACAAACAAATCCACAAGCTCACCCGTTGTTACGCAGTCGCACTCGTCGGGACCTACGTTGTAGTAGTCTGCAAATTTAATGTCCTCATACTGCGCCCTTGCTATCATAAGGTACGCATAGAGCGGCTCTAAAACGTGCTGATACGGACGTGTGGAGTACGGATTTCTCACCACAATATCCTCGCCCTTTTCAAGCGCACGAACGCAGTCGGGAATGATTCTGTCGTTTGCAAAATCTCCGCCGCCGATTACGTTGCCTGCTCTTGCGGTGGAAATTGCCACCCTGCCGTCCGAAAAAAATGAATTTCTGTAGCTGTGGGTTACAAGTTCCGAACAGCTTTTGCTGTTCGAGTACGGGTCAAAGCCGTCGAGCGGTTCGTTTTCTCTGTAGCCCCACTGCCACTCTTTATTTTCATATACCTTGTCGGTTGTAACGTTGAGGAACGACTTTACACAATCAGACTGTCTTACACATTCAAGAATGTTCACCGTTCCCATAACGTTTGTTTCATATGTATATGCAGGCATTTTGTAGCTGTCACGCACAATCGGCTGTGCCGCAAGGTGCAGGACAATTTCGGGCTTTGCCTCGTCAAATGCCTTTTTCAGCGAATCGTAATCACGTATATCGCCGATAACAGATTTTATGTCAGCGCCGATATTTGCCGCATCAAAAAGATTTGGGGTTGTCGGAGGGGTGAGCGAATAGCCCGTAACCTCTGCGCCCCAATTTGATAAAATCTTACAAAGCCAGCTTCCCTTGAAGCCGGTATGTCCCGTAATAAAAACTCGTTTTCCTCTATAAAAGCTTTGCATCAGTCGTTCCACACCTTCCAGGGAGCCTTGTTTTCTGCCCACAGCTTTTCAAGCTTTTCCTTGTCACGCAGGGTGTCCATACACTGCCAGAAGCCGTTGTGCTTGTAGCACATAAGCTGATTTTCTTCGGCAAGTTTTTCCATAGGCTCACGCTCAAACATTATGCTGTCGTCCTTGACGTAGTCGAGTACTTTCGGGGAAAGAACCATAAAGCCGGCGTTTATGTAGCCTGAGTCAACTGCGCTTTTTTCACGGAACGCCTTGACTTCGTCATTTTCGGACAAATCAAGCACTCCGAAACGGCTGTCGGGTTTTACTGCTGTCATTGTGGCAAGTCTGCCGTGACTTTTGTGAAAATCAAGCAGAGCGTTTATGTCAACGTCAGCCACGCCGTCGCCGTAGGTCATAAAGAACGGCTCGTCGCCGATATAGTTTTTAACTCTTTTAAGTCTGCCGCCTGTCATTGTGTTGAGTCCCGTATCAACGACGGTGACCTTCCACTGCTCGGCACGCTTGTTGTGAACGATAATTTTGTCGTCCTGTGTAAAATCAAAGGTAATGTCGGAGGTGTGCAGAAAATAATCAGCAAACCATTCCTTTATCACGTGCTGTTTATAGCCTGCACATATTACGAATTCATTTATTCCGTAAGCGGAGTAAAGCTTCATAATGTGCCAGATGATGGGCATTTCGCCGATTTCAATCATCGGCTTGGGTTTGAACTGCGATTCTTCGGAAATTCTTGTTCCGAATCCGCCTGCAAGTATTACTGCTTTCATCAGTTACCCTCCATAATACATCGCTGTTATTTTGCACCCTCGCCTTTGAATACAGAAATTACAGTCTTAAAAATAATCTTTATATCAAAAAGCAGAGAGCGGTTTTTCACGTAATAAATCTCCATTGCCCTGCGCCTTTTGTAGCTGGTATCACTTCTGCCGTTAGCCGCCCAGAATCCTGTAAGGCCGGGCTTTACGCTTAACAGCATATCCTTATATTCACCGTAGATTCTTGTTTCAACCTCCATAATCGGACGTGGACCGACAATTGACAAATCACCTTTTAAAATGTTGAAAAGCTGAGGCAGCTCGTCAAGGCTTGTCTTTCTCAGAAACTTGCCGATTTTTGTAATTCTGGGGTCGTTTTCAAGCTTGAAATTCTTTTTAAACTCCTCTTTTTGTTCGGGAGTGAATTTTTCAATAAGCTCCTCGGCATTCATTACCATACTTCTGAATTTGTAAATGCCGATTTCCTTACCGTGTTTGCCCACTCGCTTGTGTACAAAAATAACGGGACCTTTGCTCGTTGCCTTTATCGCAATGCTTATAATAATGAAAAACGGGGAAAGCAGAATGATTCCGATTGCCGAGCAAATAATATCGGCAAACCGTTTTACAAAATCGTAAACAGGCTTGTTTGCAACATATTTACTTGTCACTTTTGCAGTATCAAAATTGCAGTTTTTCATTACTCAGTCCATTTTCCCTCGTTTTTTAGTCCAATATATAAGCGGATATAATTTATATCAACTGATGTTCAGCATAAAATTTTAGTATCCGTAATATCCGTAAGAATAATTTCCGTAACCTTTTTTATATTTTTTAGTTTCGGAAGGCTTAACCTTGTTAATTATAATACCAAGCGTTTTGCCGCCCGAACGCTCAAGCGTTTCAAGCGTTTTGTTAAGCTGCGGGTAGGTTGTCGAGTTGTTTTTAACAACAACAACAACTCCGTCAGACGCCTTGATAATCGGAACAGCGTCAATTACAACGCCGATCGGCGGTGTGTCAAAAATAATATAATCGTAGTCTTTCTCAACCATTTTTACAAAGTCAGCCATAGCTTCGCTTGCAAGAAGCTCTGAGGGGTTCGGGGGAACAGCACCGTAGCACACTGCGTTCATATTTGAAAGCTTTGTAGACTGAATAATCTCGTCTGCCGTACATTCGTCGTTGAGGTAATTTGTAAGCCCCGGTGTAGGAGCAAGCTTTAATGCAGAATGAACGTGAGGACGGCGAAGGTCGCACTCAATTACAAGTACCTTTGTATCAACCTGCTGTGCAAGCGCCGAGGCTACGTTCATAGCCGTAACGGTTTTTCCCTCGCCCTTTGAGGAGCTTGTAAAGGCTATCTTTTTACAACCCTTTTTTATTATTGAATACGCAATGTTTGTTCTTGCTGTTTTATATGATTCCCTGATCTGAAAGCCGAGAGCTTCGGTATCAATTGAACGGTCAATTTTTGCTTTTGCCATTTGTAATCACCTCTCTGTTAGTCTTTCTGGGCTTGTGCTGATTTCAAGTTCTTTGCAAAATACTCAAAATCGGGAATAGCGGCAAGCACGGGTATGTTGTTGATTGTAGTCATATCATCATCGTATTTAATCTTAACGTCGAAGTAATCACGTACAAAAGCGATGATAAGTGAAATTACCAGACCGATAAACAAAGCGATAATTACATTTTTTGTTACATTCGGTGAGGTAGGGTTCTGGGGAGTGGTTGCTTCGTCAACAATATTAAGCTTTGCGTTGTTGCTCAAAAGTGAGGAAATTGTTCCCGGTGCCGTTTTTGCAACTGCGTCGGCAATGTTCTTTGCCTCGGCAGGACTGTCTGAAACAACGTCAGCTTTGAAAACCTCTGTGTCCTCAACGCCTGTAAACTTGACCTTTGATTTAAGTTCGGTTGCAGTGTACTTGTTGTTAAGATTTTTTGAAACCGCTTCGTAAAAATTATTCGTATCAAGAAGTTCTATGTAAGTAGCAACAAGCTTTGAAGAATAATTGTACGCACTCAAATCATCATAACCGCTGTTTGAGTTTTTGTAATCGGTGTTTACATAAAGCTTTACAGTTGCCGTGTAGCTCTTTTTAATGAAAAATTTGGTCACGAAAAATGAGCAGACAGAAAATAACAGTGAAGCAATTATAATGAAAATAAGATTTTTCTTGATTATCCGCAGTATGTCCTTAAATGAGATTTCCATAAAACAAACTCCTCAAATTCATTGTGAATTATTTACGCTGAATAACTGAAAAACAACGCACAAATTCCATAATACAATATGTAATTATATTATATAATAAAAATTGAGCTTTTTCAATCATATATCAAATAATTTCAATAAAAAACAAAAATAATGTCGAAATAACTTTGATTTAGTTAGTAATGCAAAAGAATTACTTAATCATTGAATAAAAAAGAACAAATATTTTATTGTACAAAACAGTTTTTACTTATGCAGTTAATAAGTGTATTTGACTATTATAAAATATAGAAAAAAACGACAAAAGTCATAATTTGTTGTTTTGTGTTCAATAAAAATATATTTTTTTCAAAATTTAGCAAAAAACGCTTTACAAATTAAAAAAGTAGTGATATAATGCATTTATAAATCGTTTTGATTTATATCGTCGGTAATGTACATAAGGTACAAAGAAAAAATTAAAGGTGGTAGAAGATTATGAAAAAATTATCGGCAATTTTTGTTGCACTTCTTCTTGTTGCCGCTACTGCAATTACCGCTTTTGCAGCAGGTATTAACAGCAGCGAGCAGGCAGTTCTTGATAAGCTTAACGGAACTGTTACAATGCAGGGCAACCAGATGAGAATCTCACAGGAATTTGTAAACCAGGCTGAAAACTATTTCAATACTATTGAAATGACAGAGCAGGAGTCTAAGGACATTATCGCTATTATTGACGAAGGTAACAGTTTCCTCGTAAACAGCGGCGCTTCTGATTTCAAGAGCCTTTCTTACGACCAGAAGCAGGTTCTTCTCGGCTATGGTCAGAAAGCAGTAGGCGTAATCGGTATGACAATGTCCTATGATTCAACTACAAGAACAATTACAGTTACAGACCCTAACGGCAATGTAGCTTTCTCTGTTTCTGAAGCAAACTATCTTGTTCCGGCAAACGGTTCTTCAAGCGGTTCTTCAGGCAACTCCTCAAACAGCGGTTCAGTTATTAAGACAACAGGTTCTGACGTTAACTACTTCGGCTTTATCGCACTCGGTGCAGCTGCAGTTGTTCTCGTAGCAGGCGGCGCAATGTTTGTTGTAAAAACTAAAAAAGAAAGAGCTTGATTTTAAATGTCTGATAAAAAACGCAGACACAGGCATAAAAAATTTGATGGGAAGAGTTTTATAATTCTTCCCATTATCTTTTTGTTCGGAACTTATCTTGTGCTTTATCTGGCGCTTGCTCCGAGCTTTTCAACTATTTTCTCGGCGGCAGGAATGTTCTTTTCGGACAATAAAAAAGATTACTCCACCGAGTATGAAAATATTTTTGTGCCTGTTTCGGAGAACTCGACTTTACCTACGGTAACAAAAGAAGATAAAAAAACATATGTAAAAAATGACGCTGTTGAATACCCTAACTACGGCAACCAGTTCGGCGAACTTATCATTGAGGAATGCGGAATTGATAACAAGCTGTTTTTCGGTGACGGCGAGGTTGCACTGCGCAACGGAGTAGGAATTTACAATGGGAGTTTTATACCCGGTTACGGCGGAACAATTCTTGTTGCCGGTCACAACAACACCTATTTCAACGGACTTAAATACGCTGAAAAGGGTCAGACTGTTGTTATCCGCACAAGCTACGGCAATTACGAGTACCGCATTACGGGCACAGCCGTAAAAAAGGCAACCGACAGGACCGCTTATGATTTAAATGCAGGTTATGAAAATCTGATTATGTATACCTGCTATCCATTTGACGAGCTTGGTCTTACCGATTACAGATTTTTCGTTTATACAGAGCTTGTTTCGGGCGCGCCGATTGATAAAAGCACAGGGGAGGGCGAGTAATTATGGCTAAAAAACCCTTTTCTTCAAGAGTCAGAAACGCAGTATTTATTCTGCTTTCATTTTTGCTGACTTTGATTTTGTTTTTGCTTTCGGTCTGTACAGTGCTTGAGGCTACGCTGTTTAATCCGGAGTTTATTTTTGACAATATGAACTCCTCAAACTATTTTATTGACAAGCGTGACGAAATTACAACAAGCCTTATCGACCTCGGATATGCCAGCGGACTTGACGAAAGGTTCTTTCAAGATTTCGTTGACGAGGTTATGTTGTGCGATGACACAAGAGAGTATCTCGACAATTACTATTCCGGCAACGGCGCAAAGATTGATACAACTGATTTTAAGCAGAGCTTTAACGCAGAAATTGATAAGTATATTCAGGAAAACAACATCAAGAATGTAAACGGAAACAGCCGGGATAAGCTTGTGCGCAAAGCGGCTCTGATTTACCGTTCTTCGCTTGAAATTCCCCTTTTCTCAAAACTTTCGGCGTACTTCCTGACTGCAAAAAATGCAATGCCGTTTATTCTTGTCGGTCTTGCGGTGCTTGCAGGCGTTATCTGCGTTGTGCTTATCTTTGCGAATAAATGGAAACACAGAGGCGTTAAATACATTTGCTACGCAACGTCGGGCGCATTCCTTACTCTGGGAATTATTCCTGCATATTTAATGATTTCGGGCAAGATTTCTCATTTAAATCTTGATTCCCGTGCGCTTTATAATATGTTTGTCCAATCTGCAAACAGCATATGCATTGCAGTTTTGTTCATTTCACTGTTCTTTTTGCTCGTATCAGTCGGACTGTTTTTCCTTTTCAGACGAATGTACCAAAAAGTCAGCAGTTAATAATTATTTATAAAATATGGGACTGTCGCAAATTCGTTTTGCAACAGTCCCTTTTGTCTTACTTGATATTATAAAATTTTTTTGCATTTTCGCAGGTAATGTCGAGTATATCCTGAATTCCCATATTGCGGACGGCGGCAATTTTTTCTGCCGCATACAAAATCATAGAGCTGTCACAGCGCTTTCCCCGAAACGGAACGGGCGCCATATACGGTGCGTCGGTTTCGAGCAGAAGTCTGTCAATCGGAATTTCAGACGCAACCTCAATGCTGTGGCGAGCGTTCTTGAATGTAACTACTCCGCCCAGACTGATGTACATTCCAAGCCTTACAGCCTCTCTCATCAGCTCCACACTTCCCGAAAAGCAGTGCACAAGCGCATTCGGACGGTATTTTCGGAGCAAATCAAACGTATCCCCGTGAGCCTCTCTGTCGTGAACGACAAGGGGCATTTTTAAATCAAGCGAAAGCTTAATCTGCTCCTCAAACACCTTTTTCTGCTTGTCCTTCGGAATGTCCCAGTGATAGTCAAGCCCCGTTTCGCCGATTGCAACAACCTTTTCGTGCTTTGTAAGCTTGGCAAGTCTGTCGAGATAATCAGTCGGTATATCGTCAAGATTTTCGGGGTGAAAGCCGACTGCGGCATACATAAAATCGTATTTTTCGGCATATTCAATGCTCTTTTCGGCAGTTCTTAAATCAACCGAGTTGTTCACAATTCCGCATACGCCCTTGCTTTTTATGTTGTCAAGCAGAGTGGAACGGTCGTTGTCAAACCACTTGTCGTCATAGTGAGCGTGTGCGTCAAAAATGTTTTCGTAATTCATTTTATCACTCCGTACTGCTGCGGATAATTTCAACCTGCCTGCTTTCAAGAACAGGGATGATTTTATTCTCCATATCTTTGCGGTCAGCATACATTCCTATGTTAATGCTGTCGGCACCGTCGAGGTAAAGGTCATATTTTCCGCTGTTTCCGTCAGGCTCGGCGTCAAGGCAGATAATTTCGCTGTAGCTGTAAAAATTGCCCGTCACGTCAAAATAGTGGCTGTTGACGTTCACTCCGTATTCGTAAACTGCTATGCCGTTGTTTGCGCTTAAAAACACGAAAATCAGCGCCACAAGGTAGAAAATATAAAGTATAACTCTCATTCGCTTTTTCGATTTTTCAGAGTTGAAAATCGCATCGTAGTCCTTCATTTTCTGATATTTATTCTTGAAAAATTTGCGGTAAATGCTTTCTTTCAGAAAATAAGCGGCTATAAAACTGCAAAACAGCGCAGGGATTATACAGCATAATGCGTTGTACGGCTCAAGCGGACTTGCGTAGAGCGCTGAGTGATAAAGTATTCCCGAAATTGCGTAGTACATTCCTATGCACACAGCGAGAAACGGAATCAACAGCAGACCGCAGGAGGCGAAATAAGGAACGAAGCCGCTCGTGCCGTGATATTCCTTTAACCCGCCCTTAAGGCACTCATATGCTTCGTCCGAAACAGGCGAAGGATTGTCGCAATTCTCAATATATTCAAGCAGTCTGTCCTCGTAGGCGAGGCGTTTTTTCTTTTTCTCGTATTTTCTTTGAGCCTTTTTGTAGTCGCCTGCGAGAAAATCCCTGTATTCATCGGACGCAAAGGCGCACTGTTCAAACCCGAAGTAGAGGCTGAAAAGATACTCGTACACCTCGTCAACGTTTACGCTTTCGCCGTTTTCAAGTTCGCTGACTATATCCTTTTCAAAGTCGATGCCGACTGTTTTGAGGACGTTTTTACGCAGTACCTCCTGAATTTCAGCCATATTGTCATCGGAGCTTGCAAAGTCCTTTAGCTTTGGATAGACCTCTTCAAAATCCTTTGCGAGCCGTTCAAAGCATTTTTCCATTCGCTGTTCATTTTCGATAAAGCAGTAGAACCAGCAGGCGAAATTGTCGTTGTCAAACAGCCCGATAATGTCGTACATCATGCATTTTATCGGGAATTTACTGCGTTTCGAGAAGTCAACGATTATGTTCAGACCGCTTTTTTCAACCGAACCGCCGCATTCAAGGCAGTATTCAAACTCAACGTTGAAGCGGTTAAAGCAAAGCGTGCCGATAGCCGAGTCCTCGTCACGGATAAACCGTGTAGTAAAAGCCTCGGTTGTGTCAGCAAATTTATTAAATTTTCGTTCAAAAACAGTAATTATCTCATTTATCATTTCGTAAAACAACAGTGTAGGGAACGGTCTTGACCGTTCCGCTGATTAAAAACAGACTTCTAATTTTCTCGGAACGGTCAAGACCGTTCCCTACATAATATATTATATTAATTCGGAGCGGAGCGACCCTTAACTCCACACTCCACACTCCAAACTCCACACTAAAATAATATCACTCTTTAAGCTTGTTCAGCTTTTCAATGTGCTTTGCACGCTTATAGCGGTACAGAATATTCTCCGCCCATTCCTTGTCAATCTTGATAAAGCCCTTGAGCTTTTTGTCCTTGATTGCAAATCTGTCGATAATATCCTTTGATTTGCCGTAAATTTCGAGCCTTGCGGTCTGCACATACGGCTTCCTTTCCTCACCTGCAAAATATGTAAAGCCCATAGTGTTCGTTTCACGGTCATACATCGAAAGATAACCGTCG
Source organism: Ruminococcus sp. (assembly GCA_003521625.1). Lineage (GTDB taxonomy): Bacteria > Bacillota > Clostridia > Oscillospirales > Acutalibacteraceae > Ruminococcoides. The sequence continues at coordinate 24,685 of DPHV01000022.1, forward strand.
GTAATCTCCGCACCGCCGAGCTTTTTCGAAACCGTCTGGCTTATTGCAAGCTTGGTAAGCTCAACCGCCATATCGTCAAGTCCCGATTCAAAAATAAAAATCTTTTCCTTGAACGAGTTGAAATCGGCAGTAATCCTCTTGCTTATGTTGCGCAGATTACTGTACTTTTCCTCCAGCTCCTTGTCGCAGAGCTGATAGCGGTCAATTTTCGGGATAAGATAAACCATAAAACGGTTTTTCATATCGTTGTACAAAATCGGGTAATTCAGCCTTGCTCTGTAATTGCACGACGGACAGTGCCATGAAAAAAGCTCACCGTCAAGCACCTTGCTTCTCAAAGCCTTATTTACGGTTGTATTCACGCTTGTGTATATTTCTGCCTTGCCCAGCTCACCGCACATTGGGCAGACAATAGCCTTGTTTACTATGTTATCGGGCATATCTGACACCTCTTTACTGTTAATTATATCAATTGACTGTGATTTTCACAAGTAAATTTTAAAAAAATGTTGATTTTATCAAAAATATCTGTCATAATAATAATATAATTATTAAACTCTAATTCCGCACATCGTGCGTTTTATTGCAAGGAGAATTGATATGATGATTTTTGATACAGTAAAAGGAACTGTCAGCACAGCGGTTGACACTATTTCATCTGTTGCGCAGTCGATTGTTGAGAAGAACAGAACGAATGCAAAGCTCAACAGATTAAGACTTGTTATGAAGAGCGAAAGCGAGCTTATGAACAGAGCGTACATCGCCCTCGGCAAACAGCTTTACGAGTCGCAGAAAAACGGCAAAGCAGTTTCTGCCGAAAATCAGGAAAAGCTTTTCGAAGTTATTGAAAAGTCAAAGGCGAAGATAGCCAGAGCAAGAGAGTGCTACAGAAAGATTGTTGACAGTCAGAACGATATTTTCTACGGCAACCCCGATGATGAACAGGAGTACAGCTCAAGTGAAGTTGTTGACATTACCGTAGCCTGTTCAAACGAGAGCGAATACAAGTCATCGCCGTTTGAAAGCATTGAAACTCAGGTTAAGACTGCCGTTGACGAGATTAAGGACGAGGTTGAAGAAACCGCAGAGAAGGTTGAGGAGAAAGCCGAAGAAATTAAGGAAGAAATAACCTCAGCCGATGAAGAAACCGAAACCGACTGCGAATCACCCGAAGGCGAACTTTTCTGATATTTTAAAATATATATCTTATCCCTGCCGATTAATTTCAGGCAGGGATTTTTGCGTTATACGGTGAACCTTTTTACTTTTCCTGTGTCTTTTTAATTGAGAGGAGTGAAAAGTGATGAGCTTGTATAGACTTATAAAATACAGTATAATTGTTGACAGCAGAAATTATGAGCCGTCAGACGTGACAAAAAAAGAAATTATGAACTTATTTGTCAGAATTAAGAGAGGTGAAATGTGGTGCGCAGAAATGAAAATAAGATAAACTCAAACAAGCTTGCAAAATACGTTGCAAGGGCGCAGAAGGGCGACAGAAAGGCGATGGAGCGCATTGTTGACGAAACGAGCGGATATGTCTACTATTACTGCCTTACGCTCTTGTGCAGCGAGGACGAGGCAAACGATGCAGTGCAGGAAATTTACCTTACCTTGCTTAAAAAGCTCGGCACGCTCGAAAATCCGAAAGCCTTTCTCGGCTGGCTCAAAGCGTTAACGTCAAATCATTGTAAAAACAGGCTTGCAAGAAATAAAAATTATCCGAGCCTTGATGATGAGGTGCTTTTTGAAAATACCGAAGAAACGGACGTTCAGCTTGTTCCGCAAAAGCAGATTGAGGCTCAGGAGCTGAGAAATGCCGTAGTTACTGCGGTAAAAAATATCCCTGTTTTTCAGCGTGAGTGCGTGATGATGTACTACTACAACGAAATGAGCGTTTCGCAGATTGCCGAAGTTCTGGAAATTAAAGAGGGTACGGTCAAAAGCAGGCTGTACAATGCAAGAAAATCAATAAAGTCGGAGCTTGAAAAGCTTGGTTTCAGCGAAAACACGCTCGGCGGATTTTCACCGCTTGCGTTTGTTGCGTATTCGCTTATGAGCGACAGCAAAAAGTATTATTGCCCGATAAGCTTTTCTGCCTTGTCAAAAAGCGGAGCAGTTGCAGGTGCTGTAAAAGCGGCGGCAACAACGTCACTCGGAATTAAAGCCGTATCGGGAATTGCGGCGGCAGGCGTGCTCGTTACGGGTGGAATAGTCGTCCATAACGTAAAGCAAAGTGCGCCGCCTGCACAGGAAATTACCGTCAGTCAGATAAGCGAAAGCACTTCGGAAAATACCACTCAGCCGACAACACAACCGACAAACGAACACAAATGGACGGCAGAGGAGCTTTACTACGCATACGGCTTTACGGATGAGCAGCGCAGAACGGAGCTTCAATTCAATCCGTCATTACCGCTTAACTCACAGCAAAACAAGGACTACGTCTACGACAGAATGAACAACTCAATTGACTACTTCAAAACCTTGCAGGCAACCTACTACCACAGTGACGGAAAGTCAATGTATTATGCTACATATTGCACTCAATTGGGCGACAATCGAAAATCTAAAACGATTACATTTAACGGTGACGGAGTGCCCTCATCGTATTATATTTTTGACGGCACGTATTCCGAAAGCTTCAGCTTTGGAAACGATGCGTCTTTTATGGACAGTGAAAACAAGGGATTCAGTCCTGCTGTTGCGGAGGAAATCAGGGAAAAACGCAGTGAAAAGTATGCCGAAGAACTCAACAAGTCAGAAGAAAACAGGCTTATCGGAAAAAGCTACTATTCGCCCGATGACTTTGAGCTTGACGTAAACGCACTTCTTGCGACCAAGGAACGCTATCATTATTCGGAAGATGTGGGTGACTATATATGGGAATCAAGAGGTTTGTCTTACGAAACGCCGTTTGCGTACGACCATTATTTTCCGCAGAATTATGCGTTTGATTTTTTGAGGAATTTTGACCGCTGGCAGATTGACAGAATTGATAAGGTTGCAGGACGGGAGTGCTTTGTCCTTTCAGGAAGTGCCGACGGTGAAAAGGGCTATACCTTCGAAATGTCGGTCGACAAACAAACAGGCTCACTGCTTTCATTCAAAGCCGAGGGCGGCATAAACGTTGAGATTATCACAACCGAATTTACAGTTGATGCAGCGCTCGATTTAACAATTTTTGACGATTTGTCAAAGCTGTAAAGTCTAAAATAAAAATATACGGCTCCCTTTTTTTGAGGGGAGCTGTTCTTTTATTAAAATCTACAAACAATCTTCCGTATGTTTGTGTATAAGAACAAAATTGTACCATTGAATAAATACATATTGCAATTATAAAATCATAGTGATATAATTAAATTGCAATAAAACATATAATCCAATCTGATTCGTATATAATAAACGGAGGATTTATGGGATTTTTTATTATAATAATATTTGGTATTATTATGCTTTTAATAAGCGCAATTATAAAATTTATTTTGAACAGCATTGCAGTTAAAACAGTATCGACTATTTATAAAAAAACAGACGATTCAATTTTTGACGAAATATTAGAACGTGCATTTTTGTATGTATTTTTGGCTGATTTAATCGGTTATTTTATAGGCACAATTGCGCTGATTACAGCATATATAATTAAAAACGGTACAACTTATTTGATTTTGTACTTATTATCGTGGTTCATAGCGATTATAGGAGCACCGTATGATTTGCCGAGCCTTATTATTACAATTTTCTGCGTTGCAGTTTCAATGGTTCTGACATTCGTTTTTAGTTATTCAAAGGTACTTACCGAAACCGATTTGTCAAAAAAGCAACGGATTTTGTCTGCACTGATAATTGCGCTAATCACCGCACCATATTATTTTTTATTCTCAATCGGGATTCCGTTGTAATGAAAGGAACCTGACCGGGAATAAGGCTTGCCATAATTTTGAGTGATAATAAAAATCAGTACAATACCGTTGACTAAATGATAAAATTATGGTATTAAAATAGTGGTGATAGTATGGTAAATACAAAACAGCTTTCGAGCTTTGAAAAAGAAAATATAAACTTAACAGAAGTCAAACTTGATGAGGCAGACAGACTTGCGCAGTTGGAGGATACACGTATTGAACACAAAGAATTGTTCGACAGAGTAAGGAGAAAGCTTGATGAATAACAAGAAGTATTATATAACATAAAATCCTCACCTTTTCGGGTGAGGATTTTACACTTTTTTGCGTTTCAGCGTGCGCAGATATGCTTTTGTATCTTCATTGATTCTTCGGCTTTCAATGCATTTCTGAATCGCCTTGTTAAAGGTTTCGTCGTCGAGCGAGTTGTTGTGCAGATACTCCATTGTCTTGTCCCTGCACTTTGCAACTGCTGTCGTAACAAGCCACGCTTTGGCCATACTGACGTAGTAGTATGTGCTCTTTACGCTGTCGCACCGCTTTAAAACCTCGTCAATGTACTCATTATCAAGGTAGTAGTCGAGCATAACGACAAGCGCAATGCGGATTTTCCAGTCGTCCTTGCTGTCGAGATATTTCTGAATGTAGCAGAAAAATTCGCTTTTATATTTTTTGACTTCTTTAAGTCCTGCACAAAAGCAGTCGCAGATTGCCCAGTTGTCAATCTCATCTGCGAAATTGTCAACCAAAGCGGTGAAATCATCAAAATCTTCTGTCTTTATGAGTCCCGTAACAATTCCCCGAACCATACGTTCCTCGTAAAGCTCCGGCTTTGAAACGTCTAAAAAGCTCCTTGCGTTGCCCTTTGAAATTTCTCTGCCTATTTCACGCAGACGTGGCATTCTTATTCCGAGAATGTCGCTTTTTTCTGCGTTTGGAACGAGTGAGGAATGAAAGCTGCGGTACTTTTCGTCAGCCTGCGTTTTTAAAAATCCGACAAATTCAAGATAATCTCCGTCAGTCCATTCGTTAAGTTTCAAATTCATAGATTATTTCCTTTTTCTGTCGTATTCCTCGCAAGGCGTGTTTAAGTCGAGGTACGCAATATCATGGTGCGGAACCTGCTTTTCCTTTGGCGGAAGCTCCATATAGTTGCCGAAAACCATTGTCAGATACTCGTCATATCCTGACATACACGGCATTTCAAGTCCCTCAAAGGACACATAGTCAACGCCCTCGTAAATGTGCTTGGGATATTCCTTTTTCATCCAGTACGGCCCTGCGCAAAGCTCGGTGACGCACTTGTTTTCTTCAAGCTTATACTTCGTCATATGCCTTTCGGCACACCGCCAGATTTTGTTGCGGAGCTTTTTGCCCCTGAAAATTGAGAGCAGAATTTTACTGCCCAGTCCCATAATTCCGCCGTGATTTTCGGGTACAACCTGCGCCAGAAACAGCGAGTAAATCATCGTCCATATGTACTGCTTTTTGCGTGCAAAACGGCTGTCGGGGCAGACGTCAAGCGGAAAAACGTCGAGCACCAGACCGTGCGGAATGTCAACCTCTGTCTGATTTGCCTTTACCATTGTGTAGTTCGTGTCGGTAATCGTTATAAAAATATTGCCCGTAAACATTTCGTCGTCGGTTTTAAGCAGTCGGAATCTGCCGTCGGCTTTCTGCTCTCTCCACAGCTTGTGGAGCTTTTCGTAGTCGGGACGGGGCATAATTACGTCGATGTCATCATCCCACGGCACAAAACCGCCGTTACGCAGTGCGCCGATAAGACAGCCCCCGATAAGATAGAAACGGAGGTTGTTTTTGTCGCAGAAATTTTTGAAATATACGAGCGTGTCGAGCTGTTTAAGCTGTAATTCACGCAAAAGCTGAGGAGTCATTTTCACAAGTTCGGACAATTCTTTCACCAAGCCTTTTTAAATCTTATGGTTATCTCTTTTAGTAAGCTAAACGATAATTTAGCGGTGTAAAATTAATGATTGTAGCGGCGAACTGTGTTCGCCATATTTAATAAATTGCGTTGCAATTTATTAAACGGGACGTCTGGGAAGCCGTCCCCTACGGAAAGGTTTGTTGTAATCTATAACTACAGTTTAATCGGTAAAGCTTGATTGCCACTTCGGACACGGCACGCCGTGTCCCTACGACTGTAAAACAAACTTTTCAGCTTAATTAATTCCGAATTACGCATTCCGCATTCCGAATTATTTCTTAATCGTGTTCTTCGCAATCTTTCTCTTAACCTTCTCAATGTGTTCCTTAGCGTGGCTGTTTTTGATTTTTTTCTGCCAGAACGGAATCTGAATCAGTCCGACAATCGTACCTATTCCGTAGGAAACGTGGAGAATCGGAAAGATAATCGGAAGCAGAGCAAACTGCGGCTGTAGATTTTTCATAGTAAAACAGCCGACTGCGTTTACAATGTCGAACATTCCGTAAACAAGCAGAAGTGTGTAAAGCAAAATCGGGAAACCGAGTGCGGCAATAATTGAGCAGAGTATAATCATCATAACAAACGCAAACGGCGCAAAGTGGAAGTAGGAAAGACAGCCGGGACATTCCGAAAGCGTAAGTCCAATCCATCTGCCGTTTGAGTATTTCTGCCTTATCATATCCTTAAGATTGTTTCGTGAATGCTGATAAGAAATTATGTCGGGGCAACAGCAGAGCTTATAGCCTGCCTTGCGTATTCTGTAGTGAAACTCGTTGTCCTCGGTACGTCCGAGGTTTTCGTTAAAGCCGCCGACCTTCTGAATAACCTCGCGTCTGTAGGCGGCGTGAAAAAGGCTGTCGAGGTACTCCTTCTGCGTTGCAGGACGTCTGTAGGATGCAACCGAGCTTCCGAACAGCGAGTCCTCGGCGGCAAGCAGGGTAAGCTTCCACGAGGAAACGTCCGAGGTTATGTTAGGTCTGCCGCCTCCGACAACGTCCTCGCCCTGACTTAAGTTATACACGTTTCTCGAAACGAAGTTTCTCGGGATTCTTGCGTGAGCGTCTACCCTGATTATTACGTCACCCGTTGCCGTCATAAGTGCGGCATTCCACGAAAAAGCCTGATTCTTCTTGGCACACTGAACAACAGCCACATTTCTGAAACCGTAGTCGGTATTTTTAAAACGCTCCATTTTTGCTCCTGTTGCGTCGGTGGACATACTGTCAACGAGGACGATTTCAATCAGCTCGTGGGGATAATCCTGAAGCTGAAAATCCCTTAAAACACCGTCAATAGCCTCCGATTCGTTGTAGGCTATCATACACAAAGATACTATCATATCACACCTCTGTTTCTTTCAAGTGAAAACAGCCACTTTGCCGAAGTTGTCATAGAAGTCATAAGGTACGGCAGTGTGTAGAATGCAGGAACGACCAGCGCACACGAAAGCACAATCCAGCCGAGAAAGCCGAAAACAAGCTTAACTGTTTTCGCAAAGTGTCTGAACGAAAATCCGATATAGCCGAACATATATTTTGCCGCAGGCAGGCTGTCGTTGAACGAATAAGCGACAAGCGGATAATGCACAAAAAGAAGATAAATCACTACTTTTATTATCACCGAAACTATGAAAAATACAATTAATATAAGTGTGTTAAAATCAAAACTGAATCCGCTTTTCAGGCTTGCGCCTAAAATGTAGCAGGCGTAGCTGTAGGCGTCAAGACCGTATGAAAGCACAGTGAAAATAAACAAAAGCGTTATGTTGATTACCAGAGTTTTAAAGTACCTTTTAGCACCTTTGAAAAAGTAGAATAAATCCGAAATTTCGGTGCGGTTGTAAAGCGAAGTGTTGCAGAACATCTTATAAAGTCCGTTCATCAGCGGAGAAAGCAGAATTGCGACAGTAAGCGCAGTGCATGCCGCAAGTGAAAAAATCAGCTTTTTGCTCTCTTTTATAAGACCTGTGTCCGTATCAATCGCCTTTGCAAAAAATCCGAAGCCGTATAACAGTGCGTTAATTAATATCATAATCACGCATACAGCGAGCACTGCGGCGATAATGACAGACCAGTTGTTTTTCAGTGAATCCTTTGCTTGATTTTTGATAACTCTTTCGGTACTCATATGTTCTCCTTTTAGATAATTCGGAATGCGTAATGCGTAATTCGGAATTATCATAATGCGTGTTGTTTGGACATTGTTACGTTGATAGCGTTTCCTCTATATCCGTAGGGGACGGCTTCCCAGACGTCCCTGTGCATAAATTGCAATGCAATTTATGCATTTTGGCGAACGCAGTTCGCCACTACAATATTAAACACTATAATGAAGTGTACATTCTGTACATTGCTTCAAGGCAAATCTGTGCGTGGGTGAAAAACTTTTCCTTGTCAACGCTTTCGTCGGCGTTGTGCATATTGACTTCATCATCCTTGAAATTCGGACCGAACGCAACGCCCTTTCCGCTGAGCTTTCTTGCGTATGTTCCGCCGCCTGTTGTGTAAAGCTCGGGCTTTTCGCCTGTTACGCTTTCGTAGGCTGATGATAAAAGCTTGATAAGTGCTGATTCCTTTTCAACGTAGAGCGGCTCCTCGTGTCCGAGGACGGTTACTTTCAGGTTGCTGTTTTTGGCAACCTTTTTAAACTGTTTAATAATCTTTTTGCCGCTGACCGTTACGGGATAGCGTATGTCAAACTGCGCTTTAGCTGTTTCGCCCTCGATGTGGACGGTTGAAAGGTTAGCCGTAAGCGCACCCGAGACCGAGTCGCTCATTTTAAGTCCGAGCGAACGTCCGTTGGTTTCTTTGTTAATCGCATAGTCGATGAACGAGCAGATTGAGCCGATGTCCTCGGTCTGGTATGCATTTGCAATCAAGTCCACAAGAGAGGCAGCGGCATTGTAGCCCTTTTCAGGCTCGCAGGCGTGAGCGGCTCTGCCTCGGCTGATAATCATAAGACCGTCAATTGTGTAGTTGAATTCAAAATCGCCGTCGCTTGCGTCGGCAAGGCGCATAAGCGTCTGTTCGTCGTAGTTTGACGAGTCGAGCATTGCATAAGCCATATCGGGAACGGCGTTGAGCGCCTTGCCCGAGTGGAACTGTGTCAGGATTTTTGCGTTGTTGACAATCGTGCTTACCTCTAAATGAAGTATTCCCTTTTCTGCGTAGCAGATACCGTAGTCGCTGTCGGGAGTGAATGCAAGGTCGGGGTACGGCTGTTTTGCAAAATAGCCGTCCATATCCTCCATTCCCGTTTCCTCCGACGTGCCATAAATTGCACGAATAGTGTTTCTGCCCTCAACACCGCTTTCCTTGAGCGCACGCAGACAGTAGAGGTTTACAAGAGAGGCTCCCTTGTCGTCGGCAATTCCTCTGCCGTAGAGTCTGCCGTCCTTGTCGGTGAGCGCATATGGCAGAACGCTCCAGTTGTTGCCGGCAGGCACAACGTCGAGGTGCGAAAGCACTGCGCAGAGCGAGCCGCCGTTACCAAGCTCAACGTGAGCACTTTTGTCGGTGACATTTTCGCCTGTAAGACCGAAGTCGTTTGCTCTTTTGAGAATGAACTCAAGCGCCTTGTTGCACTCGTCGTCTTTTTCGCCGCTTACGGATTCAAAGCCGAGAAGTGTGTTAAGGTCGTTTAAAAGCTCGTCCTTATAATCAAGAATTTTATGTCCGAAATTCATAGTTTATCCTCCAAATTGATGATGGCTTATTTATGTGAATGGGACGTCTGGGAAGCCGTCCCCTACGGAAAGATTTATTTTCATCTATTACTACGGTTTAATCGGTTACGATTGATAATCACTGCGGACACGGCACGCCGTGTCCCTACGGTTGAAAACTAAACGTTTCCTGTGTTGCCGTAGGGGACGGGTTCCTACACGTCCCAAAAAGTCACCAATATATCAATATATAATCCGGGCAACCGTTTTTATCTAAATATCCGATTTTTTCACTTGATTTGCGTGTCGAGACACTCGACCGATTTGCCGGCGGTTGCACACCGCTTCTTTCTTCTGTAAATTATTATAACGATAACGTAAACCGCAAATGCAACAAGGGTGCAAAGGCTGATTTTTATTCCTGCCGACAGTCCCGGAGTTTCGTAGGTAAACTCAATTTCGCAGTCCGTATATCCGGGAACTTTTACAGCCATAAAGCCGTAGTTTACCTTTTCGATTTCAACCTTTTCGCCGTTCACCGTTGCCGAAAAGCCCTCGCTGTACGGAACGCTGAAGAACAGCAGGTTGTCGCCGGACTTGTTGCTGTATTCAGCCTTAAAGCCGTTGTCGGTATATTCAAAGATCGAACAGCTTGACGAAGCAAGCTTTGTGCATTGGTCCTTGTAATTTTTGTTGCCGTATCTGTATTTGTCAACAACGCTGTCAAAATATTCGGGATTTTTGCCGTAAAGCAGTTTGTATTTTTCGTCGCTGTAGCCTGTTATGTCGGAATACTTCTTCATCTGCTCCCTTGAAAGCACCATTGAGTAGAGAATTGCCTCGGTTTTGTGAACATCTCCGACACGCTCAAATTCTTCCTCGGTTACAAAGGAGTCATAGGCAAAGCCCATAGGAATGTAATATTCGTTTTCGTAGATGTCAAAGCCGTTACAGCTTTTAAGGTACTTCCAGTACGGCATTCTGGTATCTCCGTCCTCGTTGATGAACGAATTTTCACTGCCTGCCTTACCGTCTGACCTGTAGTCAAAAAGATACTTACAGCTGAAAAGCCCACGCAGTCCGTAAGCCGAGGTGTTCGGACGGGACGCAACGTCACGTGTGATTCCCATAGCGTCGTAAAACTGCATTATCGAGGTGGAAACGGAGCTTTGAAAGCAATTAATGCTTTGGATTTTCCAGTACATTGCAGTGTTGTCAACGCACTCGTAAAAGTCGCTCCTTACCTGCTCCAAATCGTCGATTTCAATGTCATCTCTTGAATTGAGAATATCCACATTAATCGGTCTTGTGGTAGAGCTTGAAAGCACTCCTGTTGTGATTATGAAAGCCGAGGAAACAAGCGAAACAACCAGTACGCCGCTGATTGAAGCAATTGCAAAGTGCGGATTTCTGCCTTTGAATTTTTTAAAAATCAGAACAAAGGCGAGAATGCTCATAAGGGCAAGCAGAACGTAAATCCAGAAACGCTCAAACGTTGCCTGAACGCCGATTGAAAGCTCCTCTGTGCCGTCGTCATTCTCGGTGATTTTCGGCATAAGACCGATAAGCAGTGCAATTCCTGCGGTAAGTCCTGTTGACCACGCAACAGCCCTGTTCCAGTTTGCTTCACTGTCCTCAACTGCACGTATTGTCGCAAGCGCCATCATCAGCACAACCATATAGAACCAGCGTGCGTAGTAGATTGAGCTGTTCATAAGCTGGAACATACTGTTGAGCACGGGGATAAAAGCAAAGAGCATTAAAAGAGTAAGGAGCTTTTTGAGCCAGTCACGCTTTTTTGTCTGCAAAAATGCGATTACTCCCGTCATTCCGAACATCGGAAGCCAGCCTGCAACCGACGCCCACTTGCAGTTTGATTCGGGCGTAAATACGGGGAACGCAGGCATATCGGCAGGGAAGAAAAAGCCGATTATAATCAGCCAGTAACGCTGGGGCATATCGTGAACAAGCGAGTTCCAGCCGTTTGGCAGGCTGTCAAGCCTAGGGTTGCCCATAAGCCCGATTACCGACGGCAGAAGTATGAAAGCCGTAGCGGCAAAGCCGATAATAACCTCAATCGCAAGGATTAAAAATTCCTTGATTTTAAAGCGGCAGGTCTTTGTGAGCATTACCATAAGGTAGTACATCACAACGAACAAAACCTGTCCGACAAAGAAGTAGTAGTTTACAACGCAGGCGGCAAACACCGCAATTGCAAACACAACACGCTTTTTGTCGTATATGAATGAATCCAGCGCCGCAAGCAGCAGCGGAAACATTATCATAGGCTCGTGAAAGTGGAAAAAGAACACGTTGTAAATTGAAAATCCCGAAAGGGCATACAGAAGTCCGCCCAGAACGGCGTAGCTTTTGTTTGCAACGTATCTTTTGAGATATAAATACGCCGCAAGAGATGCGCAGGCGAATTTCAGAATAAGCAAAGGACCTATAAGGTACGGCACAAATTCGTTCGGAAACGGAATTGTCATCCAGAAAAACGGACTTCCGAGAAGATAAAAGCTGTAGCTTGACAAAAGGTCAGAGCCGAGGTCGGTTGTGTGATTCCAGCCGAACTGACCGTTTCTTACAGCGTCGTGGCAGAGCTGATAAAACGGGATTTCCTGAACGTTGAAGTCGCCGTAATAGTAGAAAACTCCGCCGTTTATAACGATGAACGGAATAAAAAGTATTGAGGCGGCTAAAAGCGCAAGCCCGAATGCGAGCAGGGCATAGTGCCGGTTTTTAAGCGTCGGGGATTTAAGCGTATGTGTCATTTAGTTTCTCCGATAAATTTCTTCAATCTTTGACTTTTATTTTAAAAATAGTATAATAGTTATATATTAATCAATATATTATACCATATCAAAATTGATTTTGCACTAATTTTTGTAAAAAAACAGGAGATTATTATTATGAAACAGTCACATTTTTATGCTATGCTGTCGAGAATGAAGTACATCAACCGCTGGGGTCTGATGAATAACACAAAATACGAGAATTTATGCGAGCACAGCCTTATGGTTGCAATGATTGCCCACTGCCTTGTCCTGATAAGCAACAAGCGATTCGGGAACAGCTATAACCCCGAAAGGGCGGCTCTGCTTGCAGTATTCCACGACTCAACCGAGATTATCACAGGCGATATGCCCACTCCCGTAAAATATTTTAATCCCGAAATAAAGCAGGCGTACAAGGAGATTGAAAATACTGCGGCGGACAGACTTGTTTCAATGCTCCCCGATGATTTTAAAGAGGATTTCGAGGAAATAATCAAGCAGAACGGCGAAAATGACAGCGAGCTGAAACCGTTTGTAAAGGCGGCGGACAAGTTTTCTGCGCTGATAAAGTGCATTGACGAAATGAGAATGGGCAACGATGAATTTGCAAAAGCGAAGGAGTCAACCGAAAACGCAATCCACGCAATGAATATGCCCGAGTGTGAGGTTTTCGTGCGTGAATTTCTGCCCTCGTTCTATCTTTCACTTGATGAACAGGACTAAATTTGTTTATAAATTGATAAAATTCTGCATAAAATTAAGCTTTGCTATAAAATATAGTTCGAAAAAAGAATTATTTATTCGAATTATAGTGGTATAATAGTTAAGATATTATTGTTTATTCGAATATCAACCTTTGTCGCAACCATCGGCTATGTGCCGTATTCAGACGACGCCACCTTAACGGAGGAACAGTATGGCAAATAACGATAAAAAAAATAATCTTGTTGACATAAGTTCTAACTCGCAAATCAGGAAGGTTTATAATAAAAAAGGCAGAGTAAAGCGCATTTTATGCATAGTTTTTTCAATTATTTTCCTTATCGGCGGAAGCGGTATGATTTATGTTTACAGCTTGCTCAATTCGCTTAACTATAAGGAAATCAAGGATGACCCTGCTTCAACTACGCCGACTGTTTCCGACAATAATGCTGGAGATGTTTCGGGCTTTACCGTTGAGGAAGGTGAGCTTTTGCAGGATTCCAAGGTGCTTAACGTAATGCTTTTCGGTGAGGATAATCACGACGCAGACGAAAACGGCAGAAGCGACACAATGATTATGATGTCGATTGACAACCGTCACAAAAAGCTTAAGCTTACTTCGTTCCAGCGTGATACTTATGTTTTCATTCCCGGTCACGATTACGATAAAATCAATTCTTCCTACACTCTCGGAGGCGCAAAGCTTTCAATTCAGACGATTGAGGCTAACTTCGGAATAAAGGTTGACCGATATGCAGTCGTTGACTTTGACAGCTTTAAGAAGATTATTGATACTCTCGGCGGTGTTGACATAGAGCTTTCGCAGGACGAAATCGACTATATCAACTACCAGATGTACAAAAACGGTCAGGTTGAATCTCCTAAAACAATCACCGACGCTCCGGGCGTTGTTCACCTTAACGGTCAGGAAGCATTGTGGTATGCCCGCAACAGAGGTCTTTCAAAGGGCGAGGACGGCAACGAAATCGGAATTGACGGCGACGACTGGGACAGAACTTCAAGACAGAGAAAGCTTCTTGAAACTATTTTTGACAGTATGAAAGAGGCTGACATAGGTCAGATTGTTTCAATTGTAAGCTCTGTAGGTCCGCTTGTAACAACGAACCTCAAAAAGGACGAAATTACCGCACTTGTTACACGTGCGATGACTTATTTGCAGTATGATGTCGAGCAGTACTATGTTCCTGAGGAAGGACTCTGGTACTATGACGACAACACGCCGGCAGGCTCGGCAATCAGAATTTCCGATATGGAAGCACAGCGTAAGAAGTTCGCCGAATTTATTTATGAAGATTTATTCACCAATGCAGTAAACGCACAAAATTCAGCAGAATAATTTTTGGTTATTGAAGTATAAAGGTCGGAACATCGTAAAAACGGTGTCCCGACCTGTTTTGTTTGAAATGAATTTGCACTCTGTCTAAAAAATATATCTTACGGTGATTGAGGCGATTTGATTTTCAATATGAGTATCCATTTTTCCGTCATTTTTCTCCGTGAGCTTTCGCAGAATATTCATTTTAAGCATATCATCTTTACTGCTTTGCAAATCGTCAAAAAATCCGTTATTTTCGCAAGGAAAGCATATTTTATACAGCAGAACGCCCTGCTTGCACATTGCCGAAATTTCAATCAGCTTTTCCCCGTCAGACGTTATGCTTTGCAAACTGAAAAGTGCAATATCAATCGTGTTGTTTAAAAGCACGCATATGTCAAAATTATCCTCGGGAAGCTTCGTAAGGTTTCCCGAGAAGCTTATCTTAACTTCTTTTGTAAGCTGTTTCAGTCTTTCGGAAAGTATTGCGTCTGCGGTGTCACTGCCGGTATTGTAGAGAATACTGTACGAGCTGATAATTTCTCTGTCGCTTTTTTTAACAAGCTCTAATGCCTGCTGTGACTTTCCCTGTTCAAGCAAGGGTTTTATCCACAGCGACAGGTTGTTGTAATCGTGCCTGAAACGTCTTAACTGTGCGCTCGACTGCGCAATAGTTTTGCCGTATTCCCTCTGAATATTCAGCTGTTGTTCAAAAATTCCCGTTTCATATCTGTACAGATTTTTCTTCACCTGATTATAAATCAGAACAGGAAACGCTATTGTAAAAATCAGCGAAATAAGCATTGTAAGAAGCTTTACTGCGACGGCATATCTTAAGCCCGAATCAAGCAGAGATACTATATAACTGAAATTGCCGCCGATAATAAGAAAAAGATTGAACAGCAGTACAATAGGCTTTGAAATATTTTCAATGAAAAACTTTGTCTGATTTTTCAGAACCGTACATAAAACAAAGAAAATAATGCTCACAATCAGCGAGGTTATCATTCCCGTAAACTCTAAGAAGATGCTGTGAGTTATGTTTTGCCCGAAAAATGACAAAACCAAGACGAGGTAAAATGCAGCAAACATAATTACGGAGCTTAATGTAATTGCCGTACTGAATATGTAAAATTTTTTCGGTCCCTTAAGCAGAAACGGCGTCAGCATAAGTCCCCAAAATTCAAGGTTGACTACGATTCCGTTTTGAAGTTCTCCCTCAAGAAATAAAAACGAGGCAATCATCAGGAACAAAACTGTCCCCGAAACAGCAAAATAAAGCTTTGCGCTTTTAAGATTAAAAAGTTTTTTTGTAAAAAGAAACACAATCAGTATTCCTGAAAGATACTCAACAATACTGTCGGTAAACTCAATCTTATTCATAGTATTCCTCATTCAACATAACAATAAAATAAATAACTAACTGAAAGCTTATTTTCATATAATAACCGAGCATAATTAGCATATAGGATGTTAGATTACAAATGACAGAAAACAGCAGACAA
The DNA here is from genome assembly GCA_003521625.1 of Ruminococcus sp. Lineage (GTDB taxonomy): Bacteria > Bacillota > Clostridia > Oscillospirales > Acutalibacteraceae > Ruminococcoides. Next base: position 40,522 of record DPHV01000022.1, read on the forward strand.
AGAGAAAACGGACGTATCAAGGGGGACACGTCCGTTTTCAACGAGGGGATAAATAAGAAAAAATTATCATGGAAGCTATTATCTGTTCAAAAGCTTTTTCTTGTACTGTGCAGGCGTGCAGTCATAAACCTTTTTGCACTGTGTAATAAATGATTTTACATTTGCAAAGCCGTTTTCAATAGCGGCGGCAGAAACTGTGGAGTTCTTTGTAAGCATATCCTGAATTGCGTTTTCAAGACGGAGATTAGCAAGATACTCCGAAAAACTAACCTGAGTAACATTCTTGAAGTACTTTGAAAAATATGACGGTGAAAGATTTACCACCGAGGAGATTTCGTCAAGCGGAATTTCACGCTTGAAGTTCTCGTTAATGTAAGCAATTGCAGTTTTTGCGTATGAGAAGTCACGCTTCGGAATAATTACCGAGTTCGAAGCACGTCTGAAGCAAATGCAATATTTCATCAGTAAGTAGTAAATTTTATTTACATATGATATGTGGAGCAGTGAAGCATAATCGTCATTTTCTACATCAACAGCGGCAATTTTTTGTAGAACATCAATAATTGCGGGTTTTGCCTCCGGTCTGTTGTTCACATCAAAAATAACGCTGTCAATCGGTTTGCAGAACATACGCATATACTCAAAGGAAAGCTGTACACAAACAAGCTTTACCCTTGACCCTGTTACCGGACGAACGAGATGCACGTCCTCACTGTTGAAGAAAATGAAGTCGCCCTCTTCAACAGTCCGAGTTTCGCCGTTCTGGGGACATTCAGCCTGTCCCGATACAACGTAGATTATCTCGGGCTCACGGTGCCAGTGCAGTTCTGTTTTATGGGTTTCGGACGATAAATCAAGGTACATTATTTTTGCGGGAAGGTTTTTGTCATAATTTATTATTTCGTATTTGTAATTCATACAAAGTTCCCCCTGAAAAAATGTTGAAAAAACTGTAATAATGTTGTATATTATTATAAGTATATACATTAAATCGCTTTTAATCTATGTAAAATTGTTTGATTATTATGGACATTTGTTGTATGGAGGATTTATGAGGACAAATTTGGACTATAATGCTATAAATTGCGTTTGTCTTGCAAACGGAAAACGAGCCGAAAATCTTGAAAATGAACAGCGCCAGATTATCCGTGATACCTACACTCTGTACTATATAACAAGCGGCAGGGGAATGGTTACAATTGACGGAATCGGTTTTTTCGTAAGCGCAGGGCAGTCGTTTCTGACGTTTCCGTTTTCAAACGTATGCCTTGAAGCCGACAGTGATTTTCCGTGGGAATACAGCTGGGTAGAGTTTCGGGGACTTGAGGCGGCGTGGCTTGTAAGTCAAACCTATTTCAGCAAAAAGCACCCTGTAGTTGAAAAGATACCGGTTAATAATTTTGAATGTTTGTTCAATATTGAGGACTGCGGAGCCGACGCAACCTTTGCACAGTGCAGGGCAGGAGGAAAGTTGATTATCCTGCTCTCATATTATGTTGAGCATTTTCCCTGTAAGGACAGCGAAAACACAAGCTATGCTATTCTTGCCCGCAACTATATTGAAAAGAATTACAGAAACCCCGAGTTTAATGTGCAGTCGGTCGCAAATCACATCAAGATTGACAGAACCTACCTTTACCGTCTGTTCAAAGAGGAAACGGGAACGTCGGTGATTGACTACATAAACAACTGCCGCATTTCAAAGGCAGAGGTACTGCTGATTGACGAGAACATCTCTATAAAGGACGTTGCCTATTCGGTAGGCTTTACAGACCAGATGTATTTTTCGAAGGTTTTTAAAAAGCTCAGGGGGCAAACACCGACGGAATTCCGCAGAAAAAACAACGGAAGGTATATATAAAATATAATTCGGAATGCGTAATTCGGAATGCGTAATTAATGGTCGCTACGCTCCGAATTTATAATAGTGCGTGTTGTTCAGAAATGTTTGCTAAACAAGTTTTGATATATTGATAACGTTTATTTTTAAAGTGTAGTACATTGTTAAAACTAAAAATAAACATATTTTATGAAATATAAAATCAGTTCTATATTAATCAGTGTAGGGAACGGTCTTGACCGTTCCGCTGATTTACAAGCCAACTCTTAACCGACTCGGAACGGTCAAGACCGTTCCCTACATTGAGGCAAAACATATAAATTAATTCGGGTACGCTACTTTTGAATTATTGCAACCTATCCACTCGACCGCAATTCCGAATTACGAATTATGCATTCCGCATTTCGCATTTCGCATTAAATTATTAATAATTGCTTGCAATTATTTCATTAATATATTATAATAAAATTGATTTTCTAATTTTAAATAAATTTTTAAGAAATGAGGAAAAATTATGGAAAAAAGAGGTATGTGGAACTCCCGTTTTACCTTTATTCTTGCCGCAGTCGGCTCTGCGGTAGGTCTTGGCAATGCGTGGAGATTTCCCGGACTGGCAGCTAAACACGGCGGCGGAACATTTCTGCTTGTTTATCTGCTTGCAATGGTTGTTATGGGTATTCCTCTGCTTATGATGGAGATTTCAATTGCCCGTAAGTTCCGCAAGGGCGCAATCGAGTCAATGCGAGGAATCAAAAAACGCTTTGAGCCTATCGGATGGGCGGCAACTTCAAACGCATTCGTAATCGTTTGCTACTATTCGGTAGTATTTGCATGGGTTATACTTATGTTTGTAAACTCATGGCAGTTTGCCGATATGACGGGCAACTCCGAGGCGGCGTCTGGACTGTTCTTCAATCTTACGCAGACAACGGGACTTATTGAGGGAAGCTCAATCCCCGGCGAGGTGCTTGTGTGCCTGCTTGTTGCGTGGGGACTTATCTTTTTCTGCATCAGAAACGGCGCAAGCTCGGTAAGCAAGGTCGTTAAATTTACCGTATTTGCCCCCGTTTTACTCTTACTTATTATGGCTGTCAAGGGTATGACTATGGACGGCGCAATGGAAGGACTAAAGATGTTCTTCATTCCCGACGTTTCGGCATTCTCCGACGCAACTCTCTGGGTTGACGCTATCGGTCAGGTATTCTACAGCCTTTCAATTATGATGGCTATTATGTTTGCCTACGGTTCATACCTGCCCGATGATGCAAACGTGGCTGTTGACTGCACAATTATAGCATTCTCCGATATGGCTGTAAGCGTACTTTCGGGTATCGTAATGTTCACTACAATGGGCGGTACAGGTATGCTTGACAAGATTACTGCAAGCGGTATTTCCACTGCATTTATCGTTTATCCGCAGGCTATCGTAAACCTTACCGGTATCGGCTGGGTGAACGCAATCTTCGGAGCGATATTCTACCTTATGCTCATCACGCTTGCAATTGACTCGGCATTCTCAATAGTTGAGGGTATTTCGGCTTCTGTTGCAGATAAATTCCACCTCAACCCAAAGACGGTTACAATCGCAGTCTGCGGTATCTGCGGTGTCATTTCAATTCTCTTTGTTACACAGGCAGGTCTTGCATGGCTTGACATCGTTGACGCATGGACAAATCAGATTAACCTTATTGTTATCGGTATTCTTGAGTGTGTTGCAATCGGCTGGTGCTTCAATCTGCGCAGGGTGCTTGATGAAGTCAACCGCAACACCAATAAGTTCAAGGTGCCCTATTGGTGGTTTGCAGCGTCAATCAAGGTAGTTGCACCTGTTCTGCTTGCCGCACTCTTTATCTGGAATATGGTTACGCTGTTTGTGTTCCAGGGCGGAACATACAATCCCGATTATCCCATCTGGGCACAGGTTGCCGCAGGCTGGGTAGTTTCGGGACTGGTATTCATCAGCGGATTTATAGCAAAGATTGTTATTAAGAAGATGAAGAAAAAAGGCTACGTCGAGGACGAAGTAAGCTTTGACTAAATTATAAAATTCGGGACATCGCATTAAGCGGTGTCCCTTTTTTGTTTTGAATGTGTTGTAGGGGACGGCTTCCCAGACGTCCCAATCACATAAATCACAACGCAATTTATGTGATTGGCGAACACAGTTCGCCGCTACAGTATAATAAAATCGGGAAATGAAGTTGCAATAAACTGCGATTTCATTTCCCGATTTTAATTGTTCATTGTACTTTGTTAATTGTCAATTGTTTTTGTTGCGTTTGTAAAATTCGAAATTCTGATGCACCCTGTTGTACATTCTCTTGCGCAAACGCCGAAGTCCTCGCACTCGGGGCATTTTGAGTAATCTATTACGGCGAGGTTATCTTGAACCTTAATTGCACCGGTCGAGCAGACCTTTTCGCACTTTTTACAGCCGATACAGCCGTTTTTGCAAGCCTTGCGAGTGATGCCGCCCTTGTCCTTGTTACTGCACGTCACGACAACTCTTTCAACGTCCGCCATAAGCGAAATGAGGTGGTTAGGGCAGGCTTTAACACAAAGACCACAGCCAACGCACCGCCTTGAATCAATATGCGCAATGCCGTTGTTTATGCAGATAGCATCGTTCGGACATACCTTTGCACAGTCGCCCAGCCCCATACAGCCGTAGGGACATTCGCCCTTTGAACCGAAAATCAGCTTTGCAGCGGCACAGCTTTCTATTCCGTCATACTCTACCTTGTCTTGCGTGTAAGTGCAGTCGCCTGCACAGTGCACAACGGCAACCTGTTCAACAATGTCCTCAAACTCAACGCCGAGAATTTCGCTTAATTTCCTTGAAACCGAATCACCGCCCGGAACGCAGAGGTTGGTAGCCGTAACCTCGTTTTCGGCAAGTGCCTTTGCATAGCCGTCACAGCCTGCAAAGCCGCAGGCTCCGCAGTTTGCGCCCGGCAGGCACTCACGGATTTGGGGGATTTTTTCATTTTCTTTTACAGCCATAATTTTTGATGCGACTGCAAGCACCACAGCGCAGATTGCGCCGATAATCACAACGGGGATAACCGCAGTTAAAATCTCATTCATAGCGTACCTCCGTTATGCAAACAGGTTTTCGACAACGCCCGAAAAGCCGAGGAAGGACAGCGAGGTTATCGAAGCCGCAACGAGCGTTATGGGCAGTCCCTGAAACGCCTTTGGAATGTCGGCGCCCTCAAGCTTTGCGCGAACGCCCGAGAACATTACCATTGCAAGGAAGAATCCAAGTCCGCTTCCGAGCGAATTTACCATTGATTCTGCAAATGTGTAGCCCTCGTCAATGTTGAGGATTGTAACGCCGAGTACGGCGCAGTTTGTCGTAATCAGCGGAAGATACACGCCCAGCGACTTGTGGAGCGAGGGAATGTACTTTTTAAGCACAATTTCAACAAGCTGAACGAGCGAGGCGATTACGAGGATAAAAACGATTGTCTGTAGATATCCGAGGTTGTTCGAGTCAAGCAGATATGTCTGTATCGGCCACGTGACAGCCGTTGCAATGAGCATTACGAAGATTACCGCAAGGCTCATTCCAGTTGCCTGATTCAGCTTTTTGGAAACGCCGAGGAACGGACATATTCCCAAAAAGCGTGACAGCACATAGTTGTTGATGAAAACGGCGGAGAGCATAATTATAATGAATTTTGTCATTTTGCTTCCTCCTTTTCACCGCAGGCGGCTTTGTTGCAAACCTCTGCTGACGGACAGCCTGCACAGCCAAAGCTCTTTTTGGCGTTCTTGCCGCCCGAGATTTTATTTACAATTGCAATTAAAATACCGAATACAAGGAATCCGCCCGGAGCCATTGTCATAATTGAGATGTTGTGGTCGAAGAAAATCGGAATTGCAATTCCGAGCCATGTTCCGCTGCCAAGCACCTCACGGATTGTAGCCATTAAAAGCAGTGCAAGCGTAAAGCCTGCGCCCATTCCGATTGCGTCAATTGCCGAGTCGATAACCTTGTTTTTGTTTGCGAACATTTCGGCTCTGCCGAGGATTATGCAGTTTACTACAATCAGCGGCAGGTAAATTCCGAGTGCCTCGTCAAGCGCAGGAGCAAAGGCTTTTACGAGCATCTGCACCATTGTTACAAAGCCTGCGATAAGCACGATGTAGCAGGGAATACGCACCTTGTCGGGGATTACGTTTCGCAGTGCGGAGATTACGATGTTTGAGCAGAGCAGAACAACCGTAGCCGCCGCACCCATTCCGAGCGCACTCATTACGTTTGTCGTAACTGCAAGCGTTGGGCAGGTTCCGAGCACAAGCACAAGAACAGGGTTTTCCTTGATGATACCCTTCAGAAGATTCTGTCTTTTGTTCATTTTCCTGCCTCCTTTACCATATCAAACGCCTTGAAAGCGTCCTCAATTGCGTTTTTGTATGCGGTTGAAGAAATTGTCGCACCTGTTATTGCGTCAACCTCGCTTAAGGTGTCGGCATTTTTGCCGCAGTACTGATTTCTGTAGGGGTCCTCGGCTGTCTTTGAGCCAAGACCGCTTGTTTCTGCGTGTGAAAGCGTTTTGCACTGTTCAATAGTGCCGTCGGCTTTCATTCCGCAAATCAGCTTCATATCGCCGCCGTAGCCCTTTGTCGTCAGCATAAAGACGTAACCTGAGCCGTTTTGTGCACTGTAAACCTCGGTTACTCTTTCGGGGAGGTTTTCAATTTCGAGAGGATTAAAACCGTCTGCTTCGGCAAGCACCTCCGACATAGCCTGCTCGGTTTTCTCCTGCTCCGCTTTTGCGATAATCGGAGAGGTCACCGAGTTGATGTAGGCAAGCAGAGCTGTTACTATAAGGCAGATGCAGACGAGCACGAGAACAGGTTTTATTATTTCGTTAAAACTCTTTTTCATTTTTTGCTACCTCCCACAAGAGGCTTTGAGCGTGTAAGCCTTGAAATGTAGGGCGTAAATATGTTCATAAGCAGAATTGAGTACGAAACGCCCTCGGGAGATGCGCCCCAGAAACGGATAAGTATTGTGATAAGACCGCATCCAACGCCGAAGATTATCTTGCCCCACTTTGTGCAGGGAGTGGTTGCGTAGTCGGTAGCCATAAAGAATGCACCGATGATAAGACCGCCCGACATAAGCTGATAGAGCGGTGCTTTGTCGAAAATCAGCGACATTACAAGCACAGTGCCGATAAACGCAACGGGGGTGTGCCACGTGATTACCTTTCTTGCAATCAGGTAAATTCCGCCTGCAAGCAGAGCGATTGTGCAGGTTTCGCCCAGACAGCCGCCACGCACGCCGAAGAGCATATCGAGGTATGAGGGAAGTGAGTCAAGCTCGCCCTTGAACATAAGCGCAAGCGGAGTTGCGCTTGACGATGCGTCGGGGAAAGTCCACGTTGTCATAGCGCCCGAAAACGCAGTCATCATCACGATTCTTGCGGTGATTGCAGGGTTTGCGAAGTTCTGACCGATTCCGCCGAAAAGCTGTTTTACAACAACGATTGCAAACATACTTCCGAAAGCCGCCTGCCACAGCGGAATTGAAACAGGCAGATTGTAGGCGAGCAGAACGCCCGTTACAACAGCAGAGAGGTCAAAAATTGTGTTTTCCTTTTTGCAGATTTTTTCAAAAATCCATTCAGACAAAATGCACATCGCCACGCAAACACCGATAACGAGCATTGAACGCCACCCGAAGATTATAACCGAGGCAACGCCTGCGGGGAGCAGAGCGATAAGTACGTCAAGCATAATTTTCTGCGTAGTCCTCGGTGAATTTATGTGCGGTGAAACGGAGGAAATCAGCTTATTCATTTTTTGTCCTCCTTCTGTTCTCTTAAGTATTTGTTGAGCTTTGTCTTTGCAAGCTTGTTGGTCTGAACAATGTGCCTTTTTGCAGGGCAGACGTATGCACAGCATCCGCATTCCATACACAAGTCGGCGCACAGCTTTTTCAGCTCGTCACATTGGTCGAGCTTGTAAGCCTTTGCAATTGCACGAGGGTCAAGCCTTAACGGACAGTGGTTTACGCACTCTCCGCAGTTTATGCAGGCGGTTGTCTTGGGAGGACGAGCCTCCTTTTCGTCAAGAGCAATTGCGGCGTTCGTCATTTTAAGTACGGGAACGTCGAGCGAAGAAACAGCAATTCCCATCATCGGACCGCCGTAGAGCACCTTTTTAGGCTCGCTCTTAAATCCGCCGCAGAACTCAAACAGCTTTTCAAGTGGAGTTCCGATTGGTGCGATTACGTTTTTCGGCTCTTTTACGGCTGAGCCGTCAACGGTAATGCACTTTTCAACAAGCGGCATACCTGTTTCAATGTATTCGGCAATCGTTGCAAGCGTGGTGCAGTTGATTACGATTGCGCCCACGTCAAGCGGAAGTCCGCCCTTTGGAATCATTCTGCCTGTTGTGTTGTAGACAAGCACCTTTTCACCGCCCTGCGGATAAATTGAGGGAAGCACCTTTACTTCAACATTTTCTTTTGAATTTGCAAGCTCGGTCATCTTTTCAATGCAGGGCTTTTTGTTGTTTTCTATACCTATTATAATGCGTTTTTTGCCGAGGTACTTGTGGAGCAAATCAATGCCTTTTGAAATGTAGTCAGCCTTGTCGAGCATTGTGCGTGTGTCCGAGGTTATGTAAGGCTCGCACTCTGCCGAGTTGATAACGATTGTTTCGACAGCCGACAAATCCTTTACGCCGAGCTTTACAAAGGTCGGAAAGCCTGCACCGCCGAGTCCGACAATTCCGCTTTCCTTTACTGCGTTAATAAAGCTCTGGAAGTCCGTAACAACGGGCGGCTTTACGCTTTCGCAGATTTCCTGTTCGCCGTCGGTTTCGATTACAACGGCTTTTGTTTTCATTCCGCCCGACATTGTGATTTCGCCAAGCTTTTTCACCTTGCCCGACACGCTTGAATGTACCGGTGCGCTGATGAATCCGTCGGACGAGCCGATAAGCTGACCGACTTTTACAAGCTCCCCGACCTTAACCGTCGGTACGGCAGGCTTGCCGATATGCATTGACATCGGAATTACTACCGTTTCGGGCAGAGGGAGCTTTTGGGGTACGCTTTCCGCAGTGTGCTTTCGGTGCGGAACTCTGATACCGCTTAGTTTCATATCCCTATCCTCCAAGTAATTAATTATAATGCGGAATTCGGAATGCGGAATGCGGAATTAACGGTCGCTCCGCTCCGAATTTGTAATAGTACGTGTTGTTTGGAAATATTTCCTTTACTATCGTACGGACACGGCGTGAGTGTCCCTACGTCAGTGTTCTTCTAATTCTTATATTGTATTTTTGCTATTCTCATAAGCACAAGCTGTGCGCACAATCCTGTGAACGCTCCTGCGATGATTCCCGACATAATAAGTACTGGCAGGTAGTACGCAATTGCCAACGTCTGCGTCATAAAAACAGCCGCCGCAAGCTGACCTATGTTGTGCATTACGGCGCATAAAACGCTTAATACCCACAGCTGTTTAAGCGGAAAAAGGCGTTTCAGCAGTATCATCAGCAAGAAAGAAAGCAAACCGCCCGAAATGCTGTAGATGAACGACACAAGCTGCCCGGTGAATATGCTTCCGAGTACAATTCTTAATGACATCACAGCCGCCGCATAGCGTGTGCCGAGTGCATATAGTGCAAAGAGCGTAAAAATATTAGCAAGACCGAGCTTTACGCCGTAAATCGGAGTAAGCGGAGGGATTGCGCCCTCAATCACAAACGCAACAAGTGCAAAAGCAGTGAGAATTGCAGTTAAAATCAATTTCTTTGTTTTCATCCCACTGCTCCTGTTTTTGCGTCTGCTTCGTCTGTACTGCCTTCAAATTTTATAACAACCTTGTTCGGCAGGCACACAATCGGAGATGAACTGCTTTTCAGCTCGCCGTGCTCAACGCAAATCTTGTCGGGACAATCGGCTGATTTCATTTCAATGCGACTGTTTGAAACAAGGATTACGTTGTCGCCGAAGTCGCCCGAAAGCGTGATTTCACGCTCGCCTGTTACGCTGTTCAAGTCGATTTTTTCAACAAGACTGCCATCCTTGTAAATTCCGACAATCTTTGACGGTGAAGAAGCATTTGAAATAAAAAGCCACACGCCGAGGCAAAGCAGAGCAACAAATGAAAATACAACTATCCATATACGGTTTGTCATATTGAAATCACCTCAAAGCCTTGCTCTGACATAAAGCTGTCTTTCAGATTGTCGGTCACGTAAATTTCGCCTTTGTCGGTAATGAAAACCGCTCCGAAAAGACTGCTGTTTTCGCTGTAAAACTTTCCCGATTTTTCAAGTCCCATAACAAACAGAGCAGTTGAAAGTGCGTCTGCAAGGGCGTCGTCATCAGACACAATGGTGACGGATTTCAAGCCGCTGTCAGCGGGATAACCTGTTTTAGTATCTATTATATGATGGTAGGTTTGTCCGTTTTCTTCAAAATAACGCTGGTAGCCGCCCGAGGTCACAACGGCTTTGTCGGAAATTTTCAGCGTTCCGATGCTTTTTGAATTGTCGTCAGGGTCGGTTACCGCAACGCTCCAGCTTTCTCCGTCAGGCTTTGAGCCGACGGCTCGTACATTTCCTCCGAGCGACATAAGCGCAGAGGTAACACCGTTTTCTTTCAGAATTTCAGCCGCTTTGTGTGATGCGTAGCCTTTGGCAATTCCGCCGAGGTCAAGCGAAGTGTTATCATCAAGCGTTACTGTGCTGTCCTTAATTTTTATATGCTCCGCTCCGACTCCCTCAAGCGCAGTTTCAATCGCCTTTTGCGACGGAACCTTGTTTTCAAGTCCCGAATAAAATCCCCATTCACGTATAAGCGGCTCGCAACTTATGTCAAATGCGCCGTCAGTGAGCGTGTAAAGCTCCTTTGAGCGTGTGATAAGAGTAAGCGTATCTTCTGAAACGGTCATTTTCTTTGACTGATTGAGCTTGAAAATTTCGCTGTTTTCTTTCTGCACCGAAAGCAATTTGTCAAGCCTGTTGATTTCATTCTGCGCCGCTTTTACAGCGCTTTCGCTTTTACTTCCGTAGGCGTTAATCGTCATAACAGTATCCATTGCGAAAAATTCACAGTCGTATTTTGACTCAAGACTGCACCCCGAAGATAAAACAACGGCGGCAGTCATAATTAAAATGCAGGCTTTGCGCAGAAGTTTCAAAGAATCATACCCTTATCAAACAGTATATAAAATCTATTATACAACAAAATTCAATAATAGCCAATATTTTTTTAGAAAAAACTGAAATTTTATAGACTATTCAGGCGGATTTTGCAGTGAAAGTGAAAACATAATAAATATAGCGACTTTAGGATTATAACCAAGCCTTCCCTTGAGGGAAGGTGGCACAGTGATTTATCACTGTGACGAAAGGGTGGTGGGTCAGATGAACTTGTATATATCAGGAAAAGTTCATCTCCACCCCTCAGTCATTTTGCAAGCAAAATGACAGCTCCCCTCAAAGGGGAGCCTTGAATATAACAGAAAATATTGTGATAATTATAAATTTTCCTTTTCAATCACCTTGTCAAGTTCCTTTACCATATCGCATACAATTTCATAGCTTCCGCCCTTTGTTACGCTTGCAAGCAGAGCGTTTATGTTTTCCTCAAACCTTTCGGGCAGGATTTTGCAACTGCTTTTGCAAAGCGACACAAGGCGTTTTTCACCCGGATGAGTGAGCTTGTTGAGAGCAAAAATTATGTCAAAGTAGCTTGCCAGAAATTCCGTTGTTCTGTGGTGAACGCTGACTAAATCGCCCCTTGCTTCCGCCTTTTTAATCTGCATATCATAAGAGGGGAGCTTGCCGCTTAAAAGATTTCGGTTGTTTTCAATTATATTTTTGCGAAGCTTTTCGGGATAGGGAATGTCGTACTTTTTCTGAAGAGCGGTAAATTCCCCCGTCTTGTCAAACAGTACTTTGCTGTTTAAAATGTTGTGCCAGAAGCAGGTTGTATAGCCGTTAAAGGGCTTGCCCTCGTCAACTACCATATTAAGATACTGCGAAAACATTTCAGTGTTGCGGTAGATAATGTCAATCGGCGTTCCGCTTTTGAGAATACAGTTGTCCTCAAGCTCCCAGTAGTGGTTGCCGATTTCACCCTCTGAGCAGAACGGCATTACGGTCTTGCGTTTGTCCTCAAGTGAAAGCTCCGAGTTGAGGTAAACGTAAATGTCATAGTCGGAGGAATTGTCGTTTACTCCTGTTGAACGAGAGCCTCCGAGCACGACAGCGTCGGTTTCTTTTAGTTGTTTAAAAGCCGATATGATTGAATTAAAGTAATCGTCATTGCTGTATTTTGTCATAAAATAACCTCCGAACAAATTTTCATTAATATTATAGCACTAAATTATACGGTATATCAACGCCATATTTTATAATGTAATTGTTTTATTTTGAAAATTATTGATTTTCTGCACTAAATTTGATACTATATTATGTACATTAAAGTATGTTAAGATAATCTGCTTGATTCGTTTCGTAATTTGGGGGCGGTTGACATAAAGAGTGTTTTTAAATCGGCGAGGAGTTCGTTTAAACGCCTGTCGCCTATGAAAATAATCCTTCTGGGATTTCTTTTAATTATTCTTCTGGGAACGGTGCTTTTGTGCCTACCGATTTCCTCACGGAGCGGTCAGCCGACACCGTTTATGACATCTTACTTTACCGCAACCTCGGCGGTGTGCGTTACGGGACTTATAAAGGTCGATACCCACAACTACTGGTCGCTTTTCGGTCAGCTTGTAATTCTTGGTCTTATTCAGGTCGGCGGAATGGGATTTATGACAATCTGTATTTCCGCAATCTCTATGACGAAAAAGAAAATCGGTCTTGCATCACGTGAAATAATGCAAAGCTCCGTTTCTGCTCCACAACTCGGCGGAATAGTAAGAATGACACGTTTTATCCTGCTCGGAACACTTACGGTAGAGCTTGTCGGTGCGTTTCTGCTTTCGTTTGCGTTTGTTCCGCAGTTCGGATTTTTAAAGGGAATATGGTTCTCGCTGTTCCACAGCGTTTCGGCGTTCTGCAACGCAGGCTTTGACCTTATGGGCGGGTCGGGAGATTTCTCCTCGCTGACGGGCTACGTTTCAAATGTATATGTCTGCGTTGTGATAAGTTTGCTTATCGTAATCGGCGGTCTCGGATTTTTCGTGTGGCGTGACATACTCGACAGCAAGTTCCGGGTTTCAAAATTCAGACTGCAAACAAAGGTAGTACTGCTTATAAGCTCTGCTCTTATAGTTCTGGGAGCAATTCTGCTGTTCCTTACAGAGCTTAAAAATCCTGCGTCAAACAAGGAGAGTCTGCCACAGCAGATAGGCTCGGCTCTGTTTCAGTCCGTAACAACAAGAACGGCGGGGTTTAATACGGTTGACCTTTCGTCAATAACTCATTCAAGTATGTTCATAATGATTTTGCTGATGCTTGTAGGCGGTTCACCCGGCTCTACGGCAGGCGGTATGAAAACAACAACGTTCGCCGTTCTGATTTCGTCAATCATCAGCACATTCAAACACAGAAAAACAGCCGAAATGCTCGGCAGACGTCTTGAGGACAACGTAACAAGGCTTGCAACCTGCGCCGTTACATTGTATGTATTTTTTGCAGGCGGTGCGGCGGTTGTTATTTCAACGATTGACAATGTACCGTTTATCAACGCATTGTTTGAGTCGGCGTCTGCTATAGCAACAGTCGGACTTACAACGGGAATAACAACTCAGCTCGGTACAATTTCGTCCGTACTTTTAACGCTTTTGATGCTTTTCGGCAGAGTGGGCTCGCTTACAATGCTGTTTGCCTTTTCAAATTACAAGAGCAAGCCGCAGTCGCAGAAGCCGCTCGAAAAAATTCAGATAGGATAAGGAAGATAATATTATGAAGTCAGTATTAATTATAGGCCTTGGCAGATTCGGCAGACATATGGCGCAAAAGCTGATTGCCGAGGGCAACGATGTGCTCGCAGTTGAAAAAAGCGAGGAACGTGCCGACAATGCAGTCAGCATAATTGACGATATTCACATTGCAGACGCAACCGACGAGGCGTTTATTAAATCGCTCGGCGTTAACAACTTTGATTTGTGTGTCGTTGCAATCGGAGACAATTTCCAGAATGCGCTTGAAATAACTGTTCTGCTCAAGGACCTCGGCGCAAAGTACATTCTTGCAAGAGCAAGCAGAGAGGTTCACCGCAAGCTGTTGCTTCGAAACGGCGCAGATCACGTTGTTTACGCCGAAAGAGAAATGGCTGAACGACTTGCAATAAAATACGGTGCAAAGAATATTTTTGATTATTTCGAGCTTTCAGATGATACTGCAATCTGCGAAATTGCAGTGCCCGACAACTGGGTCGGCAAGACGATTCTTCAGAAATCTGTCCGTAACAAATATAATGTAAGTATTCTTGCAACAAAAAAAGACGGCGTGATTTACGCAAACCCCAGCCCCGACCATGTTTTTGATAAGCACGAAACGCTTATGGTGCTTGCACATATGGATGATATTGACAGGCTCACACGCTGATAACTTTGCTTGCGTATTGACAAAATATACCTGTTGATTTATCATTTTAGCAAGTAAGTTTATTAAATCATATTCTGACTGAAAGGAGATATGATTGTGGATAATAAAGATTACGGCGATAACTTTGACGTTACAGGCGGCAAATCTTCAAACGATTATGACTTGGATAATTTTGACGTAGACGCTGCAGATAACTTTTCGCACACAGTTCACAGCGAGGCGGAAGAAACAAGCCGTGCAGACGCTGACGATGACTACGGCGATAATTTCGATTCGCAGACAGGCGAGGATAATAAAAATTATTCCTTTGACGATGATTATGAAAACAATTCCGAGGAATATTACATAAACACAACCCCGAGCGGAAAAAGCAAATCGGGCGGAAGGGGTAAGAAAAAGAAAAGCTCCAACAAGGCGGTTGCGGCAGTGCTTACTATTGCGGCTGTAATGTGCCTTATTGCGGCAATTGTGTTTGCGGTTACGCAGTGTTCGGGCGGAAACAATGACAAAAAAGCAACGACTGTTCACTCAACGAAGGCATCAACTGCCGCAGTTACAACTCAGGTACAGACTAACGCCGAAACACAGGCTGTCTACACCGAGCCTGAAACAACAGAAGCTCCTACCGAGGTTTATACCGAAGCACCGACAGAGGCGCCGCAAACACAGGCGCCCGAAACTCAGCCTGTTGAAACAGAGGCACCGACGCAGGCAGAAACGGATGCACCTGTTTCGGATGAAACACAAGAGCCGAGTATGTAGTAATTGAAGGATAAACGATAATTTAGCCGAGAGCCTCGGCGGGCAAATCGAGTGGAAAAGTCGGTTTGTTTGGAGAAAATTGCAGCCCGAATTTTAAATTGATATATAGCTAACGTTTTGTTACTATTGTAGCGAGCGACGCCCTCGTCGCTCACGAATAACACTCAAACGTTGTTGTAAGGAATTTGAGCGACGGGGGCGTCGCTCGCTACAGTTTAAAACAAACATTTCCTCTATATCCGTAAGGGACGGCTTCCCAGACGTCCCCTTCACAAAAATTGCGTTGCAATTTTTGTGTGGACACGGCACGCCGTGTCCCTACGTCAACGTTGCAATATTTCCAACGCTAAATTATAGTTTATTTCATACCAACAATATCAAAATATAAATGAAAAGAGGATAAATAAAATGGGATGTAATCACGATTGTTCCTCCTGCTCATCGAGCTGTAAGGAAAATAACAATGAAGATTTGCACGAGGCGCTGAATCAGTACAGCAGTGTAAAAAAGGTAATCGGCGTTGTGTCGGGCAAGGGCGGCGTAGGCAAAAGCCTTGTAACCTCAATGCTCGCCGTAACAATGAACAGAATGGGCAAGAGCGTTGCAGTGCTTGACGCTGATATTACAGGTCCGTCAATTCCCAAGGCATTCGGCAGAACGCAGAGATGTATGGGCAGTGACGAGGGAATTATCCCTGTTGAAACCGAAACAGGCATTAAAATTATGTCAATCAACCTTTTGCTTGAAAACGAAACCGACCCTGTTGTATGGCGTTCGCCGATGATTACGGGAACGGTAAAGCAGTTCTGGACAGACGTTGTGTGGGGCGATGTTGACTATATGTTTGTCGATATGCCTCCGGGAACGGGTGACGTTCCGCTTACTGTGTTCCAGAGCATTCCGCTTGACGGAATCGTTGTTGTGGCTTCTCCGCAGGAGCTTGTCGGAATGATTGTTGAAAAGGCGGTTAAAATGGCAAATATGATGGACGTTCCCGTACTCGGAATTGTTGAGAATATGAGCTACTTTGCCTGCCCCGAGTGCGGAAAGAGATTTTCCGTTTTCGGCGAAAGCCACGTTGACGAAATTGCCGAAAAGTACGGCACAAGGGTGCTTGCAAAGCTCCCGATTGATTCCGAGCTTGCAAAGAGCGTAGACAACGGCAGAGTAGAATTTTTCGAGGGCAATTACCTTGACGAAGCCGCTGAAAAGCTGTAAAATTAAATTCAACGTGACCGAAGGTCACACCAGACTGTCGAAAAAGCAGTAACGTTAAATTTAGAATAGTCAACTTTTGAGGTACAGCCAAGCCTTCCCTTGAGGGAAGGTGTCACAGCGATTTATCGCTGTGACAGAAGGGTGGTAGGGGAGAAGAACGTGCAAAAATGAGGAAAAGTTCATCTTCACCCTTCAGTCATTTTGCAAGCAAAATGACAGCTCCCCTCAAAGGGGAGCCTTTGATATAATGGCAAAGTCTTGTTGTATTAATTTTAAATTTTCTGATTATAGTAACTTTTTATACAAGCTGACGTGACCGAAGGTCACACATCACTTCCATAAGGGGGATTTATTATGAAATGTACAAATTGCGGAAATGAATTTATGGGCAAATTCTGCCCGAACTGCGGTACTCCTGCACCTGTAAATGACAGTGCACCCATTCAGACCGAACAGGCACAGCCGACAGAGCCTGTTATGAACACACCCGAGCAGACGGAGACAACACAGCCTGTTTGGGAAACTCCTGTTCCCGAAAACACACCCGAACAGAATGTAATTCCCGAGCCTGTTCAGTATAATCCGACAAATGATTATAATTCAAATGTTCAGCAAGAGCCAGCACAGCCACAGCAAACAAGCTTTGGCCAGCAGTTTACGAACAGCTCAAACGGCGGATATACGGGACAGCAGTTTACAAATCAGCCGCAGACTAATGCACCCTCGGGCAAAAAGGGTATGAGTACAGGCAAGATAGTAGGTCTTGTACTCGGAATTGTCGGTGGTTTAATACTTATACTTTGCATTATATTGGTGTTGTTGCCTGCAACATTTTTAATGTATTCAAGAATGCTGTAGCAGATAATAACATTGTGAATTCCATTGTTTCCGAGATTGAAGATTACACACTGCCCGAATGGGAAGAAGATACAACAGCAAACAGCGCAATTGTGGAAGATACTACTGCTCCCGAAACAAGCGACAGCTCAGATTATGAGGACTACTACGGTAAACTTGACAACGTTTCTCACTGCTACTACAAGGAAACTGATGGCGGTGTAAAGATTACCGGATATGACAATATGTATGACTACGATGCAAAGACTCTCACTGTTGAAATTCCGTCAAAGATTGATGGCAAGGACGTTGTAGAGCTTGAATCACTCGGAGTTTATAATCTCAGCAGCTATGATGATGACGAAATGTACATCAAAGTCGTAATCCCCGGCTCGGTAAAGGTTATCAGAGAATATGCCGTGTCATTTAATGTGGATATCGACGAGGTCGTAATTGAGGAAGGCGTAGAAACCATTGAACCAACATCATTTTTTGGCTGTGATGAATTAAAGTCGGTTACAGTGCCGAAGTCTGTAAAGACTATGGACGGCTGCGGAATCGGTCTTGAATATAAAGACGAAGATTCTTATGAAGAAAGCGCAATCGACGGTTTTGTGCTTTACGGAGCAAAAGGCTCAACAGCCGAAAGCTACGCAAAGGAGAATAAGCTCAAATTTATCGAAGCAAAGTAATTCAATTCGGAATGCGTAATGCGTAATTCGGAATTAATTAAATTCTCAAACTTAATATAACTTAATATAATAATTAAAAGGTCGGAATACCTTGATTGGTGTTCCGACCTGTTTTTATGCTTTTTATCAGATAATCGACTTTATAAGTCCGCCCTTTTTGATTATGTTCTGAATGAACTCGGGGAACGGCTCTGCCTGATAGGTTTTGCCCGTCGTTTCGTCTGTGATAACGCCTGTGTCAAAGTTTACCGAAACCGTGTCGCCCGACTTGATTTCCTTTGCCGCCTCGTCACATTCAAGAATCGGAAGTCCGATGTTGATTGCGTTGCGATAGAAAATTCTTGCAAAGGTTGAGGCGATTACGCACGAAATTCCGCTTGCCTTAATCGCAATCGGAGCGTGCTCACGTGACGAGCCGCAACCGAAGTTCTTTTCGGCAACCATAATGTCGCCCTCTTTTACATTGTTTACAAAATCCTTGTCGATGTCCTCCATACAGTGAGCCGCAAGCTCCTTGTGTGAGGCTGTGTTAAGATAGCGAGCAGGGATAATTACGTCTGTATCTACGTTGTCGCCGAATTTATGTACAGTACCTTTTGCGTTCATATTTAGCACCTTACCTTTCTTAGTTGAGCTTTTCGGGGTCTGTGATGTAGCCCGTTACTGCGCTTGCCGCCGCAACGGCTGGGCTTGCAAGGTAAACCTCGCTGTCAACGTGTCCCATTCTGCCTACAAAGTTGCGGTTGGTAGTTGAAATTGCCTTCTCGCCTGCGGCAAGAATACCCATATGACCGCCAAGACAAGGTCCGCAGGTGGGAGTTGAAACAACTGCGCCAGCCTCTACAAATATGTCGAAAAGTCCCTCGTGCATAGCCTGAAGCCAGATTTTCTGAGTTCCCGGGAGAATAATACATCTTACGTTGTCGGCAATCTTTCTGCCCTTGAGAATGTCAGCCGCCGCACGTAAATCGGAAATTCTGCCGTTTGTGCACGAGCCGATTACACACTGGTCAATCTTAACTTCCTTTTCGCCGATTTCGTCAACCGTTCTTGTGTTTTCGGGAAGGTGAGGGAATGCAACAGTCGGCTTAAGCTCGCTCAAATCAATTGTGTATTCCTCGTCGTAAACTGCGTCCTCGTCGGCGGTATATTCAACGGGAGTGCCCTGATACCTGCCGTTGCAGTATTCACGTGTTACGTCGTCAACAGGGAAAATGCCGTTCTTTGCGCCTGCCTCAATAGCCATATTTGCAATGCAAAGGCGGTCGTCAATGTTGAGGTACTTAATGCCCTCGCCGACAAATTCCATTGACTTGTAGAGTGCGCCGTCAACGCCGATTTTGCCGATAATGTGGAGAATTACGTCCTTGCCGCTTACATAGCCCTGCGGCTTGCCGATAAGATTGAACTTAATAGCGGAGGGAACCTTGAACCAAGCCTTGCCGCTTATCATTCCTGCCGCCATATCTGTTGAGCCTACGCCTGTTGAAAATGCGCCGAGTGCGCCGTATGTACAGGTGTGCGAGTCTGCGCCTATGCAAAGACAGCCGGGGCCTACAAGTCCCATTTCGGGGAGAAGTGCGTGTTCAATGCCCATCTGACCGACGTCCTTGTAATTTTTGATGTCGTACTTGTGAGCAAACTCTCTTGTCTGCTTAACCTGAGTAGCCGCCTTAATGTCCTTGTTGGGAGTAAAGTGGTCCATAATCATTGCGATTTTTGTGTTGTCAAACACAGCAGTTGCGCCGTTTTCTTCAAATACGTTGATTGCAACGGGAGAGGTTACGTCGTTGCCGAGCACCATATCCAGCTTTGCTTCAATAAGCTGACCAGCCTTAACCTCGTCAAGTCCTGCGTGAGCGGCGAGGATTTTCTGCGACATAGTCATACCCATAATTATCACTCCTTAAATCTGTTGATTTACTTTAAATACATTATTACATATAGAATGATAAAAGATTGTAAACTAATTTACAATTTCGAAATTATAATTTCAATAAACAATTGACACTTAATTGGGAGTATCTAATTCTGCATTACGCATTTCGAATTCCGAATTAAAAATATATCACTCTGTGCTGACAACGCTCTTTCCTCTCCAGCTTCCCTTAATCCATCTGATAAATACGACAATTCCTCTGAAAATCTCGTCAGCCGCCATACCTATCCACACGCCTGCAAGTCCCATTCCGAGGACAACGCCGAGAACGAACGCAATCAGCACGCTCAGTCCCCACATTGAGAATATTGCAATCATCGTCGGGAATTTTACATCTCCTGCCGCTTTCATACTGTTTATAATAACGATATTTGTCGTGCGTCCGAACTCCAGAAAAACTGCAATGAGCATAACCGTCGCACCCAGCTCTGCAACCTTCGGGTCGCCTGAAAAAATTGAAAACGTAAACGGAGCGGCAAGCCAATTCAGAACAGCTATTGAAATTGAAACAAGCAGTCCGAAACGAAGCGTTTTGAGCACCTTTTTGTATGCAAAGTCGTAATCTCCTGCGCCAACGCTGTGACCTACAATAATCTGCGTAGCAATTGCGGCTGAAAAAGCAATCATATAAGTCAACATTGAAAGCATTGTTGCATATATTTTAGTATTTATGGCAACAATACCCATGGTGTTTACAAAGGCGGTAATAACAAGCTGTGAAAAGTTGTAGGAAATATTCTCGCCTGCGGTGGGAATACCGAGCCGTAAAAGCTGTTTCAGAATACTATGAGGAAACGGTTTAAGATATTTTATTCCCATTCTGCCCTTGATAACTCTGTAAAAGTAAATAACTGCGGCGACAACGGCAAGAATTCTGCTTATTGAGGTTGAAATTGCAACTCCCGACGCACCAAATCCCAGAGTCTGCAACGGTCCGTAGAGGAACAGGAAGTTGCCTATAATATTGGTGATGTTCATACCAAAGGAAATTACCATTCCGAAAACAGTCTTGCCGTGACTGCTGAAAATCTGACTGAACGCATTGATAAGCGCCTGTGTAAATATTGTACCGCCGACTATTTTCATATACATATCGGCGTCATTCATCATCTCGTCGGGTACCTGCATAACAGAAAGCAGAGGATTGCTGAACAGGAACACCACAAGGCTGATTATTCCGCTCAAAACAAGGTTAAAGCTCAGCGCAACGGTGTAAATGCGGTTCATTTCCTCTTTTTTGCCTGCGCCGAGGTACTGGCTTACCATAATTCCCGTTGCACTCGAAATTACGGTGAACGCAAGCGCAAGAAAACCGATTATCGAGTTAGCATTGCCGATAGCGCCGACGGCAGTTTCGCTGTAGTTTGACAGCATAATGGTGTCTACATAGCCGAGTGCAACGCCGAGAAGCGACTGAAAGAATATCGGCCACGCAAGGCTTAATACGCTTCGCTGAACAACAGGGAGCTTTTTATCATTTTTCATTTTGGAAAGTACCGACATAATTTTTCCTCCGGAAAATAATTTACAAATAATAATTGTTAATTGTACATTGATAATTGTTAATTAAATTTATCTGTTGACCTGACCTGTTTTGCGCTGTATAATGTGAAATATAATACTGAAAGGAAATTGTTTATGAATATATGTGTATTTGGTTCGTCAAGCGACCTTATTGACAAAGAATATCTTGATTCTGCCGAAAAGCTCGGTTCAGAGCTTGCAAAAAAAGGGCACGGCGTTGTGTTCGGTGCCGGAAAATTCGGCGTTATGGGAGCAACCGCACGAGGTGTTTCAGCCGAAAACGGCACGCTTATCGGCGTAAGCCCGAAGTTCTTTACCGAAATGGACGTACTTTTTGACAGCTGTACCGAGCTGATTCTCACCGAAACAATGCGTGAACGCAAGGGCATTATGGAGGACAGATCCGACGCCTTTATCATCTGCGCAGGCGGAATGGGCACCTTTGAGGAGTTTTTCGAGGTTCTCACCCTCAAACAGCTCCGCCGTCACGAAAAGCCTATTATAATATATAATGTAAAAGGCTACTACAATCATATGATTGCGATGATGGACAACGCAGTTAAGAATAAGTTTATGACAGACGACTGCAAACGCCTTTATTCCGTAGCCGACACGCAGGAAGAAGTTTTTGAACAGCTTGAAAACTACGTTCCCTTTTCATATAATAAGTATAATTATATTTATGAGGGGGATAAGAGCAATGGCTGACCGCTGTGAAATGTGCGCTCACTATGTTGTTGATGAGGAGTTCGGCGACTATTGCAGTATCGACCTCGACGAGGACGAAATGGAGCGTTTTCTTACCCAAAGCGTCACTCAATGCCACTATTTTCAGCTCTACGACGAATATAAAATAGTAAACAAGCAGATTTAATATTGTATAATTTTATTCAAACGGCACGATTTTCGTGCCTTTTTTGTTTTTATAGAAGATATAATTCGAAAAGTTACATTGCAAAAACATCATTTTATTACTATTATATCTATCATTTGCCTACATTCAAGGGGAAAATTTAATAATATATAGCAGTATTTATTCTTTTTGTGTAAAAAAGAGCTATTTCTGAACAGTAACAATACTTTTTACATTTCTGTAATATATTTAATTATTATGCACAAATCAAATCCTCAAAGCTTGTGTAAACATACAAAAATATAAAAACACAGTATAAAATCATTGATTTTCCGACAAATGTGGTATAAAATTGTTTTATCAAATAGTGAAATTATGGTTGTAATTATGCCAAATTTTATTCGGGAGTGTTCACAATGGGCTTTTTCAACAAGATAGTTGATAATATGGTCAGCGAAAAAGTGCCTCGTAAAAGGCGCAAAAGGCTGATAGTGTTTATAGCCCTCATTACTCTGCTTTCAATGACTACAGCAACGGTTGCCTGGTTTACGGTAAATACCTTTGCAGGCGTTGATAATCTTGATATTAAAATCAGTATGAGCGCACAGCTAAAGGTAGGAATGGAAAATTACGGTACCGACCTTGCTAAATATACAAAGGTAATCACCAATGAAATGGTAGACAGCTATCTTCAGAAGCATAACACAAGCCTTGAAGATACTGTTCTCGATCCTGTAACAACTTCTGACGGTGTTAAGTTTACTAATCAGAGAGGTACGGTAAAAGAGGCAAATAAACGCTCCTACCTCGAATTTGAGTGTTACTTTATCGCTACCGAGGATATGTGGGTGCACCTTACAACCGAAAGCACCAAGCAGGGCGAAGATGACGGCACAAAGGTTACAACAACCTCTACGGGTGCAAAGGCTGACGTAGTAAATTGCGCACGAGTTGATTTTTCAACCGACAAAAACGGTACTGCAATTTATGAGCCGAACCGTGGAACTCCTGTCAGCGGACAGACTACATTCGACCTTCCTTCAGGCACAATGCAGTACAGCAACAGCACAAGGCTTTTCCATCTTGACCAGCTTACTCCCACAAAGGCAACAATCCGAATTTGGATTGACGGCGAAGACCCGCAGTGTGACGACGACGTTCAGGAAGCACAGCTCGGTGTTCAGCTCGGCTTTGTAGGCTGTGACGAAAACAACGTTCCCATTTCTTAATCCATATCACTGATAATTACTTAACTTTTGATTATTAATTTTATGGGATGGCATTCTTGACGTCCCGTTATACATTAAAGAAAAAATAAACCGACGGAGTGATTAATTTGTTCGGAAAAAAGAAACCAAAAATTGAACAGCCCATTACTCCGGAGGAGTTGAGCCGTCTTAATGATAAAAAAATGGCAGATGCCGAAATTGAGCATTTCCATGTTAAAAACGACTCAATTGACATTGTCAAGTACAAAAAGCGCAGAAAGCTTTTAAGTGTAATCCTTACGGTATGCTTGATTATTCTGCTGATTTTGTTCCTTGTTTCAATGCTCGTGACACAGTGGGGCGACCTTATCATAAGCGTTGATTCTCCTGCTGTTAAAAAGGGTATTGTTTTAAGCGAGGATCCCGAGTTCAAAACGCAGAGTGCTTCACTTTCCGCTAAACAGGCTGACGATGTAACAAACATTACATATTCGTGGCTTCCCGTTGACCTTGATACAAGCAAAAACGGCGAGCATAACGGCGACAACTACGTTGCATATACCTTCTACTGCAAGAACAACGGACAAGCTGCTCTCGACTATGACGCAGTGCTTGAAATTACAGGTGTTGCAAAGTCAGCAGATGAAGCCGCAAGAGTTATGGTTTATAAAAACGGCGAGCCGACTATTTACGGTAAGGGAAAGTACGATGACCGCAACACAGCCGAAACCGATTGCACAAAGTTCAATACCGACACCGAGGTAATGACAACCGCAACCGAGGACTTCAAGGTCGGCGATATTGATAAATACACAATCGTTATCTGGATTGAGGGCAACGACCCCGAGTGTATCGACGATATCCGCAACGGACACATCAGAATGAGAATGTTGTTCAGCGTGCGTGACGACGAAACAACAGCACCCGCAAATTAATCAGGTATTAAGCGTAATCATAAAGTTACGCTGAATATAAAGCAAAATATCCCTATGGTGTTTTAGGGACAAAAAATTATTTTTTAGGAGGAATTTCTCAATGAAAACATCATCAAGAAAGAGATTATTAGTCTCTTCAGTAGCAATGCTCCTCGTAGCAATGCTCGCACTCGGAACCGCAACTTATGCATGGTTCACTAACACAACATCTGCAACCGCAGAAAAAGCAAATGTAACTGTTGCAGCTCCGTCAGGTCTTATCATCGGCGCTGTTGCAAAGGGTGGTTCAGCTCCTGCAGTTTCAACAATGAAATCAGTTATTGATATCTCAAGTCTTGCTGCTAAGACAGTTACTCCTGTATCAGGTAATGCTCAATCAACAGGTATCGACTTCTATGAAGCATTCGTAGATACAGAAAAGAATGTAAGCAAGATTGCTGCAGGCACAAACTATATTGCTGTTGATATTTACGGTGCACTTTCAGCTGCATCTGATACTCCTATTGCTGTTAATTTGACAAACATTACATTAGCTGACACTTCTGCTGCAACAGCAGCAGGTGAAGTAGTTAGAGGTGCTTTTTATAATAATACAGGTAACTCACAGTTAGCATATATGCACTTTGGTGGCGGTTCAGATGCAAGAGCTGTAAATCCTCTTAAGAAAACTGCAGCTTCTTTAACAGGCGTTAAAACTGATGATAATTTTGTTGTTCCGGTAACTCAGACTGCATATGTTGAATCTACTGCAATTTCAGCATCTGCTTCATTTGGTTCCACAGCTAAGTCAACCGGTGCTAAAGTAACAAGTACAGCTGCAACAAAGCTTGGTACTCTCTATCTTTGGGTAGAAGGTCAGGATCAAAATTGTAACGATGCAAATAAGGAATCTGTGCTTGACTCAACAGGTAACATCAGCATTACATTTGACCTTGCTTCATAATAATATCGGTCAATTAATTTTAGTTTACTCATACCCAGCGATTGGAGACCCCTGCAATGAATAAAATTCTTAAAAAGATAGTTAATATATTTGTCGACATACTTGTCGTATTAATTCTGATAGTATCAATACTTGTTGTTATGCTGTCATTAACTTCTAAATCATCAGGGGTTCCCAACATTTTCGGTATTGCACCCTTAAGCGTTCAGACTCAATCAATGGAAGATACAATTAATCCCGGCGACCTGATATTTTGTACTCTGACTGAAATCGATGATGAATTTCAGAAAGATGACGTTGTAACCTTTCCCATTGAAATTAACGGAGAGCAGGTTTTAAACACTCACCGTATTGTCGAGGTAGTAGCAGATAATAATATTACATACTACAAAACGCAGGGTGACAACAAAGAAACAAATCCCGAGCCGGATACGGATTTACAAACCTCGTCCACAATCGTGGCTAAATATACAGGCACAAAAATCCCCGGCTTGGGTAACGTATTAAGCTTTATCAGAACACAGCTTGGATTTTTCCTTTGCATACTGCTTCCTATGATTCTTTTCTTTATCTATGAGGCTGTAAGAGT
Source organism: Ruminococcus sp. (assembly GCA_003521625.1). Classification (GTDB taxonomy): domain Bacteria; phylum Bacillota; class Clostridia; order Oscillospirales; family Acutalibacteraceae; genus Ruminococcoides. The sequence goes on from DPHV01000022.1 coordinate 66,399, forward strand.
TGTTATGAACCTTTTAGCTTATAATAAGGAAAAGGCATTTGAAGAGGCGCAGTCAGCTGTCAATAATTCCGAGCTTACGGAAGAACAGAAGAAACAGGCAATTGAAGAATATCTTGCCTCTCTCGGACAGCAAAGCAACAATGCAGGAAATGAGCCTGACGTACAAACACCTGCCGACGGCAACATTTCTGATATTGAAAATTAAGGTTTAGTTTTCTGTGTCAGATAATTCATATGCTGATTTTGATAAAGTTCATTAAAAAACGCAATTTGCTATTTAATAATTGTTAATTGTTAATTGTTAATTGAAAATTTATTTGTCCCTATGCACATAGGTGCATCTTTAGTAACGAAAGTATTTCTTTTCCGCCAATGTGCGGAAAAGAAATATGAAGTTACATCCATACGTTACAATATTTATTGTAGCGAGCGACGCCCTCGTCGCTCATAAAAAATGAGGTAGATTTTTTTAAGGAGACGAAGTACCGTGGACACAGTATTTAAATTTCTGTTTGAATTTCTCGGTCAGTTTTTTGGCTCACTGTGGTCAATCATATCAGGATTGTTTACAGGAATAGGAGAGGCGTTTAACTTTCCTGCCTATATCAATATCATAAACGGCTATACCACTGAGCTTGGAGGACTTGCCTGGGGTATTGCAATTCTCGCCATAGTGCTTCTTGTTGCTGTGCTTGGACTTATTGTATGGCTCATTATCGTCGCCGTAAAAAAGTTTATCCGTTCACACCGCAGAAGAAAAGACACCGACTCCCTTGTAAAAGAAGTTCAGGCGCTTAATAAAGAGGTAATGAGATTAAACCTTGAAAAGGACAAAATCCTTTCTATGAAGGTTTCACAAATCGGTCTTAACCCCAACGAAATTGCAGAGCTTACCGGCGAGGAGATTGAAGCTCTCAATAACGGTGAGGAAGAAGAAAATACAAACGAAACACGTTTCTACAAGCTTGCTGAAATTGATGAACTCTGGGCAGATTATGTACCTCCTGTATATAACAACGATATTACACTTCCCGAGTTCTGCGACCAGTTCCGTATGTTCGCTTGCTCACGTCTTGGTCTTTACTATGACATTAAACTTATAAGACTTTTTGTTGCTTCTTTCGCTTCAACAAGACTTATTATCCTTCAGGGTATTTCAGGTACAGGTAAAACTTCACTTGCTTATGCCTTTGGTAAGTTTATCAACAATCCGTCAATCATCGCTTCTGTTCAGCCTTCATGGCGTGACAGAACAGAGCTTTTCGGTTATTTCAACGAATTTACAAAGAAATTTAATGAAACCGAGCTTCTCCGTGCTATGTACGAGGCTTCTTACAACGAAAATATTTACGCTGTAATCCTCGACGAAATGAACATCGCACGTGTTGAGTATTACTTTGCAGAAATGCTTTCAATTCTTGAAATGCCGTCACGTGACGAGTGGATTGTCGACATCATTCCAAACGCATGGCCTACCGACCCGAAGCACATCAAAAACGGTCAGTTGCAGATTCCACCGAATATGTGGTACATCGGTACAGCTAACAACGATGACTCTACCTTTGCAATTACAGATAAGGTTTATGACCGTGCTATGCCGATTAACATTGATACTAAGGGTGTTGCCTTTGATGCAGAAGACACACCGCCGATTAATATCAGCTACAAACACTTTGAAGATATACTTAACGAAGCAAAAGCTAAATATGTTGTTTCAGAAGAAAACATCAAAAAGATCGGACTTCTTGATGACTATGTTATTGAGCATTTCCGTATAGCTTTCGGTAACCGTATTGTAAAGCAGCTCCGTGACTTTGTTCCTGCTTACGTTGGTACAGGCGGAACCGAAATTGACGGTCTTGACTATGTTCTCGCAAGAAAGGTATTCAGAAAGTTTGAGTCACTCAACCTTTCGTATATCAGAGATGAAATCGACGGACTTTGCGCTTATATTGACGAGTTGTTCGGCGAAGAAAATATGAATGAATGTAAAGATTATCTGCGTATGCTCAAAAAGCTTGTATAATCCGGCTATATAAGGGCGAACTCTGTTCGCCCTTTAGTTAGTATTTTGATTGCAGGTAATAGATCATATTGTTTTTAAGGAATAAATGTTGTGCTTTAATTAGATGAGGAGTATCACCCTATGGCTGATTTCAGTAAATATTACAGAGCCTACATGTATATGCAGGAGCTTCTGAAAAATGATTTTACTTACAATTACATAAACGAAGGCTTCAAGGACGGCGACAAGGGCAACGATTCTCTCGACGGTAAAACTAACGAAAAAGTAATCGATATGGACTGGGTTGTAGCAATCGAAGAAACCCTGCCCTATATTCAGAAAGCTATTGACGAACAAAGACGTTTTATCAAGCAGGTTGAAAATGTTGTCCGCATTGAGCTTGCCCGCAAGGTTGGTCCTGAATCAGTAAAGCACCTCTCGCAGCACACTAACTTCATTGCCAAGGTTGACGATGACGGTATGGTTACCCCCAACAAGATTCTTACAACCGAGCGTGAAGAAAGCTTTGCGATTTATGAAAACCGTGTTCTTATGACGCTTATCCGCAAGGCTTTGATCTTTGTTGATGATAAATATTCCAAGATGAAAGACGTGCCGAATGACAGCTACAATAAGATTCAGATGGAACGTCAAGTCAATTTTAATGATAAAAAGATTGAATTTTCAATTAATTATATCAATGAGTCGCACGATAAGCTTGCTGATGACCTCGATGTTCTCGACGTTTCCGAGCTTTCCGACTTCGACCGTATCAGACGTATACGCTCAACTCTTAACGAGTTCTTAAATACCCAGCTTATGCGTGAAATCGCAAAAGAACCCGAGGTTCGTCCGCCGATTACGCAGACCAACCTTTTGAAGAAGAATCCAAACTTCAAAAAGGCTATGGAGCTTTGGACATTCCTCGACAGCTACAAACGCACGGGCTTTGAGATAGTAAGTGAAGAATACCAGGGCAAAATGGACGAACAGATTCAGCAGGACGTTTATTTTGCAATGGGCTTTGAGCACTTTATGATGTCAATTGCCACCAACCCCGGTTTGCGTAACATCCTCCAGCAGAAGTATGAGGAGGAGAACGCAAGAATTGCCGAAGAAGAGGCAAAGCCTGAAAAAACACGTGAAGCTGTAATGAAGGCACAGCTTGACGCAGTACGTAAAGAGGAAATGGAAATCCGCCTGCGTGAAATCCGTGAGCGTGAAAAGAAAATCCTCGACCTTACCAATGAAGTTAAAAACCTCAAGGTAACTCTTGAGCAGAAGGAACAGCAGATATTGACCTTGAAAGGTCAGGTTTCTGCGCTTCAGGATCAGATTAACGAGCTGAAAGAAGAGCTTAAAGAAACAAAGCTTAAGCTTCTTGAAGCTGAAAACGAAATCAAGGCTCTCAAAGCTGAAAACCAGGCTCTCAAAGAAAAGATTGAGGAACTGAACAAGACAATTGATGAGCTGAATAATAAAATTGCAGAGCTCAACGAGCAGATCAGAGTGCTTAATGACCGCATTCAGGTTCTTATGCAGGAAAATGCTCGTATGCAGTCCAAGATTGAAGAGCAGGAAAAGATTATTGCAGAACAGACCGCAAGAATTGAAGAGCTTGAAAAGCAGACAGTCGAACAGCTTGCAAAGATTGCTGCTCTTACTGATAATCTTGCAAAATGTGAAGCAGAGATAGAGAGTAACAAAAAGAAAATTACTTCTCTTACCGAGAGAAATGAAAAGCTCAATACTACGCTCCAGAACGAGCGCACTGCACACAAAGAGAAAGTTGAACAGATGAACGCTGACTTTGCAGCCAAGACTAAGGCTGCCGAGGAGCAGTTCAAGTCTGAGAAAAAGTCACTGCAAAAGCAGATTGATGATTCAGAGGCTGCTCATACAAAGTATGTTGCACAGCTCAATGCTGAATTTGCTGACAAGGCAAATCTTGCAGAGCAGAAACGTATAAATGAGCTTGCTGAAAAACAGGCAGAACACGAAAAGCAGATTGAACAGATTAAGCTTTCTAACGACAAAGCTTCAGCCGCTGTTGAAGCAAAACACGTTTCGGAAGTAAGAAAGGTTCAGAAATCTGTAGACAAGCGTGTTGAAGCCGCTCAAAAAGCTGCAGAAAAGCAGTATAATGCAAAGATTAAAGAGCTTAAATCACAGCAGGCAAGAGAGCTTGCAGAGGCTAAACGCAAAGCAAGAGAAGAAATCAGACTTGCAAAGCAAAAAGCAAAAGCCGAAATCAGACTTGTGAAACAAAAAGCAAGAAAAAATATGTTCACAAAAGAAGAACTTATGGAAATGAACGACATCATCGACAGCAACTGATAAAGTTAATTCAGAGAGGCAGACTTATGAAAAATTCTACTGCGTCCAACAGAAAAACGGGCAGAATGATTGCTAAAAATTTAATAATTCTTGTTGTGCTTGTTTTTGTCTCAATTCTCGCAATGTGGGCGTGGTTTACCAATAAGTCTTCAGCTACAGCGGACGGCATAGATGTAAATTGTAATGCCCCTGATGGTGTTGAAATTGCTATTGTTGAACATGGCAAACCGGCTCCTGGAGAAAACGATTACAAAACAAGCTTGCATTTGAATTCCGAGAATTACGATTTTATTTCTAATTTATATATGACTGAGGTCACAAGTGATGGTATTAACGATAATTTTTTAAGACCGGCTCTCACTCAGACCGGTAACAAAGCTTCTGTAAATACTGAAGCAGACTGGGACGATGCGACAGAAAATAAAGATTTCTTAAGTTTTGATTTGTATTTCAGGTCTAAATCAAGTCAGAAAATTTGTATGAGTTCTGCTTCATCTATTAAGCCAGAGAGTAAAAAGCTTGTATGGAATGATGGCGAAAGTACTGCTGGATATAATCCGAGTAATTATGGTAATTTTTCACGAGACTGTATTGTGGGCGCTGTTAGATTTTCTATTGTAAGCACTTCAAAGACCAGACAGATGTTGTGGATACCTGCACCGAATATTAAATTAAGCGAAAATGGAGATTATGTTTTAACAACTCTTGTCAGTGGTGATACTTATTCACACACTTATTATAAAACTACTAAGGAATTTGATAAATTATCTGGTGCTGCAGTTGTTGCTAACAATCAAAGAGACTATACCCTTGGTGCAAATGGTGAAGCTGTTAAAATTCTTGAACTTACAGCTAAAGATACTACAGGCTTTTATGTAAATCATGTAACTTGCAACATGTGGATTGAAGGCGAGGACGATGAATCAAGACTCGCACTCGTTAACGGAAAATATAAGGTTGATCTTAAATTTGTGATTATGGAATAGAAAGAAGATGAAACGTATGAAAATTAAAAATTCTGTAGAAAATTTATTTTATAAGTTTTCAGGTCACAGGATAGTAAATACGAGAAAGCTTGTAACTTCATATGTTTCATTGTTTCTTGTTTTAACAGTTTTAGTTGGAACAACAGTTTCCTGGTTTACTTTTGTTAGTACGTCATCGGTTGATTCTGACACATTTACTCTTGAGGCAGCTTCGGGTTTGCGTGTAAATGATGGTGAATCAATTTCAAATCATATAACACTTGATAATATAACACTTGACGAATCATCAAGTGTTGACGGAAGAAACATGTTTTTTCCAACCAAAGGTTCTTTTACAAGTAAAACATCAGAAATGTTTTATCGTGAAGGAAATGTAGGAGATAAAAATCAAAAATATGTTTATAAGGATTTCAAATTAAAAGGTTACTCCGGTAATACTGATGTATTTGTTAAAAGTTATAATATTACCATTACTGAGGATGACGGTACAATAATTGAAAAATTTACAGGCTCAACCGACATTATTTATGAAGAAGATGCTAATGGAAATAAAATTCCTAAAGCACAGGTAGTACATGAGGAGTGTCCCGTCCGCATCGCATTTATCACTGATAGTTCTGCTACTCCCCAGGTCATTGACCCTACAGCGCTTATAGACAATTATGTTAAGACGTATAATGCTGTAAGCAGTACGAATGAAACCGGTGTTGCGTCAACATCAGTTTCGAATGCTCTGTCGTTTTCAGATTATTATTATCTGACCGGAACTCCTATCTTCAGATTGCAAGAAAATGAGCCGCTCAATGTAACTATGGTAGTATGGCTTGAAGGTTCAGAAAATTCAAATACAGGTAAAAGTAATAGCGAAAGATATGTCGGTAAGAAGATTTCTGTAGATGTTCAATTGGAAAGTAACTGGGCTGAAAACGAGACGGTTTATTTCGTTGATGATACAATAGGTGCAAATAGCACACCTGAAACAGGCTATATTGAAACTCAGCATTGGATAACAACGTCTGCTGATAAAGGCGATTCAATAATTCTGATGAGTTATACAGATAGTAATAGTGATAGTGATATCAGAACAGTTGTTATGAAGCGCTCTAAATTAAATATTAATGGCTGTGCAGCTTGGTATGCTTCTATTCCCAAAAATGTAGACAGGAATATTTCTTTTTACAGATATGACGTGGCAAGTGAAACAATTTTTAATGCGTGGCATACAAAAGTTGGCGTAAACAGAGAAATGGCAGATAAAGGTAAAGATTGGATTAATGCATACTACAAGCGTCCTTTAGATGAATCCAGAAATTTGGCTGATGGAACGCACTCAATTGTATACACTGCTTTGCGAGATAACGGTAACGGTGAAGTTAGTGAAACAGAACATCCGGATGATTATATGAAATTGCGTCTTGCACCGGGTATAGGTTATTGGAACTATACCGGTCCAACAGGCGGTGAAGAAGGAGGCGGAGATACACCACCTCCAGAAGTTGACTCGAAAGATAAGTTCAGTGTTTTTCTTAATCTTAGAGAAGATGATACTTGGGTGCAGGATAATCTTGGCAGAGATTACAAGCTTTATGTGGAGTTAAGTGATAAAAGCAGCTATGAGCTTACTCGAGACAGCGATAATCGTTATATTACTGAAAATCAATATGCTGCTAGTGGAACGAATTTTGTTAAGTTTTATATTTCTAACGGTTATGAGAGAACCGATCTTGAATTGGAAGATTATGTACCTTTGGTGCCTAACGGCGAGACTGGATATGGCTATAGCTTTAAAATGCAATCTAATAATATTATTAAGTATTTTAAATAAGTATTTTAAACCTAATAATTAATGTAAGGAGGTGTCACAATGAAAAGTAAAATAATGAATATGAAATCAATTATAACTTCTAAGATTTCTTCCGCCAATCGTAATAATTTATTATTATCCGTTGTGGCACTCGTTGAAATAATAGCAATTATGATTGTATCTACCTCTGCATGGGTTGAAACAATATCGACTGTAGAAATCAGCGGTACGAAAGGTTCGATTGCTTCTTCAATTTATACAAATGCTAATTTTGACGGCACAGAGAAAGAAATTGATTTATCTCAGTATTTTAACGAGTCAGGCAATGTTCACCTTTCATCTGCATCAAGCGCAGACGGAGAAAATTTCTTTTTTCCTAAAATCGGAACAAATCCGGTTACGTATCGTAAAGGAACAATAAATGATGTTAATGTAAACTATATTAGCTTTTCAATAAGAGTTACTGCATCTCAGAATGCAAATGAATTCTTTTTTGACCAGATTCCGACTATAATGATTGGCGATAAGGATGTTATTGACAGTTCTGTTAGAATTGCAATTTCAAAATCAGGTCAGAATCCTATAATATTCTCAAAATCTGAAACATCAGAACAAGCAGTTGTTGCTGATGATGGTACTAAAGATGATACCACTGTAAATTTGTTTGATACTTATGTTGGGGCTGAAGCTAAGCAGCCAATTTTCTCTGTAGACTATCAGGAAACCGCAGACATTACTTTTACACTCTGGCTTGAAGATCCTGATATGTTAAGTAAATATACCGGTCAGAAAGTTACTATTGAGAATTTCAAGTTGATTACCTCTGAGCAGAAATTCAAGCTTACATTTATTGATAAAACTACTTCTTTTAACGGAAATTCTAACGGGTTATACTGGGTTCAGAACGCTAATGCAAAGCTTTGGGCATACGATGAAACCTCAAAGAATTGTGTTGAATTAACAAATACAACTGAGAATCCGACAAAGTGGACGGGTGAGATTTCACAGGAATTCATCAATAACAAAAATAATAATCTATATTTCCTGCGCACTTCTCCTGAAATAAATGCAGCAACAGTAGATCCTGATGACAGATCGAAGTATTTGAATAAATGGACTGCAAAGCTTGCTGACGATGTTTCCGGTGGACGATCATTTACAGCCTATTCTAATATTGTTGGTAGTGGAAGTGAAAAGTCAGGTACATGGGGTGATGTTATTGAAATCACTCTCGATAGTGAGGATTCAGATTCACTTGAAAAGATAGCTGATGAAAGCATAGCTACCCGTGTCACAATTCAGGCTCATAATGTAAGCTATGAAATGAATTACAAAAATGTTGATGGTGTTGCTGTTTGGAGAAGCTACATACCTGTTGAAAACAGTAATGATGAATTTGTATTCAGCTTTACAAACGGTTCAAGCTATTCATATAATGCAGGTAAAAGAGGAAGCTCGGTTCAGTATGTTATAACTTCCGAAAGTACGGGTTATTGGGCTCCTCCTGCAACAGTTAAAGTAATCGCAGGTACTTCTTCCGACGGTACTGCATTAGGTACAGTTTCCGTAACAGGCGGAAAGACAGATGCAACTGAAGTAAAAGTAACTCCCGGAACTCCTGTTGTGCTTAAAGCAAGTCCCGCTTCTGATTCATACAGATTTATAGGTTGGTATACAAATCCTGAGTGTACGGCTGTAGCTGATTTAGAAAAAGTAGAAGACGGACATAAGTTTACGCCGGCAACAAATGAATCATATGTATTCTATGCAAAATTCCAATTGCAGTATCATGTTAAGCTTACGGCTGTAACAGGAGATAGCTATCCTAATTCAACCGGCGGTACAGTACAGTTGAATTCTGATGCAGCAACAAGGCAGGTTGATACTTATCTGCTGGATGATGGCACTGAAAACGCAAATGTTACGTTTACCGCAGCTAACAAAGAGGGTTATAATTTCTTAGGTTGGTATAGAACAGCAAACGGAACAGGTACACCGTACAGTTCTGAAAAAGTCATTTCTATTAATGCGGTTAAGGAGAACTATATACTGTATGCTAAATATAAGATAAAGCAGTTCTCTGTAACAGCAGTTGCAAAACCCGCAGATTCATCTGATGGAAGTAAAGTAACCTTTACTGCACCGCCAAATGCAGATACAGGCACAACAGTATCAGTTACAGTTGATTATAACGGTAGTGCAACCTTTAAGGCTATTCCTGACAGCGATAACGGGTATAAATTCGTTGGTTGGTATACTGACGAAGCTCTTTCTAATAAGGTTAAAGATGCAGACGGTAAAGATGCCGGCGCAGAATATACTATGAATAACATAAAACTTGATAATGGTTATAAAGTAATTTTGTATGCAAAGTTTGAATTGAAAGATGTTAAGGTTACTGCTGTAGCTGTTACAGGCACAAATTCACCTGATTCTACCGGAGGTACAGTTAAAATTGGCACTGGAACAGCCGGCAATAGTGTTGACAGTACAGGAAAATACGGCAATTCATTTACACTTACGGCTGCTGCTAATGATGGTTATAGTTTCGTAGGATGGTATGATGCTGCTACAGGCGGTTCAGCTTTGAAAAGTGCAATTCTTGCTAACAGCGGAACATACACTGATTCTACAATTACTCTTGCGAGTGTTAAGGACGATACTACAGTAGTTTATGCAAGATTTGAACTTGACTCGCTTGACAGTAATTATTATCTAATGGGTATAAATGATAATTGGAGTACAGGTGTACAAATGCATTATACCGATACTACCAAGAAAGCTGTTACTTGTACGGTTCCTTTGAGTAATGGTACATATAGTTTTAAAATAAAGAATACATCTACTCAAACATGGTACACCATGAAATATAATAACGGCAGAAAAGTTCCATTGAACTCAACTGTAGATTTTAATGAACAAGACGGTGCAGATAATAATTCCAGCGTAGCTATTTCAACTGCCGGTGACTACATTTTCACTTTTGATATATCTACTGCGAAAAGTGAAAAGTTAACAATTACTAAGGGCTTAAGTAAAATTAAGACAATTTATTTCACCAACAGTGCCGGATGGACCGGAACAACATTCTGCTGTTACGCATGGACGACAGGCAGTTCAGACCAAAATTATGCATGGCCGGGATTGGCTATGACATCTGTTGGAACAAATTCATATGGTCAGAACGTTTACCGTTATGATATTGATACTTCAAAGTATAAATATGTAATATTTAATAATAAGGAGAAGCAAACCGATACTTTGGATCTTACTGATAAAGATGGATTTGGTACATATAATCAGTATTATTATGACAATAGCTCTAATTCATGGAAATTTACAAATTACTCATAATACAGGAGGCGATATACCATGAAAAAATCAAAACTTGTGCTCGTTATTGTGCTCGCACTTGTACTTTGCATAACGTGTATTAGTTCCCCGACATTTTCGTGGTATACACGCCCCAAAGAGCAGAGTGGTAACAGCTTAAGCTGGAGCGGTAATTACGATATTTCAAACGGTGACGGTGTTACTATGCAGACTTTTGCTTCTACTGATGGAGGAAAAACATATACCGAAGAAGTAACAGATTTTTCTGAATCCAGAGGACTTTCTGCCGGTGGCTGCAAGTATTACCGTACGGAAATATCTAACTCAAGCTCCTATGCTCAATCCGTTTCGCTTTACCTGTCAAAGCTCACTTTGCCGGAAAGCTCACAAGGTAATTTTTATCTTGGTGTTAATGACCCTTTGAAAACTTATAAAACATATGGTTCAAGTGTTGTTTCAGGCGGAGAGAAGGTTGCTTCAAGAATTAATGAGCAAAATGTTTATCTTGGTTTGCACAGCGGAGAGATGACTGAATTACCTCCCACAATTGATTTTATTCATGCGTGGAACGACAGTGGAGTTATTTCTGACTGTGGTTGGAGTGATGCGGTAAGTACAGGTAATACAGGTGAATGGTCATTGGGCAGCAGTTATTGGAGTGATGCAAAACAGACCTTCAATATCTATGCTATGAAAATAGATTACAGATGTACGAATTTCCAGTTTGTAAAGAAATCTAATATTTACTATAATGATCCAAAGCCGACAATTTCTTCAAACAACACTATAGTGTACTTTAAGTATGGCGAAAACTATATTGCACAGGCAAAGCAATCCGATACAGCTGCGGGTATCAGCACATTTTATTCGTCAGCAAGAGTAGCTGTAGGTGATACTATTAACCTTGCTGCAACAGGTAAAGGTACAATAACATATACATCATCTGATACCTCAGTTGCAACAGTTAATCCTTCTACGGGAGTTGTTACTGCCTTAAAAGCAGGCCCGACAATAATTACAGCTACTTCAACAGGAGCTTATGGTGATACTATTACATCAACGTGCAATGTTACGGTAGAAGCGAAAGAAAGTTACGAAAAGGCTGACGTTCCTATTGTTACAAACTTTAAGATTTCAGCAGCTTCTGAAGATGCACCAGAAAAACAATATGTATATTGGTACATTAAAAATGATTCTTCAACAAGTAACTTAACATATAGTATTGACAAGATTTTTCTTTCTCTTTAGTCATTAATATAATTTTTAGATAAAAGGGTTGTTTTTGCAACCCTTTTTTATTATACTTAACTTATAATAATTGCTAAAATATTTAAATTTAATTCTGTTTGAATGGTTATTACAGATTATTTATGTAATATTTATAGGCTAATTTACAGTTTAAATTACTTATTAATTTAAAGGGAAAACGGAGTAAACAATGAAAAAGAACAAAGTATTCAGAATAATTAAACTAATAAAAAATATAATTTGTTGGACACTGATTGTGGTTCTTGTTTTTACGTTGGTTGTATTTTTTACTGCAAGAATCAACGGAAGCACACCCTCAGTTTTCGGATATTCAATATTCAGAGTTTCGAGCGGAAGTATGGAGCCTGAGCTTATGGTCGGCGATATTATTCTTGACAAAACTGTCGACAATCCTGAGGATTTAAAAGTCGGAGATGTCATAACCTTTAAAAGCAGCGATTACGGCGATTTGCTTGTAACGCACAAAGTTATAAAAGCTCCGTATGAAGAAAACGGAAAATTAATGCTGCAGACAAAGGGTATAGCGAATGAAGTGGAAGATAAACCAATAAGCGTTGATAATGTAAAAGGCATTATGATATGCAAGGTGGATTATCTTGACACGGTTTACAATGTTTTCCTTTCGCCCTGGGGATTACTGATACTCATAGCATTGATAGTCATCATATTTTTCGATGAAATAATCACAATAGTAAAAATTCTGACGAATAATGACAGGTCAGTTAAAGATGCAGATGATATTAATGAGATTATCGACAGGTTGCAGGCAGAAAAGCTGAAAGAGCAGGCGGAAAAAGTTAAAGAACAGTCAGAAAAGGCTGAAGAGAAATCAAAAAATGTCAGTGAGGACAGCAGTGAAAAAGACGAGTGAAAAGACTGTTTATGAAAGAATATATGATGCAGTTTTGCAGATACCGTACGGAAAGGTTGCAACCTACGGTCAGATTGCCGCAATGGTGGGAAACAGGTATTACGTCAGAGCCGTTGGTAATGCGCTCCATAAAAACCCTGCGCCTGATGTAATTCCTTGCTACCGAGTGGTAAATTCAAAAGGAAAATTAGCCGCAAGCTTTGCGTTTGGCGGTGAGGACAGGCAGAAACAGCTCCTTGAAGCCGAGGGAATAGAAGTTACAGACGGCAAGGTCGATTTAAAAAAGTACGGATTCAATCCTTTTGCGTGAAAGATAATAAACTTTCATTATATCGTATATATGAATTAACGTAAAAATCTAATTGCAAAATCAATTCAAAATTCGACATTAATTTGCAAGAACCGACCTAAAAATGAATAATCAAAATAAAATTATTGCTAAATTGTATAAATCTTTTCAAAAAAGATGTGACACTTCTGCAAGTATTGTATCTTTTATTTCCCACAAAAATATGTTATAATAGAAAAAATATAAAAGGGAGTGATATTATGACGCAAAACAACTGGGACTATTCGGCAATCACACCGGAAATTAATAATCTCACAAAGAAGATGACGGACAACTCCATTATTGACCCTTCTCTTTACAGCAAGTACAATGTTAAAAGAGGACTGCGTGACCTTGACGGTAAAGGTGTCCTTACGGGACTTACAGATATTTCGACAATCATTCAGAATAAAGAAGTTGACGGTAAGCTTGTTCCCTGCGACGGTGAGCTTTACTACCGTGGATATAACGTAAATGATATTATCAAGGGAATAACCGACGATAACCGTTTTGGTTTTGAGGAAGTAGTATATCTCCTTTTGTTCGGCGAAATGCCAAATCCAAAGGAGCTTCACGACTTTAAGGAATTGCTTGTGCAGTACAGAACTCTGCCACAGAACTTTGTGCGTGACGTAATTTTAAAAGCTCCCAGTGAGGATATGATGAACTCAATTGCACGAAGTGTTTTAACGCTCTTCTGCTATGATACAAATCCTAACGATACATCAATCAATAATGTTCTCAGACAGTGCGTTCAGCTTATTTCCGTATTCCCGCTGTTGTCAGTTTACGGCTACCACGCATACAACCACTATCTGCGTGACAAGAGCCTGTACATTCACCGTGCAGACCCGTCAATGTCTACGGCAGAGGTTATTCTGTCGCTTCTCCGTCCCGACAGAAAGTACACTCCGCTTGAGGCAAAGGTGCTTGATATGGCACTTATTCTTCATATGGAGCACGGCGGCGGTAACAACTCGACCTTTACAACCCACGTTGTAACCTCGTCGGGTACTGACACATATTCAGCAATGGCGGCGGCTCTTGCATCACTTAAAGGACCGAAGCACGGCGGTGCAAACGTTAAGGTTTTCTATATGTTTGAGGATTTGAAAAAGCACGTCAGAGACTGGAATGACGACGAGGCTATTTCGGCTTACCTCGAAAAGCTCCTCGACAAACAGGCGTTTGACTGCAAGGGTCTTATCTACGGTATGGGACACGCTGTCTATACAATTTCCGACCCCCGTCAGGTAATTCTTAAGGGCTCTGTTCAGAAGCTTGCCGAAGCAGAAGGATATGACGATGAGTTTAATCTTTATGAAAAGGTTGAGCATATTGCGCCTGAGGTTATCGCAAAGAAAAGGAAAATCTATAAGGGCGTTGCGGCAAACGTCGACTTTTACAGCGGCTTGCTTTACAGTATGCTCAAAATCCCCTGCGAGCTTTATACTCCGCTATTTGCTACTGCACGTATTGCCGGCTGGAGTGCACACAGACTGGAAGAGCTTGTAAATCCCGGAAAGATTATTCGTCCTGCATATATGAGCATTTCAAACGAGAAACAGTACGTTCCGCTTGAGGACAGATAATTTAAAATTTAATTTTTGATGTAATAAACACCCCTCGGTTATTGCTTCCGAGGGGTGTTTTCTTGTGTGTTTTTAAGGATTATGCAAGCTCGAAATACAAGCCTTCACCGCCTGATAATTCTTTGGGAGCTGTGTGCCAGATTTCACCGCACTTATAATCCTGCATATTTACATCCTCAATACTGTAATCATATTTGTAAACCTTAGCGCCTTCGTAGCCGTAGTAATGATCCCAAGGGTGACACACAACTTTGCCTGCAATCAGGAAGGTATTGTTAACATGCCAGTCAGTGAATCGGAAGCCTACGACTCCTCTGAGATACTGTGAAATTGAACGGTCGCTGAAATTCTTTTGAATGTGTTCGATGATTAATTTTACTTTATCATAGCTCAATGCCTTTACATATTCATTGATTTCAACACGCTTGATGTCGCCTCGTGAGTTCTCGCCAAGTTCACTCATAGATTTTATATATCTGTAGTCGCAGTGATGACCGATACGGCACCAGTAGTCAAATAAATCGGCGGAAATATCATTGTTGTTTTTGCAGTTGTGTTTAACGACGCCGAGGTCTTTTTTAAGCTTTATTGCTTTTGAAGCGTCATCGCTCTTGCCTACATATGTTGTAGCTTCTTCTTCGGTAAGTTCCTGATAATTATTGTATGATTTGAGAACACTTTCCATATCGCCTTTAAGCTGATTCATTGCAGCTGTTATTGCGCTTTTATTAAGATTCATATTTTTGATTGTTTGCTGAGTATCTTCGTCAAGTGCTGAAAATTCCTCGTTAGTCATTGACGCAAGCTTAATCTTTGCGTCAAGCGAGAGCAGAGCCGTGAATGCTGAGGCCGAAAAGATTTCCATACTGCAATTTACATAGTTTTCTGCTCTGTAAGCGGCTTCACCGCCGAACATTGACTCATTCTTCATCTTGTTGTAATATGCAGTGAAAACACTTTTGTTGTATCCGAACGGACCGTTGATGTAGTTTTCCAAATCACTTATTCTATGTGCATAGTTTGAAGTGCTTGTGAAGTCGTTATTTACAAGACCTGCAAGAGTGATATTCTTTTTAACTTCGTTCGTTTCGTCTTTGATAACGTCAATTAATTCCAAAGCATATTTCTTGCTGGTTAAAACCTCGTTAACAAGCCTGTTGTATTCAACCAGCGAGCTCTGGTCGTAAATATCTTTTATAATCTTCTGAGTGCTGCTGTCAATCTGCCTCTGAATGTCGTCAAGCTTTTTGTTGATTTCTGTAAGGTTTACTTCGTGAACTCCGCAGATATCTTTGAGCATTGTAGAAATCGGACCTGCGAGGAATGAAAGTCCGGGAACTGTCGATGCCATTCCCTTGCCCCAGTTATTAAGGATTGCACGGATTGAGCCGGTGAAATAGGTGTTTGAGTTGAACTGAGATTCGTTAAGCGAAATTGAATTTGTTGTTGCGGCGTTAGTCTTTACAAGGCTGAGCGTTGCAACCGAGCCGATACAGGTCAGTGCAAGAAATCCTGCAATAATTCTTCTTTTGATGTTGTCTGTGAATTTGATTGATGATGTTTTCATAATTTTTCTTCCTTTCGGTGATTTTTGATTTGTTGGCTTTATTATAAAACAGACATAGGGACAAAACCCTGACAAAAATAAAAGATTTTGAAAAAATTTTTAAAATTTTTTGAGTACCTGTTTTTTAGTTATCTAAACCATAATTTGTCGAGTGCCTCGACGGGCAAAACGAGTGGAAAAGTCGGATTGTTTGGATAAAACGGTTGCCCGAATTATAGATTAATATATAGGTAACGTTTCGGGACGTCAGGGATGCCGTTCCCTACATTTGAGTGTGGTTGTTTTATAACAAAATTGTTATTTTTTAGAATTAACATAGTAGTAGGGGCGGATTTGCATATCCGCCCGTGTTGCAGAAACGTTTGGTTTACTTGGGCGGATATGCAAATCCGCCCCTACATCAACATCGCTATAATACGCCGCTAAATTATTGTTTATAATTTTTAATGTAAATAAAAATACTAATAATTAACATAACCCCACAAGTGTATATTGATTTTAAAATTGAATAATGGTAAAATAAATCAAAGTATATATTTTTACATAAAAGAATTAAAAAATCAAAAAAAGAGATTATAATTAATTGATATGTATAATTAACACCACTATACTTTCAGGCGATTTTCTGCTTTTTTGCTGAATAATTCGCTTGTTTCGGAGGCGGCATTTTGAAATTAGGACTTGATATAGGTTCGACCACAATAAAATGCGTTGTGCTCGACGACGAAAACAAATTAATATACAGCACATATGAGCGCCATTATTCCCAGATTACCGAAAAAATAGCCGAGATTCTCAATACCGTTCGTTCAAAGGTTGACGGTGCCGAAAATGCAAGCGTTGCATTGTCAGGCTCGGCA
Organism: Ruminococcus sp.; assembly: GCA_003521625.1. Lineage (GTDB taxonomy): Bacteria > Bacillota > Clostridia > Oscillospirales > Acutalibacteraceae > Ruminococcoides. The sequence goes on from DPHV01000022.1 coordinate 83,351, forward strand.
GGTATGGGCGTTGCGCAGGACTGCGGAATTGACTTTGTTCAGGAGGTTTACGCCACCCGAGTTGCCGCAAATACATTTCTGCCCGGAACAGACGTTGTCATTGAGCTTGGCGGTGAGGACGCTAAAATTCTATTCCTCACAAACGGTCTTGAGGTAAGAATGAACGGAACCTGTGCAGGCGGTACAGGTGCGTTTATCGACCAGATGGCCACGCTTCTGAACGTACCTCTTGAAGAATTGGACGAGCTTGCAAAGCAGTACGAAAAGACATATACAATCGCATCACGATGCGGCGTGTTTGCAAAAACAGATATTCAGCCTCTGCTCAATCAGGGCGCAAGAAAGAGCGACATTGCCGAAAGTATTTTCAATGCCGTTGTCAGCCAGACTGTTGCAGGTCTTGCACAGGGACGTGAAATTGAAGGTCAGGTTGTCTACCTCGGCGGACCGCTTACATTTATGAGCGAGCTTCGCAATTGCTTTGACCGCACACTCGGAACAAAGGGTATCTGCCCCGAAAATTCGCTTTATTACGTTGCCTGCGGTGCGGCTCTCTGCGCCGATAAAACAATCGACTTTGACAAGGTAATTGAAGATGTCAGGAATTATCACGGCTCGGGTAACTTTGCTTTTAACCCTCCGCTTTTTGAGAGCGAGGAGGATTATAAGGCTTTCTGCGAAAGACACGCAAAGGCTGACGTAAAGCAGAAAGAGCTTAAGGGCTACAAGGGCAAGGCTTACATAGGAATGGACGCAGGCTCAACCACTGTAAAGGGCGTTGTGCTTAACGAGGACGGCGAGCTGCTCTATTCAAAGTACCTTCCCTCAAAGGGAAATCCCGTTGAGATTATCAAGGAATTTCTTGAGGAAATCTACGCAATCAACCCCGAAATCAATGTTGCCTCGTCTGCCGTTACAGGCTACGGCGAGGATATAATTAAGAATGCTTTTGACGTAGACTATGGAATTGTTGAAACAATCGCACACTTTACGGCGGCTAAATATTTTATGCCCGACGTTGAGTTTATTATCGACATCGGCGGGCAGGATATTAAGTGTTTCAAGATTCATAACGGCGCAATTGACAACATATTTCTTAATGAGGCTTGTTCGTCAGGCTGCGGAAGCTTTTTGCAGACGTTTGCAAATGCGCTCGGCTATGATATTGAGGAGTTTGCAAAGCTCGGACTTTTTGCAAAACGTCCCGTTGACCTCGGCTCACGCTGTACGGTGTTTATGAATTCAAGCGTTAAGCAGGCTCAAAAGGACGGCGCAACAATCGAGGATATTTCGGCAGGACTTTCGCTGAGCGTTGTCAAGAATGCGCTCTATAAGGTTATCCGTGCGTCAAGCCCCGATGAGCTTGGCAAGAGAATTGTCGTTCAGGGCGGTACGTTCCTCAACGATGCAGTTCTGCGAGCATTTGAAATGGAGATGGGCGTTGAGGTTGTCCGCCCGAATATCGCAGGACTTATGGGCGCATACGGTGCGGCGCTTTATGCAAAGAAAAAGTCAAAGGGTAAAGCTGACAGCAGGCTTGCCGACAGCAACGCTCTTAAGAATTTTGTTCACGAAATAAAGGTCGCTAACTGCGGACTCTGCAACAACAACTGCCGTCTTACAATCAACTCGTTCGGCGGCGGAAGAAAGTTTATTGCAGGCAACAGGTGCGAACGCCCGATTACAAAGCGTGCGCCGTCAAACGATCTGAATATGTATGCATATAAATTACAGCTCCTCGATTCCTACAAGCCTGTTGAGGGCTTAAGAGGAAAGCTCGGAATCCCGATGGGACTTAATATGTTCGAGCTTTATCCGTTCTGGTACAGATTCTTTACCGAGCTGAAATTCGAGGTGTTCAAGTCGCCGTATTCGAGCAGAACGCTCTACCAGAGAGGTCAGCAGACAATCCCGAGCGATACCGTCTGCTTCCCTGCAAAGCTTATGCACGGTCACGTTCAGACGTTAATTGACGAGGGTGCGGAAACTATTTTCTACCCCTGTCTTTCATATAATTTTGACGAGCACCTTGGCGACAATCACTACAATTGTCCCGTTGTTGCGTACTATCCCGAGGTTATCAAGAATAATATGAAGGATATCAGCAAGGTGCATTTCATAAACGAGTACTTCGGTATTCACCGCCCCAAGGATTTTCCGCAGAAGGCTTATGAAAGACTTTCCCAGCATTTCCCCGACCTCACGCTCAACGAGGTGCGGATTGCCGCAAAGAAAGCGTACGAGGAGCAGGAGAATTACAGGAATAAGGTAATTGAAAAGGGCAATGAGATTATTGCGACTGCCGAAAAAGAGTGCAAGAAGATTTTTGTCCTTGCAGGCAGACCTTACCACGTTGACCCCGAAATCAACCACGGTATTGATAAGCTCATTTCGGGCTTTGACGTTGCAATCGTCAGCGAGGACGTTGTTTCACCGAGAGTTGAGAAGTTCGCAACTCACGTTCTCAATCAGTGGACATATCATTCAAGACTCTATGCGGCGGCAAAATACGTCACAACACGCAAGGATATGGAGCTTGTACAGCTTGTTTCGTTCGGCTGCGGCGTTGACGCAATCACAACCGACGAGGTAAGAGAGATTCTTGAAAGCAACAACAAGATTTACACTCAGATTAAAATAGATGAAATCACAAACCTCGGTGCGGTGAAAATCCGTATCCGCAGTCTGCTTGCGGCGATTGATAATGACTGATTTATAATTCGGAATGCGGAATGCGTAATTCGGAATTATTGATTTTAAATCGTTGTTCCCTACTGCTATGTTAATTCTGAAAATATCAATTTTATTATAAAAATAACACACTCAAATGTAGGGAACGGTCTTGACCGTTCCGAGAGTATCAGAAGAAGGTTGTAAATCAGCGGAACGGTCAAGACCGTTCCCTACACTTGTGAATTTTGTTTATTCACGGTATTAGTGAATGTATGAGTAACACAAAGGATAGGAGAATAAAAATATGGCTGAATTAAAATACGATAAAAAAACAGGCCGAGTGCTTTTTACAAAGCAGATGAAAAAAGAATACACAATTCTTTTGCCGAATATGGCTCCTATTCACTTCAATATTCTGCAAAATGTTTTCACGCACTACGGCTACAAATCGGAGCTTCTGAATACCACAGGTCCCGAGATTGCACAGACAGGACTGAAGTACGTTCATAACGATACCTGCTACCCTGCACTGCTCGTTATCGGACAGTTTATCCACGCCCTGCAAAGCGGCAAGTACGACGTTCACAAGACTGCGCTTATGATTACTCAGACGGGCGGCGGCTGTCGTGCGTCAAACTATATTTTTCTTCTTCGAAAGGCTCTTAAAAAAGCAGGCTTTGAGTTCGTGCCCGTAATTTCGCTTTCGTTCGGTATGGAGCACAACAGCGGCTTTTCGCTTTCGATTCCGCTTATCCGCAGGTTTGTGGGTGGTCTTGTTTACGGCGACCAGCTTATGCTTCTGTCAAATCAGACAAAGCCCTATGAGGTAAACAAGGGCGAGAGTATGGCTCTTGTTGAGGACTGGAGTGCGAAAATTTCGAAGATGCTCATTGACGGCAGAGGCTACACTCTCGAAGAGCTTGACGAGAATTTGCAGAAAATAACAAAGTCCTTCTCAAAAATCGAGCTTAATAAGGTGCCGAAGGTCAAGGTCGGAATCGTCGGCGAGATTTACGTAAAATATTCAAAAATGGCGAACAACGGTCTTGAGGACTTTTTAGCCGAACAGGACTGCGAGGTATGCGTTCCCGGACTTATGGGCTTTGCGGCGTTCAAGGTTGACAACCGCATTGAGGATATAAAAATGTTCGGCGGAAATTCAATAAAGCTCAAGGTCTGTCAGATGCTTTTGAACTATGTCAAAAAGGTTGAAATGCTGATGATTGAAGCGGCTAAAAAGTACGGCTTTGAGCCTCCGCACGAATATGCGCACACAAAGGAGCTTGTAAAGGGCGTAATCGGCTACGGAAGCAAGATGGGCGAGGGCTGGCTCTTGACTGCCGAAATGCTTGAGCTTGCCGAAACAGGCTATGAAAACATTGTCTGCACACAGCCGTTCGGCTGTCTGCCGAACCACATCAACGGTAAGGGCGCAATCAGGAAGATTAAGGAAATCAAGCCGAATGCTAATATAGTTACAATCGACTACGACCCCGGTGCGCCGAAGGTAAATCAGGAGAACAGAATCAAGCTTATGCTTGCAGTCGGCAAGGAACAGCTTGAGCAGAGAATTAAAAACGGTGAAGTCAATACCGAAAATTGATAATATTCAGGACACGGTGCGCCGTGTCCGTAACTTTTATGGGTGAATTGGTATGAGTAAAAAAACCAAAAAGGGTAAATCCGAGCTGAAAATTTTTAAAATTCTCAATATCCGTGAAATGCGTGAGCACAAGGTTAAAGCGGCTGTTTATATAGTTATCAGAACTATTCTTGTCGCTCTGATTGTGTTCAGCGCAGTAAACGGAAACTGGGAAAACGTAATGACCTGCACTCTGTCGTTTTTGCTGCTGATGATTCCGTCGTTCATCGAAAACAAATTGCAGATTGACCTTCCGAATGTTATGGAGGTCATTATGATAAGCTTTGTTTTTGCGGCTAACGTAATGGGTGAGCTTGGTGCATTCTATGAAAAAATCCCGATGTGGGATACTATGCTCCACACTCTCAACGGCTTTATCTGTGCAGGAGTAGGCTTTGGACTGATTGATATTCTCAACCGTAACGACAGGATAAAAATGAACCTTTCACCGCTTTTTGTCTGCCTGTTTTCGTTCTGCTTTTCAATGACGGTAGGTACTGTGTGGGAATTTTTTGAATTCGGAATGGATATGTTTTTCGGCAAGGATATGCAGAAGGACACTGTTGTAAATTATATAAATTCCTATCTTTTGTCGGGCAGTGAAAATAAGATGATTGCAATAAAGGAAATAGGCGACACCGCCGTAAACGGTCAGAGCCTCGGCATTGACGGCTACCTCGACATCGGTTTGATTGACACTATGAAGGATTTGCTTGTAAACTTTGTCGGCGCAGTAGTGTTTAACTTTGCAGGATTTTTCTACCTCAAGGGCAGAGGAAAACGCACAAAATTTGTCGAGAATTTCATCCCGTCAAGAAAGTAAAGCGAGCACATAGTCGTTTGTCTAAAATATATAATAATGCTGTCAATGTGAAGAATTTTGAGAAACAAGTCGGTGAATCGGCTTGTTTTTTTGTGTAAATTGTAAAAATATATTGCACAAATAATAATATTGTCTTATAATATACAATGTATTGGTATGTGAAATATAGAATAAAAAGTATTATGGTGATAGATATGGCGAGGAACACGGAATTATCTAAAGCAAAAATTGCAAAAAAAGATGAATTTTATACTGCATATGATGTCATACAGGCAGAGATTAATCATTATGAAGAAAATTTTAAAGATAAGACAGTTCTTTGTAATTGCGATGATCCGTTTGAAAGTAATTTTTGTAAATTCTTTTTGCGTAATTTTAATTATCTTGGACTAAAAAGATTAATATGTACGTCATATAGTACATCGCCTTTTATCGGTGAACAGTTTACAATATGTGATGAGTTTGATAAACCTCTGTCAAGCGGAAAAGGCTATGTTATGGATATTTCTGAAGTACCAATGGCTAATGGTCGTGGGGTTACTGATGATGATATTTATGCACTGTTGACATCAAAAAAGCGTGGCGTTAAAAGGCTTAAGGGTAACGGTGATTTTCGGTCTGAAGAATGTATTGATTATTTGAAACAGGCTGATATTGTGGTTACAAATCCACCTTTTAGTCTTTTTAGAGAATATGTTGCGCAACTTGTTGAAACAGAAAAGAATTTTTTGATAATTGGTAATATAAACGCCGTAACATATAAGGAAATATTTCCTTTGATAAAAGATAATAAATTATGGCTTGGCGCAAGCATTCACAGTGGCGACCGAAAGTTTTATGTACCTAATGATTATCCTTTAAATGCTTCCGGGTGTGGTGTTGAAACGGACGGTAAAAAGTTTATTCGTGTTAAGGGTGTTAGATGGTTTACAAATCTTGATTATAAAAAGAGACACGAAACTTTAGATTTATATAAAAAATACTATGGAAATGAAGAAGAATATCCAAGGTATGATAATTACAATGCAATAAATGTTGATAAAACAGTGGAAATACCCTGTGACTATTTCGAAAATATGGCTGTTCCCATAACGTACATAGATAAGCATAATCCGGAACAGTTTGAAATAATAGATGCAAATGAAATCAGAACAAATGATGAAGTACCGATAAAACAGCACGGGTTAATTAAGGATAAAGACGCAGTTATTACAATAAAAAAAGATGAAAAAATTTCAGAAAAAGGCTTGACACAGACAAACAAGTCTGCGACAATCGTTGACGAGCCGACGAGCCGAC
>DPHV01000022.1:90047-107294 GCA_003521625.1 Ruminococcus sp.
CGAGCCGACGAGCCGACGGATTACCTATGCACGAGTTGTCATCAGACGAAAGCTGTAACGGAGTTATGGGAGTGCCAATCACATTCCTTGACAAATACAACCCTGAGCAATTTGAAATTGTCGGACTTGACAGGTATGTACCCGACAATCCAAGATACGGACACAGGTTTACAATCAACGGACGAGAAACCTACGCAAGAATACTTGTCAAGAGAAAGCTGTAATGGAATTATGGGTGTACCAATCACCTTTCTTGATAAATATAATCCCGAACAGTTCGAGATAATAGGTTTATTACAATCAAGTGACGAGGAACTTGCAGGAATACCAATATTAAGAACTTATAATGAGTTTAAAGAAATGCGACAAGATATGACGTTTACCGGTAGTTCGGGTGGCAAAGCAAACGGAAATCCTGTATTAAAAGGAAAATCTAAAAAAGGAAACTTTTTGTATAATGCGGTTACCGGTGAATACGTACATTCTGCTTATGCAAGAATTTTAATCAGAAGAAGGAGGAAAAAGAATGAACATTGATCCGGTATCTATAAAAGTAAGCGATATATTTGACGGTTATGTTGACAACGGTGATGACGGTGTGTTTGCTTACAGTGGAAAGCTGGCTGTTCGTCCTGCTTATCAGCGTGAATTTGTCTATAATCAGGAACAGGAAGAGTCAGTTATTCACACTGTTTTAAATGGCTTTCCTTTAAATGTAATGTACTGGGTAAAGGTTGGCGATGACAGATATGAAGTGCTTGACGGTCAGCAAAGGACTTTGTCCGTTATGCAATATCTAAAGCATAAATTTCAGATTACAATTGACAGCAAAAACTACTATTGGGATTCTTTGCCTGATGATAAGTACAACGCAATTATGAACTATGAATTTAAGATATATATTTGTGAGGGTACTGAATCCGAAAAGTTGGCTTGGTTCAAGGTCGTTAATATCGGCGGTGCAAAGCTGACGGATCAGGAATTAAGAAATTCGGTTTATACGGGCGAGTGGCTTTCAGATGCAAAAATGCATTTTTCAAAACGTAATTGTGCGGCGAAAGGCTTGGCTGACAGATATATTACAGGCGATCCTAACCGACAGGAGTTACTTGAAAAGGCACTAAAAGGTATTTGCGAGTATCAGAATATTCAAAACATAACCGAATATATGGCTTTACATAAATCTGATAAAGACGCTGACGAGCTTTGGCAGTATTTTCAGGATGTTATTCATTGGGTGGAAAAGATTTTTCCGAAGTATTATAAGGATATGAAAGGCTTGGATTGGTGTCATCTGTATAATAAATATCATAACAACAGCTACAATTCAAATGAGTTTTCCAAAGAGGTAAAAAGGCTTCACGAGGACGATGAGGTTCAGAAAACCAAAGGGATTTATGAGTATCTCTTATGCAGAGAAATAGATCCGTTTGCAGGAAGACTTTTAAATTTAAGAGCGTTTGACAAGAGAGATAAGATGGCGGCGTACAGCCGACAAGACGGAATTTGCCCTATTTGCAAACAGCATTTTGAATTTGACGATATGGAGGGCGATCACATCAAGCCTTGGAGTAAGGGCGGTCACACAATTCAGGAAAATTGCCAGATGCTTTGTAAAGATTGCAACAATAAAAAGTCAGATAAATATTAATGTTAATAAAAAACAAAAAATACTTGAAAAATGTTGTATAAAGCCGTATAATGTAGGTGTATGAGTGTATATTTGGGCTCAACAATATATTGAAAGGAGAAGTACATATGATTTATTCAAAAGAAGTAGAAAATATGTGCACAGTTGCAAAAGGACCGCATCACGGTCCCGCACCTATCCCCGAAGAGGGCAAGTGGGTAAAATCTTACGAGATTAAAGACATTTCAGGTCTTTCACACGGAATCGGCTGGTGTGCTCCCCAGCAGGGCGCATGCAAGCTCACACTTAACGTAAAAGACGGTATCGTACAGGAGGCTCTTGTTGAAACAATCGGCTGCTCCGGTATGACTCACTCTGCGGCTATGGCTGCCGAGATTCTCCCCAACAAGACTCTTCTTGAGTGCCTTAACACAGACCTCGTTTGTGACGCAATCAACACTGCTATGAGAAACATCTTCGAGCAGCTCGTTTACGGCAGAAGCCAGACAGCTTTCTCCGAGGGCGGTCTTCCCATCGGCGCAGGTATGGAGGATCTTGGTAAGGGACTCCGCAGTCAGGTTGGTACAATGTACAGCACAAACGCAAAGGGCGTTCGTTATATGGAAATGGCTGAGGGCTACGTTCTCAAGACTGCTCTTGACGAGAATAACGAGGTTATCGGCTACCAGTTTGTAAAGCTCGGCAAAATGCTCGAGGACATTCGTCACGGTGTTGAGCCAAATGAAGCTTACAAGAACAACATCGGTCAGTACGGTCGTTTTGACAATGCGGCTAAGTACATTGACCCGAGAGAAGAATAATTCGGTAAGGAGGACACAACAATGGCAGTAACATTTGAAAGTATGGACAGAAGAATGCCTAAAATTGAGAAGTGCCTTGCCGAGTACGGTATTGCAAATCTTGAAGAGGCAAGACAGATTTGTAACGATTTGGGCTTTGACCCTTATCAGATTGTTAAGGACGTTCAGCCTATCGCTTTTGAAAACGCAGGCTGGGCTTACACTCTCGGCTGTGCAGTAGCAGTTAAGAAGGGTGTTAAAACAGCAGCAGAGGCAGCAGAGGCTATCGGTATCGGTCTTGAAGCGTTCTGTATCCCCGGCTCTGTTGCAGAGCAGAGAAACGTTGGCAGAGGCCACGGTAACCTCGGCGCAATGCTTTTAAGAGATGAAACAAAGTGCTTTGCATTCCTCGCAGGTCACGAGAGCTTTGCAGCGGCAGAGGGCGCTATCGGTATCGCTCGTAACGCTAACAAGGCAAGAAAAGAGCCGTTAAGAGTTATCCTCAACGGTCTTGGCAAGGACGCTGCTTACATTATTTCAAGAATCAACGGCTTTACATATGTAAAGACAGAGTTTGACTACTTTACATCTGAGCTTAAGATTGTTGAAGAGAGAGCATTCTCCGACGGTGAAAGAGCTGCAGTTCGCTGCTACGGTGCAGACGACGTTCGTGAGGGCGTTGCAATTATGCAGCACGAAAACGTTGGCGTTTCAATCACAGGTAACTCAACTAACCCCACACGTTTCCAGCACCTCGTTGCAGGCACATACAAGAAGTGGGCTAACGAGAACGGCGTAGGCTACTTCTCTGTTGCTTCAGGCGGCGGTACAGGCCGTACACTCCACCCCGATAATATGGGTGCAGGTCCTGCTTCCTACGGTCTTACAGACTCAATGGGCAGAATGCACGGCGACGCTCAGTTTGCAGGTTCATCTTCAGTTCCTGCTCACGTTGAGATGATGGGTCTTATCGGTATGGGTAACAACCCGATGGTAGGCGCAACAGTTGCTTGTGCAGTTGCAGTTTACGAAGGTATGAATAGGTAATATATTGTTGAACCTTTACGGTTAAATAAAATCAGCGGCAAAGCTTGTTTTCAGGCTTTGCCGTTTTATTATACTAAAATTTACAAAGTAATACTTGCCGTCTGAACTTGTTTTGTATGAATACTCAATAGCTTTTGTTTTTAAATTATGATAAAATATTGTCAGTGACTTTTAAAATAAAAGGGGTAGACAAATGAAAAAGTTTTTATCGATTTTGCTGGCGGTTTTAACGCTTACCGCTTTTATGACAGGTTTTCAGGTCAGTGCGGCTTCAAAAGATTACGGAGTTGAAGGCGACTGGAAGTATGAAATTCTTGATGACGCAACGATTCGCATTGACGGATATTGCGGAAAGGAAACGGAAATTACTATTCCGTCTAAGCTTCTGGGCAGGACTGTTACCGGCATCGGAGGTTCTAATTTTTATTTTGAATGTGATAATGCCGATGTCAAGACAATGAATATTCCTGCAAGCGTTACCTATATAGGCGCAGGCACATTAAGAAGCTTGGGCTATTTAGAGAACATCAATGTTGACAGCAACAACACAAAATTCTCGTCTGTGAACGGTGTCCTTTTCAGTAAGGGCAAGTGGGTAATTTACTGTTATCCGAGAGATAAAAAAGAAACTTCCTACAAAATACCGTCTACTGTAAAAACAATAGGTGAATATGCATTTTACGATGCATATAACCTTGTAGAAATAACCATACCCAAGAGTGTAACTGAAATTCGTGAACACGGATTTGACAATACAGGCGTGACCGACGTTACAATTCCTGCTACTGTTGAAAAAATGGGTTGCGAGGCGTTTGGCGGTTTTCGTGTAAAAAAGATTACCCTTGAAGACGGTTTAAAAAGACTTGATTATTTTTCGCTCAGCGGTTTTCACATTACGAAAATTTCCATTCCTGCAAGTGTTGAATACATAGCAGATGGTGCGCTGGCAGGTCTTAGTGCTCTGCACGAAGTGACGGTCGATTCTGCTAATGAGAATTACTGTTCATACGGCGGCAATCTTTATAATAAGGACAGAAGCGTTTTGCTGTGCCGTCCTTCGGCAAAAAGCGCAACAAGCGTAACAATAGGCTCTCCTGTCAAGAGAATAGGCTCTTATGCACTGTTCCAATCCGAAAATTTGCAGGAGGTAACCGTTAATGACGGCGTTGAGGAAATAGGCTCAAATGCTTTCAGATGGTGTTACAATCTCGAAAAAATCACTCTGCCCGATACGTGTAAAAAAATAGAAGACCGTGCTTTTGAAGAAACAGCTATAAAAGAGATAAAAATTCCGAACGGCGTAACAAAAATCGGAGGAAGCGCATTTGAGTATTGTTATCATTTGCAGTCTGTTACAATTCCCGATTCGGTTACGGAAATAGGAGAAAATGCATTTGCAAGTACTAAACTGTCGGATGTTGTACTTCCTGAATCCTTGGAAACGATTGGGGGCGATGCATTTCACTCTACGAGTCTGAAAAAGATTAACATACCGCCGTCTGTTAAAAAAATCGGAGCATATGCAATAGGTTATAGATGGGTAAACGGCGTCGGAACGAAGATAGAAGATTTTGAAATCTACGGAATAAGCGGAACCGAGGCTCAGAAATATGCCGAACGCTACGATATGAAGTTTATAAGCACAGGCAATTTTTTCGGTGATGTAAATTCCGATGGAGAGATTAATATTCAGGACGCAACGGCAATTCAGAGCTATCTGGCAGGATTTACAAGTCTGACCGATTTTGAAAAAACAGCTGCTGACATAGACGAAAACGGAGAAATCAACATTCTCGACGCAACGGCATTGCAGAAAAAACTCGCAAATATAATTTAAGTGTAAAACAAAATCCCCCTTACGTAAAGAGGGGGATTTTTGCGTTGAAATGAACATAAACGATAATTTGTCAAGTGTGGAGTTTGGAGTGTGGAGAGTGAAGTTAATGGTCGCTACGCTCCGAAGTTATAATAGTGTGTGTTGTATGGAAAGATTTGTTTGCCAAATTAAAGTTGATATATTGGAAACATTTAGTATTTCTGTGTAAGAAATACAAAAATTCACACTTGCGGCAACGCCGCATATAAATTAATTCGGGCATTAAACTTTTGAATTATTGCAACCTATCCACTCGACCAAAACTCCACACTCCACTCTCCACACTCCAAACTAATCTAAATTATGGTTTATTCCTTTACCATTATCTTTACAATTTCGCTGACGTACATTTTGTGGTAGTCGTCCTTGTACCATTTCTTCACGCTGTCGCTGTCGGTTATGCTTTCCTCGTTCAGGAACTGCGCATACATTTTTTTGCATACAAGCACAAGCTTTGCTTCCTCAAAATACGGAATGCCGTCCTCGGTGAACGCAGGAGTAAGTCCTGTTTCCTTTACCTTGTCAACATCTCTGCCGCTTTTTGAACCGCATAGCTTAAGTGCGTCACGATAGCTTTCGTCAAAAAAGCTCATTGTGTAATAGTCGTTGTTTTCAGTAAATTCAAACGTGTATCTCTGCGGACGGATAAACGTAAACGCTACGGGTTTGCCCCACATAATGCCGACTCCGCCCCAGCTTACGGTCATTGTGTTGAATTTTTCCTTGCTCCCGCTTGTCACAAGCGCCCAGTCGTCGCCGATAAGCTCAAACGGATTGTTGCTAATTTCCTTTGGTGTAATCTCCTTAAATGCTGACACAATAAATCATCCTTTCGCATTATAATATGCATTTTGTTTCAAATAAATTATAGCAGAATTTTTCAGTTATTCAATATATGAGTTAATGATTATTTTTTATTCACTTTCATTGAATAATATTCATTATACTGCATAAATGAATGAATATTCTGAATATTCATTTTAAATGAATATATACATTTTTCGCCCGAAAGCAGTCTTTTTCAAATAATGAGTTATTTATTTATCCGCTTAATAAGCCGTTTTTCACATAAATTCGCTTAAAATACGCCTGAAAATGCATATCCTAAAATTTTTTGAATATTTATTCAAAAAAGACTTGATTTTTTTGAAACAGAGTGTATAATGTAATAGTAAATTAATTTTGGTAATCGGAGGAAATAAAAATGGCTGATAATAAAATCAAAAAGGTAGTTCTTGCATATTCAGGCGGACTTGATACTTCAATCATTATTCCGTGGCTTAAGGAAAATTACGACAACTGCGAGGTTATTGCTGTTTCGGGTAACGTAGGTCAGGGCACCGAGCTTGACGGTCTTGAGGAAAAGGCTATCAAGACAGGCGCATCAAAGCTCTACATTGAGGACCTTAACAAGGAATTTGTTGAAGAGTACATTTTCCCCACAGTTAAGGCAGGCGCAGTTTACGAGGGCAAGTACCTCCTCGGTACATCATTCGCTCGTCCTATTATTGCAAAAAGACTTGTTGAAATCGCTAAAAAAGAGGGCGCTGACGCTATCTGTCACGGCTGTACAGGTAAGGGCAACGACCAGGTTCGTTTTGAGCTTGCAATCAAGGCTTACGCTCCCGATATGAAGATTATCGCTCCCTGGAGAACATGGGAATTCAAGTCACGTGAGGAAGAAATCGAATATGCGGAGAAGATGAATATTCCGCTCAAGATTAACCGTGAAACAAACTATTCAAAGGATAAGAACCTCTGGCACTTAAGCCACGAAGGTCTTGACCTTGAGGACCCCGCAAACGAGCCTATGTACAACAAAGATGGCTTCCTCGAGATGGGCGTTTCCCCCGAAATGGCTCCCGATAAGCCTGAGTACGTTACACTTTCATTTGAAAAGGGTATTCCCACAAAGCTCAACGGCGAAGAGGTCGGCTCAGTAGAGCTTATTGAAAAGCTCAACGAAATCGGAGGAAGAAACGGCGTCGGCATTACAGATATCGTAGAAAACCGTCTTGTTGGTATGAAGGCAAGGGGCGTTTATGAAACTCCCGGCGGTACAATCCTCTATGCGGCTCACGACAAGCTCGAGGAAATCTGCCTTGACAAGGACACACTTCACTACAAGAAGAACCTTGCAAACACATTTGCCGACCTCGTTTACGACGGCAAGTGGTACACACCGCTCCGTGAGGCTATGTCGGCATTCGTTGACAGCACTCAGGAGTATGTAACAGGCGAGGTTAAGCTCAAGCTTTACAAGGGCAATATAATTGACGCAGGCGTTACAAGCCCGTATTCACTCTATGACGAGGAAATCGCAACCTTTGACGAGGACGAGGTTTACGACCAGAACGACAGCGCAGGTTTCATCAACCTCTTCGGACTTCCCATCAAGGTTCGTGCAAAGAAAGGTCTTATCAAATAAGTTAAAATTTGTTTGATATTCATAAATCGGGGGCAGGGAATTTCTCTGCCCCGATAAGTGTTTATATAGGGTGTATTAAAATAACATAAATTATCTTAAAAAGGAATCTGAAATATGCAGTTATGGAAAGGACGCTTCAAAAAGGAGCTTTCAAAAACAACAAACGACTTTAACAGCTCTATTTCATTCGACAGCAGAATGTATAAAGAGGACATAGAGGGCAGTATCGCCCACGCAACAATGCTCGGCAAATGCGGAATTATCACCGAGGAGCAGTCAGCCGACATCGTTCAGGGACTGAAGGGAATCCTTGCCGACATCGAAAGCGGAGAATTGCAGTTCGATATGGAGGCAGAGGATATTCACACCTTTATCGAGGGCGAGCTGACAAAGAGAATCGGCGACAACGGCAAAAGACTTCACACTTCACGCAGCCGTAACGACCAGGTTGCGCTTGACATTAAGCTTTATCTCAAAAAAGAGGTTGTAAATGTTAAAAATCTCGTTGTTGACCTTGTCAAGGTTATCGCCGACAAGGCTGAAAAGTACAGCGAAACCGTAATGCCCGGATATACTCACCTTCAGAGAGCACAGCCGATTACCTTCGGTCATCACCTCTTGGCTTACGGCGAAATGCTGTTGCGTGACGTTTCACGTCTTGAGGATTGCCTTAAGAGAATGGACGAAATGCCCCTCGGCTCGTGTGCGCTTGCAGGCACAACCTACCCGATTGACAGAACAATCACAGCCGAGCTTTTAGGCTTTGACCGAATTACAAACAACTCGCTTGACGGCGTTTCCGACAGAGATTACTGCATTGAGTTTGCGTCCGTTCTTTCAATAATTATGGTGCACCTCTCACGTTTTTCCGAGGAAATTATTATGTGGTGCAGTTGGGAATTCAAGTTCGTGGAGCTTGACGATGCGTTCTCAACAGGCTCGTCAATTATGCCGCAGAAAAAGAACCCCGACATAGCAGAGCTTGTTCGTGGCAAGAGCGGCAGAGTTTTCGGCGACAATATGACACTGCTCACGATTATGAAGGGCATTGCGCTTGCGTATAACAAGGATATGCAGGAGGACAAGGAGGCAATTTTTGACGCAGTTGATACCGTTAAAATGTGCCTGACAGCATTCACTCCGATGCTCGACACAATGCGTGTTATCCCCGAAAATATGAGAAAAGCGGCGGCAGGCGGCTTTATCAATGCAACCGACTGTGCAGACTGGCTGACAAAGAACGGCGTTCCTTTCAGAGATGCATACAAGGCAACAGGAGAGCTTGTTGCAAGGTGCATTGAACTGGGCACTGACCTTGAAAATCTTCCTCTTGAGGAGTACAAGAAGGTCTGCGACGTGTTCACCGACGACGTTTACAGCGCAATTTCGCTTGAACGCTGTACAAATGAGCGTACTGCTTTCGGCGGCCCTGCTTCGTCAAATGTAAAGGAGCAGGCAAAACGAGTTGCCGAGATAGCGGAAAAGTTATAAAATAAATTGCCATATTGCCTTTTGGCTTTATGGGGTTACAGGGAAGTTAAGGCGGTTAGTACTCCCACCGATTGGGGGTGATATGTATGACTGAATTAGTTTTACTTATCGTTCTGATAGTATCACTTACTCAGCTTGTAAAATACATAAAAAAATAATCGCCCAACTGCCGACCAAAGCAAAGTTGAACGATTATTTTAATCTTTAATTTTTCTTTAACAGGCTAACCGCTTTGACGGTTACCCTGTAACCTTATTATATGATATTTAAATCCGAATGTCAATATTACAGAATTAAAATAAACAGGTGAAAAGTATGAAAATAAAAGCAGGTATAGTGGGCGCAACAGGCTACGCAGGCGCAGAGCTTGTCCGCTTGCTCTCGACTCACCCGAATGCTGAAGTTTCGGCAATAAGCTCGGTTTCGTTCGAGGGTGAAAAGTTAAGCGACGTTTATCCGTCATATAAATGTTTAAACGATATGGTCTGCGAAAATCAGGATGCAGTTGTTGAAAAAAGCGACGTCGTTTTTGCCGCTCTTCCGCACGGACTTTCGCAGGAGCTTGCCGAAAAGTGTATAATCGCAGGCAAGGCTTTCATTGACCTCGGAGCAGATTTCAGACTTGAAAGCGAGGACGAATACACTGAGTGGTACGGCGGAACTTTTCTTGATAAGAAGCTCCATGAGCAGTCGGTTTACGGCTTGCCCGAGTTTTTCAGAAATGAAATCAAAGGCAAAAAGCTTGTTGCAAATCCCGGTTGCTACACAACCTGTTCACCCCTTGCAATCGCACCCGCAATCGCAAACGGACTTGTTGAAACAAAGGGCATAATCTGCGACTGCAAAAGCGGCGTAACGGGCGCAGGCAGAAAGCCGTCGCAGGGCAATCACTATCCCGAGCTTAACGAGGGATTCCACGCTTACAAGGTTGCATCTCACCGCCACACTCCCGAAATTGAGCAGACCCTTTCAAAGCTTTCAGGCAAAAAGGTGATAATCACTTTTGTTCCGCATCTTCTTCCCGTAAACAGAGGAATCCTTGCAACCGTTTACGCTGACATAAAGGACGGCGTAACCTTTGAGCAGATTCGCAAGGCTTATGAGGAATACTACAAGGACGAATTTTTCGTGAGACTTCTTGATGACGGCAAGTGCGCCGACATTCACAATATAAAGTATTCAAACTTCTGTGACGTTTCAATTCACCACGACAAGCGTGCAAACAAGCTTGTCGCCTGTGCCGCAATCGACAATATGGTTAAGGGTGCGGCAGGTCAGGCAATCCAGAATATGAATATTATTTTCGGACTTGATGAAACAACAGGACTTGTAATCGTACCTCCTGCGTTTTAATTTTATCACTTGTTTACGGAGGAATATTAAGTGAGTAAAAGAATCAACAGCATTGATATCCTGCGAATGGCAGCGGCGTTCCTAGTCGTTCTGGCACATGACACAAATGCTTTTGTATATCCATATGTAAATTCAATTTGTCATTCTTCAGTTCTCATATTTTTTGCTGTTTCCGGATATTTTTATTGTGTTCCGAAAGAAAAGAAAAAGGGAAGAATCAAGAAAATTTTTATTCTGACGGTGATAACGAATATTGCTTTCTTGCTGTTTTATGCGGTTGTTTCGCTGAAGGACACAGGAATTGTTAATTATCTTGCAAAAACATTCACAATAGATAATATGTTTAAATTTATCGTTTTTAATGACTCACCGTTCAGCGAACATTTGTGGTTCCTGTCGGCACTGCTTTATTGTATGATAATTGATTACTTCCTGTCGGATTTCCTGATGAAAAGAAAAAAACTCTGTATAGCACTGATTGTTGCTTTGCTTTTATGCGATTTGATATTCGGCAAATATAGTTTATTGTTCTTCAGAACAGAATTTGATATTGTATATTTAAGAAATTTTGTATTTGTCGGTATTCCATTTTTTTACATAGGAAAGCTCTTTAAGTCGATTGACGTCAGTAAAATAAAGATAAAAAACATTTCTTTGGCTTTTCTTATAGTGTTGTTTTGCGCAACAACTATGGTTGAAAAATATACGCTTATGTATTTTGATCTTTACGCAAGACGAGAGCAATACTTGAGCCTTACGTTACTTACGATTGTTATATTGTTGCTTGTGTTGAAAAATCCTCTTGATAATCCGGGCAGATTGTCAGGCTATATTGCGTATTCGGGAAGAAAATACTCGCTTGCGATTTATGTTGTGCATCCCGTATTGGTTTTTGCAAGTAATTTTGCGGCAAAGCATCTCGGTACAGTGTTAGCAACAGCGTATTCTTTTGTTTCCGGTATTGTCATATTTTTGGCAGCATGGCTGGTTGCAATCATCTATTACAGGCTTAAAGATAAAATTTATAAACCGTATAAAACAAAGCATTGACCGAAAGGATTTTAAATATGAAAAACTTTCATTTTATAGACGGCACTGTAACTTCGCCCCTCGGCTTCACTGCTCAGGGCGTGTGTGCATCAATCAAGCCGTCAAATACAACAAAGCGTGACCTTGCGCTTATTTACTGTGAAAAGCCCTGCACTGCGGCGGCAGTTTACACTAAAAACCTTGTAAAAAGCTCCACAATTCAGGTAACTAAAAAGCACCTTGAAAACGGCATTGCACAGGCAGTCATTGTCAATTCGGGCAATGCAAACACCTGTAATGCAGACGGTGTAGAGGTTGCAGAGAAGATGTGTGAAATTGCGGCTGAAACTCTGTCTGTAAACCCTGATGATGTAATAGTTGCCTCAACAGGCGTAATCGGTCAACCTTTGCCGATTGAGCCTGTTATAAAGGGCGCAGAAATGATGAAGGGCAAGCTTTCAAAGGACGGCGGAACAAACGCCGCCGAGGCTATTATGACAACCGACACCGTCAAAAAGGAAATGGCTATGGAGATGACTCTCGGCGGCAAAAAGGTAACCGTCGGCGGAATTGCCAAGGGCAGCGGAATGATTCACATCAATATGGGAACAATGCTCTCCTTTGTTACAACCGATGCGGCTGTTTCGGCAGAAATGCTTGAATGTGCTCTGCGTGAGGCTGTTGAGGACAGCTACAATATGGTAAGCGTTGACGGCGACACCTCAACAAACGACACGCTTGCAATTATGGCTTCGGGACTTGCAGGCAACGAGCCGATAACCGAGAAGAACGAGGATTATAAAATCTTTGTTGCAGGACTTACAGAGGCGTTCAAGTCGCTTGCAAAACAGCTTGCAGGTGACGGCGAGGGCGCAACAAAATTGCTTGTCTGCACGGTTGACGGCGCAAAAACGAAGCAGGACGCAGTGACCGTTTCAAAGAGCATAATCTGTTCAAGCCTGTTAAAAGCGGCTATGTTCGGTGCTGACGCTAACTGGGGTAGGGTGCTCTGCGCAATCGGCTACAGCGGAGCTGACGTTGACGTTAATAAGGTTGACGTATCGTTCAAGTCGGAAAAGGGTGAAATCCTTGTTTGCAAGGACGGTGCAGGCGTTGAATTTTCCGAGGAAAAGGCAAAGGAAATCCTGCTTGAAAAAGAGATTAATATTCTTGTGTCATTGAACGACGGCGACGGAAAAGCCGAAGCCTACGGCTGTGACCTCACATACGATTACGTAAAGATTAACGGAGACTATCGTACATAATATCAGTGTGGAGTGTGAAGAGTGGAGTGTGGAGTTAATGGTCGCTACGCTCCGAATTTGTAATATTGTGTGTTGTTCGGAAAGGTTAGTTTGCTGAACCGATTTTGATATATTTGTGACGTTTCGGGTGAACACTTTTCGTCGCTGCAATATTAAAAATTTAATCCTGCGGCAACGCCGCATATAAATTATTCGGGCATAAAACTTTTAAATTAGTCCAACCTATCCACTCGACCACAACTCCACTCTCAACACTCCAAACTCCACACTAAAAATAAAGGATTGATATAAATGGATACCTCAAAAAGAGCAAAGGTCTTAATACAGGCAATGCCGTACATCAAAAAATACGTCGGCGAAACTATCGTTGTAAAATACGGCGGCAACGCTATGATTAATGAGGACTTGAAGTCAGCTGTAATGAGCGACTTGGTGCTTATGCAGCTCGTCGGAATCAACGTAGTTCTCGTTCACGGCGGCGGTCCCGAAATCAACGCAATGCTTGACGCAGTCGGCAAGGAGAGCCGCTTTGAAAATGGTATGCGTGTTACCGACAAGGAAACGATTGACATCGTTCAGATGGTGCTTGCAGGCAAGGTGAACAAGAGCCTTGTTCAGCTCCTCGAAAGTCACGGCGGCAAGGCACTCGGCTTCTGCGGACTTGACGGCAGACTGCTTATGGCTGAAAAGCTGATTTCAAGCGTTGACCTCGGCTACGTCGGTGAAATCAAGGAGGTCAATCCTGCTCCGCTCAATAACGCAATGCAGAACGGCTACATTCCGATTGTCGCAACCGTTGCCGGCGGCTATGACGGCAATGTTTATAACATAAACGCTGACCTTGCAGCGGCTCAGATTGCCGCAAAGCTCGGTGCAAAAAAGCTTATTCTAATGACCGATATAAGAGGACTTCTGCGTGACGTAAAAGATGACGACTCGCTGATTTCCGTTGTAAACGTCAGCGAGGTTCCTATGCTCAAGCGTGACGGAATAATCAAAGGCGGTATGATTCCAAAAATAGATTGCTGTGTTGAGGCTGTCAGAAACGGCGTAAACCGTGCTCACATCATTGACGGCAGACTTGAACATTCAATCCTGCTCGAGCTGTTCAGTGACGAAGGCATCGGCACAATGTTCTATTAATTAACAATTTACATTTAAAAATTAACAATTAAGGGTCGCTGCGCTCCGAATTTGTAATAATGCGTGTTGTACGGAACAGTTTGTTTGCTTATTTTATGTTGATATATCGTTGACGTTTCGGGACGTGTAGGAACCCGTCCCCTACGAAATTAAATACAAACGTTTCCTCTATATACGTAGGGGACGGCATCCTTGACGTCCCGTTTCATAAATTGCAACGCAATTTATGAAATATGACGAACACAGTTCGCCGCTACAATAATAATTTACGTGTCGAGGTACACGACCGTAATTGTTAATTGTACTAAATAAAAAGTTATGGGGTAAAAATGATTATACGAGAAATGACAATTGAGGATTATGACGAGGTTTACGCAATGTGGCAGACCACCTCAAAGCGTGCGCTGTCAAAGGCTGACGAAAGAGGTCAGATGGAGCGTTATCTCAGTCACAACAAGGGTATGAGTCAGGTAGCCGTAATCGACGGAAAAATCGTTGGAACTGTGCTTGCAGGTCACGACGGCAGACGTGGCTTTATCCACCATATGGCGGTGCTTCCCGAGTACAGGCGCAAAAGAATCGGACATTCCCTTGCCGAAAAGGCTATTGAGATGATAAGGTCAGAGGGAATCGATAAAACGCATATTTTCTGCTATCAGAACAACGAAACAGGTCAGAGCTTCTGGCGTGACTTCGGCTTTGCAAAGCGTGAGGACGTATTTGTATACTCATTTGACAATGATAAAATAGGGGAATGATATTTTTATTACGCCTTTTCGTAGGGGATGGCTTCCCAGACATCTCGTAAAATCACACAGAAGGACTGATATTTTTGAATACAAAGGAAAAAGATTTAAAATACATAATGCATACCTACGGCAGGTACGACGTTGCCCTCAAAAGCGGCAAGGGCGCAGTTGCCTATGACGAAAACGGCAAAAAATACATTGACGTTTCCTCGGGTATCGGCGTAAACAGCCTTGGCTACTGCAACGACGGCTGGGTTGAGGCTGTAACAAAACAGGCAGGCACAATTCAGCATATGTCAAACTACTTTTACAGCGAACAAGCAAGCAACCTTGCCGAAAAGCTCTGCAACCTCACGGGACTTTCAAAGGTCTGCTTCGGCAACAGCGGCGCAGAGGCTAACGAGTGCGCAATCAAAATCGCACGTAAATACAGCTTTGACAAATACGGTGAGGGCAGAAACGGGATTATAACGTTGAAAAATTCCTTTCACGGCAGAACGGTTACAACGCTTTCCGCAACAGGACAGGACGTTTTCCACAACTACTTTTTTCCGTTCACCGAGGGCTTTTCGTACGTTGAAGCAGGCGACATAAACGCTCTTAAAAACGCCGTAAACAAGAACACCTGCGCAGTTATGCTCGAGCTTATTCAGGGCGAGGGCGGCGTGAATATCCTTGATAAAGACTACGTTCAGTCGCTTGTAAAATACTGCAACGAAAACGATATCCTCGTAATCGTTGACGAGGTTCAGACAGGCGTTGGCAGAACAGGCAAGCTGTTCGCCTTTGAAAATTACGAAATTCTGCCCGACCTTGTGACCGTTGCAAAGGGACTTGGCGGAGGACTTCCGATTGGCCTTTGTATGTGCGGCGAAAAGCTAAAGGACGTTATGTCGCCCTCAACTCACGGCACAACCTTCGGCGCAAACCCTGTTGTGTGTGCAGGCGCAAATTACGTGCTCGACACGATAACCTCCGACGGTTTTCTTGACGAGGTGAACAAAAAGGGTGTATACATTGAAGAAAAGGTTTCAAAGTTTGAAAACGTCAAAAATGTCCGCAGAATGGGGCTTATGATAGGAATTGAGCTTGAAAGCGGCAACGCCCACGATATAGCCGTAAAGTGCGTTGAAAACGGACTGCTCATCATCACCGCAAAGGATTTATTAAGAATGTTGCCTCCTCTTGTTATAACTTATGACGAAATTGACGAGGCACTTAAAATACTGGAAAATACACTAAAGGAGAATGATTGAAATGAAGCATTTACTTAAACTTGAGGATTGGTCAACAGAAGAAATCATCAACACACTGAACCTTGCCGACCAGCTCAAATACGAGCAGAAGCACGGCATTGAGCATAAATACTTAAAGGGCAAAACGCTCGGTATGATTTTTGAGAAGTCGAGCACACGTACACGTGTTTCGTTCGAGGTCGGTATGACGCAGCTCGGCGGTTATCCGCTGTTCCTCTCGTCAAACGATTTACAGATTGGCAGAGGTGAGCCTGTTGAGGATACCGCAAGAGTACTTTCACGTTTCCTCGACGGAATTATGATTCGTACCTTTGAGCAGAGCGAGGTTGAGGCTCTTGCAGAGTACGGCTCAATCCCGATTATCAACGGTCTTACCGACTACTGCCACCCCTGTCAGGTGCTTGCCGACCTTATGACAATCCGTGAGTTCAAGGGCAAGCTCGAGGGACTCAAGATGTGCTTTATCGGCGACGGCAACAATATGATGAATTCGCTTATCGTAGGCGCATTAAGTACGGGAATGAGCTTTTCAGCTGCTTGCCCCGAGGGCTATATGCCGCCCGAGCATATCATTGAGTTCGGCAAAAAGTACGGCAAGGATAAGTTTGAAATCGTTACCGACCCGCTTGAAGCCGCAAAGAACGCTGACGTTGTTTACACAGACGTGTGGGCGTCAATGGGACAGGAAGAGGAGAAGAAAATCCGTGAAGCCGCATTTGCAGGCTATCAGGTCAACAAGGAGCTTATGGCTGTCACAAATGACGAGTGTATGGTGCTCCATTGTCTGCCTGCTCACCGTGGCGAGGAAATCACAGCAGATGTGTTTGAAGAGCACGCAAACGAGATTTTCGGAGAGGCTGAAAACAGACTCCACGCACAAAAGGCAGTTCTTGTTGAATGTATGGCTGACGAAAAGCCCGAGCACTGATTTTTGAATTTTTAAATAAGGGCGGCTTTCGCAGTCGCCCTTGAAAAAATTTAAAAAAATTTAAAAAAGTGTTGACAAACGTAAAAGTATGTAGTATAATATCAATTGTTCTTGAGAGATAAGCTCTTAAAAAGTTGGTGTTGATGACGCTGAGGGTCCACCTGTTCCCATACCGAACACAGAAGTTAAGCTCAGTGGTGCCGAAAATACTTGGCTGGTGACGGCCCGGGAAAATAGGGAGATGCCAACACA
>DPHV01000007.1 GCA_003521625.1 Ruminococcus sp.
ACTACTACTTTATTATACGAGGAGAGTATATTATGCAATGGACAGGACTTAACGAATTAAGAGAAAAATTCCTTTCGTTCTTCGAATCAAAGGGTTGTTTAAGACTTCCCAGCTTTTCTCTTGTTCCGAAGGACGACAACAGCCTTCTGCTTATTAACAGCGGTATGGCTCCGATGAAAAAGTATTTTACAGGTGAAATCACACCTCCTCGCAAGCGTGTGACAACCTGTCAGAAGTGTATCCGCACACCCGACATTGAGCGTGTAGGAATCACTGCTCGTCACGGCACATTCTTTGAAATGCTCGGCAACTTCTCGTTCGGCGACTACTTCAAGCACGAAGCAACAGCATGGGCGTGGGAATTTTTTACAGAGGTTCTTGAAATGCCCGTTGACAAGCTCTATGTTTCAATTTATCAGGACGACGATGAGGCTTATAGAATCTGGACAGAGGAAGTCGGCGTTGACCCGTCGCATATGGTGCGTCTCGGCAAAGATGACAACTTCTGGGAGCACGGTTCAGGTCCCTGCGGTCCCTGCTCTGAAATTTACTTTGACAGAGGAGAGGACAAGGGCTGCGGAAGTCCCGACTGCGGCGTAGGCTGTGAGTGCGACAGATTTGTTGAGGTATGGAATCTTGTTTTCACACAGTTTGAAAACGACGGCAACGGCAACTACACTCCGCTTGACCACCCCAACATCGACACAGGTATGGGACTCGAACGACTTGCCTGTGTAATGCAAGGCGTTGACAACCTTTTCCTTGTTGACACAATCCAGAATATTATGAAGCACATTTCACAGATTACGGGCGTTGAATACGGCAAAGACGAAAAGAGCGATATTTCTCTTCGTGTAATCACCGATCACATCCGCAGTACCACCTTTATGATTGGCGACGGTGTTATGCCCTCAAACGAAGGCAAGGGATATGTGCTCCGCAGACTATTAAGACGTGCCGCTCGTCACGGCAGACTTCTCGGCTATAAAGAGCCTTTCCTCTATAAGGTATGCGATACCGTAATCAAAGAAAACCTCACAGCTTATCCCGAATTAAAGGAAAAAGAGGAGTTCATTACAAAGGTTATCAAGGTTGAAGAAGAAAGCTTTGCAAAGACAATCGACCAGGGCTTAAGAATGCTCAATGCAATTATGGATAATAATGCAGTTAAAACCTTGAGCGGCGAAGACGCATTCAAGCTCAACGATACCTACGGTTTCCCGATTGATTTAACAAGAGAAATCCTTTCGGAAAAAGGAATAAAGGTTGACGTTGATCGTTTTCAGGAGCTTTTGAAGGAGCAGAAAAAGCGTTCTCGTGACGCTCGCAAAAACGCAGGTGCAGACGCTTGGATTTCCGAAGCAACCGACCTTACCGACGTAGCAAAAACCGACTTTGTCGGCTACAGCGAGCTTTCCTGTGACTCAGCAGTGCTTGCAATCGTTCGTGACGGCGAAAGAGTAGACAGCGTAAACGAGGGCGAAAGCGCAGTAATTGTTCTCGACAAAACTCCGTTCTATGCGGAAAGCGGCGGACAGGTAGGCGATACGGGTGTTCTCGAGAGCGGAAACTTCACAGCAGACGTTGACGATACAACAAAAGACCCGTCAGGAAATATCTACCTCCACGCTTGCACAGTAACGTGCGGCAGTGTTTCAGTCGGCTCAAAGGTAAGTTCAACTGTTGACAGCGAACGCCGTGCAGATATTACAAGAAACCACACAGCGGCTCACCTTTTACAGGCGGCACTTCGTGATGTTCTCGGCAACCACGTTCAGCAGGCAGGTCAGCTTGTTACCGATTCTTACTTCCGTTTTGACTTCACTCACTTTGAGGCTATGACTGCAAAGGAACTGATTGAGGTTGAAAACCTTGTAAATAAAAAGATTTTTGAGGCTATTGAAGTTAAGACTCAGGAAATGCCGATTGAAGAGGCTAAAAATCTCGGCGCAATGGCACTGTTCGGTGAAAAATACGGCGACGTTGTACGTGTTGTAAGCGCAGATGATTTCTCAATTGAGTTCTGCGGCGGTACTCACGCAAAGAATACTTCGAACCTCGGACTTTTCAAAATTCGTCAGGAAGGCTCTGTTGCCGCAGGTGTAAGAAGAATTGAAGCATTAACAGGTAACGGCGTATTGAATTATATCAACAACACAAATGCGGCTATTATGGGCGTTTGTGCGGCACTGAAAATTTCAAATCCGAAAGCGGTAGTTGAGGGCGCACAAAAGGCAGAAATGCTTATCAAAGTTCAGCAGAAAGAGATTAGCGAGCTTAATTCAAAGCTTGCAGTTGCACAGCTTTCAGAGCTTTTTGCAGGCACAGAGGTTGAAAACGGCGTAAGAATTGTTACTTCAAAGGTTGACAATGCAAACGCAGACGTACTGCGTACAATGTGCGAGCGTGCCAAGGACAGCGCACCGAAGGTTGTAATTGTGCTTGCCGCTGTAAATGACGGCAAGGTAACCTTTGCAGCCGCTTGCGGAAAAGAAGCTCTTGCGCTTGGCGCAAACGCAGGCAAAATAGTTAAGGCAGTTGCACAGGCAGCAGGCGGTAACGGCGGCGGAAAGCCCGATATGGCTATGGCAGGTGCAAAAGAGCCTGAAAAGGTTGAGTCAGCACTTTCCACTGTAAAAGATACAGTGTTTTCAATGCTCATGTGATTATGACACAATTTTTTTGAGATGTTGCAAAAATAACATAAATTGTGAAAAATTAACAAATCGACAATCAAAATCTTGTGCAAATAATGGTGTTACAATTAAATTAAAAGTATTGAAGTTTTGTTATATTTATTGTATAATAACTTTACTGAGATATTATGCTAATATCTTTGAGTTCACGAACAATTTAGGAGGAGATTTAAAATGTTCAAGAAATTAGCAAGCCTTGCTATCGCTGCAACAATGATGGTTGGTACAGCAGCAATCACAGCAAGCGCAGCAGAAGTTGAGTTTGACGCAGTAGGTGCAGAAGATTCAGCAGTAGTATCAGCAGATAATTCATCGGAAGTTGGCGCAGATGCCGGTTCTGAAGCAGTTGGCGCAGGCAACGTAGTTAAGTTTGACGCTAAAAAGTCAGGCTGGAACCTCGACACAAACAAGAAGTTCTACTGCCATATCTGGAAGTCTGACAGTTCAGGTTCATGGCCCGACTGGCAGACAAAGGCTGAGCTGTGTACTTTTGATAAAGAGACAGGTATAGCTACATATGACCTTTCTAAGACAGGCAACACAATCAGCCCCTCTGACGGAAGAATTTACAGCGTTATCTTCTCATCTAACACAGGTATGCAGACTTGTAACGTAATTATGAGCGGTGCTTGCATCGGCGACACACTCTATTGCACAGGTGAGCAGAGTGAAAACCCTGAAGACTCAGAGAAGAAAGACTATGTTGCTAGGTGGGAAAAAACATCAGACTGCGGTCAGGAAAGAAAGATTACATCAACAGGTAACATCGTTGGTACAGCTTTCCCCGAAGGCGAGTCAGACGTAACACTTCTTGCTACATACCTTGTCGCTTATTACAATGATCCTGCTAAGACAGACCTTACACAGAATCTTATCAATGAGCTCAATGTTAGCCCTGTAGACGTTATGGGTGCTGTAACAGATAAGCTCAACAACACAAACAATGCTGATAAAGATAAGATTGCTCCTGCAGTTGAAAAAATTCTTTTAAATTGCACTGACCCCACAAAGGGCGGTGAAAAGCCAAACGAGGAAGAAATGAACAAAGCAAAAAATGAAGGTGGTTCAGCTACCGGTTCAGGTTCAGGTTCAGGCTCAAACGGCGGTTCAACAGGTTCAGGCTCAAGCTCCGGTTCAAGCTCAAGCTCAGGTTCAAGCTCTGTTAAGTCAGGTGTTGAAACAACAATCTTCTATGTATTCGGTGGACTTATGCTTGCAGCAGCAGGTGTAGCATTCCTCGCAAGAAAGAAGAGAGAGGAATAATCAATAACTGATTATTAAAAAATTATTATTCACAAATCAGGCGTTGCAGGAAACTGCAACGCTTTTGTGATTTTATTAATAATGCAAAACTCAACAAAAAACTATTGATTTTCTTATCAACGTGTGCTATAATAATAAAGAATTGCAAGAAGTCATTGCGTGCAATTAAGTGAGCGGCAGGCCCTGTGCGATTGGGGTCTGTGAACCATGTCAGGCGGGGAACCGAGCAGCATTAAGCAGTATTTCTGATGCGATGCAGTAAGTCTGCCGCTTACTTATTTGTACGATTGCCGTTATTTCGGCTGACGGCTTGCATTTTTTGTTGATGCGGAGGTGATTTTTTGTATAGGGTTTTGTATCGCAAATGGCGACCGCAGACTTTCGATGATGTTTCAGGACAGGAGCATATAACCACTACTCTGAAAAATGAGCTTGTTGCAGGTCGTCTGAACCACGCATACCTTTTCACAGGTTCAAGGGGTACGGGAAAAACTACCTGTGCAAAAATTCTTGCCAAAGCAGTAAACTGCCTTGATATTCACAACGGAAATCCCTGCGGAAAGTGTGAAGTCTGCCGTGGAATCGACGACGGAAGCATACTCGACGTTGTTGAAATGGACGCCGCTTCCAACCGCAATATTGACGATATCCGTCAGATTATCGACGAGGTGCAGTTCAAGCCGGCAAAGTGCAAATACAGAGTTTATATTATCGACGAGGTGCATATGCTCACCACACAGGCGTTCAATGCACTGCTCAAAACTCTTGAAGAACCGCCCGAACACGTTATTTTCATACTCGCAACAACCGAGGTACACAAGCTTCCGCAGACGATTCTTTCACGCTGTCAGAAGTTTGAATTTCACCGCATACCTCCTCGTGCAATAGCAGACAGACTTCTTTTTGTTGCACAGCAGGAAGAAGTTACTCTTACGGATTCTGCCGCAATGCTTATTGCGTCTGTAGCAGACGGTGCATTGCGTGACGGTTTGTCGTTGCTCGACAGGTGTATTGCGATAAGTTCGGAGATTGACGAGGAAGTTGTCAGAAATGCGGCAGGACTTGCAAGAAAAACATACCTTTATGAGCTTGCGGTCTGCATTATTAATAAGAATACCGCAAAATCGCTTGAAATTATAGACCGTCTGTACGGAGAGTCAAAGGATATGGCTCGGCTTTGCGACGAGCTTATCGCACATTTCAGAACGCTGATGCTGATAAAATCCGTCAGAAATCCGAGGGATATTCTTGTAATGTCCGATGATGAATTTGAAGAGGCACAAACACAGTCCGACTACCTTTCACTCGCCGATATAGTCTACTATATGGACGTTTTATCACGTGCTTATCAGCGAATGGGCAAGGGCACGGGCGACAGAACAGAGCTTGAAATGGCTATGGTAAAGCTGTCCTCTTCCGAGCTTGACGGCACAACCGAGGCTCTGACACAGAGAATTTCCGCTCTTGAAAAGGCTGTGAAATATAAAGTAACTGTAGATTATGTTACCGCTTCAGAAAAGGTCGGTGAAAAATTAAGAGGTAATCAGAGTGAAATTTCTGAAAAACCTGATTTTGAAGAACAAATAACAGAGCAGATACAGAAAACAGCTGAAACTGAATCGGTTGAAGAACCCGAGAAACCAAAAGCACCAGTTGCAAAGCCTGCGCCTGTTCCTGCGTCAAAACCTGCAAGAACTCCTGCAAACCTTGATGAAATCTACAAAAACGCAAAGCCGTTCCACGAGTGGGTGGACGTTGTCAGCAATATGAAACCTATTTCAAGGGCAATTGCGGCGGCTTTTTCAGGCTCAACGGCATACGTTAGCGGAAGTTATCTTTTGATTGACACAAGCAATGAAATGGCGTTTGAACTTCTGAAAAACGGCACAAGGCGAGAGGAAATCAGAAAGATTATTCTTGAAACAACAGGCAGGGTTTATAAACTCGGACCATATAAACGTGTTGAGGAAAAAAAGAAAGAAACCGACCCTCTTGACGTTCTGAAAGACGGACTCGAGGGCACGGGAATTACAATAACAGAGGAATAAAACTGAAAGGAAATTAATATTATGAAAGCAAGATTACCAAAAGGATACAACAACGGCGGAGCAAACAACATTCAGCAGCTTGCACGTCAGGCACAGAAGCTTCAGGACGATATGGAAACAGCTGCAGCAGAGCTTGAAGCAAAGGAATATGAGGCTACAGCAGGCGGCGGAGCTGTTAAAGTAACTGTTACAGGCAAAATGGAGCTTACAAAGGTTGAGCTGTCCCCCGAGGTTGTTGACCCCGAGGACGTAGAAATGCTTTCCGACCTCGTTATTGCAGCCGCTAACGAAGCGTTAAGAGCAGCTCAAAAGGAAAAAGAGGACAAAATGGAGTCAATTTCGGGCGGACTTAACATTCCCGGAATGTTTTAATTATGGCTCAGTATAATGTAGCTCCGCTTGAAAATCTTGTGGAGCAATTCGAAAAAATGCCCGGAATCGGACATAAAACTGCACAGCGCCTTGCATATTATGTGCTCAATCTGTCAAAAACACAGGCAGAGGAGCTTGCAGGCGCAGTGCTTGACGCCCATACAAAGATACACTATTGCAGTAAATGCTGTAATCTTACCGACAAGGAGCTTTGTCCGGTATGTGCAAGTCCGTTGAGGGATAACTCGGTAATCTGCGTTGTTGAAACGCCGAGAGATGCAACGGCAGTCGAGAACACCCACGAATTCAAGGGTGTTTATCACGTTCTGCACGGTGCAATTTCTCCGCTTAATGACATAGGTCCCGACAATCTCACGATAAAACAGCTTGTTGCAAGACTGTCCGACGACACAGTAAACGAAGTCATAATGGCGACAAATCCTACTGTTGAGGGTGACGCAACTGCACTGTATATTTCAAAGCTCTTAAAGCCTATGGGCGTTAAGGTTACTCGCCTTGCTTACGGAATACCAGTTGGCGGCGACCTTGAATACGCAGACGAATACACCCTTGCAAAGGCGTTGGAAGGCAGGAATGAGATATAATGAGCTCACTCAAGACTATTGCACAGAACAAAAAGGCTCATCACGATTATTTTATCGAGGAGTCCTACGAAGCAGGAATTGAGCTGTTGGGCACAGAGGTAAAGTCTATCAGAAACGGCAGAGTAAACCTCAAGGACAGTTGGTGCTCAATTGTTGACGGCGAAATTTTCGTCAACGGTATGCACATTTCTCCTTACGAGCACGGCAATATTTTCAACCGTGACCCAATGCGAGTGCGCAGACTTCTGATGCACAAAAAAGAAATCAACAAGCTTTACGGAACGGTAAATCAGACGGGTTATTCACTGATACCGATTAGCCTTTATTTTAAGGACAGCAGGGTAAAGCTTCAGGTCGGCTTGTGCAAGGGAAAAAAGCTCTACGATAAGCGTGAGGATATGGCTAAACGCAGTGCAAAGCGTGATATAGAACGTGCAATAAAAGAGCAGTCCAGAGGTTAATTTCAGAGGTATGTATGATAAACTTGCGGTACAGAAGAGCTGAAAAATCTGATGCAGAACTGCTGATAGCAATTTATAATTCTGCGTTCTATGATGATTATGTCAGGTACGGTGAATGTCCGGCATACGGAAGAACTGTAGAGCAAATGGAAAATTCAATTGCAAGTGTTCAAAAGGAGATTGTTTTTTTCGATAATACTCCTGTCGGAGTGATTTCGGTTGAAGATAAAGGTGACGGAATATACTATATAGGTTGCCTTTGTGTTGTTCCCGAATATCAGGGAAAGGGAATAGGTACACTGGCCTTCAGTTATATTTTATCTGTTTATCCCGACTGGAAGAAGTTTGTTTTGATAACGCCAGCAGACAAAGAAGAAAATATAAGATTCTATACCAAGAAATGCGGTTTCAAAATTGATGGAATATCAATGGACGGCAACGTTAAAGTTGTTCAATTCATAAAGGAAAGATGATATCTAAATATGGGGGTGTAAAGGTTTCGACGGGGATTGCAAACCTTGATAAGCGAGCAGCGGTGCGGAACCGCTATAAAATCCGCAACTTAAAAATAACTGACAAAACTACAGTTAAATTAGCAGCTTAATGCTGCTCGTTCCTGCACAGAGTACCACGGCTGTGCAAGGGGCGTCGATTAGTGGTAAATGTGAACAGAGTATTGCTCCGCACTCTGTCACAGTTTAGGAGCTGCCGAGCCGTATAGCCTGTCGTTGGGCGATGCGGTGAGGGAGATTTAAAACAACGACTGCGCTCGGAGAAAGTCTTAGCAAGCAGTTTTCGGACAGGGGTTCGACTCCCCTCACCTCCACCAAATAAGAACCACAATTTTGATACAAAGCGTATCTTAATTGCGGTTCTTTTCTTTTTGCACCGATTAAATTTTAAAGTGCTTGTATTCAAGCCTTTTCTGACTTCTTCCACACGAATACAAATTAAAATACCTCGGCGGATTGACTTTCTGCCGAGGTGTTTTTGTGGTTATAATGACTTTTAAATTTAATTGCTTAAAAGTAATCGTGTGAAAGATGGGGATTCGTGTGAAAGATGGGTAATCGTGCGGAAGATACACTTTGTCTTTGTTTTCCGATGCCAAAATACTGTCCCTGAAGAATATAATTCGTCTTGAAATTGTATTCTTTTATAAAATCTTCTATCAGTTTTTCATCCGTGAACAATTCCATACGGTAATTATCAATTACAAATGGAATTTTCCGTCCCGGAAAAAGATAAATCCCTTAACCATTACTTCACCTTATTTCAGCTTATCACACAGCGGAAGGATTTCTTCCAGCTTGGCGACGATACGCTTCTGCTCGGCAAGGGGAGGAAGCGGGACGAGAAAATCTCGAACATTTTTTACATTCAAATTTCCTTGAGAAGCATTTTTACCATAAATATTCTTTTTGGCACTCGAAACACCAATAGGTGAGTTTAACCAATACAGTATGTATTGATTATCAAGCAAATTGTTGCTAACAAGTTTTATTAATGTAAGACTTACATAAATAGCAAAGTCTAAGTCCGTATCAATAATAGCCGCTTCGCCTATTCCTGCACCAACACGTGTTAGTAAAATGTCCCCTTTTTCGGGCTTTGCGTTTTGGGTTAACTTATTATACAACTCATACGAAATATAATTATGATCTTCGGGCATAAATCTGTATGGTTTTACATTTTTTGCTGAAATAAACGGCATACCATCATTCTCCGAAACATATGTAGGGGTAGATGCATAACCGCAAGTTAAGACAGCACACAAATTATCAAATCGTACCCACTTCCAACTCTCCGGAATGTCAAACGGAATCTCGTCCTCTGTAATCTCCGGCAAGGGTTTTCGTTTTTTAATTTTGCCGGCTTTGATGAGTTCTTTCTTTTCTTCCTGAATCTGTTGATACAGTTCTTCGGCTGTGCCTTCTTCGGGGCGCTGTTCAACCAGTTTGCCCTGAATAGCCATTTGAAGAATTGATTTCTGCATATCCACAGGGAAACGCTTGTTTAAGTCCTCCAGTCTGCTCCACGCCTTTTCATAGCGGTCGATATACGGCAACAGTTCCTCAATCTTCGCTACAATGCGCTTTTGTTCGGCAAGGGGTGGGAGTGGAAATACTGAATTTGCTACTTTATCACTATTAAGGTTTTTGACAACTGCACCACTGACTTTACCGCAAAACTGTATATATGCAAAATTTGAAGATAACAACCAGTACAAATAGTCTCGGTTAAATATCTTTGTTGGTTGGCTAATAACAAGCCATCCGTCATGTATACAACCGTCAACTTTCAAAATATATGGTCTTCCAAAACTCATGGAATTTGTAAGTAAAAAGTCTCCAGAATGAACCATACGACTTTTGGAAACACCCGAAGGCTTGATTTTTTCTGCTGTTGAACTTATATATTTTCCGTTCTTTTCCGTATCACCAATTTTGATCCAATTGACACCGTTTTCTGCTGTTGTAATGTAGTCCTTAATGGGACGAGGTGATCCTCCTCTTGCGATGGTACATACATTGCCAAGTTTGACCCATTCCCAAGTTTCAGGAATCTCAAATGTTTTTTCATCGTCAGTTATGTCTGTAACAATCTTTTGTTTAAC
Source organism: Ruminococcus sp. (assembly GCA_003521625.1). Lineage (GTDB taxonomy): Bacteria > Bacillota > Clostridia > Oscillospirales > Acutalibacteraceae > Ruminococcoides. Next base: position 10,063 of record DPHV01000007.1, read on the forward strand.
ACGTTGACCATCAACATTGTCATCAATAAGCGTCTGATCAATTAACTCCTTTGCCGTTCCATCGCTTGAAAGGTGTTCGGTCAGTTTCCCTTGTATGGCTAATTGCAATATGCTTTGTTTTAACTCCTGCGGCGTCATTCCCGAACACCTCCGAGAATGGCGGTTATGTCAGCCAGCACACGGTCAATTTCGGCGTTCAGAGATGCCCGTTCTTCCTGATAACGCTGAATAAGATCCATTGGATCAAGTATTTCTTCTTCAATATGGGGATAACCACAAAGGTCAAGGTTATAATTCGTAATTACTAAACCATTGGAATCTCTTAACTCAATATCACCATTTTCTGTTTTGTAAGCAGTATATTTTTTTGCTTTATCAAAACCGTCTATATTGATTTCCTCACGGTTGTTCCACCACTCGATAACAGGCTCAAAATGCTCCAACTTCATCGGTTTGGTTTTTGAGAAATGCTTATATCCCTCGGGCATATCAAGACGGTAAAACCAGGTTTCTTCGGTAGGCTTGGTGCGGTCAAAAAACAGAATGTTGGTAGTAATAGATGTATATGGCGCAAAAACACTGCCCGGCATACGCACAACGGTATGCAGATTAAATTCGGATAGCAGTTTCTTTTTAATATTTTTCTTCGCATTATCTGTGCCGAACAGAAAGCCGTCGGGTAGGATGACAGCGGCACGACCGTTCTTTTTAAGGCGGTACATAATCACCGACATAAAGAGGTCGGCAGTTTCACTGCTTGCAAGGTCAGAGGGGAAATGATTTTTAACTTCTGCCTTTTCCGAGCCGCCGTAAGGAGGATTCATCAGAATAACGTCAAACTGATCGTCCTCGGTGTAGTCCAATACATCGTGGAGCAAGGAGTTCGAGTGGAAAACCTGCGGAACATCAAGATCGTGCAAAAGCATATTTGTAATGCAGAGCATATACGGAAACTGCTTTTTCTCGATACCGTAGATAGAATTATTGTATTTTTCTTTATCCGCGGTGGTTGTGACTTGCTTGTCCAGTTCTTTTAGCCAGCTTGTGATAAATCCGCCGGTGCCGCAGGCAAAATCCGCCATTTTTTCGCCGATTTTCGGCTGAATCATTTTTGACATAAAATCGGTTACGGCACGAGGTGTATAAAACTCTCCGGCAGAACCGGCGCTTTGCAGTTCTTTCAGAATGGATTCATAAATCTCGCCGAAAGCGTGGCTTTCCTCATAATCGCTGAGATCCAGTTCATCAATGACATTGATAACCTGACGGAGTAATACACCGTCTTTCATATAGTTGTTTGCGTCGGCAAAGGTAGTTTGCACAATAGCCTTTTTTATGGGAGTAGATGCAGTAACAGGCAGATTTTTGAGAGTCGGAAACAGCGTGTTGTTTACAAAATTAAGTAATGTATCTCCAGTCATGGCAGAGCCGGAACGGTCGTCTGCCGCCCAAGCTGACCAACGACATTCTTCGGGAATGATGGATACATAGTTTTCTTCATCCATATCCCAGTCCTGTTCTTTTGCGTCATATACTTTTAAAAAGAGCATCCATGCAATCTGCTCAATACGCTGGGCATCACCGTTGATACCTGCGTCATTGCGCATAATGTCACGAAGTCTTTTTACAAATCCCGATAGATTGCTCATTAAAATTAACCTGCCTTATATAGTTCTTCTTCCAAGGCTTTTACAGCTTGAATGTAGCCTGCTTTTCCGCCGAAATAGGTGGCGATTTTTGAGGGCTTTCCGAATTTCTTAAACGGATCAAGCTGTAAAATCTCGGTTTTCTCAATTTCATAAATACCTGTGTTCATATATTTATCGAGGAGGGCTTCCAGCACTTCTCTTGCAACACCGCTGTATTTGCTCAGGAAATCACGCTTTTTTACATTATTCGCACGCTCTTTGCGTGTAAGCGGCTTTTGATTAAAGGCGACATGGCAAATGAAGTCAAAATCATCCACATCGGTCATACCTTGCTCCGCTTTCATCTGCTCAAGGTCTATGCCTTGCTCTTTCAGCAATTCCCGAATGGCATCTTTCTTTTCTTCGGAAGTCCATTTTGAAATGAAGTTGTCAAGAGAAGCATATTTGCCGAGAATATTAGACTTTGTATAGTCCGTAATGCTTTCCTGGCGGAGAAGCTTGCCTTGGGTATCGTAAACCTCAACCCGCTTTCCGATGATGTGAACATCACATCCGTTTTCATCAACAACATATTTGTCAACAGTAGGGGGTGGCGATACAGGATCACCGCCATTACCGGGTGTATCGGGTTTCGGTGTCGGCTTGTGATTAGGGTCAAAGCCTTCTACAATCTCAATAGGACCGTCCCAATCGGGATCGGAAAACAGCCTTGTCACATTGCGGAAGTCCATAACAACAAAGTGGTTCTTGCCTTCTTTCTCACGAAGGCGGGTACCACGACCAATAATCTGCTTGAATTCAGTCATCGAACCGATCATTTCATCAAGGACGATCAGTTTTGTCATTTTGCAATCTGCACCGGTGGAGAGCAATTTTGAAGTGGTGGCAATAACCGGATATGGTGCAGATACGGAAATAAAGTAGTCAAGCTTGCTTTTGCCGTAAGTATCGGAGCCTGTGATACGGACAACATAGTCGGGATTTTCTTTGACCATATCGGCGTTGAGATTATTCAGCGCAATACGCATACGCTCTGCGTGATCTTCAGTAGCACAAAATACGATGGTTTTCTGCATTCTGTCGGTACTCTTGAGGTATTCGGTTATTTCATTTGCAACCTCGTATGTGCGGTCTTCAAGAATAATATTGTAATCAAAATCGCTGTTAGTATAAATGCGATCCTCAATTACATTTCCGAATTTATCAAGTTGTCCTTTGTAAGGGCGCCAGCCGTCTGAAATGTCGGTTGTTATATTTATAACCTTGAATGGGGCAAGAAAGCCGTCGTCAATACCTTCTCGCAAACTGTATGTATATACAGGCTCACCAAAGTAATCAATATTTGAAATATATTTTGTTTCCTTAGGAGTTGCGGTCATACCGATTTGTGTAGCAGAGGAGAAATAATCAAGAATTTTGCGCCAGTTGCTGTCCTTTTTTGCAGAACCACGATGGCACTCATCAACAATAATTAGGTCAAAGAAATCCTTATTAAATAACTTTGCAAATCGAGCAACTGTTTCTTCGCCACTTTCTTCATCTTCGTTTTCTTCGTTACCTGCAAGCTGTTGATAAAGAGAAAAATACACCTCGTGAGAAGTTATGGTAATGGGATCGTCTTTTGCAAAATTTATCTTATGTATTACTTTTTCAAGGGGAGAAAAATCCTGCTGAATCGACTGATCCACGAGAATATTGCGGTCAGCCAAATATAGAACTTTCTTTTTGAGTCCGCTTTTTAAAAGGCGGTAAACAATCTGAAATGCCGTATAGGTTTTGCCTGTACCCGTTGCCATAACGAGCAGTAAACGCTCTTGTCCGTTTGCGATTGCTTCAACGGTACGGTTAATAGCGTTACGCTGATAATATCTTGGATCATATGTGTTCTGGCTTGAGTAGTAAGGCTGTGCAATAATTTTTCTCTCGTTATCAGAGATGCCCTTGCCGCCGTTTGCTTCGCTTTCCCATCGGGCAGTAAGTTCATCCACAGTCGGAAATTCGTCCATATTCAATGTGCGTTCAAAACCGGTCAGAAGGTCGTGCTCCTGAAATCCGTCACCGTTTGAACTGTATGCAAACGGAATATCCTGCATTTTGGCATAGGTAATCGCTTGCTGCAAACCGTAAGATATAGAATGATTATTATCTTTGGCTTCAACAATCGCAATAGGTTTATTTTTTGTTAAGTAAAGAACATAATCAGCCTTCTTTGGTTTTTCACGGGTTACAATATTTCCTTTCAGATTGATGCGACCGTCTGTTATTTTGGTTTCCATCGTAATACGGTCGAGTCCCCATTTTGCTTGTATTGCAGGAGTTATATATTGTAGCTTGATGTCTTCTTCAGTCATCTGTTTTTTATCTAGAATCACTGTCAGACCTCCTTTGCTATTGTTAATCAAATTATCTATAACAATATTATAATATATAAAATCACACTTAAATAATAGAAATATCAAATGTTCAATATAATTATACATATTATAACATATTTAGATAATGCAAACAACAATTATTGTTGATAAAATATACTTATTTATTGTTCACTGTACAGCTTTTGGGACAATAGTAATTCTTATGAATAATATTTTCAAAATACCATTGACAACAACAAAAAACCGTTTTATAATACAGTTAATAAATCGAACAAATGTTCTTGATATTTGAACGATTTTTTCCCTAAGCAGTGCTCTTTCAGCTTGAAAGATTGTGGAAGTACTGCTTGCCCTGTTAATTGCACGAATATATGAAAGAAGGAATTGAAAATGAGTAGTCAAAATGTAAGATGTCCAATTTGCGGGTGCTTGAATAAAGGACTTGCTCTTGATGAAACTCACGGTTGGATGGAGTGTATAAATTGCAAAACGGTTGTTCAAGTACAACCGGAAAAATATGTTAAGAGAGTTCCTGTAATATCAATGAAGGAAGTAAGCAGATTGAATAAGTCTTTAGGTTGATTTTTGAGGAGGTTCAATTACGAATAACGAATGGAAACCATATCGATGCTATTGCCCTAATTGCGGCAATCTTCTCATCGGATATAAGAATAATGAGAATACGGTAAAATATTCATGCAGCCAATGTAAAATTCATGTGATAAGGCGTGAAAAAGGTCGCAGAAGTATCCTTTTTGAAACGTTCAAACCGATAAATTAAAATTGAATTCAGCGCAACGACGGAATGGTTGAGTATTAATTACTTTGTAATTCCATTTCCAGGTCTGCGTGGTGAAGGTCAGCTGAGTGTACCAGTATTGTTGAAGCCGCTGACAGTTTAGATCTATTTTTAGGTCTATTCTGTCAGTGGCTTTTTTATTTATAAAAATTTAATTCTCAAAGTCTTGAGATGCGCATTAGAGACGGCGGGATACATATTTAGTTAACCCCAAAAAGGGTAAAGCAATATGTTCCCACTGTACTTTGTTATGCCCGTTTTAGATTTTGTGCAGTCGGAAAATCATTTGTTTGTTATCTGAATTTGTATCCTGTTTGTCTCTGATAAGACTCAAGCGGAAAGGACAAACAAATGACAAATTCAGAAAAAACAAAGACAAACAATGAAAAGCAGTATTTTATTCCGATGGAGGTTACAGATGAAACTATAGTGGATTTTAACATAAATCCTGAAGAAGTAGTTTGGGCGAAAATCGGTAATAACCGTGTTCGTGTGATTATGGTACCGGCTACGGAGGAGCAGTACCGTGAATATATGCGTCCTCTATGGAGAGAAAATAAGCGTATGCAGCGGCACGGAAATGAGACTTCTCTAGATGAGTTGTACGAGGGCACCGAGTATGAAAAAGCGGATGAATACAGTCTTGAAGACGATGTTTTCAAGAAAGAGCTAATCAGTGAGTTACATAAGGCACTCGATGGTTTGGAAGAAATTGACCGCATCATTATGGAAATGTATTCACAAAAATGTTCCGAAACCGAAATCGGACAGGCTGTCGGTATGAGTCAAAAAGGGATCAATAAACGCAAGCATAAAATATTTGAAAATTTAAAAACAAAACTCAAGAATTTCAGATAGTGTTGTTTCTGCTCCGCTTTGTCAAATTCAGGTGGGGAAGAAATTTTTATAATTTTAGTTCTTAAAATTACACATACTGTCCTTTTACTCTCAGAGGGGCAAAGATAAGCCACTCGGAGAGGACGGTGTTAAATATTAAAACAAAATGCAGAACCGGAACTTGTTGCAATGAAAGCAGAAAACTTGACAGAGAACTTTCTGATGTACTTATTGCAATAAGTGTAATCTCAAGAAGAATTGCCGACAGAATCGCACAGGTCGGCAGTGAAGAAAATTGTAATACGAAAGGAGGAAACCTCAATGGGAAAAACAAGCGAGTTGTCAATTCTCGTTGATGAACTTAAAAACTGCGGTGAAACGCTGATAGGTATTTCACAAGGCTTGTCTGAACTGTTCAGCAGTGCAGCCGAAAATCAAAAATCAGATGAGCCGACAACTGTGACGGAAGAACAGTCAAAAACAGCCGAGGAAAAAGTCTTAACGCTTGAAGAAGTGAGAGCAGTTCTTGCTGAAAAATCCCGTGCAGGATTTACGGCTCAAATCAGAGAAATCCTTGTAAAGCACGGTGCTGAAAAGCTGTCTGCGGTGAATCCGTCAGAATATGAGGCAGTGCTTAAAGAAGTGGAGGTGCTTTAATATGCCTGATACACATGCAGTTTTGTCACCTTCTTCCAGTGCAAGGTGGTTAGCTTGTACTCCTTCAGCTCGTTTATGTGCAGAAAAAGAAGATAAGACAAGTGAGTATGCAATACAGGGTACTTCCGCACACGCTCTTGCGGAATACAAACTGAAAAAATCATTGGGACAGCCGACCGAGGACCCGACAGAAAACCTTACATATTTTGATAAGGAAATGGACGATTGTACAGACAGCTATCAGCAGTATATCGTTGAAAAACTTACCGAGATAAAGCAGTTGTGCAAAGACCCTGTTGTTCTTGTAGAGCAGAAACTTGATTTTTCAAAATATGTGCCTGATTCATTCGGAACAGCGGATTGCGTAATTGTAGCAGATGATACTCTAACTGTAATTGATTTGAAGTATGGGGTTGGAATACTGGTCGATGCAGAGCAAAATACACAGATGATGCTTTATGCCCTTGGTGCCTTGCTTATGTTTGACGGTATCTATGATATTGAAACAGTCACGATGACGGTTTTTCAACCAAGACGGGATAATGTAAGCACTTTTTCAATGAGAAAATCCGAGCTTATTGACTGGGCAGAAAATGTGCTGAAACCAAAGGCTGAGCTTGCCTATAAGGGCGAGGGCGAATTTAAAGCAGGCAATCACTGTCAGTTCTGCAAGGTGAAAGCAACCTGTCGCAAAAGGGCGGAATACAACCTTGAACTTGCAAGGTATGATTTTGAAATGCCCGACAGTCTTGAGGACGATGAAATTGAAATCGTACTGTCAAAGGCTGATGAATTCATATCGTGGCTTGGTGATGTGAAGGAATATGCTCTGAATCAGGCACTGCAAGGCAAGCAGTGGAAGGATTATAAACTTGTTGAAGGTCGCTCAAACAGAAAGTACAAGAACGAAAGTGCTGCGGCAAAGATTGTTGAAGATGCAGGTTTCGACCCGTATGAACATAAGGTTCTGGGAATAACTGCTATGACAAAAATGCTCGGCAAAACAAAATTCAATGCACTGCTCGGTGACTTCATCGAAAAGCCACAGGGCAAACCAACTTTAGTGCCTATGTCGGACAAGCGTCCGACTATGAAAAATACAGCAAAAGAAGATTTTAAGGAGGAAATTTAAAATGTCAAAGTTCAATAACCCGACAAAAGTTATCACAGGAGTGGATACCAGATGGAGTTACGCAAATGTCTGGGATCCGAAATCAATCAACGGCGGTACACCGAAGTACAGTGTTTCGCTTATCATTCCGAAGTCCGACAAGGTAACCATTCAGAAAATCAAGGCTGCTATTCAGGCGGCTTACGAGGAAGGCGAAAGCAAGCTGAAGGGCAACGGCAAATCGGTACCGTCTCTCTCTGTTCTCAAGACACCTCTTCGTGACGGTGACCTCGAAAGACCTGATGATGAGGCTTACAAGAATGCTTACTTTGTAAATGCTAATTCTGCAACAGCACCCGGAATTGTAGATGCCGACAGACAGCAGATTATCGACAGAAGTGAGGTGTACAGCGGTGTGTACGGCAGAGCTTCTATCAACTTCTATGCCTTTAACTCCAACGGAAACAAGGGTATCGCTTGCGGTCTGAACAATCTGCAGAAAATCAGAGACGGTGAACCTCTCGGCGGAAAAGCGAGTGCTGAGTCCGATTTTGCAACAGATGATGACGATGATTTTCTTAATTAACGGAGGTACAATCAAATGAAAGATTTTATGATTTATATGTCATTCGGTACTTCCGTAGGTGTATTTATTAGTTGCATTATGGTTTTGATTGAGTCTGCAATCGAAAAGCATAAATGCAAAAAGAAAAACAAGGAAAAGAAAGATAAGGAATAGCTGAACAGCGGCGGAGGTTAATAAATCTCCGCCATTTACTTCATAAGGAGGGCAAAGTGAAAAACATAAGTATTGATATTGAAACATTTTCAGATGTTGACCTTAATAAATGCGGTGTATATAAGTACACGGAATCGGATAAATTTGAAATTTTACTTTTCGGATATTCTGTTGACGGCGGAGAAGTTTGTGTTACAGACCTTGCCTGCGGAGAAACAATACCTGATGAAATATTAAAAGCACTGACTGATGAAAAAGTCACAAAGTGGGCATTTAACGCATCTTTTGAACGCATATGTCTGTCAAAGTATCTGAGAACAAATTATCATCAATACTTTAAAAGCTACAATTCCGATGACATAGCTTTGAAAAGGTATTTAAATCCGGCATCATGGAAATGCACTATGGTGTGGTCGGCATATATGGGACTGCCGTTATCCTTAAAAGCCGTGGGAGAGGTTTTGAAACTTTCACAGCAGAAAATGGATGAGGGTAAGGCACTTATAAGGTATTTCTCTGTCCCCTGCAAGCCTACCAAAGCCAACGGAAACAGAATGAGAAATCTTCCCGAAGATGATATTGATAAGTGGGAAACCTTCAAAGCATATAACAAGCGAGATGTTGAGGTGGAAACGGGCATACAGAAAAAGCTGTGCAATTTTTCGGTTCCGGATTTTGTATGGGAGGAATACTGGCTTGACCAGGTGATAAACGACCGTGGTATTGCTCTTGATATGGAGGTGGTTGCCAATGCCATAGCTCTTGATGAAGTTACCAAGGAAAAACTGAAAACGGTGATGCAGGATATTACCGACCTTGAGAATCCGAACTCTGTGGCACAGATAAAGGAGTGGCTCTGCAATAACGGTCTGGAGGTAGAATCTCTTGGTAAAAAGGAAGTTAAAGAACTCTTAAAAACTGTTCCGCCTGAAACGGCAGCGGTACTGGAACTCCGTCAAAAGCTTGCCAAATCATCGGTAAAGAAATATCAGGCTATGCAGAATGCGGTGTGTGAGGATAACCGTGCAAGAGGTATGTTTCAGTTTTACGGTGCAAACAGAACAGGGCGGTTCAGCGGCAGACTGATTCAACTGCAAAATTTACCGCAGAACCATATGCCCGATTTGGAACAGGCTCGTGAATTGGTGAAGGCGGGAAATTTTAAAGCACTTGAAATGCTCTATGATGACATTCCTGATACGCTTTCCCAGCTTATACGCACAGCATTTGTTCCAAGAAAAGGAATGAAATTTATAGTATCCGACTTCTCCGCCATTGAGGCAAGGGTGATTGCTCATATTGCCGGTGAAGCATGGAGAACCGAGGTGTTTAAGAACGGCGGTGATATTTACTGTGCGTCTGCAAGTCAGATGTTTCACTGCAAGGTGGAAAAGCACGGAGAGAATGCTCATCTCCGTCAGAAGGGCAAAATCGCAGAATTGGCTCTGGGTTACGGCGGTGCTGTCGGAGCTTTAAAAGCTATGGGCGCTCTTGAAATGGGTCTTTCGGAAGATGAGTTACAACCTCTTGTTGACAGTTGGAGAAGTGCTAACCCAAATATCGTAAAACTGTGGTGGGATGTTGACCGATGCGTCAAGGAAACTGTAAAAAAGAGAACTGTAACTCAAACACACGGTATTAAATTCATTTATCAGAGCGGTATGCTTTTTATACAGTTGCCAAGCGGCAGACGACTGTCATATGTAAAACCACGGATTGGTGAAAACAAATTCGGCGGTGAGTCTGTTACCTATGAAGGTACAGGCAGTGCAAAGAAGTGGGAACGCATCGAAAGCTACGGCCCGAAATTCGTTGAGAACGTAGTTCAGGCTATCAGCAGAGATATTCTCTGCTATGCTATGAAAATGCTGTCGAAATGTTTTATCGTGGGCCATGTGCATGATGAAATAATAATTGAGTGCAGTGAAAATACAACCGTTGAAGAAATCTGTAATCAAATGGGAAAAACACCGCCGTGGTTACCCGGACTTTTACTGCAAGCCGATGGCTATGAAACGATGTTTTACAAAAAAGATTGATATTGCGGTTCTTAAAATCAGGGTATCTGTCCTTTAACTTTCAGAAGGCAGATGCCCTGTTTTTCTGTGAAATATTTTGTAGGTACTTAGGATTAGTCCGTTTTCTTTTGCCTATAGCCACAGAAGGCAGAATATATGCCTTACTTTTTAGAAATCGGAGGTAATTCGTATGTATGAATTACAAATATTCAGTAATGCTGAGCTTGGATCTGTAAGAACAGTAACCGTTGACAATGAACCTTATTTTGTAGGTAAGGATGTAGCGGAGATACTCGGTTACAGCAACACAAGAGATGCTCTTGCAAAAAGAGTGGATGATGAGGATAAGTTAGATGGGGTAGCAATTTGCGACTCCATAGGCAGAGAGCAGAAATCGGTCTTAATCAATGAAAGCGGTCTGTACAGCCTTATCCTTTCAAGCAAACTCCCGGGTGCAAAGAAGTTCAAGCGTTGGGTAACATCAGAAGTTTTGCCGTCTGTCAGTAAGTGCGGTATCTATGCAATAGATGAGGTTTTGAACAATCCGGATATGCTGATTGCGGCACTTACAGATTTAAAGACAGAGCGAGATAAAAGAAAATCATTATCGGAAACTGTATATAAACAGGAGAGTTTATATGGCAAGTAAATACAACAGTGAGGGTTATTACGCCCCCACAACATATGAAGCTCTTTTCTCAATAGAAAAAGAGGAACGCTCTCTTCGTACATTCAGACCTATTGTGTATATATGTTCTCCCTATGCCGGAGATGTAGAAACTAATGTGCAAAAAGCAAGGCGATATTGCCGTTTTGCTGTTGATAAGGGTTACATACCAATCGCACCGCACTTGCTGTTCACACAATTTCTAAATGATGACAGCCCCAAGGAGCGACAGCTCGGAATATTTTTCGGCAATGCTGTTATGAGTAAATGTTCCGAGGTTTGGGTGTTCGGTGACCGTATCTCTGACGGAATGGAAGCGGATATAAAAAGAGCCAAATGGAAGAACTACCCATTGAGGTATTTTAGTGAAGAATTAGGGGAGGAAACGAAATGACATTCACTTTGTTTAGTGCAAATTTAATTAACACTCCGAGTAACTGCGTCTATCCAAACAAAACAGAAGTAACGGATAATACAAGCCTTGCAAAAGCAGTCAGCAAAGATTATGTGTGCGCAGAGTATAAAAACAGCTATCGCAACAACGATAATTTTCTTGGTGCTGATTGTTTGCCGGTTGATTGCGACAATGACCACTCCGAAAATCCTGCCGACTGGGTTACACCGGACGATATAAAAAAGGCTTTTCCAAACGTCAGCTTTGCGGTGCATTTCAGTCGCTACAATATGCGTGAGAAAAACGGAAAGGCTGCAAGGCCTAAGTTTCATGTGTTGTTTCCGATCGAACGCATAACCGATGCTGATGTTTACAGTGAGATGAAGAAACTTGTAAACGCAATATTTCCGTATTTCGATACCAAGGCTTTGGACTCAGCTCGCTTTTTCTTTGGTACACAGTCACCTAAGGTTGAATTGTATCCGGGTGATATAACCTTGAGTGATTATCTTTATGCAGACGATTTTGATGCGGATATGGTCGTTGGTTCTTACGGTGACAACATAGTAATCCCCGAGGGCAGCCGAAACTCTGCTATGTCGCATTTTGCCGGTCGTGTTATAAAAAAATACGGTATTACAGAAAAGGCACATCAGATTTTTATTGATAAATCTAAACTGTGTTCTCCCGTACTTTCACAAAATGAACTAAAGACAATTTGGCACAGCGCACAAAAATTCTACAAAAAGGTTCAGAAACAGGACGGATACATACCGCCGGAGCAATACAATAAACCGCCCGAATGGGAAACGCCGATTCCTTTTGATGAATATGAACTGCCTGTTTTCCCTGTTGATGCTTTGCCAAAGACTATAGGAGATTATGTTACTGCATTGGCAGAAAGTACACAAACACCCGTAGATATGGCTGCATCTTCGGCTTTAGCTGTTATTTCGGTATGTATGCAGGGAAAGTATAAAATAAAGGCAAAAGCTGACTGGACTGAACCTGTCAACATATTTGTCCTTGATGTTATGAACCCATCCGAAAGAAAATCAGCGGTTGAAAATGCAATGATAAAACCTATTAATTTATTTGAGTCTGAACGCAATTCTCAAAATGCCCCTGCAATAGAGTCAAGCAAAATGCAGAAGAGAATACTTGAACGCAGACAAAAGGCTCTTGAAGATCAGGCGGCAAAAGGAAAAGCCGATGCAGAGGAAGTAAGAAAAATCGCAGAGGAAATCGCAAATTACAAAGATATAAAACCTATGAAATTGTATGTTGACGATATAACAACCGAAAAGCTCACATCTGTTCTTGCCGGTAATAACGGTTGTGCCGCTATTCTTTCTACAGAGGGCGGAATATTTGATACGCTTGCAGGCACTTATTCAAAATCAGTAAATATTGACGTTATGTTGAAAGGTTATTCTGGGGACAGTATTCGTGTTGACCGTATCGGAAGGAACAGCGAAAGTATAATGAACCCGGCTCTTACTGTGCTTTTAATGGTTCAGCCGAGTGTGTTATCAGGACTTATGCAAAACGGGACGTTCCGTGGACGAGGTCTGACCGCAAGGTTTTTATACTGTATTCCGAAATCATTTGTAGGAATGAGGAAGTATCGTTCAAAGCCTGTATCCGATGAGATTTATCGTGCGTACGAAAGATGTATTATAAATCTTTTGGAAGATGAGCCTGAAAATGAAACGGAAATAATAACACTTTCAAAAGAAGCGGACAAGATGATAGAGAATTTTGCAGAACAGTTAGAGCCTAAATTAAAAAAAGAGTATGCAGATATAGCGGATTGGTGCGGTAAGCTTGTAGGCAATATACTGCGTATATCGGCACTGCTTACCCGTTCATCGGTCTACAGAAGTCACGAGTTTTTGGAAATTCCCGAGCCATTGACGGTAGAAGCCGAAATGATGAAAAAAGCAATAAAAATCGGAGAGTATTTTACAGAACACGCAAAGGCTGCATTTATGATGATGGGAGCGGACCCCGTTATCCATCAGAGTAAAAGAGTAGTTGAAACTATTCGAGAAAACGGGATAAAAGAATTTACTCGCAGAGATATTATGCGCTTTTGCAGAAATTTTAAAAAAGCCGATGATGTGCAGAGTGTTCTTAATCGCCTTGCGGATTACGGATATATTGCCGAAAAACCACAGGAAGGTTATTCGGGTAAGGGAAGACCGCCGGCACAGGTTTATATTACAAATCCATATGTTTTTGAAAAAGATAACTTTTAGTCCTTTCTGTCCTTTTAGTCCCTTATATATATCCGTATATATATGATTACCTGTCCTTATAGTAACATCTATATATAATACTTATATTTATATATTTATTATTATTATTTATATATATACGCTTAAGCATAGGGACATATATATACGCTTGAGGACATAAGGACAAAAAGGACAAAATAAATAATCGGAGGTAAATTATGATTAGAGCAAAAGATAGAACAATTGATGTGTATAAAAGGGTAGGAGCGGAAATGCGCTTGCTTAAAAGCATTTTATCCAAGGTAACAGTTGATGTTCCAAAGGTGTTGACTGCTACTGAAACAGATAAGATTATTAACGAACTTGATAAGATTTGCTTAATATGTTCAAAGGCTGAAGATAATATGTTTAAGGATTATCCGAACCTTTCAAATGAGTATACCGATGTGTTTTACGGAGCATTAAACTGTGTGCCAAGAAATGAAGTTGATGCAGAAATTATTGAAACAGCAAAAAGGGTGGCAGATGAATTATTCAAATAAATCCGAAAAATCAATCGAGCAAAAATTAACCCTGACGGTAAAAAAGTGCGGCGGCATCTGTCCGAAGTTCGTTAGTCCCGGCTTTGACGGAATGCCGGACAGGCTTGTGCTGTTGCCTTTCGGGAAAATTGCCTTTGTTGAAGTAAAAGCACCAAACAAAAAACCTCGCCCTTTGCAAAGAGCAAGGCATAAAATGCTGAAGCGATTAGGTTTTAAGGTGTATGTGCTTGATGATGCAGAGCAGATTGGAGGGATAATTGATGAAATACAAACCACATAGCTATCAGAAATATGCTATTGAATATTTGAAATCACACCCTGTTTCAGCATTGTTTTTGGATTGCGGTTTGGGTAAAACTTCAATCACGCTGACGGCTATCAATGACCTGTTGTTTGACAGCTTTGAGGTGCGTAAGGTGCTGGTAATCGCACCACTCAGAGTTGCAAAAAACACTTGGTGTGATGAAATTAAGAAATGGGAGCATCTGCAAAATCTGAAATATTCCGTGGCTGTGGGTACCGAAACGGAAAGAATTGCAGCTCTTAATGAAGATGCTGACATCTACATAATCAACCGAGAAAATATTCAATGGCTTGTTGAGAAAAGCGGTGTTCCCTTTGACTTTGATATGCTTGTGATAGATGAGCTTTCATCATTTAAAAATCATCAGACCAAACGGTTTAAGTCACTGATGAAGGTAAGACCGAAAGTTAAACGTATAGTGGGTTTGACAGGTACACCGTCAAGTAACGGACTTATGGATTTATTCGCTGAATTCAAAATTCTTGATATGGGAGAGCGACTTGGGAGATTTATCGGACAATACAGAAACAAATATTTCAAGCCCGACAAGATGAACGGACAGGTTGTTTATTCATACAAGCCTCTGCCCTATGCCGAACAAGACATATATGAAAAAATCTCCGACATTACAGTTTCAATGAAAGCAAATGAATATCTGAATATGCCGGAGCTTGTAATCAGTAATTATGAAGTCCAATTATCGGACAAAGAGAAAAAGCACTATGACGAAATGAAGAAAAATTTAGTCCTTGAAATCGCAGAGGGAGAAATCACTGCATCTAATGCCGCATCACTGTCAAACAAGCTGTGTCAGATGTCAAACGGTGCGATTTACGATGATAATCAGAACATCATTGAAATTCACAGCCGAAAGCTTGACGCACTTGAGGACATTATCGAAAGTATGAACGGCAAACCGCTTTTAATGGCATATTGGTACAAGCACGATTATGAAAGAATTGCAGAACGGCTTGAAAGCCTGCATATTCCGTTTTCAAAGCTTGATACAGACACAAGTATTGAAAGGTGGAATAACGGCGAAATTCCTGTTGCACTTATACATCCTGCATCGGCAGGTCACGGACTTAATCTTCAAAGCGGAGGTTCAACACTTGTGTGGTTCGGCTTAACTTGGAGCTTAGAACTGTATCAGCAGACGAATGCAAGGCTTTACAGACAAGGTCAGAAAAGCACAGTTGTAATTCAGCACATCATCACTAAACGCACTATTGATGAGCAGATTTTAAAGGCACTTCAGCGAAAGAACAAAACACAGTCAGATCTAATAGACGCTGTTAAGGCGGATTTGGGAGGTTTTCTAAAATGACGGCAAAGGAATATTTAAGTCAGGCATATCACCTTGACAAGAGAATAGACTCAAAGATTGAACAGTTGAAAGCACTCAATCTTCTTGCAACAAAATGCACATCCACATTATCGGATATGCCGAAAAGTCAAAGCATCAGTAACTCCCGTTTAGAGGATACTGTTGTTAAGATTGTTGATTTGCAGGAAGAAATAAACAGGGACATAGACAGGCTTGTTGACTTAAAGCGTGATATTGTGAGAGCAATAAAAAGGGTTAAAAAGCCGGAGTATCAGATACTTCTTGAACTGCGATATTTATGCTTTAAAACCTGGGAGGAAATAGCGGTTAAGATGAATTGCAGTATCGACAATGTGTTCAAGATGAGGAATAAAGCCTTAAAAATTTTTGAAATTCCTGAAAGTTGACAGTAAATTCCATAGAATTACAGTATGGACATCTGCTATAATATAAACAGTGAAATAGACTTTGAAAGCCTTGTGGAGAAATCCGCAGGGCTTTTCTTATACCCAAAAGGAGGTGTGGAACTTGCCAAGAAAGCCGAAAAGACCCTGTGCCTTCCCCGGCTGTCCTAACCTTACCGAGAAACAGTATTGTGAACAGCACGAGAAAGAACAAAACAAACGCTACAACAAATACGAACGCAAAGCTGATGTGAACATTAAGTACGGCAGAGCGTGGCGAAAGGTTCGTGATCGTTATGTGTCGGCACACCCGTTGTGTGAGCGTTGCCTTGAGCAAGGACGAATGACACCCGTTGATGAAGTGCATCATATTATTCCTGT
>DPHV01000036.1:0-1970 GCA_003521625.1 Ruminococcus sp.
AATGCTTGTAATACTGTCAGGAATGCATATACTTGTTAAGCTTGAACAACCGCAAAAAGCAGATTCGCCAATATTTTTAACTCCGTTAGCGAAATTTACGCTTGTTAATTTTTCGCAACGGGCAAAAGCAGAATTGCCAATATCAGTAACTCCATTAGGGATATTTATACTTGTTAAGCATGAGCACCAGGTAAAAGCAGAATCACCTATACTTGTAACTCCGTCAGGGATTATTATACTTGTTAAGCTTGAACAACCGAAAAAAGTGCCCTCACTAATATTTTTAACTCCTTCGGGAATATTTACGCTTGTTAAACTTGAGCAACTTCTAAAAGCATAATCACCAATACTAGTAACTTCGTTAGGAATATTTATGCTTATTAAGCTTGAACAATCGCTAAAAGCATATTCACCAATACTAGTAACTCCGTCAGGAATATTTACGCTTGTTAAACTCGAACAATTGTAAAAAGTGAAACAACCAATACTAGTAACTCCGTCAGGGATATTTATACTTGTTAATCCTTTACAATAGTTAAAAGCAGAATCACCTATAGTAGTAACTCCTTCAGGAATATTAATATTTGTTAAACCTGAACAATCGCTAAAAGCATATTCACCAATACTAGTAACTCCGTCAGGAATATTTACGCTTGTTAAATTTGAGCAATTGTAAAAAGTATAATTACCAATACTTGTAACTCCGTCAGGGATATTTATACTTGTTAAGCTTGTGCACCAACCAAAAGCATAATCGCCTATACTTGTAACTCCGTCAGGGATATTTATGCTTGTTAAGCTTGTGCACCAACCAAAAGCATAATCGCCTATACTTGTAACTCCGTCAGGGATATTTATGCTTGTTAAGCTTGAACAAACCTTAAAAGCAGAATTACCAATACTAACAACAGGTAAGTCTTCTATTGTGTCCGGGATAACGACGTTTTCTTCACTTCCGGTATACTTAGTAATAGTAACAGTATTATCATCATTTATACTATACTCAAAATTTACCGAAGAATTTTCAGAATTGCCGTCGGTCGTTATTCCAACCTCGTTTATACTCTCTGTTTCCAAAGCCTCTGCTGAAAGCGGTGCGGCAGTAGCCACACTTGCAATCATTAGTACTGACAATACTATTGACAGCATTTTGCGAAATTTCCTCATTTATTTACCTCCTATTAGATTAAAAAATGTGCAGCCGAGGCCACGCACGAAAAACGCACTGCTCCGATTGCTGCGACACTAATCAATATTTTGTCCTGCGTAAACAAGTATGCGAAATAGAGTATGTATTTTTACCGAAGTAAAAATACATACTATTCACGCAGAAAAATTGAATTAGGTTGCACATTTATTTTATCACCAAATTTCATTAATGTAAATAGTTTGTTAATGCAGACTATATAATCTTGTTATTATTACACAATCGATTTATATTGTTTTTGTATAAAGGAACAAAAATAATGCCCGCCAGAGAAATAAATCTCCAACGAGCATTAATATATTCAGCGAAAAATCTTATGTGTTGCGGTAAATGAATGTAATTGATTTTTTGATTTCAGCCGTTAAGCCGCATATTCACTTGCAAAATTGACTGTTTAAATGACTGTTTATTTTGGCGTTTGACTGTCTATTTGACTGTTTATGAGCCTTATTTTTGGTTACGCCAACTTTGCTCAAGTAACCTCTTCAAAGGTTCAGAACGTCAGTGTTTAAGCCATTTTCGGGCATTTTAAGATATTTTAGCAAAATAAAAAAGGCGGTTAAAAAACCACCTTTTTTGGTGCCGGTGACCGGACTTGAACCGGTACGGAGTATTAGTCCGAGGGATTTTAAGTCCCTTGTGTCTGCCTATTCCACCACACCGGCATTTAGTAAAACAACACCGCACTTTGTAACGGTGTTGTTTTAAAAATGTTTGGTGACCCGGACGAGAATCGAACTCGTGTTACCGCCGTGAAAGGGCG
>DPHV01000036.1:2202-14214 GCA_003521625.1 Ruminococcus sp.
CGGGTATGAACCGAATGCTCTAGCCAGCTGAGCTATTCCGCCGTATTTGCCAATACTCAAAATCAGCAAGATTGATTATATATTATATTTTTCGTTTTGTCAATACCTTTTTTGATTTTTTTCGAAATTGTAAAATATTACATATATTAAAACAAACAAGAATTTAGATTAGAGTGGAGTGTGGAGAGTGAAGAGTGGAGTTGTTGTCGAGTGGATAGGTTGCAATAATTCAAAAGTTTAATGCCCGAATTTATTTGTATGCGGCGTTGCCGCAGTGATGATATTATAATATTGTAGCGGCGAACTGTGTTCGCCATAATGCATAAATTGTTATACAATTTATGCATAGGGACGTCCGGGAAGCCATCCCTTACGGAAAGGTTTATTTTCCACTCGATTTGCTCGCCGAGGCACTCGGTAAATTATAGTTTAAAACTGCTCCTTCAGAAAATCAACAATCTCCTCAAAGTGCATTGAGTGCGAGGCTTTTACAAGCACTGTGTCGCCATCGTTAATCAGCGCAGGGATTGCGGATTTTACCTGCTCAACGCTTTCAAACCACTCGCCGTCTGCACCCTTTGCAAGTTCAACCGCAAGAGGTCCGACCGCAATTACAAGGTCAACGCCCTTGTCCTTTGCGTATTTTCCTGTTTCATAATGCAGTTTAAGCTCGTCTGCGCCAAGCTCCTTCATATCGCCGAGAATTGCAACCTTTCTTCCCGAAAAGTTTACCAGAGTATCGAGCGACGCTTTGACCGAGGTCGGGTTTGCGTTGTAGCAATCGTCAATTATCCTGATTTTGCCTGTGTTTATCACGTTTGCACGACTGCCTACGGTCTTATAGGACTGCACGCCGTTTATAAGCTGTTCGTCGCTCAGGCCGAGCAGTCTGCCAGCCGCAACTGCGGCAAGCGCATTGCTGACCATATAACTGCCGATTGCAGGAATATTTACATTAAGTCTTGTATTATCAAAGCAGAGTGTGCAGGAAATTCCGCCCTCGCCGTTATTTTCAATATCTTCGGCGTAGTAGTCGTTGTCGCCTGCAAATCCGAAGTATATCGGCTTTTTGCCGTTCACTTCCGTAACCGAATAAAGCTTGTCGTCGTCGCCGTTGAGGATATACTCCGCATTCTCGGCGGCGTTTTTGAACATCTCGGTTTTTGCCTTTAAAACGCCGTCACGGTCGCCGAGGTTTTCAAGGTGGCAACAGCCGATTATCGTAAGCACGCAGATTGTGGGCTGTACCATTTCGGAAAGCCTTGTCATTTCGCCGAAGTCGGAAATTCCCATCTCGATTACAGCCGCCTGAGTATCCTCGGGCATTGAAAGCAGGGTAAGCGGAACGCCGAGCTCGTTGTTGAGGTTGCCCTGTGTTTTGTGCGTTCTGAATTTCTGCGAAAGGACTGCGTAGAGCATTTCCTTTGTTGAGGTTTTGCCGACACTGCCCGACACGCCGACAACGGGAATGTCGAATTTTCGGCGGTACGCCTTTGCAATTTTCTTGACCGCCTCAAGCGTTGAGTCAACGAGAATGTACGGCTTTTCCGCATTAACAGGCGGTTTTTCGCAGACTGCGCAGACTGCTCCGCCTGCAAAGCACTTTTCAATGTAGTCGTGACCGTCAACACGCTCGCCCTTGATTGCAAGGAAAAGCGAGCCGTCCTTAATCTGACGGCTGTCACGCTCAACGGAGGTTATTTCAATATTTTTGTCGCTGTCATTTCCCACGAATTTTCCGCCGCAGGACTCGGCAATCTCGCCAAGTGTAAATTTTTTCATATTTTACCTCGAGTATATAAAATCAGTAGTAAGAAATACGTTGGTTGCCCTACAATCAGGTTGATATACAGGAAACGTTTCGGGACGTGTAGGAACCCGTCCCCTACGGAAAGGTTTGTTTTCCTCTATAACTACGGTTTAATCGGTAAAGTTTAATTGCTACTACGGACACGACACGCCGTGTCCCTACGCCGTTATTCCTCTGTCTTATATTTTGCCAATGAAATTTCGATGATTTTTTCGCAGAGATCGGCGTAATTCAGCCCCTCAACAGCCGCCTCCTGCGGAAGCAGGCTTGTGGGAGTCATACCGGGGAGAGTGTTCGCCTCTAAACAGAACGGCTCGCCGTTTTCGTCAACAAGAAAATCAACTCTTGCGTAGCTGTCGAGGTGGAGCGAATTGTAAGCCGCAACGGCAGACTCACGGAGCTTCTTGTCCGTCTGTTCGTCAATGTCGGCAGGGCAGATTTCATCTGTTGCGCCAGCCTGATATTTTGCGGCGTAGTCATAGAATCCCGACTTCGGGATAATCTCAATCGGCGGAAGAGCCTTGCCGCCGAGGATTCCGACAGAAAACTCTCTGCCCTTGACAAACTGCTCAACGACAATTTCGTTCTCGTATCTGAAAGCGTCCTTAACAGCCAAAATGTATTCTTCTTCGTTCTCAGCCTTTGCAATTCCTACGCTTGATCCGCCCGAGCAGGGCTTTACAACGCAGGGGAAAATGCTCCAGCTCTTTGCGTCCTCAACGCTTTTGAAAATCTCGCCTGCGGGAGTGTTTATTTTGTTCTGAACAAAAACGCTCTTTGTCAGTCCCTTGTTCATTGCAAGAGCCGAGCCGAGATAGCCCGTACCGGTGTACTTGATTCCGAGCAAATCAAGCGACGCTTGAATCTGTCCGTTCTCGCCCTCGCCGCCGTGGAGCGCAAGGAAAGTTATATCAGCCTCGGTGCAGATTTCAATCACGTTTGTTCCGATAAATCTGTCGGATTTGTTCAGGCGGTTTTCCCTGACCTCGCTCAAATCTGAAACGGTTTCGCCGACGTTTGCCTTGTCGGCAAAGCTGTAGTTCTGCTTAAAAAGTGCGTCAATGTCGCAGATATTCTGCTCGTAGCCCGTAAAAACATCGAGCAGTACAACCTCGTGACCTTTTTCACGGAGCGCAGAGGCAACGAGTATTCCCGATGAAATCGACACGTCACGCTCTGTGCTGAGTCCTCCTGCAAGTACAACAATTCTCATAATCAATATTCCCCCAAATTATTCTCCGATTATCTTTATCAGTGCGTGCTTGCGGCGTTTGCCGTCAAGCTCGTAGTAAAAAATCTGTTCCCAAGTGCCGAAGTCAAGCCTGCCGTCTGTGATTGCGCAGACAACCTCTCTGCCCATAATCGTGCGTTTGAGGTGAGCGTCGGCATTGTCCTCAAAGCCGTTGTGAGCGTACATATTGTACGGCTTTTCGGGAGCAAGCTTTTCAAGCCAGCGTTCATAGTCGCTGTGAAGTCCGCTTTCGTCGTCGTTTATGAAAACCGAGGCTGTGATGTTCATTGCGTTTACGAGAACCAAGCCTTCCTTGATTCCGCTTTCGTCAATTGCGTTTTGAACATCCTCGGTAATGCGTATAATTTTTCTGCGCTGCGGCACGTTGAACCACAGTTCCTTGCGATAGCTTTTCATAAAATCACCCGTTTATCAGAACATAAATCCGTCCATACCCCAGTACTGTACTTCTTCGAATTTTACATAGCAGTTGCCGCCGTCAACGCCTGCTTCTTCGCTTAAGATATTGCAGATTTCGGCGGTCAGCTTTCCGTAATTGTCCTTTGAGGAGCTTCCGAGAATTTTAACCTCGACAAAAGCAATATTTTTGTTGGAGTTTCCCTGAAACATCATAGAGATTTTATCCTCTACGGCGCACATAAGATATGCCTCGCTCTTGCCGGGGATAAGCGAAATCGCCTTTGAAAGACGGCTTTTAATTGTATTTTTTGCAGTATCGTCAAGCGACACGTTAGTTTTAACATTTATAAACGGCATAATAATACCACCTTTAATTGATACTTACCCTATATTATAATATTTATTGCGTTTTATTTCAAGTATTATATAAAATAAAAACGCACACCGTATTTTTCGGTATGCGTTACGATTATACTAATTTAACATATATACGCCGAAATTTAGATATGCCGCAAATGTTACCCATAGAAAATAGGGGATTTGCAACAAAGCCGCTGTTTTGCTTATGGGATAAAACAACTTAATCATCAGAATTAACAACAACCATAAGAGAACTATCCAAATAAAAGAAAACAGATAAGCACTGAAATTGAAAAAGAATATCGGCCAGAAGAAATTTACAAACAATTGTATCCCGTATACAAGCAGTGCTTTTGTTTTTCCCCGGTCTTCGCTTTGGTAAATAATATACGCCGATATGCCCATCAGAATAAAGAGTATGGTCCATACAATCGGGAAAAGAAAATCGGGTGGAGTGAGCGGCGGCTTGTTTGCATTTTTAAAGTTCTCCATTCCTAACATTGTTACAAGTCCCGATAACAAGCCTGTGCCAAGACTTATAGTCAGACTGATTGCAAGCTGTTTTATGTTAAGTTTGTGTACACCTGACATGTTGTTTTCACCTCAAAAAACTTCTGTTATATTTTATGTACGAAATCGTTTTTTATTCGGCTAAATTCAATCAAAAAAAACGCACACCGTAGTTTTGCGGTATGCGTTAGTTGTCTGTTGTTTCATTCCTTATTTTTGTCGTCCGCTGTCGGAACACGGTAGGGATAAAGCTGTTCATACGATTCGGCTTCGCTCTCATCCGTAATTGCCGAGGGAATAAGACCCGTGCAGTCATATGCAGAGCAGGCGTTCATATTCTTGTCGTGAATACGGTCAAGCTTTTCACTGTCGGAAATTTTCTTTTCCACTCTCTCACCTCGCTGTTTCTGTTTTTAATAGTGTATACAGCAAGGTGCGGGGTTATGAATGTTTTATTTTACCGTCAGCTTTTTAATTTTGTAAACGTCACCGTCCATTACTGTGTAGGTACTGCGAAGCTCGCCCTCGATGTCGGGTGAAATGCTCTGGTGAATGTAAAGGCTGTCGATTCCGAAGTGAGCCGCTCCGCCGATGTCGGAAAGGTAGTCGTTGCCAATCATAATCGACTCGCTTTTCTCAAGACCGTAGCGGTCAAAAAGCGTTTTGTAGTAGCAGGAATCGGGCTTTGAACACTCCTCGTCGGAGCTTATGCAGATTCCGTCGAAGTACTCTGTAAGACCGAGCATATTAAGCTCGTTTTCGGTAAAACTGCGCTGTGCGTTTGAGAGAAGATAAATCTTCTTGCCCTTTGATTTGAGCGTGTCGAGCAAGTCGATTACGCCGTCGTAGAGTTTTATGTACTTTGTCGAGTAACAGCGGAAAGCCTCGGCAACAAACGCAATCTGCGCCTTTGTTGTCTTAACGCCCTTCTGTGTAAAGAGCTTTTTGAAAACCTTTTCAATTTTAATGTCAACCACATTATATTCGGGGTGGCGTTTTCTTACAGCGGCTTTTTCAAGTGCAACAAGCTTGTCATACTCGTCGTTAAGCTCGTCATAGGTGTAGTGTGCGCCCTTGTAGCCGTAGAGGATAGCCATTTTCTTCCACAAATCATCATTCCACTCGTCTGTGTTGATGTCGATAAGAGTTCCGTAGAGGTCAAAAATATAATTTTTATACATAGTGAAGTCACCGTCCGTAATTTAAAATTTGATTTTATTCTACCGATTTTCCAATCTGATTGCAATAAAAAACAGTATATGATAAAATATTTTCAGACTAAAATATAAAACAATTCCGAATTACGCATTACGCATTCCGAATTAAATTAAGTGGGTGATTTTTTGACTAAAAAACAAATTGCAATAAATGCCGTAAACGCTTTAAAGAAGGAATATCCCGAGGCAATCTGCTCGCTTGTGTACACAGACCCTCTCCAGCTTCTGATAGCCACACGCCTTGCCGCTCAATGCACCGACGCAAGGGTTAATATGGTAACTCCTGCACTGTTTGAAAGGTTCAGAACGGTTGACGATTTTGCAAATTCGACAGCTGACGAGGTTGCAGAGTATATAAAAAGCTGCGGACTTTACAAGACGAAGTCAAGGGATATTGTTGAGCTTGCAAAAATGCTGCGTGACGATTTCGGCGGAGTTGTGCCCGATAATATTGACGATTTGATTAAACTGCCGGGAATCGGCAGAAAGACCGCAAACCTTGTGTGCGGCGACATTTTCGGCAAGCCTGCCGTAGTTGTTGACACGCATTGCATACGCATTACCCAAAGGCTCGGACTTCACAATCTGAAAGACCAGAAAAAGATTGAGTTTGCTTTGCGTGATTTACTTCCGCCCGAGGAGAGCAACGATTTCTGCCACAGGCTTGTACTTCACGGCAGAGCAGTGTGCACAGCACGCAGTCCGAAATGCGAAAAGTGCTGTATGAAAGAGTTTTGTAAGTCGAGTGCCTCGACACGCAAATCGAGTGGAAAAGTCGGATAGTTTTGAAAAAACGGTTGCCCGAATTATAAATTGATATATAGGTAACGTTTCGGGACGTGTAGAACCCGTCCCCTACGAAAATAAATTCAAACGTTTCCTCTATCTCCGTAGGGGACGGCTTCCCAGACGTCCCTATGCATAAATTGTGTAACAATTTATGCACTATAGCGAACACAGTTCGCCGCTACAATTTTTTACGTATTGAGTCAATCGACCGACCGATAATTCCGAATTAGTGCTTCCCTGTTGAACCGAAACCGCCCTCGCCTCTGTCGGTGTCGTCAAGCTCGCTTGCTTCGACAACGTCGGGAGTGAGCACGGGCGCAATTACCATCTGGCAAACACGCTCGTCAGGCTCGA
Source organism: Ruminococcus sp. (assembly GCA_003521625.1). Lineage (GTDB taxonomy): Bacteria > Bacillota > Clostridia > Oscillospirales > Acutalibacteraceae > Ruminococcoides. The sequence continues at coordinate 8,894 of DPHV01000036.1, forward strand.
TTGTATAGGGCTTGTCGGACACGTTGCAAAGACCGGCGCAGATTTCGCCCCTGTAGTCGCTGTCGATTACGCCGACGCCGTTTGAAAGGCAGATTCCATGCTTAACGCCGAGACCGCTCCGAGCGTAGAGAAACGCCGCACATCTATTGTCGGGCAGAGCGATTGCAATGCCTGTCGGCACGATTGCAAGCTGACCGGGAGCAAGAGTAATCGGCTCGTCAATGCAGGCGTATAAATCCATTCCGGCCGAGCCGCCTGTGGCTCTTTTGGGGATTTTTGCGTTTTCCTTAAGCTTTTTTATTTTGATTTCCATTTCTAACCATCCTTCATTTCCTGCAAATTTTGAATAATAAATTCACAAATATTTTTTTAATTCCTTTTTAAAATTTCGGTTAAGAATATTACTGAATTGTAATTTTCGGCAGAAGAATTTTTTATAATTCTTTTTTCAAAATTAAACTCTTTCAACACTTTTGACATTCTATTCAACACCTCTTTTATATAAACCACGTGTGAATTTGTCTTTTAACATCGAAAACCCATTGAAATCTTTAATGTTTTCCACGTTTTCCACATAGTTTTCAACAGTGAAACGTAAAATGTTAAAAGATGTTGAAAGTTTTGAAATTTCTTCATCAGCAATAAAAAGAGGCACGCAATTGAGCACTTCGGTGCAGTTTCCATCACATTTCAGATAAAACCGCTTGCCTTTTCTATCCTGCATTTTTGACTGATTTTTGCAAGTTTTACAGTCAATTCCGCCGCTCCTGTTCGGGCAGTTGCGGCAAAGCATAAGCGGAAGATAACCGTAGCTGATTATTCCCCTGTCAATTGTGCCGCCGAGTCGGTTAATTCGCTCAAACGTAAGCTCAAAGCTTAACTCAACGCTCTTCAGTCCGTACTCCTGCGCCCAGAGCAAGTCGTAGGTGTTCACAAGATTCAGTCCGAATCCGCCGTGAAGCGTCATATTCATCGACTTTGCCTGATAAAGTGCGCCGATGTTGTGGCAAAGCACATCATCTATTCCGACTGCCTTTACATTTATAAGTGCTTTTTCAATCTGCTTTTCACGTCCGAACATTCCTCGGGGGATTTCAACGCCGATTTTATAGCCCTCGTTTTTCAGCCGTTTTATTTCCCTTATGTCGGAAAAAAGCGGAACAAAAACAAGCTCACATTCCTTTAAGCCGTTTCCGATTTTCGTGCCTGCCGTTCTTGCCCGAACGGCTCTTTTTTTGCCCTCAAACGGCTTTATATCATTAAAAATTTCTGCATTATTAATTGTATAGTTATGAATTTTGCTCCGCTTTTCGTCAAGCTCTGCAAGCACCTCACGACGAAGTGAGTTCAACGCAGAAAGCGGAAGTGAAATGTCGTTGTCGATACAGGTTTCAAGCTTTGCAAATTTATAGGCAGTACCGCCTGTTTTGGTAAGCTGGGATTTGCACCTGTCGCTGTCAAGCGGTGTTTTAATCGCCTTTACGCAGAGCAAGTCAGATTTTTTAGTCACCGTATGCTCTCCGTCACTTATTTCGAGCACGGGATTTTCGCCGAGCCTTGCCGTGAATTTTCCGCTGACTGAAACATTCTGAATTTCGTCCTTGTACGTCCGGCGGATTGATGAAAACAGCTTTTCATCGGCTGAAATAACGTCGCTTTTTGTGCGTGTGCCGAACATTTCTTTACCGAGCTTGCCGGTAAAATATCCGTCGGTAAAGCCTGTTCTGGAGAAAACTCCCCTCAAAGTTTGTGCCGTTTCGTCACTGACAAAGCCGAAGTCACGCTGTTCCCTGCACGCTCTTACAGCGGCGCTGACGTACTCGGGGCGTTTCATTCTGCCCTCGATTTTTGCCGAGGTGACGCCGATTTCTTCAAGCTCGCCGATGTGATTTATCAGGCTGTTGTCCTTAAGGCTCAAGGCATAGCCGTCTTTGTTTTTGCCGACCGAAAACGGAAGTCGGCACGTCTGGGCACACGCTCCCCGATTGCCGCTGCGACCGCCGAGCATTGCGCTGAAATAGCACTGTCCCGACACGCTCATACACAATGCGCCGTGAACAAAAACCTCAAGCTCAACGGGGATTTCGGCGCATTTTCTGATTTCGTCTTTGCTCATTTCACGTGAGAGCACAACACGCTTGAAGCCCATTTCGTACAGCGCACGAACGCCCGAAGCGGTGTGAACGCTCATCTGCGTTGAGGCGTGCAGAGGGAGCTTCGGCGCAAGCTTTTTTGCAAGTCGTGCCACTCCCTGATTCTGAACAATCAGAGCGTCTGCGTCTGCATTTGCGGCTGAAATAATCGCCGATTTAAGCTGTTCGAACTCATCGTCAAAAATCAGCGTATTTATCGTAACGTAAACCTTTACGCCGTGAATGTGGCAATATGCGACGGCTTTTTTCAGCTCGTCGTCATTAAAATTTTTTGCGGAGGTGCGAGCCGAAAACGACTTTTCGCCCAGATAAACTGCGTCTGCTCCGCTCCTTACCGCCGCAACAAGGCTGTCATAGCCTCCTGCGGGAGCGAGAATCTCAATTCTTTTTTTCGTATTTTGCATTTTTATTTTTATCGTCCTTGTCAAACAGAGAATACTGCTTCAATTCAAAGCCGTTTTTTGCTTTTTCAGCCTTTTCTTTCTGCAAGGCTTTTTCAGCCTCTTCAAGCTTTCCACACTTTTCAAGCTGATTTTTAAGCTCTCCGTTTTCCTTTGAAAGAACTCTTAACTGCTCTTCAAGCACCCTTATTCTCCTTGTAAGGCTGGTGTTTTCGTTGATAGCCTCGGCAAGTCTTTCCTTGTACTCCTTGCAGGACTTGCTCAGCTCGTTTGTGTTCTGAATAATCTTGTCAGCCTTGCCGACAATATCCTTGTTCTTCCTCTGCGCCTTGTTTCTGTCGTCGCACAGGTCGAGTGCAACAAGAATTGCGCAGTCACGAGTGTCAAGGTGCTTGCTCGACTGAGCCGCCTTTCTGATTCGCTTTGTGATTTCGTCGGCAACAGACTCAACGTACTTTTCATCATCAGAGGTTATAAGCGCATAGCTTCTGCCCTCAATCTGAACGCTGACTCTTTTTTTAACCATTTCAATCCCACCCATACCGTTATTATTTCATATAATATAGATACTATAAATTATAATATAAAATTGAGAAATATAAAAGAGTATTTTTTATATTTGTGGAAATTTTTGCTAAATAATGTTGTTTTGACGAAGTTTACTTATTTTTTCCAAAATTATTTGAATTTTTTGCACATTTGTGGTAGAATTAAAGAGTATATAATTTTGTATTTATCTAAAACAATTTTGCCGAATATGAATATTATTATTTACAAGGAAGTGATTTTATGCCCGTTCCTTTTGACTCACAAAAAGGCTACTACCGTTTACCCTTTGGCGCAGTTGAGCAGGATACTAAAATTTTCCTGCGCATACTCGTACCACGAAAGCTGAAAACGCAGAAAGCCGAGCTTTGCGTGAAGTACGACTACGACTACAACTGGGTCTTTACAAACTTTCTCTGGGCAGGCACATTTGATGACGAAACCGAAATCTGGGAGTGCTCGTTTACTCCCGACAGAATCGGTCTTTACTGGTACGGCTTCAAGCTTCACACTAACGAGGGAACACGCTACATTGTTCCGTCGGACGCATATAATATCAGCACAATTGAGCCTTCGCCCGGCAGGAGCTGGCAGATTACCTGCTACAAAAAGGGCTTTACAACTCCGAAATGGCCTGTCGGCGGAGTTATGTATCAGATTTTCCCCGACCGCTTTAATTTCAGCGGAGAGGAAAAGAAACTCAAACGCACAGACTTTACACGCAACGAGGACTGGTACGCTCTGCCAAAATGGGAGCCTGACGAAAACGGCGAAATTACCAACAGCGACTTCTTTATGGGCGACCTCAAGGGAATTACGCAGAAGCTCGACTACCTTGAGGAGCTCGGCGTAAGCTGTATTTACCTCAATCCAATCGGCGAAGCGTACTCAAACCACCGCTACGATACGGGCGACTATTCGCACGTTGACCCGATTTTAGGCACAGACGAGGACTTCAAGGAGCTTTGCAGTGAGGCTAAAAAGCGTGGAATACACATTATAAACGACGGCGTTTTCTCGCACACAGGCTCCGACAGCGTTTACTTTAACCGTTCGGGCAGATACGGCGACGGCGGCGCTTACCGTGACAAAAATTCGCCGTACTACAGCTGGTACAAATTTAACGAGTGGCCCGACAACTACAACTCGTGGTGGGGCTTTTACACGCTCCCCGAGGTCATTGAAACCTCGCCCGAATTCAACGAATATATCAACGGCAAAAACGGCATTGTGCGCAAATATATGAGATACGGAAACTCGGGCTGGCGGCTTGACGTAGCAGATGAATTACCCGACGAATTTATGGAAAATCTGCGCAAGTCCGTCAAGGAAGAAAATCCCGAGGCGTTCATTGTGGGCGAAGTGTGGGAAGATGCAAGCAACAAGGAAAGCTACGGCGCAAGGAGAAAATTCCTGCTCGGCGACCAGCTTGACTCGGTTATGAACTACGTTTTCAGAAACGCAATTCTCGACTTCTGCAAAGGACAGGACGCACGCTACACAATGAGCACGATTATGAGCGTAATCGAGAACTACCCCCGTCCCGTTCTTCGTGTGCTGATGAATTCGCTTTCGACTCACGACACCGAGCGTGCGCTCACTATGATTGCAGGCGAGCCGCTGAACGGACGTGACCGCCGCTGGCAGGCTGAAACACATCTTTCAAAAGAACAGCGTGAAATGGGTGAAAAGATTTACAAGGTTGCCGCCGCAATGCAGTACACTCTCCCCGGTTTTCCGTGCGTTTACTATGGTGACGAGGCAGGAATGGAGGGTTACCGTGACCCATTCAACCGCTGTTGTTACCCTTGGGGCAAGGAGAACAAGGAGCTTATCGAGTGGCACAAAAAGCTCGGCAATCTGCGCAAGGCGTGTTCCGCACTCTGGGACGGAGAATTTGTCAACGTTTATGCAAAGGAACGCAGGCTTTCGTATATCCGCCACGACGACCACTCGGCAATTTACTGCACGTTCAATTTGTTTGACAGGACTGTTGAAATTGAAACTCCGCCGGGATATGCTGACGCAAAACCGCTGTTCGGTTCAAGGCTCGAAAACGGCAAGCTGTATGTTGCGCCGTTAAGCTGTGAAATGTTGGTTTTAGAGTTTAATTAACAAATTTAACGTTTCGGGCGACCACACAGGGTCGCCCCTACGGAATAAACAGATGATTGATATTATAATGTAGCGGCGAACAGTGTTCGCCATATTTCATAAATTG
>DPHV01000036.1:14428-21108 GCA_003521625.1 Ruminococcus sp.
CCTACGGCGATATAGGAAACGTTTAAAATTAATTTCGTAGGGGACGGGTTCCTACACGTCCCTAAACGTTACCGATATATCAACTAAACGGTCGAGATAACTTTTTTCAAATAATTCCACTTTTTTAAAGAAATAAAGGCATTGACAAATAAAAAATATAGGAATATAATATTTTTATAAAATATATACAAATATTCAAGGAGGTATATATGAATAATAAAGCATTATATAACATTGCCTGCGGTCTGTTTGTTCTGACTTCGGCTGACGGCGAAAAGCATAACGGCTGTATCATCAACACCGTTATGCAGGTGACTTCAACGCCCGTTAAAATTTCAATCACAGTAAACAAGGATAACTTTACAACCGATATGATTTTAAAATCGGGCAAATTCAACGTAAGCTGTATTGACGAATCTGCAAATTTCAGTCTGTTTGAGCGTTTCGGCTTTGCAAGCGGCAGAGATACCGACAAGTTCAGCGGTTTTGCAGGGTATAAAACTGCGCCCAACGGCATAAACTATGTAACCGAGGGCACAAATGCGTTCTTCTCCGCAAAGGTTGTTGACACCGTTGACGTAGGCACACACTACGTTTTCATTGCCGAGGTTGAAGAAGCCGAGGTTCTGTCGGACAATGCGAGCGCAACCTACTCATACTACCACAAGAACATTAAGCCGAAGCCCGAGGTTAAGAAAAGCGAAAAAACACGCTGGGTATGCAAAATCTGCGGATATGTTTACGAGGGCGATGAACTGCCCGAGGACTTCATATGCCCGATTTGCAAACACCCCGCATCGGACTTTGAAAAAGTTTGAGTCGAGTGCCTCGACACGCAATTCGAGCGGATAATTCGGATAATCAGGTAAAAACGGTTGCCCGAATTATAGATTGATTAATAGGTGACGTTTAGTTTTTTTAATGTAGGGAACGGTCTTGACCGTTCCGAAAGTATTATAAGAACGGCTGAAAATCAGCGGAACAGTCAAGACTGTTCCCTACACTTAATTGAGTTTTTAATTCTGGATTTTTAATGATATTAATAATAAAAAAGGAGTGTTTATTATGGAATTAAAAGGTTCAAAAACAGAAAAAAATCTTGAAGCCGCTTTTGCAGGCGAATCAATGGCAAGAAACAAGTACACATACTACGCTTCAAAGGCAAAGAAGGACGGCTATGTTCAGATAGCTAATCTGTTCGAGGAAACAGCCGCTAACGAAAAGGAACACGCTAAAATCTGGTTCAAGCTCCTTCACGACGGCATTCAGGGAACAGAAATTAACCTTGAGGACGCTGCCGCAGGCGAAAACTACGAGTGGACAGATATGTACCCCACCTTTGCCAAGGAAGCAAGAGAAGAAGGCTTTGACTACATTGCTACCCTTTTTGAAAAGGTTGCAGAGATTGAAAAGCACCACGAGGAACGCTACAAAAAGCTCCTTGAAAACGTTAAGGGCGACATTGTTTTCTCAAAGGACGAGGACGTTATCTGGCAGTGCATCAACTGCGGTCACATCTGCATCGGCAAAAAAGCTCCCGAGGTTTGCCCCGTTTGCGCACATCCCCAGAGCTATTTCCAGATTAATCCCGAAAATTATTAAACCGAGTGCCTCGGCAGGCAATTCGAGCAGACAGGTCGGAACATCGATAAAAGTCGGTGTCCCGACCTTTTTATTTTGTAGCGGCGAACTGAGTTCGCCATAATGCATAAATTGTTTCACATTTTATACATTGGGACGTCTGGGAAGCCGTCCCCTACGAAATTAAAATCAAACGTTTCCTCTATCGCCGTAGAAATATGGCGAACGCAGTTCGCCGCTACAATTAATACACTCTGCGGCAACGCCGCATATAAATAAATTCGGGCACTAAACTTTTAAATTATCGTAACCTATCCACTCGACCTTAATTGTCAATTGTACATTGTCAATTGTTAATTGGAAAAAACCTATCCGCTCGACCACAACTCCACACTCCAAACTCCACACTCCAAACTCCAAACTAATAAATAACCCTTTTTGCTATAAATGAAATAAAACGCTTATTTTCCGTGTTATTATATAGAGGAATATAAAATACGGGAGGCAGATAAATTATGTCAGACGTAATAAGATTATTTGTTGAGAAAAAAGACGGTTTTAACGTCCTTGCAAAGCAGACCTTGTGGGACATCCGCCACAATCTGGGTATGAGGTCCGTCACCGATTTGCGCTACATCGTGCGCTACGATATTGAGGGACTTACAAGGGACGAATACGACAAGGCAAAGGGCATTGTGCTTTCCGAGCCGAACGCAGACGTTATCTACGAAGAAACTCTGCCTGTTGAGGACGGCTGGAAGGTTTTTGCTATGGAGTATCTCCCCGGTCAGTACGACCAGCGTGGCGACTCTGCCGAGCAGTGCGTTCAGCTCCTTACACAGGGTGACAGATGCAAGGTGCTGACTGCAAGGGTTATCGCTCTTAAGGGCGACATAACAGACGACGAGCTTACAAAGGTTGAGGAATACCTCATCAACCCCGTTGAAAGCCGTCTTGCCTCTCTTGAAAAGCCCGAAACGCTTGATATGGAAATTCCTGTTCCCGAGGACGTTAAGCGTGTGGAAGGCTTTATAAAATGGAATGACGAGGAAATGGCTGACTACTACGGCTCAATGGGCTTTGCAATGACGCTTGCAGACCTCAAATTCTGCCGTGACTATTTCCGTGACACGGAAAAGCGTGATCCCAGCGTTACCGAGCTTCGTGTTATCGACACATACTGGTCGGACCACTGCCGTCACACAACCTTCCTCACACGCTTAAGCGAGGTTGAGGTTGAGAAGAACGCTCTGGGCAAGGTTATTGAGGACGCTTTGCAGGAGTACTACGACACACGTGATGAGGTTTACGGCAAGGACACAAACAGAATCGTGTCGCTTATGGATATGGCGTTAATCGGAATGAAGTCCTTGAAGAAAAAGGGACTTATCCCCGACCTCGACGAAAGCGACGAAATCAACGCCTGCTCAATTGAAGTGCCCGTTACTATCGACGGCAAAACTGAAAAGTGGCTTGTTCAGTTCAAGAACGAAACCCACAACCACCCCACTGAAATTGAGCCGTTCGGCGGTGCGGCTACCTGCCTCGGCGGTGCAATACGTGATCCGCTTTCGGGACGTTCATATGTTTATCAGGCTATGCGTGTAACAGGCTCGGGCGACCCGACAATTCCGTTCAAGGACACAATGCACGGCAAGCTTCCGTCAAGAAAAATTACAACAGGTGCGGCTCAGGGCTACAGCTCCTACGGCAACCAGATTGGTCTTGCAACAGGACAGGTTGTGGAGCTTTACGACAAGGGCTACGTTGCAAAGAGAATGGAAATCGGCGCAGTTATCGGCGCATCACCCAAGGAAAACGTTATCCGTGAGGTTCCTGCTCCCGACGACGTAATCGTGCTTCTCGGCGGCAGAACAGGACGTGACGGCTGCGGCGGCGCAACAGGCTCGTCAAAGGCTCACACTGAAAGCTCAATTGAAACCTGCGGTGCAGAGGTTCAGAAGGGCAATCCGCCCACAGAGCGTAAAATTCAGCGTCTGTTCAGAAATCCCGACGTTGCAAAGCTGATTAAGAGATGTAACGACTTCGGCGCAGGCGGCGTTTGCGTTGCAATCGGTGAGCTTGCAGACGGTCTGACGGTTGACCTCGACAAGGTGACGAAGAAATACGACGGTCTTGACGGTACGGAGCTTGCAATTTCCGAAAGTCAGGAGAGAATGGCTGTCGTTCTCGATAAAAACGATGTTGAAAAATTTATCAGCGAGGCTGAAAAGGAAAACCTTGAGGCTACCGCTGTTGCAGTTGTAACCGAGAATCCCAGACTTACAATGAACTGGAGGGGCGACACGATTGTTGACCTCAGCCGTGAATTTTTGAATACAAACGGCGTTACTCAGGTTGCAAAGGCTTATATCACAGCTCCAAAGGCAGAGGACTGCTACAGAGAGCAGTGCCCCGAAGTTCTCAGGGATATGCCGTTTGAAAAGGCTGTTTGTGAGAATATGGGCAGACTTGAGGTTTGCTCGCAAATCGGTCTTGCAGAGCGTTTTGACGCATCAATCGGTGCGGCTACGGTAATTATGCCGTTCGGCGGCAAAACTCAGCTCACTCCGCAGGAGGCTATGGCGGCTAAAATTCCGCTTGAAAAGGGCGAAACTGACGACGCAACCGCAATGAGCTTCGGCTTTATTCCCGGTGTTTCACGCTGGAGTCCGTTCCACGGCTCGGCTTACGCAGTTGTTGAGTCGCTCTCAAAGCTTCTTGCAATCGGCGCAAATCCGATGACGGCAAGACTTACATTCCAGGAATATTTTGAAAGATTAAAGGACGTTCCCGAACGTTGGGGCAAGCCTGCCGCCGCACTTTTAGGCGCAATGGAGGCACAGCTCAAGCTCGGACTTCCGTCAATCGGCGGCAAGGACAGTATGTCGGGTACGTTTGAGGATATTGACGTTCCGCCCACACTCGTTAGCTTTGCCGTTGCAATGACAAAGGCATCAAAGACAATCTCAACCGAGTTCAAGAACGCAGGCTCAAAGGTAATCTACGTTCCCGTTCCCGAGAACAAGGAAACGCTTATGCCTGACTGGGACAAGCTTATTGAAATGTACAACGCAGTTTTCGCACTCTGCGAGAGCGGCAAGGTGCTTTCTGCTTCTGTTGTTAAAGAGGGCGGTGCCAGCGCAAGCGTTTGTAAAGCTTGTTTCGGCAACGGCTACGGCTTTAAGTTTGCAAAAGAGCTTACAAACGACGAGCTTTTCGCTCCGCTTTCAGGCTCGCTTGTGCTTGAGCTTGCAGACGGCGCAGAGCTTGACAGCAATGTATTAAGCTATGATTTGGGTGTTGTAACAGATGACGGAAAGGTTACGATGGGTGAAAAGTCGGCTGAAATTTCTGAAATCCTTGAGAAGTGGACTGCTCCGCTTGAAAAGGTATTCCCAACGCAGGCAGAATGCCCTGAAATTGAAGTCAATGCAGAATTATATACAGAAAGAAATACAAAATCACCTGCGATAAAGGTTGCAAAGCCGAAGGTGTTTATCCCCGTATTCCCCGGCACAAACTGCGAGGTTGACACTGCAAGAGCCTTTGAAAAGGCAGGCGCAGAGGTTGAAATGCTGATTGTCAAGAACCTCACCTCAAAGGGAATTGAGGAAACAATTGATAGAATGGAGCAGATTATAAAGACCTCACAGATGATTATGCTCCCCGGCGGATTCAGCGGCGGTGACGAGCCTGACGGTTCGGGCAAGTTCATTGCGACAACCTTCCGCAACCCGAGAATTGCCGAGGCTGTAAACGAGCTTCTCAAGAACCGTGACGGTCTTATGCTTGGTATCTGCAACGGTTTCCAGGCTCTTATCAAGCTCGGACTTGTTCCCTACGGCGAAATCCGTGAGTTAAAGCCGACTGACCCGACTCTGACCTTCAACACAATCGGCAGACATATCTCACATATGGCGTACACAAGGGTTACTTCGGTCAAGTCACCTTGGTTTGCAAACGTAAACGCAGGCGACGTGTTCGCCGTTCCCGTATCGCACGGCGAGGGCAGATTTATGGCTGACCCTGAAACCGTAAAGGCGCTTGCAGAAAACGGACAGATTGCTACGCAGTATGTTGATTTAAACGGCAATCCGAGTTCGGAAATTGCATACAACGTAAACGGCTCGGTATGCGCAATTGAGGGTATCACCTCTCCCGACGGACGAGTGCTCGGCAAGATGGGACACAGCGAAAGAAAGGGCGAAAACCTTTACAAGAACGTACCGTTTGCAAAAGACCAGCAGATTTTTGAAAGCGGCGTAAAGTATTTTAAATAAGATTAATAGGTATAAAAAGTCGGAGCATCGCAGAAAAGCGGTGCTCCGTTTTTGTAAAGTTTGAAAATTTTAAATTATCTTTTGCCGACAAATCTTGAACTTCCGAGTCCGAGAATCAGGATAAAAATTGGATAGAGGAAGAACAGCCCGAATGTAAAGCCGTCGCCCTTTCCGTATGAACGTGCAAGATTTCGGCAGAAGAAAAATTCAAGCATACAACTGAGAAATAAAACTATCAGTCGCACAACCGTCAGAACTATAAACAGTATGCCGGCAGTAATCACGTTCTGAACTAAGTACATAAGCACCGAATAAACAGCTGACAAGCCTAAAGTAAACCAGAAATATTTTGTTTTCCACACAATGTCAAACATTTTCCAGTTGCTGTAAATAGGGATAATACTTTTCCAGCCTGCGACATCTGCTTTTTGAAACAGCATCCAGAACGAAACTATTTGCAGAATGAAGAATGCAAATTGAATTAAAAATATATAAAATTCAATTCCTGCCGTAAGTAAAAGAGCATTAAGCATAAAAACACCTCCGTAAATAATAAATGCGGAATTCGGAATGCGTAATGCGGAATTAATGGTCGGTCGAGAGCCTCGACACGCAAAACTCCGAATTTGTAATGTTGCGTGTTATTTGGAAAGGTTTGTTTTCCTCGGGTTGATTGATATATCGGCAACGTTTCGGGACGTGTAGGAACCTGTCACCTACAAAATTAAATAAAAACGTTTCCTATATCGCCGTAGGGGACGGCATCCTTGACGTCCCGTTTCATAAATTGCAACGCAATTTATGAAATATGGCGAA